>JAEUIU010000085.1 GCA_016795065.1 Phycisphaerae bacterium
ACCGTCTCTACGAGGGACGGGCGGTGGTACGTCTGGTCTCGCCGCTGGCCCGCGGCGCCGATCGGCTCGTGGCCGAGCGGGCCCTCGCCCTGAAGTACGAACTCTGCTGTCCGATTCCCTTCGCACGGGCTGACTACGAGAAGACCTTCGAATCGAACGACGACCTCATCGACACATCAACCAGAGCCGAGGTCGCCGCGGCGATTCGCGCCGAGCCGTCGTTCGATGTTTTGCTCTCCCAGGGTTCGCGCGACGGCGACGTACCACTGTTCGAACTTGACGGCTCACACGCCGACCAGGCCGCCACAGATGATGCCTACCTCGCCTGCACGCGCGTGGTGGTCCAGCAGTCGGATCTGCTTATCGTCGTGTGGGACCAGAAGCGACTTGGCAAGCGGGGCGGTACTGAGAGCGGCGTGGACGAAGCCCGGCGCCTCGGCGTACCGGTTCTTCAGATTGACCCGGCAAACCCGATGGCCTGGACGATCACCAAGCCGGGTACATCGTTACCGGAGGGTCAGCCGAAGCCCGCATCGGGATCGGTCAACTCGCTCATGGAGGTCGTTGCCTCCATACTTCGCTTGCCGCCCGGCGAGGCGGAGAAGTCTGACCACTCCGAAGGGGCAGAACACCAGGGCGACGGCACGCGTCAGGCAAAGGGTCACGGCAAGACCGACGATCACGACAAGCTGAACATTTTCACGTACTACCGCGAGCGACGCCGTCGCTTCCGCTTCGCGATCTTCTGGCTGCTGTTTCGAGGCTGTCTCACGGTTCCGCTCGCCCCGTCGCGGGAGACGTGGGCCCACCTGAAGAACCTCGTCCGCATCCCCTTCTCCATCCTGAGCAGGGACTTCGAACAGGGGGCGATCAAGGAGTGGCCCACCGATTCGCCCAGTCCGTTAGGGAAGCTCATCGACCGGCTCCGTGCCCCATATGCCTGGGCCGACGGTCTTGCCGTTCGCTGCGCGGATGCCAACCGCAGCGCCTTCGTGGCGATGTACCTGCTGGCCTCCATCGCCGTGATCCTCGCCGTCCTGCCGCTGGCCACCGGCTGGGTGAATGACCACAACCATCCCGGAACGCTCGCCGCCGGTTGGGCAGAGATCGTCACGCTCCTCACCATCCTGACCATCTATATCTTTAACAAGCGATGGCTCTGGCATCCCCGCTGGCTCGAGTATCGCCTCATGGCGGAGTTCTTCCGTCACCAACGGCTCATGATGCCCTTCGGCGGCGAGAAGCTTTTTCCGGGTCCGCCCGCCCACCTCGATGACTACGGCCACCCCGGCGCTTCATGGATCGCGTGGTACGTGCGAGCGTACGAACGGGCCATCGGGCTGCCGATCGCCCGCGTGGACCAGGCCTATCTCGAAGAGGCGTATGGCGACGTCACGAAAGTGCTTGCAGATCAGATCTCCTTCCATCAAGCGTCCGTTCGCCGCTGCCACATGCTCGAGCATCGGATTCACGCGATCGGGCTCTTTCTGATTTCGCTGTGCTTGGTCGCCTGCCTGTTTCACGTCATCGTCCATCACCTCCACCTGGAGTGGTTCTCACCGGGGGTCCTGCACACGTTCAGCTTTGTGACCGCAGCATTTCCGGCGATCGGGGCCGCCTTGGAAGGCATCGTCAACCAAGGTGAGTTCCGTCGCGTCGCTCGCCGATCCAAGGCGATGGCATCGCATCTGGCCAGCATCAAGGCTAAAGCGGATGGTCTTCAGAAAGATAAAGCCCCGCCACTCACTCGGGCCAGTGTCTCGGATATTGCGTCCAGAACCGCCAGCGCGATGATCAACGAGCTGCTCGACTGGCGCGTGGTCTTCATTGACCGCAAACCCGCCCCGCCAGCCTGATTCTCGATCGCCAACGGTCGTGCGCCTCGCCAGAAGTCCGTGAAATGATGGCATCCGAAACCACCGAACCGGAGAGGGCCTTCTTTGAGCGGCGCTGCCTGCGCGAAGCTCTTGCCTGCCTGGCCTATGCGTTCATTCCTGGGTTGCTCGCTGCGTGGCTCGTCCTCCAACTCATCCACCTGCCGCCCGCCGAGCGATCCTTTGCCTTCGCCAACCCTGCGTTTCGCACGGTCGTCCTCTGTGCGGCGATCACGCTTCCGCTGCTTGCCCTCGCTCTCTGCTGCGTCCTGTCACGACAGTCGGTCACACTCGATGGGAGGCGACTCCGCATCGAGGACGGAATCTGGCCGCGGCAACGTGTGCTTGAAGTCTCGGCTGGCGACGTGGAGCAGTGGGCTGTCACCCTCACACCCTACCGATCGCTCCTGGTGGCGGGAACGGGCAAGTTCGCCCTCACGGTTCGCCTGCGCGGACGGGGCTGGGTGCCCGCGCCGTTGCGCTTCACGACCCTGAAGGAAGCGGAAGCCGCCGAGCTCTCCTTCGAACGGCTGCATCGCCTTCCGGATGAGCTAGACGACTTCACCATGGACGAACGCTCGGAGCTCGACGCGTGTTGGCGCGATGCCGCCCTATCGCAGGCCGCATCGGTTCGCGTCGTCGCTTCTGGCGATGGCGTGAGGATCCTCCTGCCGCGACGCTTCACACCGCTCTTCTCGGCGCTCATGGCCGCAGCCCTCAGCGGGGTGTTCATTTGCCTGGGATGGTTTGGCGTGCTCGACCTTCCGCTTTGGTTGGTCTTGCCTCTCGCCGTGACGCTGGTGTGGAGAAGCTACGTGACGGCTGTGCCGACCGAACTGGTCGTGACCCACCATGAGCTGCGGTGCAACCGCAAGCCGCTGCTTTCGATACCGCTCGATACCTCGGAGCCGATCGTGCTGGACTGCCGCAGTCGGCTGCGTTCACCGACGCGAGGACGGCAGCCGACCGGCCGCACCCATGACCTTCGAATCGCCGCGCCGGATCGGCCGGTCCTCATCCTTCGCGACCTCTCCGCGCACCGCGGACAGATGCTCGCCGCCCTAGCGGCTTTGGAGAGAGCTCTCGGCACACGGGCTTACAGCAGGCCGACGCCATTCAAGGCGAGCGGACCCGTTTGAGTCGTGCCCTCGCTGTCTGCCATCAGTTGCCAGCGAGGTCTCACTCGGCCCAGAACTCGGGACCCCGTCCGTGCAGAGGCTTGCGGGAGACAGGCGTCGCCGGGTGCTTCGACCGGGCCGATCGCGTGCTCGATCCGATCTCAGAGAGGAGCCGGTTCACCTGACCTTGCAAGTCGCCCCGGTGGGTCGAAGCGGTGTTTCGGGCCAGAGTTCTCAGCTTTTCGCTGATGTCGATTCGCATGCTTCTGTTCACGATGGCGCTCCTGACGCACCTGAGAGTCTCCGGGCAGTTGCGATGAGCGAACGCTCATCTCCCACAAGGGATATCGCATCGAATCGCCTCGGCGTGCACGAGCAAGTTTCCTTGTTCTTCGCTATCGCCGACTACTGTTCGCTGATCTACATTGGGGACTCCTTCGCAGGGACCAGTGACGGACGAGGCGTACGCTGGCCAACGTGCCATGCCGTTCCCACGACGTTGTTTTCCTCCACGCCCCCATGAGGCCAACGACGTGAGTGCAACACCCTCTGAGAGCGATCTGACGACCCGCCGGATTGTGGCTCATGTCCCGGCGGAGCTGGCCCTGTTCGACACCCAGATGCGATATCTCGCAGCGAGCGATCGCTGGATGCAGGTCTACGGGCTCGAGGGCAAAGACCTCTTTGGTCGTTGCCACTACGACCTCTTTCCAGAGATCACGGAGGAATGGAAAACAGTTCATCGACGGGCTTTGCGTGGCGAGACGATTCGCGCCTCGGAAGATCGCTTCGTTCGGAGCGACGGCACGGTGCAGTTCCTCCGCTGGGAGGTCTGTCCGTGGTACTCCGATCGCGGCACGATCGGCGGCATCTTCATCGCGGCCGAGGACGTCACGGAGCGCATTCAGGCCCAACACGACCTGCGCAATAGCCACGACCTGTTGCAGGCAATTCTTGACGCTTCCGGCGACGCGATCATCACCGCCGATCGTGTCGGCACCATTCAGTCGCTGAATCTCGCCGCCGAGCGCATGTTCGGGTACCGACCGGAGGAGCTCCTCGGCCGCAACATCAGCATCTTCATGCCCCCCGAGTTTCGGACTGAACATGACGATTATCTGGAGAAGAACCAGCGCAGCGGCGAAGAACGCTTCATCGGCACGACGCGCGAAGTGGTCGCTGTCCGCAAGGACGGCAGCATGTTCCCGGCCGAAGTGACGTCCAGTCACGTGCCACGTTTGGACACCCTCACCGGGGTCGTGCGCGACCTCACCGATCGGCGGCGAGCCGAAGCTGCGGCCCGGCAATCCGATCGCATGGCATCGATCGGGACGCTTGCCGCGGGATTGGGCCACGATCTCAACAATGTCCTGCTGCCGTTGCGGGCTCGACTCAACGCCCTTGCGTCGGCCGGACGCGAGGGCGAACTCACCAAGTCTGCACGACGGCATGTCCAGGAGATTCAACGAAGCGTTGCGTACCTTCAGCACCTCGCCGATGGATTGCATTACCTGATGGTGCAAACCGATGAACGAGGCGAGAGCGTCGAGGGCGGTCGCTCGACGAACCTGCGCGGATGGTGGTCCCAGACCCGCATCCTGCTGGGTAACGCGCTTCCGCGCCACGCCAAGCTCGTCGGGGCCTTTGCGACGAGTTTGCCGCAAGCCCGACTTGCTCCGCATGCGTTGACCCAGGCCGTCCTGAATCTGGTCGTGAACGCCGGGCAGGCCATCACTCCGGACCATGGCCAGGACGGACGGGGGATCATTCGTGTTGAGGCGACCACCACGACGGATGACACTGGCACATGGATCAGGCTCGCCGTACGGGACAACGGCTCGGGCATGACCGATGAGGTCAAGCGACAGGCCACCGATCTCTTCTTCACCACCAAACCACTCGGCGTGGGCTCCGGCCTCGGCCTGGCTCTTGTTCGGCGCGTCATGGATGAGGTCGGCGGTCGAGTGGACATCGAATCGAGCCTTGGCGTTGGCACCGCCATCACGCTGGTGATCCCCGCGATTCCGATCGTCAAGAGGAAGAAGGCGACCAGGCAACAAGCCAACGCCGTCATTTCCGTTCGGGACAGTCGAACCGGCTCCCTCATCGCCCAACTTCTCAGCGATCGGGGCGTGCCGACCGAGATGAAGGAAGCTCCGGGGCGATCCTCGATCTGGATCATTGACGAACACGTCCCGCTCGCAGCCGCCAGCGCCTGGCGTCGGAAGTCACCCAGCGGCGCGCTTGTCCGATTGACCGATCCCTCCCTCCCGACCGATGCCTCGTGGCATCTGCTCGAACCCATCGAGATCAACTCTCCCGACGACCTCGATGCGATTCGCGCCGGGCTCACTCGGGTTGTCGCCGGGCCATAAGGAGCTCCACGTGAGGCCGTTCTTTGCACACTCTGGCTCGGACCCCGAAGGAACATCCCGTTTGGCACGACGCCGCGGCGCGGCAGGGCCGCTCCAGGACGGGACACCGCGGCCACCGGTGCGGGTGCTCTGCGTTGATGATCATGCCGTCCTTGTCGAAGGCCTCCGCGCCCAGTTCCATCTCGACGGGGGTATCCAACTCATCGGGCGATTGGCCAGCGCTGCCGACCTCATCGAACACGTGGAACGACTCCGACCGGACGTGATCGTCCTCGACATCGAGATGCCTGGCCCCGACGTCTTTGAGGCGGCAGATCGGCTTCGACAGGCCCACCCCGCAACGCGCTTCCTCTTCCTCAGCGCCCATGTGCGTGACAGTTACCTCGCCGCGGCCTACAAGGCGGGCGCATGGGGGTACTTCGCGAAAGGCGATGAGCTCGACGACATCGTCAGCGGCATCAAGACGGTTGCCGAAAGCCAACGGGCGACGTTCGTGATGGGGCCAAAGGTACGACAGCGATGCACTTCCTGTGGTCCCTCGTCGCTGTTGGCGTTCGGATTTGGGCCGTCGCGGCGATCCGCAGCCTCGTCTATCAAGCCAGTCACGCAGTTGGAGTCCCTCTCCTCGCGAGAGGTCGAGGTCTTGCGCCTCATCGGTAAGGGCCGCTCGCGACAGGAGATCGCGGTGGAACTGGCCCGCAGCGTGAAAACGATCGATGGGCACCAAGATCGCATCCTGAAGAAGCTGGGACTCGACTCCCGGGCGGAGCTCACCCGCTTTGCCATTCGCGAAGGGCTCGCCGAGGCGTAAGTCTCCTGCTCCGATTCCTCGGCGGCCGTTGAGGGATGTCCCACACGCCGCCGCAGCATGGGCAACCCAGGCTGTCCTTGCCGCTTGAAGGCCGAACGCGTTTCAGACGCCAGCCGCAGACTGGACACCCCCGCAACCTGATCCGCAAGCGATTGGCCCGGCGCACACCTCGCACAAACGCGAAGGCCGCTACAGCCAGAAGCGGCAGGGCGATGGGAGCGGCGTCGGCCCCCATTCTGGGTTTCTGGTCCAGGATCAGGGCCACCAAGGCGCTGCCGATGGGGACGCCAAACGCGCCGAGAAGGACAGCGATCGCCGTCCACGCCGGAATCTCCGCGAGAATGCGGCGGGTTTCCCTCCGCGCGGGTGGAGCCATGAGATTCGGCCGAATGCCCTTCCTTTGCACGCCGCGGCCGTCTGCCACCGCTTCCCCGACGCCCGGACGCACCCCGGTCGCGACGCTCCGAACGAGTGAGGCCATCTCATACAGCCCGGTCGACGACGACCCGATGTCGATTGTTCCCACGCGCTCGCGCTGCCACGCCGCGCCGCATGGACAGGTGGTGAGGGTGTCGGGGCGGCGCGGGCTATCGCAGGCAAGGCGACTCCCGCAGGAGGGGCAACGGCGGACGGAGAGAAGGCAGCGGGTCCACGCGTCGGCACGGCGGACGCGTGACCGCCTACTCGACCTGTCCAAGAGGAATGCCGCCAGAATCATGGGACCCATGGTCAAGCCGAAAAGAAGCAGGCCACCCCACCACTGAAAGTCGCTCGGCTGTCCTTCCCATCCGATTCTCTGTGGGTCGCGCGGCACCCAGCCGTCGAAGAGCGTGATCAGGCCGAACGCCAGCAGCATGCCCCCTATGGGAACGACGCTGAATGCCGAGAGCGCAGCAATAAACCCCAGCAACGTGATCGAATCCCGCTTGACCTGGCTCAGAAGGCGGGACAACGGCTCGGCCGCTGCTGGGCCAAACAGGTCGGGAAGGTCCCGCAGGTTGAACTGCCCTATCGGGACTAGCCGCCCGCTGTCGTCCGTGACCGAGCGCTCCCTCTGGAGTCGCTTGCTCTTCCCCTCGCGTTCGAGGAAGCCGCGCCACCCTCTCGGCTTTGGCTTGGGCCAATCCATCGCTTCAGCACCCATTCCCAGAGAGTATCTCGCCGTTCCGACCGCTCATGGCTTGAGATAGGGAGGCTACCTCAAGGCTGGCGTTTTTCTTTGGAGAAAACGGTGGCCGCGATATGTTCATGTGAATTGGCCATCCGGAGCCTGAGGCTGTGGCCAATCAAACCACTCGAAACACTGGATCTCCATGCCGCTCTGTGCTCTTGCCGCTGCAACCGCCCTGCACACATCCGTCCTCGCTGCTCCTCCGGTCGTCACGTTCCTGCCGGCGGGAAGCAAGGCCTACAAGACATCCGACGACGGATCCGTCGTCGTCGGACTGGCGGGAGCGAACGCCTTCCGATGGACCAAGGCCGGCGGATATGAAGTCCTTTCCGGCATTCATGCCGGGCTACCGCTCGTGAGCGTTTCTGGGGACGGCCTGCACATCGTCTCCGACGCACCAAACGGCGCGGGCAAGATGAACGCCGCCTTCTGGGAAGGCGGATCCACGTGGTCGCTCCTTCCGACGACCGGGTTCGTCTCGTGCGATGCGTTCCTCCTCAACGGTTACGACACCAACAGTGATGGCTCCGTGGTGGTGGGCCTGGGCTGGATCACCGGCTGCAAGGCCCACGCGTTCCGATGGGATTCGGTCAACGGCTCCGTCGACTTGGGTTCGCTGGTCGCCACCCGGTCCTCCCGCGCTAACGGCGTCAATGCCGACGGCACGATCATCGTCGGCTGGCAGGACACGGCGACCGGCCAGCGCCGCGGCGCCCGGTGGATCGATGGCGTCGAGAGCTACATGCCCAACTACGTCTCGGGCGCAAGCTCCTACGTCGTGGGCGAAGCGTTGGGCATCAGCGACAACGGCCAGCACATCGTCGGCTACAACGTCTTCAACGCCCCCGCCGGACCCGGCTGGCACTTCGACGACAACACCGACACGATGTACGCACTCCAGAATCTCGCCCAGTTCGGAACCCAAGATGCACTCGTGGGTGGCGTGACTGACGACGGTACGGTTTGCGTCGGCTCAAGCGGCGGCATCCCGATCGGACGCAAGGCCATCATCTGGTTCAACAACGGAGCGCCTCTCGACCTGGTGACCCATATCCAGTCACTCGGCGGCAGCACCGCGCCGTACACGTCGCTTGGCACCGCAATGGACATCTCGCCCGACGGCCGGACGATCGTCGGCTGGGGGACGGGCCCCGGCAACCCTGCGGGCGGTTGGATCGTCCACTTCCCGATCGAGTGCCCGGCTGATCTCAACGATGACGGAACCGTCGGCGCCGACGACCTTGCCGTCCTGCTGGGCGCCTGGGGAGGTCGCGGCAGCGCCGACCTCACTGGCGACGGCGTGGTCGGGGCCGAGGACCTGGCCATTCTGCTCGGGGCGTGGGGCGCGTGCCCGAACTAGGCTCGCAACGCGTCGCCAAAGCGGTTCCCTTCGATCTGACGCTCAGCGGCCAGCCGCGCCGGCCTGCGTTGGTCTGACATCATCCAGGCTCATGATGGGTCGACTGGCGGCCTTCGGCGCGTCGTCCTGATGTGCCGTTGCCCCCGGCCTCGCGTACCAGAACGCGATCGTCGAATATCCGAGGCGATCTTCGGGGCGACGCTGGTCAACTCCGGGCGAGGCTTCCATGTCGAAGACGAGCCGCTCGCGAAAGGGGATCGCGTCAAGGGACCGGTGCCGGGCACAGATGTTGAATCCGCGCGTCGTTCCTCCGACCGCTCCTGGCCCGGCGTGCGAGCCGACCGCGATGTTGGCGAGAAACGGATGGCTGAAGACATCAGCCCAGGTCGGATTCACGCCGCCGGCCCAACCGTAGTAGTCCTCGGTGCCGGTGCCGAAGTGATCGGGAAAGCCTCGTTCGTAACTTCCATCGACGTAGATCTTCTCATCGCCTTCACCCCACCAACCATCGGTCGGGTTGAGCGCCGTGAGTTGGTCGCCCACCAAAACGCCGGTACCACGGACATCCAGCAGATTGAGGTCGACAAAGCGATCGCCGCGTTCGATTCGGTCCGGCCTCCACGTCGCATGGAAGTACATCGAGCGCGCGTCCCAGGGCGCCACATCGAGATCGTGGTCGAGCGCGTACCACACCCGCTCGTCCGAGAGGTTCTCCAACGTGATCGCGATTCGTTGTTGAAACGGCATGGGCCAACGGCAGGTGAATGTCCCGTCGGACCGGACCGAGCGATGCATCGTCTCGAACGGATTGATCGCGTTCGGTGAGCCGAAGAAGTCGCCGACCGGGCAGCGCACCGTCGACTTTCCATCGCAGTTCACGTGCAGGATGAGTTGCCGCAAGAGCGCCGGCTTGATGGCGATCTCCCTCGGATCCAGATGCAATTCAAACGAGCGCACGAAGCCACCCGCCGCCTTGATGGCGGTGGACGAAGTCGACCCGGGATCGATGTAGGAGATGGGCGCATCGGGATGCCTCGCTTGTGCTGGCTTGACGGCCAGGCCCGCCGCCGCGCGTTCGATGGCATCGGCCGCCTCGGCCATGAGCTGGGGGCGAAACGACTCGACAGCTACATCGTGGACGTACGCCCGCCAATTGATGATGAAATAGAACGGTTCGCGATCGAACGTCACGCGGCAGGAGCGTGCGAACGGAATCGGGAGGTAGACGTCGCCGGCGCGGGCGGTGAGTGAAGCAAAGGGCGCCGGCACCACGAAGCTGCGGCGCTCATTCGGGATGTTGGTGAGGAACGGGATCCAGCGCTCCTCGATGGTCGGTGTCTCGCTTCCGTCGAGATAGATCCGCACCACCGGAATGTCGTGGGTGTTGAAGTCGCGGTAGAAATAGGGCGCCCACATTCGCGTGAGGCAGCCGGGTCCGTTGAACTCCATCGCGACCCATTCGCGCTTCCCGTTCCGATCGTCGATGCGGAGGAAACCCTCGCCGTCGGAATCGGCGAACCAGCCGGGTTCGCCGCGCTTCGTCGACGCCCGGTTGTAGCTGCTGGCTTGCATCTGCCGGTAGGCCGGATCCGGCAGTTTCGCGACCGCGGTGGGATCCGTCATCTCCTGAAGGAGCGAGCGAAACGTCACGCTTGCGGAGGGTGCAGGCGATCCGGACGGCGCCTGGGCCGGGCAGCCCGCGGCCACGCTTGTCATTGCGAGCACAAGTGCAATCGAGCCGAGCTTCGCGTTTCGAAACATGGGATCTCCTAACAGCGAGGTACGGCGGCGTGAAGCGTACAAAATGGGCACCCGTCGCACGAGATTGTCACGCCATCGGGTGAATCGCCGGCGAACCGCGCTTTCACCCTCGCCATGCTCACCGCGAACCTCATTCTCTCCATCGCCGTCGCCGGCAGCTCCGGTCTGGTTACCTACGTTGACGCCAACCTCTCCTCGGGCCTGAACAACGGCACGTCGTGGACGAATGCGTTTCGTGGCGAGCTCGGGCTCAAGTCGGCGATCGCCGCGGGCGCCCAGGTGATCTGGGTTGCGGACGGAACGTACTACCCGGGCCCGGCGGGGTCGCCATCGACGACCACCTTCAACATTGGACCGAACGTGATGATCATCGGCGGATTTGCCGGCGGTGAGGTCGACGACCTTCAGGCGAATCCCGCCGTCAACATCGCAACACTCAGCGGCGACCTGCCGGGTGGACCCGCAGGACAGCCCGAGCTGGAGGCCGTCGTCACGCTGACCAACGGCAACACCAGCACTCTTCTGATCGGACTGACGATTGACGTCTGCCTGAACGGAACGCCCGCCAACGCGCTCGCTTCGCCGCGGCGCGGGGTGGTGGTGAACGGCGGGTCACCGCACTTGGAACGCTGCACCATCCGGGACGGTCGTGCGCCGAAGGGGGCGGGGGTCCACATCATCAACGGCAGCCAGTGCACCGCGTACGACTGCGTTTTCATTGACAACATCGCCCAGCTCGCCGGCGGTGGCGTTTACTCCGACGCAACCAGCGACACGCACTACACCCAGTGCCTCTTCAAGAACAATGGTGGTGGCCTCGGAGCGGGTCTCTATCTGGGCGCCTACGGCAACGAGCGGGCCGGCGGCGCGTTCCCGTCGCTGTGGAAGTGCGACTTCGTCAACAACGGCGGCGTTTTCGGGGCTGCGTCAGGCGGCGGCATCTACTGCCGCAACACCATTCCCGAGTTGCAGGATTGCCGCTTCGTCCATTGCATCGTTGCAGGGGGCGGCGGAGCGATCTTCTCGCAGGACTCCAACGTCTGGATGGACCGCTGCTCGTTCATCGACTGCTCCGCGGCCGGCGACGGCGGCGGCGCCATCTACGCCAACAACACGCAACCGTCGAACTACCAGACGACCGACATCTCCAACTGCCTGTTCACGGGCAACCACAACTCGCTCTTCGCCCGCAACGGCGCCGAGATCGACGCCCGCAACTGCACGTTCGCGAACGGGCGTGCCCAACCTGGACAGCCGCTCCTCTTCCCGACCATCGTGGCGACCGGCGGAATGCCAAGTTCGATTCTCGTCTCGAACTCAATCATCTGGGGCAATGTGCCGTTCAATGGAGCGCCGGTGGGCGGCAACGTCCTTGCCCTCGGAGGATCCACCGTGCAGCTCGATCGCTGCGACGCCGAAGGCTGGAGCGGCCCGCTCGCCGGGATCGTCGGCACCGGGAACTTCAGCGCCAACCCGCTCTTCATCGATCGTGACGGAGCGGATGGCCTGCTCGGGAACGAGGACGACGACCTGCATCTCATGGTCACGTCGCCTTGCGTTGACAGCGGGAACGCGAATTTGGTGAATGACGCCTACTACTACGATCTCGAACACAACGATCGGTTCATCGACGTGCCCAGTGCGCCGAACGTCGGCAGCGGATGGTTGCCGTACCTTGACATCGGCTGCTACGAGTTCGCGCCACCGCCCTGCCTGACCGACATCACCGGAGACGGCCAGACGAACGCCTCCGATCTCGCGATTCTGCTTGGCGACTGGGGCACAACCGAATTGCGTTCAGACTTCGATGGCAGCGGCAACGTCGGAGCCGCCGACCTGGCGATCCTCCTGGGCGGCTTCGGGCCGTGCGAGTGACGGCCGCCGGCGGATCAGGGGCAGATAGTCTCAACCTGGAACTGGAACCCGATCTGACCCAGATCGGATCCCGGGAAGTGACTCAGCCGCACGTAGTACTTGGTGTTCGGCGTGCAGTTCTCCAGGACGATCTCCTCGAGGTGCGTCTCGCCGTCGAAGGTGCAGTTGTCGTCGAGGCAGGCGACTTCGAAGAGTTCGCCGCAGCTTGCGCCGACGTAGACCGACAGGACCGTGTCGGAGAAGGTGAACCCGGTGCAGGTCGAAATGCGAAGGTTGAAGTTCTCCGAGCAGGCGCTCTCGAACGTGTGCCACTCATCCTGCACGTCGGTCAGGTCAACGCAGCTTGAGGGGTAGTTGCTTGGATAGGCGAGGGCGAGCGTGCCGATTTCGATCGAACCGCCGCCGCCAGCCGACCAGGTCTCCGATGGCTCGCAGGGCGACCAACCTGGATTCACACGTTCAACGACGAGCGTGCCGTAGCCGACGGCCCCGGTTGGAGAGCCGACGCGAACGAGAAGCTGTTCGCCATCGGTGAGATCGAACTCAACGTAGCGCCCATCACCCTTGGGGTTCATGGACGCGGGAATGACGCGGTGTGTGCAGCCCAGGAGCGTGCCACCGCCTTGGGTCGCGAAGCAGACGCTCTGAAGCGTCGGAGCGCTGTAAACGAGGGCCCGGGCGTCAAAGGTCGCATCGAAGATCTTGGCCCGATAGTGACCGGTCTCTTGGGCGGTGTAGACGAAGAAGACATCGTCCTGCAGGTTGCCGCGAATGTCACAACCGCTGGTCTGGTTGAGCGAAGTTGACGCGTTGATCGTGCAGAATGGCACCTCGACGCCGAAACCGGCCACGGTCACCGGCGTCAGGCAGGCATCGTTCACCGGGATGAACGGGCATTGCCCCCAGGCGCCGAGCAGGATCGCGAGATCCTCGGCGTTGACCAAGGCGTTGAAGTTGAGATCGCCCACCGGGCCATCCTGCCCCCATTCTCCCAACAGGATCGCCAAGTCGGCGGCGTCAACCAAACCGTCGCCATTCAGATCGCCAAGGCAAGGGCAAACGTCGGCATTGGCGAGAGCGGAAAGTCCAAGAGCGCAAACGAGCGAAGGGAAAAGGAAGCGGCGAGGGGGCATGATCAGGTCTCCGGTGGCTTTGTGGTCCATCGGAAACGCGGAGGGCCCCATCACCCTGCGCCAAGATTCCCGTCATTTCGCCGTCGAGAAGGAGCTTGCTCGCTGGAACGGGAAGTCCTGGGTCGAGCGCAAGACCGTCGGACGCACCATGAGAAGCGTCCAAGGGTCACTCGAGCTGGCGCCGGGGCAAAGGAAGAGGAGAGCTCCGCCCTTCGGCACGTCGCGGGCTCCACATCGACATGAGGTCTGGAACGCGCCGCTGGCGGTCGCGATTTCCGCCGATGTTCCGACGAAATCGCCCTTCAGGAGGCCGTTGAGCTCGATCGAGCGGTCCCCGATCGATGAGCCCGCCTTGTCGCGCGTCTCCGGCTCGATCCTGGTTGTCGACGCGGGAGGCGAGAAACTGACCGGCGTACCGAGGTGCCTGGCGTTGGGGAGTGATCGAATCGAGTCTACCGCCCGCGTGACGTTTGACGCGAGGACGACCCCAACGCCGTTAGGCTTCGCCTTCGACGACGCGCTCACCAGGCCGTCGGAATCAATCTCGGTTCCCGCTGGCACCTCGTATACGTTGCACATCCACATGATCTGTGGATAGTCACCGTTCAGCGGATCGAACGACGTGGACGATGCGGTTCTGTCGACAGGTTGGGCATCGGAGGTCGTCGCGCGATCTGACCCGCAGCCGATGAGCACGATGAACGAAGCCAGTGCGATGCGGTGAGCTTGTGCCATGGATTCCTCCGAGCGCAGTATCGGAGGGCGAGGGCGTGGCCGCGAGAGGCTTGTTCGATTGTGTTACGGGAGCGGGACGCAAATGCGCTAAGCAAAGCGGGCCGAACGGCTCGCTCATCAGCAACCCCAGTTGGCCAGCAGGATTGCCAGATCCGCACCGGCCACCACGCCATCGTGGTTGAGGTCGGCGTCGCAGCCACGACAGACGCCCCACGACCCGAGGAGGATCGACAAGTCGGCGGCATTCACAAAGCCGTCCTGGTTGAAGTCGCCGGGTGGGCCAATGCAGTCGAGCTTCTCGACGACCGCGCCGTCCACGTAGAAGATCGCGCCGCCCGGGCTGGCCGCGTAAATGATGAAGAGGTTGACTGGGCAGAGCGTGTTCTGGGCGCTGACGAACACCCACTCGCCTGTGGTCGTGAGGAACGTGTCGGCGGCGGTCTGGCCACCGTTGCCCGCACCGGTGAGAATCGCACCGCTCTCGACATAGACCCACACGCCAGTTTTCACGCAAGCTGGGCCAGTATCAAAAGCGCCGAGGACCTGCTCGATACCGTTACTCGTGCCGGTGGTCTTCACCCGCATCATCATCCCGCCAGGATTGATGGTCGATGGCTCGAGCGATGTGACGGTGGTGCCTTCGGTGTTGTGGAAGACGTACCACTCGTCGGCAGCGGACTCGCCGAGGAACGTGTAGCCGGTGTGCTCGACGATCGGGCCAAAGGCGCCGGGGATTTCGAACTCGGCATTGACAAGGAGGTTGTCAGAGGCCGATGCGGCGGTGGTGAGAGCGAGGAGCGCGGATGCGATGAGGCGGCAGCGGCGTGGCATGGGGAGGCTCGTGAGGTGCGGAATGGAGACCGTGACCCCGTTGAGGCGCTACAGACCACGGTCCTCTCCGATCAACTTTGGGAAATAGCGACTGAAAGCAAACGTCAGTCGAGGTGGAAAACCAGTTCCAAAGGCCGCAGAGAGGTGTCGGCCGCGCCTGACTCGAGGCCCTCGAAGTACTGCGCCATCTCCCGCTGCCAGCGGGCATTGACCTCTTCGGCCTGCATGCCGGCAAGAGCCGCTGAGAACTCGGGCGTCTCGACGTATCCGACGAGCAATCCGTCACTTGCCAGGAACAGGGAGTAGTTGGTCCAGCCATGGCGAGAGAGCGCCTCACGCATCTCCTGCCAGACCTCCTTGTGGCGAATGCGATAGTCGGCGAGCCTGTCGGCCTTGACCCTGAGAAGAAAGCACACACGCTCCATGCAACCTCCGTTCGCACGCTCCCTCGCTGAGACGCTACATACAGACGATACACTTCGCCCGGTCCATTCGTCCGCCTGCATGCGGCTCGCGTATGCGCAGAGTCGTCGGACGCCGTCACGAGAGATCGAACAGGAGAAACCCCATGCGGCACGTCGTGCTTCGCGTTTCGTTCGCCAGCGCCTTCACCTCGCTCGCGAGCGCCTCGGCAGCCGTTATTCATGTGCCCGCAGATCAACCGAACCTGAAGGCGGCGATCGCGGCGGCTACCAGCGGTGACGAGATCCTGGTCGCCGACGGCACGTATCTCGGCCCGGACAATCGGGGCCTCAGTTTCGGCGGCAAGAACCTCTTCCTGCATTCAGCCAACGGGCCCGCTGCCTGCATCATCGATTGCGAATCGCTCGATCGGGCGTTCCTCTTCCAATCCGGCGAGACAGACGCTGCGATCGTGGAGGGTCTCACGATACGCAACGGCAAGCCAGCGTCTCTCAACGGCGGTGCCGTGCTCGTCAACGGTGGAGCGGCGACTGCACGCCCGACGCTCAGGAAGTGTGTGTTTCAGGACAACTCGGCACCGAATGGGGGTGCGGTTGCCGTCAACGGCAATTCCGATCCGACCATCGTCGATTGCCAGTTCATCGCGAACAAAGCGTTGCCGGGAGGCGTCAATGGCTTCGGCGGCGCGATCTCTCTCAACGGCGTAGCGGTCGCCGCCGACATCGTTGGGTGTACGTTCGACTCGAATTCCTCGGTGGGCGGAGGAGCCATTCATAAGAACGGCCTGAGCCAGCCGACGATCGACCGTTGCACCTTCATCAAGAACAGCACCACCGGCAACGGTGGGGCCGTGAGCCTGACAAGTGCGTCGTTCGCCCTGGTGTCCAATTGCGCTTTCTATGGCAACACGTCCGCTGGAACCGGCGGCGGTGCAATGCACATGTCAGCCAGCGGGTCGACTTCCACGGTTGTCAACTGCATCTTCTCAGGCAACAAGGCAAACAACACGGGACTGGGCGGCGGCGTGCTGATCACGACCGGTTCGACGCAGCTCCTCAACTGCACGATCGCCGGCAACGCGGCCGGGGCGATCAACCTCGGCGGGGCACTCGCCAAGCTGAACGGAGCGTCGTGTGCCGTCAAGAACTGCATCCTGTGGGGGAACTTCGGCAACCAGATTCAGTCGCCCGGCGATCCGGCCATCGACGTGCAGTACTCGATCGTGCAGGGAGGTTTCGGGGGAGTGGCCAACCTTGCGTTCGACCCGCTGCTGGTGGATGTCAACGGGGCTGATGACGTGCCCGGCACGCCGGACGATGACCTGCGAGTCTTCGGCCCGAGTCCCGCAATCGATTCCGGAAGCAACGCAGCATGGACCGTAGCCCTGACAACCGACTTTGCAGGGCTTCCCCGGTTCTACGACGACCTGAGCGTACCCAACCGCGGCGAGGGAAGGTCGTCGATCATCGATCGCGGCGCCTATGAGACGCAGCCGAACCGACCCGGATGCGCTTCTGGCGATATCGACTGCGACGGCGATGTAGACGCCACGGATCTCGCGCTCCTCCTGGGCGGCTGGGGCACAGACGACCCAGACGCTGATCTCGACGGCGACGGCGTGGTAGCGGCGAGCGACCTCGCGGTTCTGCTGGGGGCATGGACGGGTTGATGGCTCGCAGGGACGTTGGGGTCCCTAGCGTCCCGTGAGCGCCGCCCGATCTGGCCTTAGCTGTTCCACGCACCAAGCAGAATGCTCAGGTCTGCCGCGTCAACGATACCGTTGCCGTTGAAGTCCGCGTCGCCGCCGAAGGAGCCCCACTTGCCGAGGAAGATGGCCAGATCCGATGCGTTGACCGCCAGGTCGCCGTTCAGATCGCCGGTCACGATCGGTGTGAGGCGAATGAGCTGGGAGATGTTCTGCGGAGGCAGCTTCCCTGAGGCCAGGATCTGCCGGTTGTTGTTGATGATGGAGAGGCTCGTGATGAGCCAAGGTCCCTGATCGGGGGAGATCATCGACGGAATGTTGACCACACCCGCGTCGAAGAAGACGGCGTTGGTCCCGCCGTTGTAGACATAGGTCAGCGTGTCGCCCTGGTCGTTGATCGAGGTTGCCGCGGTCGTCGTCGCGCATCCGCCGACGAAGTCCCAGCCCGTGTCCGGCATGTAGATCAGCGGGAACGTGCTGCATCCGGAGAAGCCCGAGACGTAGCCGCAGAAGCCGCCCACGTTGTTGATGTCTCCCGCAACCATTCCCTGCCAGTTGCCAGGCGGAAGCGGGATGGTGGTCGACTGCATGGTGTCGAGATCGAGCAGCGTGTTGCCGGCGAGGACGACGCGGCCGTTGTTGATGTCCGCAGCGAGCGAAATGTTAGGTAGCTCGACGACCGAACTGCCGGTGAAGAGGGCGGAGGCGCTGTACATGCCGAGGCCGATGCCGCCCGAGCCGCCCACGATGTCGCCGAGGTTGTTGACGCCAAGAGCCGTGCTGTAGGTGTGAGTCGGCAGCGCCCCGAGCAACGCGAACTTGTAGCCGCTTCGGGTCGGGTACCACGCCGCGGCTCGCGAGCCAATGGTGGCGATTCCGATCTGACTGACCGCCCCGACGATCACACCGTTGTCGTTGATTGCGTAGGCGTCGGAGCCCGTCCATTCGGCCGGGAACGGCAGGACCTCGACCTCCCCGCCAGCCTTGGCAAGGAACGCAACGCCCTGGTTGCCGGAGAGGACCTTGCGGCCGACGACGTCGCCGCGTTCGTTCATGCCAAAGCCTTGGAGGTCGGATCCGAGAACCTCGACCTTGTAGGTAGGGAGGTCAGCTGACGAGGCGGCGGTCACGGCGAGGACGGTCAAGACGGAGGAAAGCGGACTGATGCGCATGGGTGGACTCGGTGAATTGGGGACGGACCGCGGGAGCGGTCGATCGCTGCCCCAAGGGAGATGCGCCATCGGCGGCCAAATACGTCACGAAATCGTGAAGTAGATCAACGCCTTTCTTTCGGCGTTACGCGCCCGGTTCGTTCTCAACCGCCCAGCCTGGTGTTCCGGAGATTCGCGAACAGGCCGCGCGATCCGGTCGCCCTTGGAAGGCACTGCGGCGAGCCATAGGAACTGATACGGCGTCGACGGCACCACGCCGAACTCGGCATGCTCGGCGAGGTCAACATCGATTGCACTGTCGACGCAACCGACCTCGCCCTGCTGCTCGGGAACGGGGCTCATCACGGTCCACGTTCTGGCTAACAACTCGCTCTGCAGGTCCCGATCAACGGGGTTTCCATGCTCCACTACGCGCAGGGCCCCCATGCACCAAGCAGAATCGCCAGATCCGCTGCATTGGTCGTGCCATTGTGATCAAGGTCCGCCATGCCAGGCTGGCCCCAATCGCCGAGCAGGATGGCGAGGTCGGCCGCATCGACAACCAAGTCGCAGCTCAGGTCCGACTCGCAGAGCACGTCGCCGCTGACGCCGACGTTGTCGAAGGTCTGCGAGGAACGGTCGTAGAGGGCGACGCATCCGGCGGGGAAGAGGTCGGTCGTGATGCTGCTGGCGAAGCGGCCGTTGACGTACGCGGTGTAGGTGTCGCCGACGACGTTCACTCGGACATGGACGTCGCTGACCCCGGGGGTCCACAAACCCGGTGCGGCGGCGATGACCGAGCCGTAGCTTTGGCCATCGGGCACGATGTGCCAATACAGACCGGAGCCGCCGTTCACTCCGCCTCCGGTGACAAGGACGACGCCCTTGACGCCAATGGGCGTACCGGGGGCCGGCGAGCTTCGAACCCAGATGCCGCCGTCGGCGACATCGTTGATGTCGACGTCGATCAGGCGTGACCCGAACACATAGGGCAGCGACGAGTGGGCATTGGGAAAGTTGCCGGGCACCGTGGCGCTGTAGACGCCGTTGGCGACGGCCCAGTCGCCGACCTCGTTGCGCCAGAGGCTCGATGGTCCCTTGGTGAAGTCGTCGCTGAAGAGCGGCGCTCCGGCATGGGCCAAGGTTCCGATGCAGAGGACGACAGCGGTCATGAGGTGGTGTCGCATTGGCTTCCGGACTCCTTGAACGCCAATGTAGCCAAGGCCCCGCACCAGACCAAATGTTTCGCGAGTCGCAGACTATCGGGCTTGGGAAGCCGCGTGGCACACCGTGCAAAGCGCACCACCACGCTGGAGGGCGAACGCAGGATCGTCGCTGGGATCTCCGTTGGCGAAGCGTGCGGCCCGGTCCTTGAGCGACGCGAAGCGATCGGCGACGAGCTGTCGATGAGGCCAACGCTCATGACTCTCTCGTGCTTCGGCGATGACGAGGGCCGTCTCGGCACCAGCAACATCACCGGCCTTCAGTCGAAAGTCGCAGAGCGCCGTGAGGAACCCCGCCACGTTGTGCGGCCAGCGAGGGCGATCCTGGCCGCCCTGCTCGTTGCCGCAGTCAAATCCGGCGTTCATGGCCTTGAGCGCCCGTTGGAACGAGGGGCTCTTTCGCGGCAGATCAAACGCGGCGATGCCGAGCGTGACCGAGTTGAAGCAGGGGTCGATTTCGGTCTGCGCCAACAGCCCTTCGATAGCCGCGGCGGCGTCCTCCACACGGCCTTCCAGCTTCGCAACCGACCACGCGGCGGTGAGCCGCCAACCCGGAACGCGATCGTCATCCGGGCGCAACGCTTCGGCGCACTCGAGCCAGTGCATCGCCAGAACCGCGTGCTGATGGGAGTCGGGCGATGACGGCAGACCTTCAGCGGCAGCCCACAGGTGAGCAAGCCCGAGATGCAACACTTCCTTCGGCGTGGCCTTGCCGCTCAGTGCGATCTCGGTCAGGCGCCGGATAGCCTCATCGCGACGCTCGGGGTGACGCTGTAGGGCATCGAAGAAGTGGGCCGAGGGATCGTCACTCGGTGCAGCGTCGGCGGACGCCGTCGCAGATACGGGTGGCTTTGGCTCCTGCCCGTCGGACTGAACCGACAAGGCCGCGCAGAGGGCGAGTCCACTCAGGACGGAAGTGATGGTGGTCAAGCAGGAGTTCATCGGCCCGCCTCCTTTCCTTCACCGGCGATGCGTTCGATGCGCCACGAGCAGGCTTCGACCGCCCCGCCCATGAAGCCCGAGATGTCCAGCACGGTCAGCATCCTCATGTCCGACCAAGTGGGAGTCGCCGGAATCTCCTTGCCGCGGTTTTGGAAGGGATCGGGACGGATCTCTTTGGTTGAGACGACGAAGTCAGCGGACTCGGCTCCCAGCTTGACCGTCGGGAAGGTCCAGACCACGCCCTGCCCGTCGGTCAGGCAGATGTGCACGCGCTGCTCGGGCGTCGCGGCGGCACGAAGGTGGATTTCGGCGAGGCCTTCGCACGCCCCAGGGTCCAGATGAAAGGCGACGCCAGCGGCCTTGCTGCGCTCACGCTGATAGCTGACGGTCATCGCGTCGTCACCCGAGGTCGCCTCAATGGCGATGCCCTTGCGAATGGGCTGCCAACCTTTCCCCGCAGGGCCGGGAGTGAAGGTCCAAAGCGAGGAACCACCCGCGTCGCCCAAGGCCGCGGGGGCCGCACCGAGGTCGCGGCTGGCACTCGCCGCCGAATCGGACGCGGTGTTGGCGCATCCGGCGATCGCCGTCACGAGTGTGCCAAGGGCGAGAAGACGCAGATGGAATCGAATGCTGGACATGCGTGAAACTCCCTGAGACGTGGCTCTAGCAAGGTGGTTCGGAAACGCTCGCGAAGACCGCCGTGGTCTTCACGCGGTACATCCTGACGCGATGCGCCGCCCCGCCAAGTGCCGTTGGTCATGGTCGGACCCATGACTTTCGGCAGGGGTCATTGGGCTTTGGGGGGGACGAACCCGAGGTACATTCGTTGCGTGACCGTGCACCAACGCGATGAATGGAAGCGACTGATTCCTGGCTTCGGCGCGATTGCCGTCGCCACGGCCCCGATCGTTTGGAATCTCATCGATCGACCTGAGCTCATTCGGGTTCCGCGCGTCGGGCTGTGGTGGCTGACCGTCGCTGCCTTCACCTTCTGCCTTGCGCTTCCGGCGATGCGGGCCCTGTCGCAACGGGCGCTGGTCGCGAATCAGTGGTTGATGTCGGCTCTGGCCCTGGCGGCCAACTACCTCATTCCGATGGCGATCGAGGGCGTTGCACTCACGGGCATTCTGCTCGTCGTCGCTGCGGCCGGCTTCGCCCGCTTCTCTCGACGGGCGGCGCTCGTTGGAATGACCGTCCAGCTTGCGGGACTCCTCGTCATCTATCGCTACTCCGAAGGCTGGCCGCCACCGATCGCCTTCTCGGCCGCGTTCGCGTATGGAGCGATGCAGTTCGTCGTCCACTCGACATGGCGGCTCGCGAACCTCGAGCGGGAACGGCGGATCATGATGGAGGGCGCGATGCGTGAACTCCGCTCGACGCACGCGATGCTCGAGGACACCGTGCGCGCCTCGCAGCGTTTGGAGATCGCCCGCAATCTGCACGACGTCGTCGGACATCACCTCATCGCCCTTGGCCTCCAACTTGATGAGATGATGGCGGCGCCGCAGGCGAGCGATGTGGCCGATCGACTGGCGAAGGCCCGTCAGCTTGTTCGGCTTCTTCTCACCGATGTCCGCGAGGTCGTCTCGGGATTGCAGGAACTTCGGGCCGTCGATCTGCGGACAGCCCTCGGCAACCTCGCGACCGAAGGCCCAGGACCGCGGGTGCGGGTGACGGTGGACGACGCTGCCCCGCAGATGACCAGCGACATGGCCCAAGCCCTTCTTCGCTGTGCACAGGAAGCGCTCACGAATGCCCGCAAGCATGCCCAGGCTGGGGAGGTGGTCATCGCACTTCGGCCGGACGCCCTGGTCGTGACCGATGACGGCCGCGGTATCAGCGGCGCGGCCGAGGGCTTCGGCCTTGCCAGCATGCGGGCCCGCTGCGAGTCGATCGGCTGCGCGCTCTCGGTGGGAAGCGCGGCGGGCGGCGGAACCGCCCTAACGATTCGCTGGACTGGCGACGAGTTAGGCGCGCAGAGCGTCGAGGCCGCCCATGGCTGATGGCCCGATTCGCATCGTCATCGTCGATGACCACCAGTTGGTGCGCGAGGGACTGGCCGCGCTCATCGGTTCGATGAAGGACCTTCGCGTCGTCGGCCTCTCCGGCGACGGCGCGGGCGGCGCGGCGATGATCCTCCGCGAGGCGCCGGACGTGGCCTTGCTGGATCTCTCGATGCCCGGAACCGACGGACTCGGGGTTCTTCTGCGACTGCGCGATGGCGGGAGCCGAACAAGGGTCATCATCCTGACCACGTTCGATGACGACATGGCCATGCTGAAGGCGTCGACGCTCGGGGCCTTCGGATTCCTGCTGAAAGACCTGCCTCGCGAGGAACTGGAATCGGCGATCCGTGCCGTGCACATCGGTGAGCGGGTGTTTCGACCGACCGTCACAAGCACCATCCGCGAGGTGCTCAAGCCACGTCGCCCCGACGCGGATCGGGGACAGGCCATCGCGCCGCTCACGGGGCGCGAACAGGAGGTCCTTCGCCTGATGGCGGGCGGCCTGGGCAACAAGGAGATCGCCTTCGCACTTGGCCTGAGTGAAGGCACCGTGAAGAACCACGTTTCGGTGATCCTCGACAAGTTCTGTGCACCGGATCGGACTCGAGCGGTGCTGAAGGCGATCGAGCGCGGACTGGCGTAGCGGACGTTCGCAGGCCGAGTGAACGTCGCCTCGGGCTGTGCGGGCTGCTACGCTCCGATCATGCTCTACCGGCGTCGCCCTTGGCAGGAGGAACTGGCGATCATCGACAAGGTGATGAAGTCCGTTTCGGACATCACCGAGCCCGAGGAGATGGTCGATGCCTATTGGAACGGCATCAGCGAACTGGTGCCGGCCGACGATTACGTCGCCCTTTCGCGGCGCGGGGTCGAGCCGCCGGAGTACATCATCACCCGGGCGTCGCGTTTCACCGAGCATCTCAACCCATGGGAGTATCGCGAGAAGCTGCCGCGGCTTTCAGGCGGCATCCTCGGCGAAGTCGCCTACGCCGATCAGCCGATCTTCATCGAGGACCTTCCGTCACGGCTGATGCGTGACGACCCCGGCCACTTCTACTTGGAAGGCTATCAGTCGCTCTTCGCCTTCCCGCAGTACGAGGGAGGGAAAGGCATCAACGTAGGTGTTTCGTTCTTCCCGCCGGGCGTCGAGATCGATCGCAGCTTCATCCCGGTTCTCCATTGGCAAGCGAGTCTCTTCGGACGCGGGACGCAGAGTCTGGTCCTGCGCAAGCAACTCACGAAAGCCCTGCGCGATCTCGATCGCGAGATCGCTGTCGTTGGCGAGATCCAACGATCATTGCTGCCCGCCAAGCCGCCCGCGATTCCAGGGTTCGAGATCGCCACCAGCTACGCGACGAGCGCTCAGGCGGGGGGCGACTACTACGACTTCTTTCCGATCGCCGCTGGCGACGACGGCCATGAGGGATGGGGGCTCTTCATCGCCGACGTGTCCGGTCACGGAACGCCGGCGGCGGTCCTCATGGCCATCACCCACGCCATTGCCCACACCCGACCGGGCACCCCGATGCCGGCGGGCTCGCTCCTCAGTTACGTGAACGAGCACCTCGCCCGTTCCTATGCGACCAACGGCACCTTCGTGACGGCGTTCTACGCGACGCTCGATCCGGTCGCCCGCCACCTGACCTTCGCCGTTGCCGGTCACAACCCGCCCTATGTCGTTCGCGGCGGTCGGTTGATCGCCCTCGATGGCGACGCGAGTTTCCCGCTGGGTCTCTCGCCCGACGAGGAGTATCGGGAGGCAACGTTCCAGTTGGAGCGGGGCGATGTGCTGGTCCTGTACACCGACGGCATCACCGAGGCGATGTCGCCACCCAATGCGTCGGGCCATCGCGAACTCTTCGGCGACGAGCGCCTCGGCCTCGCTCTGCTTGCGGGACCGCTCGACGACGCGGAGGCGTGTGTCCGGCGGGTGGAAGAGGCGGTTCGCGCCTTCACTCGCGGAGGCGCAGCGACCGATGATCGCACCTTGGTCATCGTCCGTTGTGTTTGAGAACGATTCGCAACGAGCTCGTTGATCCGTCATTCCGCAACGACGGCAGAATGCCGTTCACGGCCGAAGTTGTCGAATCTTCGATTTTCGATCTTGACCGTTGCGACCTCTGGCGTATTTTCCCGACCTTCGCGACGCACGTTGTCGCTGAGGTGATCCCATGCAGTTCCTCGAACGCCACATCCTCGACCGCTGCATGCGAACCGGCCTGTCTATCGACAGGTCCGGTCGCAATGGGTCATCCATTCGTCCGTGCGATGTCCGGCTGAGCGTCAGCAGCTAACGCCTCGCTCAACCGCTCCTTCCGGAACACCTTCTTCGGCGCCGTCTTCGACCGCCGACCCATTCCATCCAGCCCCCGCAGCGGTCGTTGCATTGCCGCATCCGGTCGCCCTCGTCCGTACGACGTCGGCAAGCCCGGGAGCCTCATGCTTCGCGCCCCACTGCGCTCGAAACCGAGCCATGCGGTTCCCATTCTCATTTTCATCGGATAGCACCATGAACGAACAGATCTTCAGCGGTCCTCCGCTCCCCCGTCGGGTGCGGACCGCATTCGCCTACCTTGAGTACGTCCAGTCGCGGCTCCAGCCCTGCTGCCACCCCGCCGGTGAACTCAGCAAGCAGGAAGCCGCGGTGGAGGCTGCCGCGTTGCGGACGCTCGTCCAGTTCATGACTGGCGAGCACGAGTTCGTCGACCCGATGCCGCCGCCCGCGCCGGCAGCATCGGGTGTCTCCAACGCCGAGGAACAGGCCCCTCGGGAAGCGACCGCTTCCTGAGGGGCCGATCCCGTACCATTCGCGCCTGATGTCCCGCAGCATCGCCGCCCCTCGCGTGCTGAACATCGATGACCTCCGGCGCGAGGCTCGGCGTCGGCTGCCTCGCATGGCCTTCGATTACATCGATGGCGGCGCGGAACGCGAGGTCACCCTCGCCGCGAACTGCCGGGCCTTCGACGAGCTCCACTTTCGCCCGCGCTCTGCGGTGGCCGCACCGACGTGCGAGCTGGCCACCACCGTCCTTGGCAGCGCCCTCTCGCTGCCGGTGGTTCTTGCCCCGGTCGGAAGCAGCCGACTCTTCTATCCGCGCGGCGAGGAACACGCCGCCCGTGCCGCCGGCAAGGCCGGGACGATCTATTCCTTGTCGACGCTTGCCGGTTCGCGGCTCGAGGACGTGAAGGCGGCCACGACCGGCGCGGCGTGGTACCAGCTCTATCTCGTGGGCGGTCGCGACGTGGCCATGGCGACGATCGCTCGGGCGAAGGCCCACGGCTACGCGGCTCTGATGGTGACCATCGACACGCCGATCGCCGGCTATCGCGAGCGCGACTTCCGCAACGGCGTGACCCAACTGTTAGGACGCAACCTCGCCACCCTGCCCTACCTTTGGCAGATGGCGATTCGGCCACGGTGGCTAGCCGGTTTCCTCGGCGACGGCGGGCTGATGAACTTCCCGAACATCATCCTTCCGAGCGGACCGATGGCCTACGCCGACGTCGGCGCGGCTCTCGAACAATCCGTCGTGACCTGGGACGACCTCGCGTGGATTCGCCAGGCTTGGAACGGCCCGATCGTGGTGAAGGGCGTGCATACCGGTGATGACGCCCGGCAGGCTCTCGACGCCGGCGCGGATCTCCTGGTCGTCTCCAATCATGGCGGACGACAGCTCGACGGCGTGGCTCCCACCATTCGCGTCCTGCCCGAAGTCCTTCGTGCGGTCAACGGCCGGGCCGATGTCCTTCTCGACAGCGGCATTCGTCGGGGAAGCGATGTGGTGAAGGCCCTCTGCCTCGGGGCGAAGGCTGTGCTGATCGGCCGCGCGTACGCCTATGGTCTGGCCGCGGCGGGCGAGGTGGGCGTGACTCGGGCGATCGAGATCCTGCGGGCGGAGATCCTCCGCACGATGCGTCTCCTCGGCTGCCCATCGATCCATCAGCTCGATCGTTCGTTCGTCGCCACGCCTCATGACTGGAACACGCCTTCGGCAGTGGGGCGCGACTGATGGGTAGCGCGAACGGCCATCATGGGCCGACGGCCCACATCGCAATCGACCTCGGGGCCGAGTCAGGCCGGGTGATCGTCGGCGAGATCCGATCCGACGGCGGCGATCGGCGAGGAGTCCAACGGCTCACGATGCACGAGATGCATCGCTTCTTCCATGGTGACATCGCCGACGAAGCGGGCGGGCGTCACTGGGATGTCGAGGAGATCTGGCTCGGCATCCGCGAGGGACTTCGTTCTGCCGCACGATGGAGTGCGTCCAGCGACGTCGCGATTCGTTCGGTTGGCGTCGACACATGGGGCGTCGACTTCGCCCTCTTGGACGCCCAGGAGCAACTCCTTGCCCCGCCCCGCTGCTATCGCGACCCGCGGCATTTTGTCGCGATGGATGCGATGCTTGGCGAGTTGGCGAACCTCGGCGGCGCCTTTCGGCTCTTTCGGGTGTCGGGCACGGCCCCGATGTTCTTCAACACGATCTTCCAGCTCGTTGCGATGCAGCGGGCCGAACCGGCGTTGTTGGCCAGGGCTCGGGCGCTTCTCTTCATGCCCGACTTCCTGCATTGGAAGCTCTCCGGGTCGATGACCTGCGAAGAGACGATCGCCTCGACGAGCGGACTGGTTGACGCCACGACGGGAGACTGGTCGGACGACCTCCTTAGCGCCGTCGGCATTCCGACGCACATGCTTCGTCCGATCCGGCCCTGCGGTCAGGCAATCGGTCGCATTCGACCTGACCTCGCCCGCGAGTTGGGGCTTTCCGAGTCGATCGAAGTCGTGGCTCCCGCCGGTCACGACACCGCAAGCGCCGTCGCTGCGGTGCCGGCGGAGGCGTCAAGCCGTTGGGCCTATCTCTCGAGCGGCACCTGGTCCCTGATCGGTCTTGAGTTGCCGGGGCCGATCCTGAGCGAACGGGCCTGCTCGGCCCGGCTGACCAACGAGCGAGGTCCGAACGGAACGATGCGGCTACTTCGCAACATCGTCGGCCTGTGGATGGTGCAGGAGTACCGGCGAGAACGGATGCGTCGAGGCCAGGACGAGAGCTACCAGGAGCTCACCCAGCTTGCGGCCGACTCCCAGCCGATGCGCTCGCTCGTCAATGCCACCCACGAGAGCTTCCACGCCCCCGGGGACATGAGCCCACGGATTGCCGCCCTGGCGTCGCGCACCGGCGAGCCTGTTCCGGTCGGCCCCGGACCGATTGTTCGCTGCTGCCTCGAGAGCCTCGCCCTCGAATACGACCGGACCCTGCGCGAGATCGAAGGGATCGCCGGCCGCTCGATCGATGTCCTGCACGTCGTCGGTGGTGGCTCGCTGAACGACCTTCTCAACCAGTTCACGGCCGATGCGACGGGCTGCACGGTCATTGCCGGGCCGGCCGAGGCAACCGCCGCTGGCAACATCCTGGTACAGGCGGCGGGCGTCGGTGCGATCGCCGCGGACGCCGTGCGGCGCATCGCCCGCGACTCGTTCGAGCTTCACCGCTTCGTCCCGCAACCGGCGGAGGCGGAGCGCTGGACGAAGGCACGCGAGCGGTATGCTCGCCTTCGCGAGATCTCCCTTCGCGCCGATCGACAGCCATCATGAGTACCGCCGCCCTGACATCGCTTGTCGAACTCCTCGCCCTGACTCGCCATCTGGGCGAACCGCACCGCGACTATGTGATTCTCGGCGAGGGCAACACATCAGCTCGCATTGACGACACCGCATTCTGGGTGACGACAAGCGGACGGGCTCTTGATGCAATCAGCGACGACGGCTTCGTCCAGGTGCGCATGGAAGCCGCTCAAACGATGCTGCGAGGTGGCGACCTCAGCGAGGATGCGGTTCGGGCCGCCCTCATAGCCGCGAAGGTCGACGGCACTCCCGAGCCGCGGCCCTCGGTGGAAACGGTCGTCCATGCGGTCTGTCTTGCACAGCCCGGCGTCCGCTTCGTCGGCCACACCCATCCGACCGCGGTGAACGCCATCACCTGCTCGCCCGACTACGAGCGCCTGCTCTCCGGCCGACTCTTCCCAGATGAAGTCGTCCTCTGCGGCCCGCGCCCCCTGCTTGTCCCGTACGTCGACCCGGGCCTTCCGCTCGCCCGAGAGATTCATCGTCGCCTCGAGACATTTCACGCTACCCACGGCACGACCCCAAAGGTCATCTATCTCCAGAACCATGGCGTCATCGCCTTGGGCGCCTCGGCTCATGAAGTCCGTTCGATCACCGCCATGGTCGTGAAGGTCGCCCGCATCCTGATCGCCGCCGCAAGCACCAACCCCCGCGGCGAAGTGCGGTTCATGCCGGACGCCGAAGTCACCCGTATCCACCACCGCGCCGACGAACATTACCGCCAACGCGTGCTGGGTGTTCGGGCGTAGGGCGAGGGTTCACCGCAGAGGCGCGGAGGTCGCGGAGGCCAGTCGAGAGGTGATGATGAGAGGGTGCAGGTCCGGCAGGTTTCGCGATCTCAATCTTCCCAAGTCACTCTTACTCAACTCGAAGTCACTGCCCGCTCCTGTGCACGTAACCACATTCGTTCCCCTCTGCGTCAGCCTCCGCGTCCTCCGCACCTCTGCGGTGAACTACCCCCCCCTACCGCACGAAAGCGTCCGCGAGGCCGCCGTCGACATGGAGAACTTGGCCGGTGGTGCGCGAGCTTTCGGGGCCCGCGAGGAAGCGGATTGCCGCGGCCTGGTCCGCCGGTGAGATCACCGTCTTGAGCAGCGTGCGGTCGGCGTAGAAGCGGCCGAGCCGGTTGACCAGTTCCGCGTCACTCATCGATTCCTCGAAGGGGATCGCGTACTTGCGCAAGCTCGCAATGACCCGGGCTCGCGGGAACATCGAACTGCCCTCGATCACCGTCGCGGGCGCCACCGCGTTGACGCGAACGTGCGGCGCGAAGGTGACGGCAAGCGATCGGACGGCGTGATTCGCCGCGGCCTTCGAGGCGTCGTAGGCCGTGGATCCCTTCTTGGCGACCACCGCGTTCACGCTGGTCGTGATGACTGCCGATGCGGGCAAGCCCTGGGCGGTCATCGCCGCGGCGGCTTCCTCGACCAGGATCGTCGGGGCGATGACATTCACTTGCATCGCCTTGAGGGCGTCAGCGTCGCTGGTGCGACCATCCGCACCTGGCGTCGGGAAGAGGCCCGCAGTAACGACGAGTTCGTCGATGCCACCGAAGGCGAGGATCACCTCATCGAAGGTTCGGCGTACCGACGCTCGGTCGGTCGCATCGCAGCCGAGGCCGATCGCCGGACCGCAGGCCGAGATGTCCGAACCGGCGACGCCGATTCCCTTGCCGACCGTGCGCTCAAGGTCCTTCGCGGCGCTCTCCGCGGCCTTGGCGTCAAGATCCACGCAGGCGACGCAAGCGTCGTCCTCGGTGAATCGCGTCAGCGTCGCCCGACCGATGCCGGAACCCGCTCCGACGACCACCGTGACGTGACCGGCCAGTGGCTTGGGCTTCGGCATGCGCTGGAGCTTCGCCTCTTCCAACCGCCAGTATTCGATATCGAACGCCTCCTGCCGCGGCAAGGCCTGATATCCCCCGATTGATTCGGCGCCTCGCATGACTTCGATCGCGCACCGGTAGAACTCGGCGGTGGTGCGGCTTTCCGACTTGCTCGAGCCCCATGCAATCATGCCGACGCCGGGAATCAGGATCACCGTCGGCTCGGGGGCCCGCATCGCCGGGCTGTCGGGATGACGGCACGCGTCGTAGTACGCGGAATAGTCGCGGACGTACTGGGCCAGTCCGGCCTCGGCCCGTTCCCAGAGCGTCGCGAAGCTGTCGCGGTTCGGATCGATGTCGAGGAAGAGCGGCCGGATCTTCGTTCGCAGGAAGTGGTCGGGGCAGCTCGTGCCGAGGTCGGCAAGGCGGGCTGCGTCGACGCTTGAGACAAACCCGAGCGTCGCGTCGTCGTAATGCACCGTAGCGATCATGCGCCGCCGCGAGGAGACCCTGCCGCGCAGGAACGGGAGGAAGCGAACGAGAAGATCGCGACGCGCCTCGTCCAAAAGATGGCTCACGCGCTGGCCACCGAAACTCTTCGTTCCGCGATCGTGGTCGGCGAGGTACTCCGCGGCGCGGGAGATGAGCGAGAGCGAGAGGTCGTAGCAGGCCCGCGGATCATCGGACCAGTTGATGAGGCCGTGTTGCCCAAGGATCGCCCCGTCGGCGTCGGGATGCTCGCGGCAGAGGCGCTCAAGAGCGAGGCCGAGTTCGAAGCCCGGGCGCATCCACGGCAGCCAACGGATGGAGGTGCCGTAAACCTCGCGCATGACCTCCTCGCCACGCGTGCAGGCGGCGATGGCGATGACGGCATTGGGATGTGTGTGGTCAACGTGGGCGCGAGGCACGAACGCGTGCAGCGGTGTGTCGATCGAGGTGGCCCGCGGATTGAGATTCCACGTGCAATGCCGGTAGAGATCAACCATGTCGTCTTCGGCCTGCGTCTTGATGCCGCGCGGCGTGCGGGACGCATACACGGCCTTGAGCGACTCGAGCTTCTCAAGCGAGAGCGACGAGAAGAACTCGCGCCCTGCTGTCCGAAGGTCGCCGCCAGAACCCTTCACCCACAGTACGCGCTCGGCCTTGCCGGTGAGAGGATCGCGTTCGTCGATCTTGCTGGACGTGTTGCCGCCGCCGGTATTCGTAACGCGCTGGTCGTCGCCCAATCGATTCGATCGATAGACGAGCAAGCCGACCGAATCGAGCTTCGCGGCTTCGCTCTCGTTCCATGTGCGACAGACAAACGACGGTGACGCTGCGGTGGGCATGGGAGTGGTCGTCAAGGTATCTGGTTTTCAGGCAAACTCAGGCGTAACTCGCCGACGAGGCGGCCTTGCGCCGAACGCGGTCGACCGCGACGCGGGCCTCGTACCCGCCCAGTCGATGCGCCTCGAGCGGGCTTTCGGGCAGGCCGCGGCTGCGGCGCCATCCGGCAAGTTCCCCGCGAACATCGGTGGCGAACGCGGACTTGAGGCACTCTTCGGCGCCCACGACGTCGTTCATCAGCCGTCGGTCATCGAGCACCTCCTGATCGACCAGCAGCGCCTTCGCGAAGAGCTCCTGAATCGTCATTACCGTCTGGAGCATGGCTTCGATCTTCGGCTTGATGTTGTGCGACTGGTCGATCATGTACTCGATCGGCAAGTCGCTGCCGGCGTCGCGTTCGGCAGAGAGGATCTCGACGAAGATGCGGAAGATCCTGGCGGGGTCGATCGAACCAGTTGTTAGGTCGTCATCGGCGTAGTGGCGATCATTGAAATGAAAGCCGCCGAGCATCGACTCGTCGGCGAGGAACGCAACGATCTGTTCGATGTTCTGGCCGGGGTAATGATGCCCGGTGTCGACCAGGACCTTCGCCCGCGGTCCGGCCTTGCGAGCGTGCACGTATGCCATGCCCCAGTCGGCGATATCGGTGAAGTAGAACGCCGGCTCGAACGGCTTGTACTCGACGAGCATGGTCATCGACGGAGGCATCGCCTCGTGCACCTCGCGGAGCGCCGCCTCAAACGCCCGCTTCCGTCGTCGGACGTTCCCCTGGCCCGGGTAATTGGTACCGTCGGCGAACCAGAGCGCCAGCGTGTTGGAGCCGAGTTCGGAAGCAAGTCGAACGGACTCGAGCAGATGATTGACTGCTCGGGCCCGAATCGCGGGCGACGCGTTCGCCACCGAGCCGAATCGATAGCGCTGATCCTGGAAGACATTTGGATTCACGGAACCGATACGAAGCCCGCGCTTCGTCGCCTCGCTTCGAACGGCCGCGGCCTCGCCGTCGGGTACATCCCAGAGGACGTGCAACGCCACCGACGGGCAAGCGCCGGTGAGTCGATGGACTTCGGCGGCGTCATCCAGCTTGTCCTCCAGCGTGACAGCCGCCGCGTCCTGAAGGAACTTGCCGAATCGCGTGCCCGTGTCGGCAAAGCCCCAAGTCGGCAGTTCGATCTGCAATCGAGAAAGGCGTGCGAGATCCTCGTCGGTGAGCGACGGCTTCGGCATCCCCTCATCGTACATGCGCAGAGCGCGAAGTCTCAGCCGCGAATGGCGGCGAGAAACCCCCGCACCATCGAATCGAGGTTCCACGCGTTTGGGCCTGTCACGGTCGCAAGTGCCGCCGCACCCAATCGGATTTGGAGCGACTCATCGCCGACGACGCGACCGATCGCCTCGGCAAACGCGTTGATGTCGCCGTCACGATAGAGGTAACCATTCTCGCCGTGCCGAAGGGCCTCGATCTCGGGACCGTGCGGCAATCGGTCATCGCTGGTGATGACCGGCAACCCGTAGTTCAGGGCGTGCAACATGCTCAGGCCGATGGCAGCGGGAAACGCGAGGCACGAAGAGCCGAGCATCCACGGGGCAATGTCCATCTCGTCATAGAGCGCACCGACAAAGAGGACGCGATCGGCCACACCGAGTTCGCGGGCGAGGGCCTCGAGACGCGATCGATCCTCGCCGTCGCCGATGATCGCGGCCTTCATGCGAGGTTCATTGGGGGCGAGCATCGCCACGGCACGCAGGAGCATGTCCACTCGCTTCCATCGCTCCAGCCGCGAAATGTAGAGGAGCGTCTTCCCGCGCGTGCAGCCGCGTTCGGCGAGAAACACGTCGACCTTCTCACGCGGCCACGCTGACGTCGCATCGACAATCGGCTTCGGATCGACCGAGTTGGGAGCGACGAAGATCTTCGAAGGCGAGTGCCCTTCGGCAAGGAGTGAGTCGGCCTGCCCTTGCGAGTAGAGGATGCACGCGTCGCTGAGGCCGATGAGCGCGTTGCGGAAGCGGCGTCGCAGCCAGCTTTCGCGCTTGCCGAGTCCATGACCAAAGAGAATCGTGCGCACGCCGTTGAGCCGCCCGCGAAGGAGCGCGGGAATCAGCTGCACGTACCGCGAATTCCACGGCATGATGACGACATCCGCCGGCCGAGCCACGGCGGAAAGCTCGCCCGGCTGCCAGATGAACGGCCCGATCTCGCGATAGGGCTTGTGCACGCAGACGAAGTCCCGATGACTTGCGGCGCCCTTCAGGCTCCCCTGCCTCGGTTGCAGGTCCGCCCAGACTTCGAGCGTGATGCCCGGTGTGCCGGCGAGCGCGGCACAGAGCGCTTCGCGATACTTCGGCAGGAGCGGCTGGACGAATCGCACGAGGCGCGGCGACGAATCGCTCATGATGCGGAGCCCCCACTCAGGAAGCCCGCTTCGGCAAGCGTCTGCCGGCCGATCGCGGTCCAGTCGAAACGTCGAGCGACACATTGCCGGGCCGCATCGCCGAGGATCTCCCGCCGCGCGGGATCGCGTTCGAGCTCGACCATGTTGGCTGCAAATTCCCGGGCCCCACCTCGGGCAAGAATCACACCCTCGCGCTCACCATCGACGGGCAGGAGGCATCGCTCACCGATGATGGCTGGCGTGCCGACCGCCATCGCCTCGAGCACCGCCATTCCGAAGCCTTCGTAGCGCGGGCGATGCACGGTGGCGATCGCGTCGCGCAGGGCGGTGAGCTTGGTGTGGTCGTACAGCGGCCCGGTGAAGTGGACATTTCCCGCGACATTCGAGGTCCGAGCGGCAGCCTGAAGCGACGCTTGTTCGCCCCAGTCCGGTCCGATGATCACAAGATCCGCGACCGATCCCACCGAGCGAGCGACGAGGTAACTTTCGAGGAGGTCGTCCAGACCCTTCACGCGGTCCAATCGCCCGAGAAAGACGAAGTAGGGGCGACCGGCAAGCGGAGCGAACGTGTTTCGGAAGAGGCCCGGCGTGGGTATCTGGAGGGCAGGAATGTCGAAGCCGTTCGGAACAATGGCCGCGACCTCACGCTTGGCGAGGGTGTTGACTTCGGCGCGTTCTTCCTCGTTCAGCACCAGAACGCGACGCGCCTCGCGAAGCATGCGCCGCCATCCGAGCGCGAGAGCCGCCCGCTTCTTCTTCGCTCCGAGCTTCAGCATCTCGGGGTGCATCGCCCCGTGCGAACTGACGAGATAGGGGACTCGCAGAACGCGAGCCGCTCGCGTCGAGGCGAGGGCGATTGGATTCCACACGCCGTGGGCGTGCAGCAGATCCGGCGAGTGACTGAGCGACTTTGCGACCTTGTGGAACTGACCGTAGAGCGCGGCGAAGAGCTTCGTTTTCGGGACGAGCTCGATCTTCACTCGATCGGCGTCACGGGTCGAACGGATGAGTTCGTCGGTGCCGCCCGGCGCGCAGCCGGTCTCCTCCGACACGATGGTGACATCGTGGCCGAGACGTGCCTGGGCGGCCGCCACCGAAATGGCCACCACTGGCGGACCTCCGCGGTCCGGATGGAGACCTTCGATCGCGTGGACGATCCGAAGTCTGTTTCGAGCGTCGGAAGCCGGGCTCACGCGAGCACGATACGGCCTTCCATCTCGCGATGGAATGCTCGCAACGCGTCACGGCTGTCGACCACGAGGCGCGAGTGCTTCGCGACCATGGCCCAGTCGAAGGCCGCGTGGTTGGTCGAAACCAGCACGCAGTCGTAGCCCTTGAGCGTGTCGGGGGTGATCGTCACGCTCTTCATCTTGAGGTCGTGCTTGCGTCCGGCCCAGGTTTCCGGGCAGTGCGGATCGCTGTAGTCGACGAGGGCACCCTTGGACTTCAAGATCTCGATCAGCTCAAACGATGGGCTCTCCCGGACGTCGTCGATGTCGGGCTTGTAGGCGAGGCCCAGGACGAGGATCTTCGAGCCCTTGACGCTCTTAGCCCGGTCGTTGAGGGCCTCGATGACCCTATCGACGACATAGTGCGGCATTGATGTGTTGATCTCGCCGGCCAGCTCGATGAAGCGGGTCGACTTGCCGACCTCCTTCGCCTTCCAAGTGAGGTAGAAGGGATCGATCGGAATGCAGTGTCCGCCGAGGCCGGGGCCCGGATAGAAGGGCATGAAGCCGAAGGGCTTGGTGCTGGCGGCACGGATGACTTCCCAGACGTCGATGCCCATCGGTGTGAGCACGGTCTTGAGTTCGTTGACGAGGGCGATGTTGATGCAGCGGAAGATGTTCTCGAGGAGCTTCGCGCTCTCGGCGACTTCGGCGCTGGAGACAGGCACGACATCCTTGACGCCCTTGCGGTAGACGCTGGCGGCGAGTTCGGTCGAGACCTCGTCGAGGCCGCCAACGAGCTTCGGGATGGTCGAGGTCGAGTGCGACTTGCGGCCCGGATCCTCGCGCTCCGGCGAGAAGGCGCCGAAAATGTCGCGGCCGAGCTGGAGCGACTTTCCCTTCTCCCCGGCGGCCCTGAAGATCGCCGGCATCATGTCGTCGCGGGTCGTGCCCGGGTAGGTGGTCGACTCCAGGATGACAAGCTGGCCAGCGCGAAGCGTCTTGCCGATTGCCTCGGCGGTGTGCAGGATGTAGCTGATATCCGGTTCCTGGTGCTTTCCGAGGGGGGTCGGCACCGCGATGATGATGATGTCAGCCTCGCCTAGGCGCTTGAAATCGGTGGTCGCCTCAAACCGGCTGCTCTCGGCGAGGCCCTTGATCATGCCATCACCCAAGTGCTTGAGGTAGTTCTCCTTGCGGGCGATGCAGTCGATCTTGCGTTGGTCAATGTCAAAGCCCAGAACCGGCATGCCACCGTCATGAAGCGCTGCGGCGAGCGGAAGGCCGACGTAGCCAAGGCCGATGACCCCAACGGTCGCGCGGTTAGTCTTGATGAGCTCCCGAAGGCGTTCAGCGGCGGGGGCGACGGGACGAGCGGTGGCGGCTGGCGTGGTCATGGCGTGCCTAATCGGGTTTGGGGCTCTCAGTTGGCCGAACTGGACCGAAAGGGTGAGAGTCGGGTAGCGGTTCGAGAGGGGCGGAGAGAGTAGCCGGAACGGAGACGGGATGTTCGTCGCCGTCGGAGGTCACCGGGATTCAAGTAAGGGATTCAAGTAAGGGATTCGAGTCAGGAATTCGAGTCAGGCCTGAACGCTGAAGCGGGGAGCCTGATCGGATCCCTCGATTGGCGTCTCCATCGCGATCGGTGACGCGACGGCGCCCGCCTTCACTTCCTTCATCAGCATTTCCCACGTTTCGCGGTCGTACTGGAGGAGGCCGATGACCTCCTGAACTGGCTCCACGGTCCTCTGAAGACTGGCCTCGACAAGCCGCTTGTACATATAGGTGTACAGCGCGGTCATACGTTCGCAGAGGGCCGGATTGTGCTTGGACTGTAGGCTGCAAATCAGCTCAGTCAGAATGGCTTGGCACTTCGTGGTGGCACTAAAGGCCCCCTCAAAGTCCTTGGACTCATAGCCCAGCTTGGTCTGCTCGGCGAAGCGTATGGCTCCATCCAAGAGCAGCATGCGAAGCTCGGCCGGGGAGGCCGTCAGGACCTTGGTTCGAAGATACGCCTGGGGGGAAGCAGCCGACATGCGTGTTCTATCGGCCTGTTGAGGCCGTCACTTGCTCGGGGTCGGGGTCTTCGGACGAGGTCACTTGGCCGTGCGGCCCGCTCGCGACACATTGGGGCGGCCGCTAAGGGGGTACTCCACCGGTCAACCGATCAGGCTGGTGATGGAGGAGATGGAGGATTGTTGGCTCGAGAGCTTGGCAAGGGCCTCCTCCATGGCCGCGAACTGGGCTTGGAGACGCTCTCGCCTGGACTCCAAACGAGTGTCAAAGAGGGTGATTCGCTCGTTGCTCCGGGCGATCTGGCTTTCGAAGCTGTCGCTGGCCTTGGTAAAGGCACCGTCGACGGTGGATGTCAGCTTGGCCAAAGCCTGATCAAAGAGATCTCCGAACCCCAAAGCAGTGCTGACGATCTTGGAGGAGCCGACTGTGATGCCTGGGAACTGACTCGTTGCGGCGACCTGCTCCTGCTCAAAGGTCACAAAGAGCTTCTCGACGGAGTCGGGGTCGTTGCTGTAGGCCTCGTCGAACTTCGCCTCGTCAAAGGTGATCTGGCCGTTCTTGCCGACTCGGATCCCAACCTGACTCAGGTACTGGAACGCGCCGTCAACATTCTTGGCCTTGCCCTGTAGGGTGCTATAGAGCACCGTTCGGGCCCGGGCGAGCGTCGGGTCACCCAGCAGGACGCCCTTCTTCTCCGTATCGACGTTGTACGAGTCGTAGGTGTTGAGCTTGTCGACGATGGCGTTGAAGGCAGTCACCCAGTCAGTGACCTTGGTCTTGATGCCGGTGACGTCCCGCTTCACATCGATCGTGACAGCCGCATCGGAAGCCTTCGCAACCGTGACGTCGAGTCCGGTGACCAGATCCTCGAAGATGTTGTCGTTGCTTCGCAGAACGAGACCAAGGGAAGGATCGCTGTTGCCGAAAATGACCTCGGCGTCGCGTCCCTCGCTCAGGGTCGAGAAGCCAAGATCGACGCCGCCGGTGTCGATCAGGAGCTTTCCGTCCTGGCCTGCCATGATGCTGCTGAGCGTCAGGTAGAACGGCGTGGCGCCGCTCCCGGTGTTCACGCTGGTGGCAGAGACCGGAACGCCGGCTGCGTTGAGCTTCGAGATCACCTTCTTGAGCGTGTCGCTTGTCTCAAGGTCGACCGTCTTCTCGTACGACCCTGCTATGTCATCCCCGGCCGCTTCGGCCGTACCGGCGATGCCGAGGAACTTTGCCACCGATCCGCTCACGTCCGCAACCTTCATCTTAGTGGTGGGTGTTGCCGCGGTATCGAAGAGCGTGATGCCGTCTCCGGTGCTGTTGACTCGGGCCTCGACGTCCAGGCCGCGGGAGTTGATTTCGCGAAGGATGTCGTACAGCGTGGTCGAATCACTATCAATATCGATGGTGGCGGACTCTCCGGTGGAGTCGGTCAGCTTGAATTTGCCGGTGCCGATGCCGCGCCCATAGTTCAGCGCGCCGACCGAGGTCGCCTCACCGATGTACTTGATCTCGAGATTGGCTCCGCGCAGCGTGTTGGACGCAACGCCTGCGTTGGCGATTCCGAGGGCGGACGATGCCGTTCCGCTGATGATGAGGTTGCCGCTCCCGCCGCTGCTGTCGGTGACAAGGAGGCTTCCGTTGTCGTCACCGACACTCAGCGAAATATCGACGGGCGAGGGTGCCGAGGCCGCCGCAGAGTTGATTGCATCAATGAGATTCTCGAGCGTCGTATAACTATCAAGGTTGTTGATCGTCACCGACGCGCCACTGCGGTCCTGAAGCGTGAGCGAATTCGTGGTGTTCGTCAGGCCAGCCCCGCCGTTGATGTTCCTCGCCAGCACCGTGCCCACGCCAGAGAGGATCCTGCTCCCGATCGGATTGGAATCGGTGAGATCAAATATGCCCAAGTCGCGAGCCGCTTTCTCCGCGATGGTCGTGGCGATCGACGATCCGTCGACATCGCCGGCCGTGACCGCGAACTCGTAGCCGCTGACCAGCCGCAGCCCCGTGCCGGCGGCATTGACTTGTGCGGTGACCTTGCCCTCGGTCGCTTCGGAGATGCGGTCGATCACGTCCTGAATGGTTGAGGCCCGAGCCGTCTTGACCTCGTTGACGATGAGGTCGCCATTGATGATCGCGCCCGTGCCGGTCGCACCCGTGTAGATGCCAAGATCCTGGGCCGTTTCCTCGTCGCTCGGGCCTGCACCGAGGACACGAAGGGTTTCGGCGCCGCCCATCGTGTCCGTCAGGACGAAGCCGTCGCCGTCACCGTTGATGGTCATCACGACCTTGTTTGACCCAAGTTCCGCGGCGAGGGTCTCGTTCACGCGATCGAGCATCTCTTCGACGGTGGTGACAGCTTCCTCGTCCACCGTCCCGTCATCCTCCAGGACCTTGCCGAGATTGATCTCGACCGAGACGCCTGTCGACGTCTTGACGATGAAGTCCGCCGCGTCCGTCGTGTTGATCTTGACGCCGGAGCCGTTGTTGAGTGACGCCAGCTCAGTGTCATCGGTGATGGGGAGATTCTCGCGGCCGAGTGAGACCCCATACGTGGTCGGGGTCACCCCATCGTCAACGAAGATCTTGAAGTCGGAAACGCCGTCCCGAATGAGTACGCCGAGGCCGTCGTTGAGAGAGGCCAGGGTCGTGTTGCCGCCCAGAATGTTGATCTGCGACGAGGTGATCGTCGAGCCGGCTGTCGAGCCAGCGATGCCGAGGTCGGTCGCTGCATAGGAACCTGAACCGTTGCCGACTATGAGGGAGCCGCTGCCTCCGGATGTGTCCGTGAGGACGAGTCTCTCACCGTCGATTCCTGCAGTCACGCCAATGTCGTTGTTCGCGTTGATGGCAGTGACGACGTCGTTCAGAGTAGTCGCCTTCGAGAGATCGATGGTTGCGTCCGCGCCCGACTTGTCGGTAACCACAATCTTCCCGCGGCGAACGCCGTTGCCACCGTTGAGTGACTCGAGGTCGACGGTTCGAGCGACGCCGACATCGCCGAACTCGAAACTGAGCGAGTCGAGTCCGAGCGGTGAAGCGTCGTAGGTGGCGAGGCCTCCGCTACGAATCTGCGACGTTGATGCCAGGCGGTTGACGAAGAACTGGTAGGAGCCAATCGGCGTGGTGCTGTCCGCGGTTGCCGTAGCGACGCTCTCATCGCTCGAGGTCGACGTCGCCGACCTAAAGACCTTGTTCACGCGGAAAGAGGTCGAAGCGGACTTCAGTGCGAGTAGCCGGGAATTGACATCCAGAAGCGAGGTTCGCTTGCCCTGGAGGGTGGCGATCCGACTGGTCAGGGTGTTCTTGCCACGCGATTCGAGCGCGATGAGTTGCTCAATCAACTGCGTTGAGTTGATCCCGCTGATCAGGCCGACGCCCGTTGAAATTCCGCCCATACTCGTACACTCCGGTGGGGGTCAAAGTGACCGTTCGACGCGCAGCCTTGGCCTCTTGTCGGCCCAGACTTGCCATGCGTGCAACCGTCGCGCCAGCAGCGCCATCCGGGCTGGCACGGCTATGCGGCTCGACGGGTGCTGGATCGCTGACTGGGCTTGGCGGAGGTTCCTGCCTCGCAGATCGGCCTCCAGCAAGGTTGACGCTCACCACGCTGTTGCATGGCCAGAAGGTCCGAGGCCCAATGGGCCAACACCCGCTGGAAAAGCTCCCGAGTTTCGCGGAGACGCACTTCGGCGTCGGGTATGGTCACATCCATGTGTTCCTTCCCGTGAGAAGTCGACCGGCTCAGCCGGAGGTCGTGACGAGGCCCCGCGCCAGCGGCTGGCTAGGCGCGAAGCCTCTCTCACGCGTGATCGGGTCGGATGAGCGGGCGGTTCAATGAGTTCGCTGGGATTGGAAGAAGGAAGGGCCGCTCCACCTGGGGTATAAGGGCCGATAAGAATCGTGTTCCACGTGGAACTTGGTGGACTAGCTGACGTTGGTAGATGGACCGCTGGCTGTGGGCTAGGCTGTGCCGCCGCTAGATCAAGGAGTTGCGGATATGAGTCAAGAGAATGATCCGAAACGCCAACCTCCCCGAAAACTCGGGCGCGGACTCGAGTCCTTGCTGAAAGTCCCCGTTGAGATTGTGATTCCGCCGTCAGCAAAGGGAGGATCCGGCGAGGGGCACCTAGGTGTCCCAAGTGGAGCGGGGCTTCCTGATACTTCCCACGCCAGCTCCCCCGGCGGAGGGATGGACGCTCGCTCCCAAGCCGCAGGATCATCGAAGCAACCTGACCGGGAGTCGGGTGCACCATCCGTTCCACGTGGAACGCCCCCGACCGACGCCTCATCACACACCTCGGGAGAACCCAATGACCAGGGGCTTGTTCTCCTTGCACTTGATCAACTCCGTCCCAATCCACGACAGCCGAGACAGGATTTTGAGCCAGCCGCGATAGCCGCGCTTGCGGAAAGCATCCGCACGGCTGGGCTTATGCAGCCAATTGTGGTTCGTACGGGGGGTGATGGCGCCTATGAGATCATCGCGGGCGAACGCCGATGGCGTGCAGCTCGTCAGTTGGGCCTGCTGACCATTCCGGCCATCGTTCGTGACGTAGACGATCAGACCGCCGCAGAGTGGGCGCTCATCGAGAATATCCAGCGAGCGGATCTCAATCCAATCGAGCGGTCGGCGGGATTGAGGCGGCTCATCGACGACTTTGGCCTCACCCATCAGGAGCTTGGCGAGCGCGTCGGCTTGGACCGAGCCACCGTGTCGAACCTGTTGCGTCTTGCCGATTTGGATCCGTTTTCGCGCGACGCCGTTCGAACGGGGAAGCTCACCCAGGGCCATGCCAAGGCGCTCCTTGCGATCAGCCGCCTTGATCTACGCCAGACTCTCGCCGCGGCTTCGATTTCAGGCGAGTGGTCGGTCCGCGAGCTGGAGCGCCGGGTGCGACAAACAATTGAGCCCACCCCTGAGCGAGCGTCCTACGCCGAGGGAGCTCCTCTTCGATCCTCCGCCCACCTTGAGGACCTCGAACGCAGACTCAGTGAGCACCTTGGTAGCCGAGTCACCATTCAGCTCGGCCGTAAGCGCGGCTCAGGACGGATTCTCATTGATTTCTATAGCCTCGATCAGTTCGACGGCATCTTGGCGAAGCTCGGGTTCTCCGAGGCGCAGTAGCACCCCATCAGGCTCTCTGTGTGGCAATCGGAGAAGTCACACCTGAGGGCATCTGACTTGAGCTGTCAACAGAAGGTAAGCCTCGCCGCCTCGGGCGTAGGTCACAACAAGCCGTCGATTCACAGCCGCGCAGCTTGCTGACCACGTGGTCCGGCGGCCGGACGTCTCAATGAGGATCGCTCTCCTGCGCTCACGTGTCCGAGTCCGTGCCAGAGTCTGATTGGCCTTTGAGCTCGCCCAGGAGCACTGCTCAAATCTCACCCGATGCCTCTTATGCGGTCCAATCCCTGCGCCCTAATGCTGGTGCTGGTCTTATCGGACGGTTGAGAGGTACTCGACGACATCCCGAAGTTCTTCCAGTGTCAAGATTGCGCCCATTTGGGGCATCGCGGAAATCTCACCAAAGCCCTTCGCCACGACAGCATTCGGCTCGACAAGAGATTGGAGCAGCTCTCGCCTGTTCAATCGCGTTGCTACGCCATCGAGTTTCGGCGCCGCATCTCCGCCGGTGCCGCCAACCGTATGGCACTTGAGGCACGTCGCCGACATGTGGTAGTGCACGAGGTCGAACCCTCGCTTCGCATCACCACCCTCAAGCGCGAGGCCGAAGCGTTCCCGAGGCGACTTCTGATCGAGCTTGGCGAGGTACGTCAACGCACGAGAAGACAACGCAGGGCGCTCCTGCATAACGGCGAGGACATCGAGTCTTAGAGACTCTTCTAGCTCTCCACCTTCAAGCCTGGCTGCAAGCTCTGCCGCAACATCTTCGAGTTCTCCAGACTCGATCCCTCGGATCGCTTGAATTGCCGCCTGTCGCTCCTTTGGCTCGGTCGCGGTGAGCCCAGCGCGAACCTCACTCGCTCCTCGTTGGGCATCGCGCCGTACCAGTTGCTTGCGGCTTTCCGCGCGCAAAGCCCACTCCTTCGACGCCAATCCAAGATCGATCGCCTCGGTTGCGCGCCGATCGCTGTCGTTGCAGAGTTGTCGTAAGCAAGCGGCTCGCTCTTCCACCGGCTGCCTCTCGTCCGCCACGACGTCGAAGTTGGCGGCCCCGTCGAGCGTGATGCCAGCCGTAGAAGCGAGTTCCCGTGCGGCCGACCGCACCGCGGGGGAGCCATGCTGGACCAGGCCGGGCAGCTTCTGCTTCAGAACATTGACGTATCCGGCCGTATCCCTCTTCGAGGGGTCGACCGCGCGATATGCCCCATTCACACGGTCACGGGGACTCGGTTTGAGCCACTCTGCCAAGCCCGCGAGCGCCTCGACGCGCATCTGATCGGGGAGCTTCGCGGAACGAGCCAACCCCGCCAGCGAGATCGCGGCCTGCAGGTCGTCCGATCGAACGCATGCGTTGATGACTCGTCGAACGAGCGGCGTCACCAACGGCGGGTAGACCCCGCCGCCGATCGGTCGTTCGAATGAACCATCCGGCAACTTCCAACCGACGGCAACGAAGTCGTCGCCGCCGCCCTCGGCGTGTCGGGCTTCTAAGTAGTACCGCTTTCCGGCCTCCAGCAGCACTGGTTGCGATGTTTGACTCGCCTGGCCATCCCATTCACCTCGACCTGAGTACCCATCGACCGAAGCGATCGGGAGTTTCGTGGCGGGGCTCTCGTCGGCGCTCAGGTAGAGAATCGAACCGTCGTCGCTACTGATCTGAAACACATAGGGCCCCGTCATCGGCGCCGTGATCAGGCCGCTCACCCGTTGAAGGTAGTTGTTTCCCGCGTTTGACCGGCCTTCAAAGACGGCGACGACCTGCGTTTCGCTGGGCGGAGCAGCGAACGTCGCGTCGTCATCCAGTTTCGCCTCTCCCGCACCCTTCACATCCAACCAAACGTCGCGGCGGAACTCGTTCGCAGCACTATCCGAGCTCCCTTCGGACTGAATGAACCGCCTGCCCAACTCCACCAACCGCGGCATCGCATCCGGCATCGGAATGTCGTTGATCGCTCGAGCCGCTTCGGCCACGACACGATCGTCGGCATCTTGCAGGAATCGAACGATTGACCCGTCGCGCCATCGCCGCATGACCAGCGCCGAACAGAGCCGAAGCTCCACCTGTGGTTCGGTCGCGAGTTTTCGCGTCTCTTCGGATGCCTTGAGCCACGCCAAAGCCGTCACGCCAGCGTGTCGGAGGAAGACATCCTTGCCGTCGTTTTCAGCCAGGAGGGCGACGATCGGCGCGTGGGCTTCCTTCACGCCGAGTCGGCCAAGAGCCATGGCGGCGAAGTACCGAACGCGTGGCGTGTCATCGGTCAGCAGCCGGAGGAGTTGCCTGTTTGCTCCCACGAACCGCGCCTCTCCGATCACCTTGGCGCTCTGGGCCCGTACCTCGGCATCGACATCATCCAGTCGCTCAACCAAGCCTGCGACGGCGGCAGGCCAGAGACCGTCCGCGGCGACCATGCCGAGTCCCCAGATCGCGTGAATTCGGGCCAAGCGGCTCGCCCCGACTGCGGCTTCGCGGGTCAGCAGTTCCACGACCGCTGGGCCTCGTTCCGCGAGGGCGAACTGGGCGCGAAGTCGAACGCGCTGGTCGGCGTGCCCGAGCAGATGCCGCAGCTCCGCGCTTTCTCGCTGCCGGAACCCCTCCCGAAAGAGCGACGTGACCTCGGAAACCCGAGGATCCTGAATCGCCTTGGGATCCCACACCGAGTAGACCTCGCCGTATCCCTTGCTGTACCAGCCACCACCCCAGTCGCTGACATAGAACTTGCCGTCGTAACCGAAGTCCACGTCGGTAGGCAAGACGTTCTCGATGAAGGGGTGGACGTCTACGACGCGAAAACCCGCACCAAATGGCTCCAGTCGGAACGCGAGCACCCGGCTGTATGCGTCACCGCCGAGGAAATCGCACAGGAAGAACGCGTCGCGATAGCGATCTTCGAGCCCGAGACCTGGATAGTGGACGAGCCCCGACGGACCGCTCCCGACGTGGGCCAGCGGCGGCACGGTCCACGCCGGCTGTACCTTCGAGAACTCTCTCGTCTTGTCCGGAGCGAGGTCGGGCCGCAACGCCCAAGTTTCCTCCTGGTTCCACGGCCCCCGGAGATTCGTCCCCTCAAGCGTCTGGTAGTCCATGCTCCAGCCGGTCTCGCCACCCTCCACGCAGTAGACGATGCGGGCCTTGTCTCCGCCGTCGGAGTTGTTGTCACCCGTAATGAGGTTTCCAAAGTCGTCGAAGGCGAGTTCCTGCGGATTGCGCAAGCTTCGACAGTAGATCTCAATGTTGCTGCCGTCGGCATTGCAGCGAAACACCGCTCCCGAACGAGGATCGGCGAGGACCGTTCCATCCTCGAGCGTCAGGTGATACCCGCGATCTCCGATGGACCAATAGAGCTTCCCATCTGGACCCCACGCCAGACCGTGCATGTCGTGGCCACGCAACGCGACCCGCACGCCGAAGCCCGAATACACCTTGTCCTTCACCTCGGCCACACCATCGCCATCGCGGTCGATCAGCCGCCAGAGGTTGGGAATATTCGTGTACCACACCTCGCCCTCGCGAGCGATGACGCCCGCCCCGGTGCCATCGAGCGGCTCGTTGAAGGGCCCGGCGAACACCAACTGCCGATCCGCGCGGCCGTCGCCGTTCGAGTCCTCGATGCGGCGGACTCGATCATCTTGCTGGCGGTAGTAGGCCATCCCGCCTTCGCGCTTCTCGGCCCACTTCTCATACATCGCCAGGCGATCGGCGGTGGTTTGACTCTGAAGGTCATCCATCAACCACCACTTGCTCGATCGGTTGTCCTCGACGCCTACTTCTTGACGAGCGCTCTCGGCGATGAACATCCGCCCCTCGTCATCGAAACAGAAAGCCACCGGATCGGCTACCAACGGTTCCTTGGCGAAGAGGGACGCTTGAAGTCCCGCGATCGGCCGGATCTTGGGCGGACCGTCGTAGGTCGGCCGATCGGCCGGCAGTTCCTTGCTAGCTCCGGGCGGGGGGCGATGGGTCCATCCGCCGGTGACAAGGAGGGTAGCTGTCAGACCCGAAAGGCTGAGAAGGATGGCAACGCGGGGAAGAGTGGAGGAGACGCGCATCGGCGCTGCACATGCTACGGGTCGCCGAAGGGGGGGTTTGGCGCCTACGTCATCTGCCGAGGCTTCACTTGCGGTCGTAGTGCCTGTCCCAAATCACGACGAACCCCGCTACCCATAGGGTCTACGCTCCACTCGACTGACTCGTGACTACGGCATACGCTGCATCCCTGTTTTCACAGCTAACACTCGGAGAAGCTCACTATGCAGTTGTCGTTCGCGTTCGGAATCCCCGCATCAATCGTCAGTGCCGTCATTGCCTTCGCTTCGATTCAGGGCGGAACACCCGCTCCCGCTTCCGGTGCCCAGACCGCACCCGCACAAGCGGCGGCGACCACCTTCAAGGTTGATGGGGTCCATTCCTGCGCCCTCTTCCGTGTTCACCATGCCGGGGCTGGACAGTTCTGGGGTCGGTTCAACAACGTGACTGGCACCTTCACCGGCGGCAGCGCCAAGCCGGAAGGCATGGCATTCGACATCTCGATCGATGTGGCAAGCGTCGACACTCGCACCAAGAAGCTCGACCAGCACCTGCTGAGCCCGGACTTCTTCAACGTCGCCGAGTTCCCAAACATGACGTTCAAGAGCACCGGCGTGAAGGCCCGAAGCGGCAACATGTTGGATGTCACCGGCGACCTCACTCTCCTCGGCGTCACCAAGTCGATCACCGCCACCATTGAGTTCACCGGCGCGATGGCCTCCGCCGCAGGCAACCGTGCAGGCTATGAGGCGACGTTCACGATCAAGCGAAGCGAGTTCGGCATGAAGTACGGCGTCGAGCAGGGCATGCTTGGCGACGACGTTCGCATCATCGTGAATCTGGAAGGCGAGAAGAAGTGAATTGAGCGTGCTTCGCTTGTCTGAAGCGACCCTCTGTGCGACCCGGCGGGGCAGGAACACTGCCCCGCCGTGGTTTTCCCATGGATCCTTGATGGACAATGCGCCGCAAACGCTCGGATGCGAGCAAGTCCTCACCCGCTAGGCCAGATCAATCCAGCGATTGACATGGCCATCGCCATGTCGCGCCGGCTCACATCGAGAGAGTGACCATGGAACCATTCCAGACCGGGGTTCACGCCGCCCTCGCATCCTGTATCGCGGCGGTCGTGGTGCTCCTCACTCGGCGCCTTGCTCGACTTGTCGGCGCTGCCGACCTCTCCATGGTCGGCCCCGCTCTTACCATCGCGGTGTTCTGGCAGTTCATCATCCAAGAGGGCCAACCTCTCTGGGCTGACACGCCCAAGTGGCACTCACTCTGTTGGTCCACCCTCGCGACATCCCTCGTGACGGTGGGTCTCGCGTGGTCCACCCGTCGACTTGGCCATCCCGATCGCCTCCTTCTTGCCGCCGCTCTCATTCCGGCGACGATCTTCGTTCTCCTGCGCACACCGATGGCTGGCGATCGGAACCCTGCCCACATCGCCGCGTTCCTCGGTTTGGGACTCGTGCCCGCATGGGCCTGGCTGGCCAATCGGATTCGCGGCAACGCGATGACGGCGGCAACGATTTCCGCATGCGCGGCGCTCACGGTTCTGTCTGTCGAGGGCGCTCATTTCGCGAAGCTCGCCGCCATCGCCGCGACCGTGACGGCGAGCCTCATTGCCATCGCCGTCGTCTCCGCCCGCATCCGACTACCCATGGGCCCGCTCGGAGCTGTCGCCACGCTCTCCGTCATCGGCGCCCTCGCGGCCATCGGCGCTCCTTATGCCAACCTAATGCCAGGCTGGCTCTGGATTTTGCCGGCCATCGCCCCGTTGTCGATGGCGATCGTCGAACTTCCTCCGCTTCGGCGCTCTCCACGGCTCGCGACCTCACTTCGTTACGCTCTACCGCTAGCCGTCTCGCTCCTGGCAATCGCATTGGCGATCGGCGCTCAAGATGCGGCGACGGAAGTCGACGATGATGGGACAGCCGGTTCCATCTACGGACCCTGATGCCCGCTACCGCTGCGTACCATGTCCCCATGGTGCACAAGGCCATCGGCGTGCTTTACCTTGTGACGGCGACGCCCCTGGCCGCTTCAGCAGTGATCGTGACCGACAGCATCGCCATCGGTGCGATGGATCCAGGCGAAGTGTCGGGGGATGGCCGCGCCATTCGGCCCGAACCGTCACCTGCCCTCCCAATGTCCGGCGCACCGCTCGACCGCCCGGGCGTCGGCATTCTCTTCCACATCAGCCTGAGCACCTTTGCGGGTCCGCCCTCCGCTGACATTCCGACGCATCCAACGTCCTTCGGGCCATCCGCGTTGGATGTCGCTCAATGGGTCCGGACCGCTCGATCAGCCGGTGCGAATCGCGTGCTCCTCACGGCGAAGCACCACGACGGCTTCTGCCTCTGGGCGACGTCGACCACAGACCATTCTGTCCGCAACGCCGCAGACGACCGGGATCTTGTGGCGATGCTCTCCCACGCTTGTGCCGCAGAGGGAATGCCGTTCGGTATCGCGTTCCCACTTACGGACCGCCGTCAGGCCGGCGATGCCCGCTACGGCGAGCTCGTCATCGCCCAACTGCGCGAGCTCTGCACGGCGTACGGCGCGCTGTGCGAGATCCGCTTCTTGGGAAGCGATCCCGAACTCGACGCGAGCGAACAGGCCACCGCCAACCCGTCACCACCCCTCGATTGGCAGCAGGTCAGCTCCGCTGTCCGCGACCTCCAGCCCGCGGCTCGCATCACTGGCGATGTCCCTCGGCTTGAAGGCTCCGGCTCCCTTCGAGAGGAGATCGTGGTCCCGCTTCGGCAACACTGGTTCTGGCGACAATCCGAGAACGAGCACGTTAAGGACCTCCATTCGCTCGAGACCGTCTGGTACGAAACGGTCGGCATCGGCAAGGACCTCCTTCTCGTTGTCCCCCCCGACAATCGGGGCCTCATCCCGGCCCCCGACCGGACGCGCCTCGCGTCGTTCCGCGCTCAGCTTGACGCTACGTTCGTGGCAGGCCAGGTCGCCGGTCAGGCCGGAGCTTCGCGCGACGGCAATCGACAGATCTCCCTGACCTTCGATAGCCCACGGACGATCAACCGTCTCACCATCGAGCTCGACGGCGCCGCGGCACAAGGACTCTCGCTCGCAGCCCGTCTTGGAAAGGAGTGGTCCATCATCCCGTTCGATGGCACCGTGCAGGACCAGCGCACGCTTCGCTTTGCAGCCGTCACCGCCGACGAGATTCGGCTCCACGTTCCGGCCACCGCCGATCTCCCCGGCAGCGTCTCGGTGATGGCCTTCTGCGCCCCGCCCGAGGTGCGAATCGTCACTCCACTCGGGGCCTTCAGCGGGATTGCGGAGATCACGCTCACCAGCGACCTTCCCGACACCGAGATCCGCTACACCCTCGACGGGCGAACCCCGACTCGCGATTCCCTCCGTTACGCGGGCCCCTTCGTCGTGAGTACCTCGTCGCGCGTTCGGGCGATCGGCTTCCGCGGACGCGCCGCGAGCCTTCGCATCGCCACAGTGGATGTGATTCGAGCCGGAGACGCGGATCTTCGTCCCGCGATTCAGTTCATTCGCGCTCCCGAGCCGGGCCTCCGGCTGCGGCGGCATGACCGAGCTTTCGAAAGCCTGGATGCGCTCGCTGCAGCCAAGCCCGACGACCCAGATGCGTTCCATTCCATCATCGATTCGATCCAATTGCCGCGCGACCGGCCAAGCCAGCATTACGGGCTGCTCCTCGACGGTTTCATGAATGTTCCCGCTGACGGGATCTATACCTTCACCATGCGCTCGGATGACGCGAGTCGTCTTTACATCCACGACATGCTCGTGGTCGATCATGGCGACGGCGCCAGTTGGGAGTGGTGGCAGGGCCGCATCCCGCTCCGAGCCGGCTGGCATCCGATCCGCATCGAGTTCCTTCAGGCCGACGGGGAGGACCGCCTCCAACTGCGTTGTGAGGGCCCGGGACTGGACGGGGGCAGCATTCCCTCCAGCGCTCTCGGCCACTAACAGTTCGTCCGCGCCGCCTCACGGAAACGCGTTGCCGCACACTAATCTCGCTGGAAGGGATACTCCTTCACGCTTCGAATCAGCGTGGGGCGAAGCATCAGAATCCGGCCGTGCTTCGGCGTGGACTTCAGTTCGGGCAGAATCACAAGAATCGCTCCATCCGATGCGATCTTCACGTCGCTCGCCGTGTAGCCGTCAAGCTGCAAGCCATCCTCCGCCTTCACCGACCAGCGGACGGTCGCATGAAGCTGTCCGTCGGACTCCGCGAACTGCACCGTGACCGAGTTGTCGGCCACGCTCGCCCCCGACTTGTCCGTCGAGCCGATGGAGACCGATGCTTCCGACCCAAGGCGCACCAGGACCGCAGGGGCGGCGACATTTCGGTAGCCCTTCATGCGTCGGAACCAATCGAATGTTTTCTCCGTCAGCTCGCCTGCCTGCACGCGATGGCCGGAGCCGTCGTTGCGGCCCTGTTCGATCACGTTGTCCTTTGCGAAATAGAGGGGGCCGTCCGCCTCGATCAGGTTCATCATGCACATGACCTGCGGATAGTCGCCCTGCATCGGGTCAAAGGACTCGGCCTCGTCCGTCGCTGTATCGCTTCCCGCTTGATCGTCCTTGCGAAAAAGATTTCCAACAAGCGGAATGTCGGCCAGAATCGGAACCCTCGAGGCCTTCTCGTTCTGGTCGCGAATCGAGACGATCACGCTCCTTGCCAACTTGCCCTCGACCGGCATCTCGATGGCGACCCCCTCGGGAACCAGAAGCGTGGCCTGGTCGGCCTGGTAGGTGATGGCGTCACCGGCCAGTTCGGAAAATCGCAATGTGAGCGTACGCGTGCCGGCCTCGAGCCTGATGACGTTTGCCTCGATGCGCATCCGCTGGGAATCGTCACCGACCTCAATGGACGCCTCCTGCCCGGTGAACGTGATGAGACTCGGGGCGGAGAGGACATGTGCGTCGCGCTGCAGCATGTATCGGCTGAGGTCCGGCAGCTTGATGGCCACCAGCGACCTGCCGGATTCGGCCCCCTCCACCTCGCTGAGCACCTGGAACTGGAGGTGATGCGTCTCTTGCGGCGCCCCGACAGCCACGCCGTCCTCGGTGCTGGCCCCCGCATGCTCGACGCGGGTCGAGCTGCACGCAACAACGCCGGCGAGGACCGCGAGCGTCGCGAGTGCCTGGCCCGCCCGCGACCAGCGCCGCGACGAGCTGCGCAGGCTCGCGATCCGCTCGTGCAACGAATCGCCGAAGCCAAGGGCAACGCGCGACGCGCTTCGCCCGGAGGCCACATCGATCAGCGTCCGCCCGTAGATTCGCCGCTCGTTCGCGTCCGCTCCGGAGAGGGCTCGCTCGTCGCAGGCGATCTCGAGCAGCGTGCGCACCCGCGATGCGCCGCACCAGACCGCGACCACCGGCCAAACGCCAATCACGAGCGCGTGCAGCACGGCTGCCACCAGCGGATCGCGCCGGCGCACGTGTGACGCCTCGTGCCGCACGATCGCCCGTACGCCCTCTTCGCCGATCCGACGGGCGATCCCCGCGGGCAACACCAGCCTCGGGAAGCGAGCCCCAATCAGAATCGGTCCAGCGCTTGCGTGCTCGACGATGTCGAAGTCACGGGCGAGTCCGCGCAACCAGGCCGGGGCCGACGACGACTCGACGAGGATCATCCCGAGCCGCCGACACTCGCGGCGCCATCGAACGATGAGCCACGCCGCGACAGCCATGTAGGTCAACGGCACCGCGATGAGCCACGAGACGCTCGCCGGGACCGGGTCGGCGGCGATCAGCGCCGCGCCCGGGTCCACTCGCACCGTCGCGGCCACCGCATTCAGGAGCATTCCGGTCGGCTTTGGCTGAAGGACCGGCAGGGCGATCGACCAGGCGCTCGGCAGAACCAGGCGCAGCACGATGGGCAGGTAGAACAGGGCCCGAAGGGCCGCCGACACCCGCGAGGCCAGGAGGCGATCAAGGGCGAAGGCAACGACGAAGAGCGCGGCGGTCCAGAGGTTCATCACCCCGACCCAGTCGACGATCGCGGCGCCGACGTCACTGGACCAGACGAGCATCGAGCGGATGGGAGAACTCATGACGGTCGCTCCTGTTCCTCAAGCATGGAGAGCAGCGCCTCGCGCTGCTTCTTGGTGAGACGGGCTTCCGAGGCAATGAAGGCCAGCGCCGGGGCGACCGCGCCGCCGAACGCGCTGGACACAAATCGCTTCCACGCCGAACGTCGGGCATCGTCGGGCTTCACCGAGGCGGTGAACTCCCACACGTTCCCGACCTGACGGGCGCTGACGAGGCCCTTGGCCGTCATCCGATCGAGCATCGTCTTGACTGTCGAGTAGGCCCATTGCTGGGCGTCGTGAAGCTCGTCGGCGACTTGCCGCGCCGTGGCCCGGTCGAGGGCCCAGAGCGCCTCCAGAAGGTGCCATTCGGCGTCGGTGATGGTGGTTTCCGGCTCTGCCATGTTCGCTCCTGCGTCAGGGCCTCTCACGCGTGGGGTTGGCTCCCCGGTCGAAACGTCGGCGGGGAGACCTGTACGACAATCGTCGTTTCGTCACTACAACTGTAGTGTCGTCGGTCGAAAACGCAAGCCCGCTCCACGTTTTGTTGCGCTGGCGTTACGCTCGCCGACATGGCCGCCTTTCCAGACGTCCCCGGACCGGTTCCATTCGCCGAACCCCGCTCGCGCACCGAACTCGCCTTTCGCCACTACCGACCGGACGAGCCGGTCGAGGGCAAGGCGATGCGCGACCATCTCCGCTTCGCGAGTTGCTACTGGCACACCATGCGCAACGGCCTCGCCGACCCGTTCGGCGCCCCAACTGCCCACATGCCGTGGGACGACGGCAGCGGTTCCCTCGACAACGCGAAGCGCCGCGTCGGCGTCTTCTTTGAGTTCCTTGAGAAGTGCCGCATCGACCGCTGGTGCTTCCACGACCGCGACGTCGCTCCCGAGGGCCGGACACTTGCCGAGAGCCATCGCAACCTCGACGCCCTCGTGCCGGTGATGAAGCAGGCCCAAGCCTCAAGCGGCAAGACGCTCCTGTGGGGCACCGCCTGCCTCTTCGCCCATCCGCGGTATGCCTCCGGCGCTGCGACCAGCCCGTCGGTTTCGGTCTTTGCGTACGCGGCAGCCCAGGTCAAGAAGGCTCTCGAGGTGACGCATGAACTGGGAGGCGAGGGCTACGTCTTCTGGGGAGGCCGAGAAGGCTACTTGTCGCTCTGGAACACCGATATGCGGCGCGAGCGCGAGCACCTCGCCCGATTCCTGCACATGGCCGTCGAGCACAAGCGGGCCATCGGCTTCAAGGGACAGTTCTACATCGAGCCGAAGCCGCGCGAACCGAGCGTGCACCAGTACGACTCGGATGCCGCCGCCTGCCTCGCGTTCCTTCGCGAGTTTGACCTCCTGCCGCACCTGAAGCTCAACATCGAGACCAACCACGCGACGCTCGCCGGCCACACGATGGAGCACGAGCTGACCGTCGCCCGCGACGCTGGAGCACTCGGCTCGATCGATGCCAACACGGGCACCGAGCACTGCGGGTGGGACACCGACGAGTTCCCGATCGACATCCGACTGACCAGCAAGATCATGCTGATCGTCCTTTCCATGGGCGGCTTCACCACCGGCGGCCTGAACTTCGACGCCAAGCGCCGCCGCGAGAGTTTCGAGCCGATTGATCTCTTCCACAGCCACGTCGCGGGGATGGACGCCTTCGCCCGCGGACTCAAGATCGCCGCGGCCATCCGGGCCGACGGACGCATCGCGGATTTCGTGGCCAGGCGCTATCGCTCCTGGGATTCCGATCTCGGCCGGGCCGTTGAAGCGGGTACAACCTCCCTTGTGGAGCTTGAGCGCATCGCCCTTGCCGCCCCCGAGCCCCAGCTCGAAAGCGGCCGGCAGGAGTGGCTCGAGGCGATCGTGCAGGAGTACCTATGAGCATGTCCGTCGAGGCAGCACGATCCCTGATGCGCGAGTGGGTCACCAACCCATCGCTTCGCGTGCACATGGAATCGGTGGGAGCCTGCATGGCCGCCTATGCCGCAACCGTCGATCCGGCGAACGCTGACCGTTGGACCGTGTGCGGCCTGCTCCACGACTTCGACTACGAGCGTCATCCGTCGAAGGAGGAACACCCACGCGTCGGCGTCGCCCACCTGCGGACGATCGGCGTCGACGAGGAGATCCTCGACGCGATCATGGGGCACGCCGAGTACACGGGCACGCCCCGGAATTCGCCGATGTCCAAACACCTTTTTGCGGTCGACGAGCTTGCCGGCTTCATCGTTGCCTGTGCGAAGGTCCGGCCGGATGGACTGGCCACGCTCGAACCCGCCAGCGTCATCAAGAAGCTGAAGACGCCTGCCTTTGCGGCCGCGGTGAGTCGCGAGGACATCCGACAAGGAGTCGCCGAACTGAACGCCTTCTCGGGCTGCGACGAGCAGGCCCACATTGCCCGTTGCATCGCGGCCATCCGCGACGCCCAATGCCTTTCGAAAGGCGGATAAGGGACCATGAGCCATTCGAACACACCGTCCGGCGAGGGAACGAGAGCCGTCGCCATCATCGCGTTCATCGCTTTCGGCGTGGCCCTGCTTGTCGCCGGCATCGCCATCTTCGCAGCACTGCGCCGCGAGCCGACGCTGCCCACGACGCCCGAGGGGATGCGCGACGCGGCCATCGCGGCGACGAAGGCGCCGACACCGCCCTCCGCGGACGGGATCACCATGGCCGAGGGATTCGTCGCCGAGCGCGTCGTCTCCGTTCCGAAGGAGATCGGATCGATCGCCTCGCTCTGCGCGATGCCGGACGGCTCGCTCATCCTCGGACCCCAGGAGGGCAAGCTTGCGCGGCTCGTGCCGAGCACCGGCGACATCACGCAGCTCGACTTGGACATCGGCCAGGTGCAGGGCATGGCCGAAGTCGACGGAACGCTCTACGCGGTCGTCAACGGCAACGCCGCGAAGGGGCAAGGGCTCTACCGAATTCGTGACGGCAACGCCGACGGCACGCTCGATACGGTCGAGCTGCTTCGCGCGATTCCCGGCGACACCGGCGAGCATGGCGCTCACGGCGTGGTGCTTGGCCCCGATCGCAAGCTCTATCTGACCATCGGCAATCACGCGAGGATTCCCGAGCCCGAAACGTCGCGTGTGCCTCGCGTCTGGCAGGAGGACTTCCTCCTTCCGCGCATGTGGGACGCGAATGGACACGCCGTCGGCATCATGGCTCCCGGCGGTTTCATCGTGCGAACCGATCTGGACGGCAAGGCGTGGGATCTCTTCTCGATCGGCTACCGCAACGCCTACGACCTCGACTTCAATGCCGATGGCGAGCTCTTCACCTACGACTCGGACATGGAGTGGGACATCGGGGCGCCGTGGTATCGGCCGACGGCGGTCTGTCATGTGACGAGTGGCGTCGACTTCGGTTGGCGTTCGGGCTCGGCTTGCCCACCGGCCTGGTACGTCGACGTCGCCCCGCCGGTGCTGGCCGTCGGTCCCGGCTCACCGACCGGCGTCGTCTTCGGCACGAAGAGCAACTTCCCCAAGCCTTGGCGCGACGCGCTCTTCTGCCTCGACTGGACCTACGCGACCATTCATGCCGTGTTCCTCGAACAAGAAGGCGCCAGCTACTCCGCCCGCCGCGAGCAGTTCTTCGCCGGCAAGGGCATGCCGCTGACCGACGCGGTCATCAGCCCGAAGGACGGGGCGATGTACGTCTCGACCGGCGGACGAAGGACCGACTCAGCGATCTACCGCATTCGCGCGGTCGAGCCAAGCACCGACGCGCCGACCGCAGCCCGCACCACGCGCGAACGCAACTTGCGCCTCGAGCTTGAGCGGGCCCATCACCCTGGCGCGAGCGACGCAGAAATCAAGATCGCCCTGCAGGGACTCGATTCTGACGATCGCCTCGTGCGCATGGCCGCCCGAATCGCACTCGAACACCAGGATCCGAAGCGTTGGGAATCGTTGCCCCTGCCGAGCCCGTCGCCCCGAGCCCTGATCGAGCGTTCCCTCGCACTCGCCCGCACCGGAAACGCCGAGGGTCGCGAACGCATCTTTGCCGATCTCCTTGGACTCGACTGGGCGAACCTCTCCCTCGACGACCGCCGCGGCGCGCTTCGCACGCTCCTCATCACGATGGCCCGGCATGGCGCGCCTGCCGATCCGCGGCCCCTTCTCGGCATGCTTGAGGGTCAGTTCCCCTCGAAGGACCAGCGTTCGGATCGGCTGCTCGTCGAACTTCTCGTCAAGCTCGATTCGATCGTCGTGGTCGCCCGTGCGCTGCAACTGATGGAGGCGACCGACGCGACGGTCGAGGCGATCGATCCGTCGCTCCTTGCCCGCAACGACAACTACGGTTCGGTCATTCTGAAGATGGCCGCCGACAACCCGCGCCAACAGCAGATCGCGGTGGCGACGGCGCTGCGAGCGGCGACGAAGGGGTGGACCGACGGCTACCGCGATCGCTATTTCCGCTGGTTCCCTAACGCGAAGCGTGCATCGGGCGGTCACTCCTTCAGCGGATTCCTCGATCGCATCCGCGACGACGCCCTGGCGAACGTGCCCGAGCAGTCGCGCGACAGGTGGACGAAGATCGCCCGCGGGACCGAGGAGCCGACCGCAGACCGCCCCGTGGCCGAGGGCCCGGGACGCCGCTGGACAACCGCCGAAGTCGAGCGCATCGCAGGATCGATCGTCACTGGCCGGGACTTCGCCCGAGGCGAACGCATGTTCAAGGCGGCGAGCTGCGCCGACTGCCACCGCTTCGCCGGGATCGGCCACGCCGGCGGACCCGACCTAAGCGGAGTCGGCCAGCGATTCGGAGCCCGCGAACTCGCCGAGGCCGTCATCGAACCGAGCGCCGTGATCTCGGATCAGTATCGCTTCGAGGAGTTCACGCTGGCCGACGGTTCGACCATCACCGGTCGCGTCGTGAACCAGACTCCCGCTGCCATCACGATCATCGAGAGCCTGCTGGCCCCCGAATCCACGCGCGAACTGCCAATCGCAACGGTGGCCTCGCGCCGCCCGAGCCCGGTCTCGCCGATGCTCGCCGGCCTTCTCGATTCGCTGTCCGAAGCCGAGCTGACCGACCTGCTCGCCTACCTCAAGTCGGGAGGAGACCCCCGCGACCCCATGTTCAAGCAGGGGTCGTAAGCCGACTCGATTTCGCTCGTACCGCCCAACCGCCAGCCCGCGATTCACTCGCGGGCGCCCGGCGGACAAGAGCGAGTGTCGGCCCGGAGGCCGTTACCACGCGCCACGCTCATACCGCCCAACCGCCAGCCCGCGATTTACTCGCGGGCGCCCGGCGGAGAAAAGCGAGTGTGCGCCCGGAGGGCGCTACGGAGCGCAAAAACTAGGAGCGCCGTACACGACATACGGCGCTCCGGAGGGAAGGGGGAGACTCGGTTGACGCGGCGACGATCGCCACCGCGGGTTTGGGCGCGTCAGGACGCGCGGGTCGTGAAGGGAATCACGCGGCTGCGCGGGATCGGTTCTTCACGATGCGGGCCTTGGCGCTGCGAACGTCCTTGTGCGAGACAAGCTTGTCGAGAAGGTCCGACGGCGAGCTCGCGGACATGTCCGCACCAATCTCTTCGGCCAAACCGGGGGCTCGGTTGAAGATCCCTCCACCAACAACGATTTGCATGGATGGGCAGGCTGCCACTTCGCGGATGGTGTCGATAAGAAGTCGGATATTCGGTGCATCCCGATTGCTCGACGCAAACATCAGAAGCACATCCGGCACGCACTGGCCGACTTCGGCCAGGATCTCGTCGTTGGCGACGCCGCCGCCGGCGAACTTCACGGTGTATCCGTCCGCCTCGCAGAGGTCGGCAATGAGCTGGCCGGCAAGCTCTTCGGGCTCGTTCGGGCCGCAGAAAAGGCAGACCGAACGGTTTCGGCGGGCCTTCTGGGTGTATCTGGCCTGGGCCTGATCCACCATCATGCGAAGAAGTCGCGTCGCGTAGTTGTGGGCCAGCATGGTGAGCTGGTCGTTGCGGTGCAGATTGTGCACCATGTCGAGAGCCGGCCAGAAGAGTTCGCGACTGACGGTTTCGGCTGGAATGCCCGAGTCGTAGAGCTCGTTCACAAGCGTGAAGGCGGCGGTGCGGTTGCCGGAGACGAGATGGCCAAAGAGCTGCTCAAGGGTGGCTTCGAGGTTCATGGATGCCTGAGAGGATTCGGTCGGATGGGTGCGCCTCCACGCGTCGATCCGTGACTTGCTGGCCCCGAGATCCTCTCGGGCGTTTCATTCGTGTCGTCTGCTTCGCGGTGTGCGTCGCAGGTGACGCGACTTGTTTCGACCATGCGCACGTCGATGCTCCCGTGCCACGTTTCGCGGCTGATAATGCGCCTCGGCCGCGCATCGCAGCGTGCTTATCGGGGAGTGGAGTCGCAAACACTGCGCGAAATGGCTTCGAGCGGAGAGGAAGATGCCGCAGCGACGCCCGTCGTTTGCAACATTCGCTTCGTCATGCGAATCGATTTCCGCGCCCATCGGGCAGAACACGCCGGATTGCCTACCTGCCTCTTGCTCTCGTCGCTCACGGCCCTGATGGTCGCGGCGCCCGAATCGCCGTCCTTTACCGCCGCATCGCTTGATCCCTGGTGGTCAACCTGGTGGCTCGCCCTCACGGCAGCCGTGTTCACGCTCGGCTGCGTCTTTGCTCATCGCGCGCTTCTTGTCGGCTGCATCATTGGTGGTGGCGTGCCTCTTGCCCAGTCGGTCCTTTACGGCAACGGCTCGCTTGCGGCGCAGTCGGTCACCCTGATCGCATCGGTCCTCTGCGCGTCGCTCGGCTCGATCCTCGGGCGAACGTTGCGCCGCATCGTTCAGGCCCGCGCCATACCCGTGCGAGCCTGACCTCAGGTCGATGGTGATGGCTTGACGGAACGCTGGGCAACCAGCATCCCCGCCAACATCAGTCCTGCCCCTAACAGCTTGCGCACTGTCACGGGCTCTCCGAGCAGCACCGCTCCCGCCACCATGGCGAAGGCTGCCTCAAGGCTGAGGAGAATCGCCGAGTGTGCCGCCGGCGCGACGCGCTGAGCGATCGCCTGAAGCGTGAACGCGATGACGGTCGGGAAGATCGCGGCGAACGCGATCGCACCGCTTGCGGCGAGGATGTTCGCGGCCGCCGGAGCCTCGAGCGGCAGTCCGAGCGCCAGCCCCGCTGCCCCTGTGACGGCAAACTGGACTCCCGCAAAGTTCACTGCGTTCACCCGTCCCGCCCAATGACCCATCAGGAGAATGTGAACAGCCCACGCCACCGCGCAGGCGAGAATGATCGGGTCACCCGAGCGGACGACGAAGTCCCCCTCGATCGAGAGAAACCAAAGTCCCGGCAAGACCAGGGCAACACCGCACCAAACGGGCCAGCGCACCCTTTGCCCAAGGACCACAGCAAGAAGCGGAGCGATGACAACGTATGTCGCCGTGATGAACCCGCCGTTAGCCGCCGTCGTCGAGCCCATCCCCCATTGCTGGAGGATCGCTCCCATTGCCATGACGGTTCCGGCTGACAGTCCACCGACCAGATCATCGCGCGAGGGTCGGCTGCGCAGAAGAAAAGGCGCGAGCAGGAGCGCCGCCAGTCCGAACCGAAAGCCAGTGAAGCTCAGCGGCCCCAGGTGTCTGGCCCCGATGATCTGGGCGATGAATCCGAGTCCCCAAATGAGCGCCGCCAACAGCATGATGCCGTCGGCCCGCAACGGGGTGAGCCAAGAGTGCCGGGTTTCGGCCGTGGCCTCGTTGGGCTCGCTCAACGCTTCGACTCGGACAACTGTAAGAGGTCACCCGGGAGAACCGGGGCCCATTGCCCGTTGGAGCCGGACCATTGCAGCTTCAGTCCCTCTTGCCCGGTTCGCTCGAACATGAAGACCTCAATAAGGTGCAGTCCTCGCGTGAGGGGCGCATAGCCCTCCAACTCGCGATAGGAGTGAAGGCCGTCATTGTCGACGACGATCTTGCGGTCGATCAGCAACGTGCTGCCATCGTCGGAACCGAGACGGAAGCTCCAGAGGCCTTCATAGGGCACCCGAAGCAACCCCCGAAACCCGATCCCGAAATTGTCCTTCGGTGACTTCGGTGTCTCGAACGCAATCTTCCTGTCGATGGGCCACTCCGCGGTATCGGGTAGCTTTGCTCGAAGCTCGGCAACGCTGTTGAACTCTCCTTCGACGATCGCTCGCCGCGGCATCGTGTTCTCGGCTTGGCGCTCGAGGAAGTTGGACCAGGGAGTCAGCCGCTCGTAGGTTCGTACAGTCGTTTCGCCGACAGGTTCGTCCCCGAGGAACGCCCGAGCATTCACCGTCGTCGTGTTCCGCAGGGCAACAGCAGTGAGCTCCTTCGAGTCCTTGGTGGGCTCGCTGCCATCCGTCGTGAAACGCACCACGATGCCTTGCGGCATCGGCTCGGCCCCAAGTTGGACGGCGTTGACGAAAACCTCGCGGGCCGGCTTCAGCCTGACCGGGCCGATGATGTTCGGGCTGCCTTCAATCTCGAGTGCCACCACCGTCGCGATCGCATCCGGCGCGCTCGCCGGCAGGGTGACCACCACGTTGCCGCCATGCGACTCGAACGCCGCGGCCTCACTTGCGCCCAGCACCTGCGCACTCTTCACCGTGTTGAGGAGCCCGGGCACCACGAGCTTCCCGTCCTTCGGCCATTCCCAAACGTGCAGGAAGATCTTCGTTCCTCCCGCCACCCGCTTCGCCGTCGCCCGTCCCCAGGTGAGCGACGCGAATGGCGACGCATCGGTCGCATAGATCGCCTCGCCGTTGGTCTTCATCCACGCCCCGATCGCTGCGAGCCGTTCGACGGACTGCGGCGGAATCTCGCCCTCCGCGGTCGGCCCGACGTTGAGCAGGAAGTTCCCGCCCTTGCTGGCGATGTCCGAGACCATGCGGATGAGTGTCTCGTTCGACTTCCAATTGTGGTCGTTCTTGTGGAAGCCCCACGTGTCGTTCATCGTCATGCATGTCTCCCAGTCCATGCCGGGGGCGCCGGTGGCCGGGATCTGCTGTTCGGGCGTGCCGAAGTCACCACGGAACTTGGGTTCCTTGCTGAAGCCGACCATGCCGTCGCGGCCAACGTCCACGCGATTGTTGATGATGATGTCCTTCTTGAGCGAGCGGACGTAGTCATCAAGCTCGACGCCGAACTCGTGCGTCCAGGTCGACTCCCATTCGCCGTCAAACCAAAGGACGCCGATGTCGCCGTAGGTGCCGCTCAACAGCTCCTTGAGCTGCCCCTTCATGAACTCGCGATAGCGGCCGAAGTCGGCCTTGACATCCGGTCGCGGATCCCACGATCGGCGCGGGAGATAGTCCGGATGGGTCCAGTCCATGATCGAGTGGTAGAAGCAGAGGCGGATGCCCTCGGCCTGACAGGCGTCGGCGAGTTCCTTGAGGACATCGCGCTTGAAGGGCGTGCTGGCGATATCCCATTCGGTCAGGGCCGAGTCCCACAGCCCGAAGCCCTCGTGATGCTTGCTGGTGATCACGATGTATCGCATGCCGGCGTTCTTGGCGATCTCGACCCAGCGCTTCGCATCGAACTTCACGGGGTTGAACTGCTTGATCAGCGGCTGGTAGTCCGCGGTCTTGATCTGGGCCGTGTTGATGATCCACTCGCCCGCGCCGGAGACGTTCTTGCCGTTCCACTCGCCGGCCGGGATGGCGTAAAGACCCCAGTGGATGAACATGCCGAAGCGCGATTCGCGCCACCAGCGCATGCGCTCGTTGCGTTCCTCCTCGGTCTCCGGCAGAAGCGAAATCGGGGCGGGATCGACCACCGCAACAGTCGTCGCCGGTGCAGCGGGAGTCGGCAGGGTGGTCCATCCGAAGAGGGCGAGCGTCGAGACGTACGAGGCAAGCGTGAGCATGCGCGCAGGCTATCAAACCGCGGGTTCCAAAACGGTGCCGGACGGCCGGATCGGGGATGCTTCCCCAGCCTCCTTCCGCTACCTTCTGCGGGACATTGAGGACTCCCATGCTCCGATCCGCTCACGCCATCGTCGTCGCGCTCGGCGCGATCCTGACCCTCGCCGCCTGCGACAACGCAAAGCCCGCACCGACCGGAACGGGATCCGCACCGACGCCGGCCACCCAACAGACTCGCATCGCCGTCATCCCCAAGGGCACCTCGCACGAGTTCTGGAAATCGGTGCAGGCCGGCGCACTCAAGGCCGGCGAGGAACTCGGCGTCGAAGTGATCTGGAAGGGTCCTGCCCGCGAGGATGACCGCGACGACCAGATCAAGGTGGTCGAGGACTTTGTCACTCAGAAGGTGAACGGCATCGTCATCGCCCCGCTCGACGACACCGCGCTGGTGCGTCCGCTGGAGGAAGCGAAGGACGCGGGCATCCGGGTGACCATCATCGACAGCGGACTCAACTGGGACGGCTACGAGAGTTTCGCCGCGACCGACAACTCCCACGGAGGCGAACTCGCGGGCGAAGAGTTAGGTCGGCTGCTCGGCGGCAAGGGCAAGGTCGTCATGATGCGCTACGTCGAAGGCTCGGCGAGCACGCGACAGCGCGAAGAGGGTTTCCTCGGCGTCCTGAAGACGAGGTTTCCCGGCATCGAGGTCCTCTCGAGCGACCAATACGGCGGAGCGACGCTTGAGAGCTGCCTCAAGACCGCGGAGAACCTGCTTACTCGCTTTCCCGAGTTCGACGGGGCGTACGCGCCCAATGAACCGAGCGCCGCCGCGTTCATGAAGGCGATCAACGACGCGAAGCGGAAGGAGAAGGTGAAGCTGGTCGGCTTCGACGCGAGCACCGCATTGGTCGACGGACTGAAGGCTGGCGCGATTGACGCGCTGGTCGTCCAGAACCCGCTCCGCATGGGCGAGCTCGGCGTGAAGGCGATGGTCGACGCGTTAGGCGGCAAGCCCGTCGAGAAGCGCATCGACACCGGCTGCACGCTGGTGACGAAGGCGTCGATGGATTCGCCAGAGGCGAAAGAAGTGCTCGCGCCGGACCTGTCGCGGTGGATCAAGTGAGTTTCTCGGGTGGTTCTTCACCGCGGAGGTGGGGAGGGCGCGGAGGCCTGATGGGGGTGTGGGAGGGTTCTTGCGGGGGCTGGCTGTCGTGCGAGCAGGCCCCCTCCGTCGGCTGCGCCGACACCTCCCCCGCCTGCGGCGGGAGAGGGCGGTGCAACCTCGAACTCGTCCAGCCTTGGCGCGGGACAGCGCCCTGCTCTCTCCCGCGCCAGCGGGGGAGATGTCGGCGCAGCCGACAGAGGGGGCTTGCAGGTCGAGAAACGCTTCGACACGGGATGCGCCCGGATGACCGATACGAAGGACGTGCTGGCACCGGACCTGTCGCGGTGGATCAAGTGAGTTTCCGGCGTGGTACTTCACCGCGGAGGCGGGGAGGGCGCGAAGGCGAGATGGAGGAAGGGAAGGCGGGAGGTGATTTGTGCCGGGAGTTCCGATCTTTCGATCGGCGCGCGAACCGGGCAGGCGTCGCCGTTCCACTTCGACCGCCTCCCTCTGGGCTCCACGTACTCCTCGCCTCTGCGGTGAATCCGCGAGGATGCCTCGCGTGACACTTCTTATGCAAGGCATCCGCAAGCGATTCGGCGGAACGGTCGCCCTCGACGGCGTCGACTTGTCCGTCGAACCCGCCGAAATCCACGCCCTTCTCGGCGAGAACGGCGCGGGCAAGAGCACACTGATGAAGATCCTCGCCGGCGCGATCGGGCCCGACGAGGGGACGATGACGTTGGACTCACGACCCTTCGCGCCGCGCGATCCGATTGCTGCCCGCGACGGCGGCGTCTCGATGATCTATCAGGAGCTCACCCTCGCTCCGCATCTCACCGTGGGCCAGAATCTCCTCCTCGGCCGCGAGCGTCGGATTCGGGCCGAAGCGGTCCCGGCGGCGATCGAATCGTTAGGACTCGCCATCCGTCCCGACACGGTCGTCCGCAACCTCGGTCCCGGCGAACGACAGTTGGTCGAGATCGCCCGGGCCCTTCTCGGTGAGGCTCGCGTCGTCGTGCTCGACGAGCCGACCAGTTCCCTCGGCAAGGCCGAGGCCGAGCGCGTCTTCGGGGCGATGCGCCGGCTGCGCGACCTCGGGGCCGCGGTCATCTTCATCACCCATCATCTCGACGAGGTCCGGGCGGTCGCCGAGCGCTACACGATCCTTCGCGACGGACGCACCGTCGACTGCGGAACGCTCGCCGATGTTACCGACGACCTGCTTGTCGAGCGCATGGCCGGACGGCCGGTGAACCAGGTCTTTCCGCCGCGCCGAAAGAGCCCCGGCGAGGTTGTCCTGCGAGCCGAGCGACTGAGCGGCGATCGTGCGCCGCACGACGTCTCCCTCGAACTCCGCCGCGGCGAGATCCTCGGTCTTGCCGGGCTCGTTGGAGCCGGGCGCACGGAGTTCCTGCGGGCCCTGTTCGGCCTCGACGCGGTCCGCGACGGTCGCATCACCCTCGGCGCGTGGTCCCGCGAGCGGCCGCCCGCAACGCCGTCGCTGCGCCTGCGCCACGGCGTCGGCATGCTCAGCGAGGACCGCAAGCAGGAGGGGCTCGCCCTGCGGCTGCCGCTGGCGATCAACACGATGCTCTCGTCGCTCGAGCGGGCCTCGACCGCCGGTGTCCTCCGCCAATCGGTCCTTGCCGAGCGAACCCGGACCTGGTTCGACCGCCTGTCGATCAGGGCCCGCGACCCGTGGCAGCGGGCAAGCGAACTCTCAGGCGGCAACCAGCAGAAGATTGCCCTCGCCCGCCTGCTCGAGCGCGACGTCGACGTCTTCCTTCTCGACGAGCCGACCCGCGGGATCGACGTTGGCAGCAAGATGCAGATCTATCGGCTGCTCGCCGAACTTGCCGCCAAAGGCAAGGCGATCCTCGTCGCCAGCAGTGTGACGAGCGAACTGTTAGGCCTGTGCGACCGGATCGCGGTGATGGCCCGCGGCCGGATCGTCGCCACTCGCCCGGCCGGAGAATGGACCGAGGATTCGATCCTGGTCGCCACCTGTTCCGCGTCCGGCAGCGGCCCGACGAAGGAGGTCGCATGATCCGCGTCCGCGATCTCCAGGCGGTGCTCCCCGCACTCATCGGACTCGCCGTGGTCGCGCTCACCTTCGCGTCGCTCGCCCCCGAGACGTTTCTCTCGGTCGGCAACGCCCGGACGGTGCTGGCCCAATACGCGGGACTCGCCATCGCAGCGATCGGGATGACTTTCGTGATCGTCTCCGGCGGCATCGACCTCTCGGTCGGTTCGACCGCGGCGCTCGCATCGGTCACCACCGCGAGCGCCCTCCAAGCGACCGGCTCGCCGACGGCGGCGATCGCCGTCGGACTCGGGACCGGGCTTGCGGTGGGACTCGTGAACGGACTCTTGGTGAGCGCGGTGCGCATCACGCCCTTCGTTGCGACGCTTGCCACGCTCGGAGCCGCTCGCGGCTTCGCCAAGTGGTGGGCCGGCGACCAGACCGTCCGCGTCCCCGAACTCGGCTGGCTCCCCGACCTCTCCGCGAAAGTGCCGACGCCGTCGTGGCTCTTCCTGCCGCCGAGCGCGATCCTCGCCGTCGGCGTCGCCCTCGCTGCGGCGTTCACGCTGCGCAATACGATCTTCGGCGTGCATGTGTACGCGGTCGGTTCCAGCGAGCCAACCGCCCGACTCTGCGGCGTGCGCGTCGGACGGACGAAGCTTCTCGTCTACCTGATCTCAGGCCTGTGCGCCGGTCTTGCCGGAGTCCTCCTCTTCGCCCGCGTCAACGTCGGTGACCCGACCGGCGCCCCAGGCATGGAACTCGCCGTCGTCGCCGCCGTCGTCATCGGCGGAGCCAGCCTGACCGGCGGAGAGGGCCGCATCGCCGGCTCCGTGCTTGGCGCTCTGATGCTCGGCTTCCTCGCCAACGGCTGCAACCTCAAGGGATGGTCGAACTCGATCCAAGAGATCATCACTGGCGGGATCATTGCCTTGGCGGTGGCGATTGATGCGTGGCGGCATAGGAGGTAACGGTGCGGCGTCGGGTCCACCGAAGGCCAAACCGCCCTTCTTCGCGCTCACATGCGAATTCGCCGAGGCTGACCGACATCGTTGGCTGTGAGTCGGCCACCCGCCGGATTCCGGAAGCCCACCAGATTCCCGGATTTTGGACGAACCCGCGTCGCGGTGCTCTTCATACTTTCCGGCACCGCCTGCTGCACGGAGTGACTCATGATCGCGATCGCCAAAATCGGTACGTCTGCGCTCGTCACGGCCCTGGTCGCCCTGTCGCCGCCGGGTGGCCCTGATCGCGATGGCGATGGCCTCAGCGACTTCCATGAGGTGCACAAGTACTTCACCGATCCCGGAAGACCCGACTCAGACGACGACGGCGTCCCGGACGGAGATTGGTCCGAACGTCGCGAGTTCGCGTACACCATTCGGCGCGTGGTCCAGGTGTTGGGGCCCGTTACTACCGACGTGCTCTGTGATGACTATCAGGACGCCCGGGTGCTCGACATCGAGGGCGACGGGCTCGCCCGCGGCGTCGTCGAGCTTGAGGTCATTCACTACCCGATCAACACGGTCGCCTCGGCGATCGTCGCCGACGCGCACTGGCGCGAGCACGTCTCGCATCTTGAGTCGTTCATCGCACCGGGACCAACAGCCAACTGGGACCCGGAGATGCAGGGAAATCTCATCGCGGCGCTTGCGTCTGACGGCATCGACGTCGCGGCACTCGATGACCGCACACTGGTCGAGCGTGCGGCCGCGTGGCTCCTTCGCCACGCCGTTGTCCACGACGGCTTCTCCACGTTCTATACGCGCTTCGATCACGGTCAGCCGAGCATCCAGCCCGGCACCGACTCCGCCGTGCGCGCCGAGGCGGAACGCACAGGATGCAGCGTCGAGGCATGCCGCGAACGCGAGCTCTTCGCGAAGTCGATGTACGAACGGAAGTCGCGCGGCTCGTGTACGTCCACGGCCATCTATCTGGCGGGTTGCCTGCGGGCCCTCGGCATCCCGACACGACTGGTTCTCGCCATTCCGCCGATTGACGGCGGCGATGAGGCCGAGCGCCGGATGCTCGCGCGCCTTCGTCATCACCACGTCCGAGAGACGCTTGAGGACGGTACGGCAGGTCTCCAGAACGGCTGGTCAAGCCACACCTTCAACGAGGTCTACGTCGGCGGACGCTGGTGCCGCCTGAACTTCGATCGCCTTGGTCAGAACATCCTCGACCCGGGCTATTTCGGCCTGCTGACGCACGTCGCCACCTTCCCCGACTGGGCCGACAGCGGAATGCCCGAGACGTGGGGCGTGCGCAACGCCTCCGTGTCGAAGGACGACGTCTTCGGGGGTGCCAACCCCTACTCGACGATCGCCCTGAGCGACCGCTTTGGCGTGCACGCAACGGTGGCGAATCCGCCTGTGGCGCTGCGCGTCGCCAAGCTGACGATTGACGGGGCGTCCTGGCTGCACGATCACCCCGCAGGCATCGAAATGGATGTCAGCGAGGCGCCTGATGCGGGCCATCTCCTGGTGCGCGTGGCGTCACCCGAAGCCTCCATCACCACGCGCGACATCTCGAAGTTCTACGCGAAAGCGGGCAAGCGGTTCGTCCTCCGCGCCGCGGGTCATGAGGACGTCCCGGCAGCCGCCGTCCGCGGGTTCTGGTTCCAACCGACGGGCGACATGCGACATTTCTATCTTCGCATTGACGCCGACGACCTGGCGACGATGGACGTGAACGCGCGATATGCGCTTGTGCCAGACGATGACGACTCGCGGTCTTTCTGGAGCGTCGCCGATGGCGTGTCGATCACGCTCCAGGAGCGGGTCGGCGCCGCGCCGCCGCCCCGCGCCTCGCACCCGGAACAGGCCGATCTGAACGCCATCGTCGTTCAGTCGGCGCATTGGTCCGATCTCGAAGACTCGCCGATCGGCCCAAAGAACGACCTACCGCGATGCGTGCTCCTTGTGGTTGGCCCGGCGTCGGAGGACCAGGCTCTCAAATCGGCGATGGGTCGATGCGATCTCGAGTTCACGCTTGAGGCCCCGGATCTTCCCTCGATCAGGCTCACATCCGGAATCGGCACCATCAATACGCGTGAGTTGGCCTGTGCCATGCTGCTCGTCACCGACGACCAACTCCGCCGAGTGAAGAACGGCGTGCCGTATTCGCTCAAGGCCCGCAACAGCCACGGCGCGGTCCGATGGAAGGTCGCGCCCGACCTGCGGCTCAGTCGCTGAAACGGCACAAGCTTAGGGGAGTTGACCCAATCGCACCCAGTCGCGACGCTGCCCACATGCTCCTCGCCCTCGCCGTCGCCGCGACTGTTGCTGCCGCTGATCCCGCCAAGCCCAGCATCGAGCCCGTGCCGTTCACCTCGGTGAAGATCACCGACGGCTTCTGGGCGCCGCGGATCGAGACCAATCGCACGGTGACGATTCCCGCCTGCTTCAAGCAATGCGAAGAGACCGGGCGGATCGCCAATTTCGATTCCGCCGCGGCCGTGCTCGCGGACAAACCGGGGCCGAGCTTCAAGGGCAACTGTTACGACGATTCCGACGTCTACAAGGTGATGGAGGGCGCCGCGTATTCGCTCTCGCAGCGCCCGGATCCGGAACTCGACGCCTATCTCGACCGACTCATCACGAAGATCGCCGCGGCCCAAGAGCCAGACGGCTACCTCTACACCATCGCGACCGCGAACAAGCGCGGCGCTGACGCACGATGGAAGGAGGAGCAGTGGAGTCACGAGACCTACTGCGCAGGCCACCTGTTCGAGGCTGCGGTTGCTCATCATCAGGCGACGGGGAAAAGCTCGCTCCTTGACGTCGCCACGAAGGTCGCGGACCTGCTCGTGGCGACCTACCTGCCGAGTGCGAATCCGAACGCCCGCAAGGAAGTGCCTGGTCATCAGGAAGTCGAGATCGGGCTCGTTCGCCTCTATCGCATCACGAAGAAGCAGGCATATCTCGACCTCGCCCGTCACTTCCTCGCCGCTCGCGGGGTCGCCGACGGCCGGGCCCTCTACGGCGAATACTGCCAGGACCACGCCCCGCTTCTCGAGCAGCGCACCGCCGTCGGCCACTCGGTCCGGGCCGGCTACCTCTACACGGGCATGGCCGATGTCGCGGCCATCACCGGCGAGTCCACCTTCGACGCGCCTCTCGACGCAATCTGGAAGGATTGCGTCGGCACGAAGATGCACATCACCGGCGGCATCGGCGCCCACGCCCACAACGAGGGCTTCGGCGACGGCTACGACCTTCCCAACGAGAGCGCTTACCTCGAGACCTGCGCGGCTATCGCCAACTGCCTCTGGAACCACCGCATGTTCCTGCGTTCCGGCGACGCTGCCCCGATCGACGTTCTCGAGCGCACGCTCTACAACGGCATGCTTTCCGGCGTCAGCCTCTCCGGCGACCGCTTCTTCTATCCGAACCCGCTCGCCTGCGACGGCATGCGCCGCTTCAACCACGGCACGAACGGACGGGCCGCGTGGTTCGGCTGCGCCTGCTGCCCGGTGAACGTCGCCCGCTTCGTTCCCTCGATCGGCGGCTATGTCTACGCATCGAGCGAGAGCACGCTGTACGCGAACCTCTTCGTTCAGAGCGAGGCGACCGTTCGGCTCAACGGTTCCGACGTGCACGTGACCCAGACCACGGACTATCCGTGGGGCGGCAAGATCGAGCTCGTCGTCGACCCATCGGTCGAATCGACCTTCACCGTTGCGGTCCGCATACCGGGATGGGTGCGCAACCAGCCGGTGCCAAGCGATCTCTATTCCTATGTGAGCGCCAACGGCGTGCAGGTCGGCGGAATGTGGGTGGTCGCGGTCAACGGCAACCCGATCATGCCGCCGAAGATGGAGAAGGGCTACGCGATGCTTCAGCGCCCGTGGAAGAAGGGCGATCGCATCACGGTGAGCTTCCCCATGAGCGCTCGTCGCGTCATCGCCAATGAGAAGGTGAAGGCCGACGCGGGACGTGTCGCCCTTCAGTACGGTCCGCTGGTTTATGCCTTTGAGGCGGTGGACAACGACGGCTCGGTCGGCGATCTGGTGGTGGATGATGCCGCAACGATCTCGCTTGAACGTCGTGACGTGCCGATCGAGGGTGCCGTCACGCTCGCCGTCAAGGGACAGCGCGTGAAGAGCGATGGCATCGAGCGAACGACCTTCCGGGCCGTTCCGTACGCCCTGTGGGCCAACCGAGGCAACGCCCGCCAGGCAGACGGCCCAGTGGGCGAGATGGCCGTGTGGATGCCGCGCACGAATGACGCAGCGCGGGTGACACCGCCCGAGACGCTCGCAAGCCGGGCGGCGGTCACGGCCTCGCACACCTGGGCCAGCGACACCGAATGGGCGACCAACGACCGCCGCATGCCGGCGTCGAGTGCGGACGGGAGCATCGCCCGTCACACCTTCTGGCCGCACAAGGGATCTTCCGACGCTAGCGCCGAATGGCTGACCTTCACGTGGAAGGAGCCCGTGACGCTCACCCGTTCCGGCGTCTACTTCTTCGACGACACCGGCGTTGGCGGAGGCTGCGCTTTGCCACGCGGCTGGCGGCTTCTCGTTCCTGACGGCCATGGCTGGAAACCGGTGGAAGCCGATTCCGATGTCAGTTACGAGGTCGTGAAGGATAAGGCCTGCACCGCCACCTTCGCGCCCATCACGACCAAGGCCCTACGGCTTGAGATCGACCTCGCCAACGACCGTTCGGCAGGGGTCCTTGAGTGGACGGTGGAGTGAATGACGCCTGGCTCGGAGACGCCCGAGTGGCTGACCCCGTTTCGGCTTCGCGAGGAACGCTTCGTTCACGCGGCGATCGCGTGGACGCTGACGCTACCCGCATCCAGTGAGGACCTCTTCGACGCGGACGCGTTCGAGAGCGACGAGCGGTTGCCCTATTGGGCCGACCTCTGGCCGAGTGCGAAGCAACTGGCCCGACACGTCCTCGACGGTCATGTTCGCGAAACCGATGCGATCGAGCTCGGCTGCGGCGTTGCGCTCGTCGCCCTCGCGTTGCGCTCGCGAGGTGTTGACGTTCTCGCCACCGACTACGAACCGACCGCCCTTCGATTTGCCGAGCTGAACGCGATGCAGAATCGGCTGGGGTCACTGCGGACGGAGGTCGTCGATTGGCGCACGCCGCCGGAAGGGCTTCGCGCGCCTCTCGTGATTGCCGCGGACGTTCTCTATGAAAAGCGAAACGCCGACGCGCTGGCGGCGCTCATTCCGCGCATCGTCGCCCCGGGCGGACGGGCGCTTCTGGCCGATCCTCGACGACCGTGGCGGGCGCACCTGATGGAACGCCTCGACGCGGTCGGCTGGCGTGTCACCGAACGCGAACTTGGAAGCGAGCCCGGCGCGGGAGGAAAGACGATCGACGTGGTCCTGCTGGAGTGTCGGGCCGCGACGTGAGGAGTCGCCGCACCGCCCGGTAGGATGACGCCATGCCCCAGGCGCACGCACCGACCATCGGACTCGTCGGCGGGATCGGGAGCGGCAAGTCTGCCGTGGCGGCGACGTGGCGCGATGCCGGCTGTTGTGTCTGCGAATCGGACCAGCTCGCCCGCGCGGCCCTCGAGGAACCCTCGATCAAGCCGACGCTCATCGCATGGTGGGGACGCGAGATCCTCGGGGCTGATGGACGGATCGATCGCGGCGCGATCGCGAGGATCGTGTTCACTGATCCCCAGCAGCGCCGCCGACTCGAGTCGCTGACCCATCCCTGGATCGAGCGGACACGACGGGCCGCCTTCGCCGCCGCGCCTGCATCGACCCCCGCCTTCGTGATCGACGCACCGCTTCTCCTGGAGGTGGGTCTCGACCGAGAATGCGACGCCGTGGTCTTCGTCGACGCCCCGCGAGCGGAACGCCTGCGACGAGTTCGGGAGTATCGAGGCTGGACCGACGAGGAACTCACTCGCCGCGAGTCGGCGCAGTGGCCGATGGATCGCAAGCGGGCTGCCGCGACGCATGTCCTTGTGAACGATGGCGATCTCGAACTCCTGACAAGGCGGGCCCGGTCGCTCCTGGACGAGATCCGAGCCCAGTTCAGCCGCTGATTCAGATATGCATTCGGTCGGTTAGCCCGACCTTGGCCAGTCAGACTTGACCCGCGCCGGTCACCTGCCGATGATGAGACCGTCGCGATGGCCCTTTCGCCGTCGCGCCACGACCGGACGCCTGTGGCGACGATGTGCCGGCAACTCGCCGGCGATCCAACCAGATCGGCCCGACAGGCTGCCCACAAGCACGACCGCCCGAACGCCAACGGGTTACGTGCCTGTCCGCTTCTCCGGTCTCCTCTTCCTCCAACACCACGTCGTCGTTTGCGGTCCGCATTCCCTCGTCACGAGGGCTGACGAGACCGGCATTGGAACCCCTGCGCCTCGTGCCATGTTGCATGGGCGCCGTTCGAGAGCGATTCGAGCCATGACCAACAAGAACGGACGTCGCCGCCGCCGCAAGGGCGGACCAGGCGGGAGCGGAGCCCCAACAGGAGGCCCGAGCGGAGGCGGTTCGTCAGGGAGCCCCGCCGAGCGTTCGCTTGTGCCCGCCGTTTCCTTGTCGCCAGGATCGGTACCGAGCGACGAGCAGCTCGAGGCCGAGGCCTTGGCCCTCGAGCAGGAGATCCAAGGGAAGTACGACATCGCCAAGAAGGACGATCTCAACCTTGCCGTCCTCCAGAAGATGAGTAACGACGAGCTGGGCAAGCTCGCCAAGAGCGAAGGAGTCGAAGACCTCTCGATCCCGAAGCAGCGGCTCGTCTTTGAGATCCTCAAGGCCCGAGCGCGCAAGCACGGTTTGATGGTCGCCGAGGGCACGCTGGAGGTGATGCCCGACGGTTTCGGTTTCCTGCGCAGCCCCGAGTATTCGTACTTGCCATGCGCAGACGATGTCTACGTCAGCCCCTCGCAGATCCGGCGCTTCGGCCTGCGCAAGGGCCAGGTCGTGAAGGGCCTGATCCGTCCGCCGAAGGAAGCCGAGACGTACTTCGCGCTCTTGCGCGTCGAGAGCGTGAACGGACGCGACCCCGCCCTGCTGCATGAGCTGCCGACCTTCGAGAACCTCACGCCGCTCCATCCGAACAAGCGCATCCAGCTTGAGATCCTCGGCCAACCGACCAAGATCGAGACCCGCATCATCGACATGGTGACGCCGCTGGGCTTCGGCCAGCGGGCCCTCATCGTCGCTCCGCCGCGCACCGGCAAGACGGTCATCCTTCAGCAGATGACCAATGCCGTCGCGTCGAACCACCCCGATGCCCATGTCATCGTGCTCCTCATCGACGAGCGGCCGGAAGAGGTCACCGACTTCTGTCGCAACACGCCCAAGCGGGTCGAGGTCGTCGCCAGCACCTTCGACGAGGAGGCTTCGCGGCACATTCAGGTCGCCGAGATGGTCATGGAAAAGGCCCGCCGCATGGTCGAATTCGGCGACCACGTCGTCATTCTCCTCGACTCAATCACGCGACTCGCCCGCGGCTACAACAACGCCATGCCCAACTCGGGCAAGATCGGCTCGGGCGGCGTCGACAACGCGGCCCTCATCAAGCCCAAGAAGTTCTTCGGCTCGGCCCGCAACATCGAGAACGGCGGCTCGCTCACCATCATCGCCACGGCACTGGTCGACACCGGCAGCCGCGCCGACGAGGTGATCTTCGAGGAGTTCAAGGGCACCGGCAACGCCGAACTGCACCTGGACCGCAAGCTGGTCGAGAAGCGGGTCTACCCGGCGATCGACATCGCCGCCAGCGGCACGCGCCGCGAGGAACTGCTTCTGGACAAGAAGGAACACGATCTGATCATTCGGCTGCGAAAAGTCATCAGTGACATGAACCTGGTCGAGGCGATGGAACTACTGAAGACCCGCGTCAGCAAGACCAAGAGCAACGCCGAGTTCCTGATCACGATGAATGTGGGATGATGTGGAAACGTGGGAGGATCGGGCAATGCGGGGTGATTCCGGTCCGCCGGTCCCGCCGTCTCGTTCGCTCCTGACGCATCAACGCCCACGGCAGTTCCAGCGCCCTCAGGCCCAACCGACCGCGTGTCTGACGAAGTCGAACACTCCCCGCCCGATGCAGCCGACGCCACGGCGCCACCAGCGCCCGTAGGCGTCGGGAGGGCGTTCGCGAGGAATGTCGGATTTCTTGCGGTCGGTGCGATCGTCGCCCGCTTCACTGGCCTGATTGCCCAGCTCGTACTCGGTCGCAAGCTGACCGACGAACAGTTCGGCGTTTTCGGCATCGCCCTCGGCTTCACCATCCTGACGAACTGCCTTCGCGGCGGCGAAGTCCACCACTATCTCCAGACGATCGCCCCGGACCGCTTCAATCGCGATGCGGCTCCGTTCGTCCGCGTCGCGTTCCTGGCGTCGATGGTCGGCACGCTGGCCACGATTCTCGCCGCGGTCGCCGCGGGCTTCTTCCGAAGTGAGGAGATGCTGCCTGCGGTGCTCATCGTGCTTGCGCTCCACGCCGGCACTCCGTTCCTGAATGCTCCGCTGCGGGCACGCATGCAGGTCGACGGCCGATTCGGGCTCCTGACCGCGGTCGACACGACCAATTCGATCCTGCGGATCTTTGTGGTCATCGCCTTCGCGTATGGCGGTGCGGGGCCGATCACCCTTGCTGTTCAACTGCTGGTGAGTGCCCTGTTTGAAGCCGTCGTGTTGTGGTGGATCACGCGGGTCCCTGTCTTCGGCATGCTCCGCGGTCGGGGCGGCGAGCGTGAGGCCCTGCATACGGTGAAGTGGACGGTGCTCGCGGGCATCTTCACAACCGCCGTTCTGCAGGGCGACTACTTCGCAGCCAGCCTCTTCGCACCGGCCGCTGCGGTCGGGGTCTACTACTTCATCTTCGGGCTCTGCAACCAATCGGCGTATCTCGCGGCCACGATGCTGCGCGAAGCCGTCGGCCCGGCGATTGCCCGCGTTCGAGAGGACCCCGAGCGGCGAACCTCCGCAGCCATCCGCATCGCCCGCGGCCTAGCGGTCCTGGTGCCCTGCGTCGTCTTTGCGGTGCCGGTGGTCTTCCCCGAACTGGATTTGGCAGTCTGGAACGGACGTTGGGGCGAATGGAAATGGGTGGCCATGGTGCTCTCCGCCCATGTCTGCTTCCTCATCATGACCACGCTCCTCTATGGAACGCTGCAGGGCATGCGCGACTACAAAACTCCCGCACGGCTCGAGATCGCACGGGCAATCGGCATCGTGGGAGGAGCGGGTATCGGTGCAGCCATATCACCGACGCCCATGAGCATCGCCATCGGGGTTCTTGCCATCGGCGGAGTGACCAGCGGTTCCAACACCGTGCGCGTGCTGCACCGGCTCGGTGTTGGGACCTTCCGTGCCATTCGCCTCGCCTTCGTGCCCACCGTTGCCGGGGCGGCGCTCGCGGTCCTGTCACGACTTTTCTTGGATCGCTACCAGGGGTGGAGCGGAGCCGATCCGAAGGGTGGTCCGGTGTGGCTTGTTGAGCTCTTCGTCGCGGGCTTCGGGTTCCTCGCCCTCTACGGCGTGATGGCCCGGATCTTCTTCCACTCGGTGCTGCGCGACATGATCGGCATCGCCCCAGCGCGTGTGGCGAAGTACATTCGTTTCTTAGGCTGAGTTGACCCGGAGACTCCGAAGCACCGGCTCTACAGCACTACCGCTCGAACTTCACCAGCATCTGCTGATAGAAGGGCCGGAAGCGGGCACCGAGCAGCCAGTCGTAGATCCGCGGCACGAAGCGGAGGAGCTTCGGGAAGTAGAGCTCCCACTGAAGCGCCGGGTAGAAGTAGTAAGTGACCGCTTGGAAACCGGCCCCCTCGGCTGCCCGAGTGATCTTCGACATCGAGTTGAGGCGGTAATAGGTCGGGATCTTATTGAGGCCCTGGTAGTCGCCGCCGACCTTCTCCTTGACCTTGAGGAGTTCGACCAGATGCACGCACCACGCGAAGGGGTGGTTGCCGTGCGGCGTCATCGCCCACGCCACGCCATCGGGCTTGAGGGCGCGGTGCATCGCGGCCATGAACGCCTTGGTGTCGCCGACGTGCTCGAGCACGTTGAAGGAGACGATCAGGTCGTAGGTCCCCTCCGGAATCGGGGCAGCTTCAAGCGTGGATTGCCAACGATTGGTCAGCGACTTGTGACGCTGCACATCCGGCCCCGGATCGAGCCCATCGAGTTGGGCGGCCCTGGCGAGCAGTGGGCGGAAGAGATTCTGGTCCTTGTGGTCGACGGTGGTCGGGCCCTCGGCACCGCAGCCAACGTCCAGCACGCAGCCGGCGAGCTTTGGTTCCTGGGCCAGGAGCGACGCGAAATACTCGGCGAAGCCGCAGCGATTCCGGTCGAGCTCCCGGAAGCCGCCAGGAATCGGAGGAGTCGGGACGAGGGTGGTCTTCACAGGGCGAGGCATGGTAACGGGGCGCTGCGGGGGCAAGCCCCGGGCCCCGCTAGGGACCGGGAGCGGTCACATCGGCGTACCAGCCGCTGTTCTCAAGCCGGTTCAAGAGTTCCCTGGCGAGAACGAGCTGGCCGAATTCGGTCGGGTGAATCCGATCGTGCATGACGTGGGTCGGAACGGCGATCAGACTGCCCCTGGGCGATCCCAACAGGACCTTCTCTGGATTCGCCTCGGCGGCGATGAACGCAGGACCGAGTTCCCAAATCGCCGCGCCTGCCTGAGTCGCGGCCTCGACGAGCGTCGCATGGGCCGGACGGGTCGCGTTGGCCGCCTGCTCGTTGCGGTCCCAATGCATCGCCACAGCGACCTTCTTGGTGTTCGCGTTGAGGAAGGAGAGAAGTTCTTCGAAGGAGGTGAGGCATTCCGCCGCGAGCTTCGTGTCGTTCTCATCCGGCGGTGCCGCGTCGCCAGAGGGAGCGAGGCGGGCCCACGCCAGGCCGGCCACTTCGGTCAAGGCAGACCATGGGGCGTTGAAGGTGTTGCCCGAGTTCGCCCGCGCTTGGGCAGAATGGACAGGCACATCCACCAAGTCATGCGACGAGGCGACCACGATGGCGATATCCGCGTCAAACGTCCCAAAGGCCTTCAGGAACTCGACTTGGTTGGCGGGACCCCAACTGTTGGCAGAGACATTGATGACGACGACTGGTTGGGTGAGCCGCTCGTCAAGGAACTCTTGGAGAAGCACCGTTCCCAGCCGGGACTGGTCGACGTGCGAGCCGCCATTCACAACGCTGTCGCCGACCACGAGGATTCGTAGTTCGGCCTGGTCCGTCTGTCGCGTCGGGAGTTCCGGGCCTCGAAGGCCCCGGCTGTCGGTTTCGATGAGTTTGCCGAACCGCATGACCCGTTGCCCCGGGACCATCCGGTACTCGAAGCGACCGTCCCACTCGTAAAGCACAGGACTTCCGAAGCCCCACGCCCATCGCAAAACGACCTCGGTGATGCCAAGGGAAACCGTCAGAAGGACGCTGGAAAGGAGGAGTCGGCGACGCCGCATGAGGTGTGACGAGTTCCCAGAGATGACCACGATTGGGAGTTACCGACGGAGTGTGCCGGTCCCAAACACCTTTGGTCCGCTCTAGCGGGCGGGGGAACCGTGATTTCGGCTTTCTCGTCGAGACTTCCCGAGGATCTTCTGCGTACACCCAAGCCGACTGCCCGTACTAGTACTCGTAGGGAGTCTTCCCGCGATCTGAGTTCCGGATCGGCGAGGACTGCTGTACAGTTGCGAAATCACCCGCATCGGGTTGTTTGCGATCGCCCTCGAGCGAACGTCAAGTGACCGCTCGGCGCCCCTTCCACACACATCTGGGGTTCGCCGGTTTGATGGGTGATGGCCGCTTTCGAGCGGCATGACCATCGGAAGCGCCATCGGAAACCCGTTTCGGAAGCACCATCACCGGAAGCCAAGGAGTCTCGTGTGACGCCCGCTCGTCTGCCCGCTTCAAGCACCCGATCCCCCAGCCCCCTTCACCGGGGCATGTCGCTCGTCGAGATCCTCACGGTTATCGGAGTCATCGCGGTTCTGATCGCGATCCTCCTTCCGGGTCTTGCCACAGCCCAAAAGAACGCCATCCTCGCGAAGAGCCAGAACAACCTCCGGCAGATCGCGACCTTCATGACCGCCTATGCCCAGGGAAATCGAGAGACGATTGTCCCAGCGGCATTCGACTACTCGGCTCAACTCGGCGACCCGCGCATGCGGGCCCGCACCGCTTCGCCGGTTGGCGTCGCCCCACCGATTGGTGCGGCAGGCGTAGGCTCTTGGGCCGACATCCTGTGGACGGAGAACAAGCTCGGCCCCATCGTCGACACCACGAATCCGGGTGAATACGACTGGCGTTACGACGCTCCAGACCGGCCCTTCTACGAGATCAACGAGGACTATGACCGGAACCCCTTCCGGTCTGCAGCCCGCATCACCAAGACCTCGCAAGCCGATGAGGCCGTGCCTTACGGCAACGGCAGCGCCCTCACCGAAACCGGCCATCCGGGCTACTTCGCCTGTAACGAGTTCTTCGACCTCCGACCCGCCGACGCCACCCACCCCAACCGCGGTAAGTGGTGGGTGAACGGCCAGATCCTCCGGCCGGCCCAGTCGGTCTACCTGATTGATAGCTTCGCTGGCGAAGTGACCCAGACCACGGGAAGCGGGGCCAATAACCTCCAGTGGGCCGACGTCGACTATCGCTACGTGGGCGACAAGTGCCTCATGCTCTTCCTCGATGGGCACGTGACGGCGGAGGACGCCTTCGATTCGCTCCGAGAACTCGAAGAGGGTCGTCAGATCCGTGCTTTCGACCTCGACCGGCAGAAGCCGTTCTTTGCGAACTGACCGTCCACAACTCGTCCCGGCAACCCCACCAAGCAGGCTCAATCGCGCCCCGTGACCGGCCGATGCATGGACCGGTACCGAGGCGTAGGCTTGCTTTCGTCTTCAGCGTCGGTACACTGCTTGTCCTACCGTCCCCCGAGGGACGGTTTTTCATCGGTGCTGGCCCGCGCTTCCATGGACTCGGATGCGAGGCGCAGGCCTCGATGAAAAGACGTTGCTTAAAGAGCGTCGGGAAATGTGCTCAGACAGTCGCCACCGTAGCTCAGTGGTAGAGCACACCCTTGGTAAGGGTGAGGTCGTGGGTTCAATCCCCATTGGTGGCTTTCGCGATGTTGGCGCACTTGAACGTGCCGCATCGCCTCGCACGCGAATTCAGTCGGAGACTCTTCAATGGCGAAGGAAACATTCGTCCGGACAAAGCCCCACGTCAACGTGGGCACCATCGGTCACGTCGACCACGGCAAGACGACGCTGACTGCCGCGATCACTGCCGTTCAGGCTGCCAAGGGCTTCGGCAAGGTCGTCAGCTATGACGACGTCGCCAAGGCTTCGGCATCGGAAGGCCGTCGCGACGCGACCAAGATCGTGACCATCGCGACGTCGCACGTCGAGTACGAGACGAAGAATCGTCACTACGCTCACGTCGACTGCCCCGGCCACGCCGACTACGTGAAGAACATGATCACCGGTGCCGCCCAGATGGACGGCGCCATCCTCGTCGTCTCGGCGGCTGACGGCCCGATGCCGCAGACCCGCGAGCACATCCTGCTCGCCCGTCAGGTCGGCGTGCCGAAGATCGTGGTCTTCCTCAACAAGGTCGACCTCGTTGACGACGCCGAGCTCCTCGATCTCATCGAACTCGAGGTTCGCGAACTTCTCAACAAGTACGACTTCCCCGGCGACACCACCCCGATCATCCGCGGTGCTGCTTACCCGGCCCTCACCGATCCGAAGGATCCGGTGAAGAACAAGTGCATCGGCGACCTCATGGACGCCCTTGACAGCTTCGTTCCCGAGCCGACCCGCGAGACCGACAAGCCCTTCCTCATGTCCGTCGAAGACGTCTTCTCGATCAAGGGTCGTGGCACCGTCGCCACCGGCCGTATCGAGCGTGGCGTCGTCAAGGTCGGCGAGGAATGCGAAATCGTCGGCCTCCGCAGCGACACCAAGAAGACCGTCGTGACCGGCGTCGAAATGTTCCAGAAGACCCTCGATCAGGGCCAGGCCGGCGACAACGTCGGTTGCCTCCTTCGTGGCGTTGAGAAGACCGACATCGAGCGTGGTCAGGTGCTCTGCAAGCCGGGCACCATCAAGCCGCACACCCAGTTCCTTGCTCAGGTCTACGTCCTGACGAAGGAAGAAGGCGGCCGTCACACGCCGTTCTTCACCGGCTACAAGCCGCAGTTCTACTTCCGGACGACGGACGTCACCGGCAAGCTCGAGCTGCAGGGCGGCGCCGAAATGTGCATGCCCGGCGACAACATCCAGATCAAGGTTGACCTGGAAGAGAAGCCGGTCGCGATGGAAGAGGGCGTGCGTTTCGCCGTTCGTGAAGGCGGTCGTACCGTCGGATCGGGCGTCGTGACCAAGGTCCTCATCTGACATACCAGGAACCATTGAGGTCTTGAGCGGTCGCTTGACGCGCCCGACTCAAAGACTCCTCATTCACGTGCGAACGCCGGCGCCGGGGACCTCCCCGGCGCCGGCGAATCCCGCGGATCGCAAGCTGCACGCAGCGTTGTGACCGCGGAACGACGGAAGGACAAAGGCCATGGCCAAGAAGGCTCTCGATCGCGAGTATGTGTGGCTTCAGTGCACCGAGACCGGCGACCTCAACTACCGGACAAACATCCGGGTGAAGGGCGGGATCGCTGAGAAGGTCAAGGAGGGCTTCATGAAGTACTGCCCTCGTTTGCGGAAGCACACGCTCCACAAGATCAAGCGTAAGTAACCGGTCCTTCCGCACGCAGCGGACTTCCCTGCGCCAGTAGCTCAATTGGCAGAGCAGCGGATTCCAAATCCGCAGGTTGAGTGTTCGATTCACTCCTGGCGCGTTCGATCAGGCACACCCTTCCGGGCGAGTCTGATCGGGCACGATTGACAGGGTTCGCCCTCGGACGAATCGTCGGACCGGCCACGGCCTATGCTGCGGCCCGCCCTCGGGTGCTTGCGTGCACGCTTCCCTTCGGTGAGCGTTCCGACAGGCAAACCGGTCGTGCAATCTCGACAGAGGTCACGTCGATGGCATCAGGGATTTACAAGGCTGGACAGGGCTACTACACCCGCATGGGGACCACGGTCGGAGCGAGCTTGCTCGGACTGCTTGGCCTGCGCTGGCTGTGGGACTACGCGAAGAACGTCCAGATCGGATCGATCAACCAGACCTATGTCGCGTTCGGCATCTGCTGCCTGGTGGGCGGCATTCTTGCGGCGCTCATCTACGTCTACGTCTTCCGGAAGCCGGGCAGCAGCGACTTTCTCATCGCCACCGAAGGTGAGATGAAGAAGGTGAACTGGTCGACCCGCCGGGAGATCTTTGGCTCCACCGGCGTCGTGATCTCGGTGATGGCCTTCTCGACGGCCTTTCTCTGGATGATCGACCAGGCGTTCGTATTCGTGTTTCAGTGGATCGGCGTGCTCGAAGGAGGCTGACGTCAGGCCATGGACAGCCACTCAACCAATCTTCCGACCGGCGAACAACCCGACGACCAGACCGGTCACGAGCACGAGGAGCTTTTGGACTCCGAAGTCGCGGCCGACGCGCACGACGACGCGGATTCCAAGCAGGGCAAGGTGCTCGTCTCGGGTAAGAGCGCGGCCCAAGCCGCTGGCTCGACGCTGAAGGGCGTCGGCGTCGCCACCAGCAAGGCGATCACGCCCGGTGCAGGCAAGAAGGGTAAGGCCGCAGACGCTGACAAGGCCGCCGCCGCGAAGGCTGCTGAGGCCCGCGCCGCCCGTGACGTGTCGACTGCAACGGCCATCGAAACCGGCGTTGCCACTGACGGATTCGATCCGGCCGCCGACCTGCCGATGTACCGCGAAGGCATGGACTGGTTCGTCCTTCGCGTGGCGAGCAACAAGGAGTCGAGCGTCCGCGAGACCCTCCTCCGCAAGGTCCAGATCGAAGGCATGGAACACCTCGTCGGCCGCATCATGGTGCCGACGGAAAAGACCAAGACCCTCAAGGGCGGCAAGCAGCGCGTCACCGAGACCAAGCTCTACCCGGGCTACGTTTTCGTTGAGATGAAGCTCGAGCCCGATGGACGCATCCCCCAGGACGTCTTCTTCCTGATCAAGGAAACGACCGGTGTCGGTGACTTCGTCGGTACGGCCGGTCGGCCGACGCCGATGGCGCCGCACGAAGTCGAGAAGATGCTCTTCGACTCCCGCCGGCCGGAGGAGACTCCGCAGGTCAAGATGGAGTTCCAGAAGGGCGACTCGGTCACGATCAAGGAAGGCCCGTTCCAGAACTACGAAGGTTCCGTGGACGAGGTGCTGCCGGAGAAGGGGCTCGTCAGAGTCCTGGTCACGATCTTCGGTCGCCAAGCTCCGATCGAGTTGGAATACTGGCAGATTGCCAAGGCCCAGGGCTGACGATCGGTTACGCCCGGCGGCGTGTGGGGCGGGGTTGGTTCGCAGAATTGGTGTCCGCGGGCGTAACCCGTCGCACTCGTGCCGGCCTTCGGCGGCACAGTTTGACGGGGCTCGTTGATGCCGGCCGCTTCGCGGCGGCATAACGAGCCTTGTGATGAGATATGCCGCCGCTTGGCGGTCGGCATCATCGTGCGGTGGCCGCGTCGCTGCGCTCGCTTGTTGGGCGTAGACTGGTGGTATGCGAGCTCTTCGACGATTGGCTGGTATTGGGGTGGTGGTTGGTTGCTTGAGTGGCTGTGCGGTTTGGCAGACCTTTCCGCCGACGGACGGCACCTCCTTCTTCGATCCCTCGATTCAGCCGGTGCCGGAGATGATGGCAACCGCCATCAAGGCGGCGCTCGACAAGAGTTCGGCCCGCGATCAGCCGATCCGATTCAACCTGCCTGAAGGGGCCCGCGACACGGCGTGGATCAAGGTGCGTGAAGCGCTGGGCGGCGACGCGACACGGGCGACCGAAGGCGACCGGACCTTCGTAACCGTCGAACAGGTTCGCCTGAATGGAGGCGTCGGCCAAGTCGACGTCATCGTGCCGCAGGGGGAGCACTACCAGCTCTTCACGGTTCACATGACGGGCGGCTCACTCTCGACGTGGCGAGTGACGACGGTCCAGCCGTGGACCCTCCGCGTGAACCCGCCCAAGGTGAACGACCCGGTCGGCACCGGCTACTAAGCCGATAACACGCGATTCATCGCGATTGCGGAAGAGAAATCCGGGGCAGCGCCCTATTGCATTGCTGCCGATTCGGTATCTTGGCCCTGCCCGCTTCGGCGGGCAATGTCGGAGGTAGAGGTGTGCCGAGTCCTTGGGAAGGGACCCGGCGCGAAAAGGGCCTCAACAAGTCAACGTCCGGGCTGACCGCGCTCTTGGCGCGGGGGTTTGGATCTCAGACTCGTTCCGTTGCATTGCTGTCGCAATGTCGTTGCCTCCTTCAGACGGTCCGTCACCGACGTGACTGTGACACACGCGCCGCGTGCGCGATGAGGAGAGGAAACGACCCATGTCCCGAACGATCCTGTTCAGCGTCATCTCGGCGGCGGCCCTCACCGGGGCGGCCTCCGCCGACGTCATCTACGAGAACCTGCCCACCTCAGCGCTCGGCTCGATCTCCGAGGCCTTCGGCTCCAACGGCACTTACGCGTTTGGCCAGAGTTGCGCACAGACCTTCTCGCTCGAAGACTCTTTCAACCTGTCGAACATCTCCTGGTGGGGATCGAGCCAGAACTTTGGCGGCCTCGATCTTGGCAACTTCACCGGCTTTGAGATTTCGATCTGGAACGCGGACTTCTCCGCTCAGGTGGCCAGCTTCAACGTCGCGATCGGTTCGATCACCGCGTCGCCGACCGGCCTTCTCAACTTCTACAACTCCCCCGAGTACCAGTTCTCGACTGGCATCGGCGGAGTCCTCGGACCGGGCGTCTACAACATGAACATCGGCGCCGTGATGGCCAACGGCCAAGGCGACGAGTTCATTTGGTCCGCCGGTGCCGACCAGACGGGCCGCTACTTCACCTCGCCGACGATCGGCTGGGGCAACTGGAAGCTCGTTCCGCCGGGCGTCGGCGATGACGGCTTCGGCTCGTTCCGGCTTGAAGGCACGCAGGTCCCGGCTCCGGGCGCCTTGGCGCTCCTCGGTCTCGCCGGCCTAGTACGCCGTCGACGAGCTCGCTGATTCACGAACCAACTCCATAACACCGCCGCCCGCGGAGCTCCCCGCGGGCGGCGGTGTTTTTGGGCCTGATTGCAGGCGTTCAGAATCGCCACTGGTAGATCGCGTCCAGATAGCCAAACAGGAACCCGTCGTTCCATCCGCTCGGCTGATACTGCGACTCGGGCAGCACCAATGACCAGGCGCCGTCGATAGCCTTGAGCGTCACCTTCGACTCCTCGCTTCGGTCACTCACGAGCTTGCACGACGCCGTTTCACCTGCCGTCGCAAGATCCTTCACCGTTGTGGGCTTCACCTGAACAGGGTTGCTTCCAGCAAAGTGCTCGTCTGCCCAAGTGAGGAGGTCGACGAAGAGCGTCTCCTTGTCCTTGATCGAGCTGGTGTAGACCTTGACGAACTGTCGACCGTCTGGTCGCTTCGAATCGTCTTTTCGGTCTTTCGCGGTGGCTTTGGCTTGTTCCCAAGCCGCGCGGGCGTCGAAAGCGTGTTTGGCCAGGATCTTCTCGAGCGCTTCCTTCTTCTCGCCCGCGTCCACTGCCGCGATCTGAGCCATGCTCATGATCTGCACCACGAGAAGGTCGCGGGAATCCGGCGCGAAACACCGAAACGTCGCCTTCCAGTCCTTCTTCGCTGCCGCCGCGACGAATGCATCGATCGCCTCTTGCGGCGACTTGGAGCTGGGCGCGGACTTTTCGGCCGGCTCTGCAGGGGGCGTTGTTGTCGGCTTCCCGGCAAGCTCGGAGGTGCCTGCAGGCGAAAAAGACGGCGGCGCCTCCTTCGGCGGATCAGCCGGAAGGGCTCCCGGCCAGGAAGCCAGCAGGGAACCCAGCACCAGCGCACGAACGCACCCGATTCCCACAGCGTCGAACGACATGAAAGGCCTCGCTGTACTTGGAGATTCACTCAGCGCCCAGCAGACGCACCTATCCCGATGCATTGGTCGTTGCGGTTACCGCCCCGGGAGACTGCTCACGATAGTACCTATGGCTCCACGCTCCCCGACATGAAGATCGGGTCTTCACGCCGCCGATGGCGCGGGCTCCCGCTTGTGCTGACGCGGAAAAGCGACCCAGTACGCGAGAGCCCCAAGGACACCCGGCACGCCGAACGTGAGCCACGGCGAGGCGGATTCGCCGAGGGCGAGCCACCGCTCCGCCCTAGCCATCGTTGCCGTCGGCACCGGAGCATTGGGATTCGGTGCCGGCCAATAGCCCGACGCAATCATGAGAAAGAGGCCTGCCTCGGACGCCATCGGGTCTCGCTTCGGATCGACTGGAATCCCATGTCGGGCGAGGTTCATCTCAGAAGCGAGGCTCTCCATGTCTGCGCGCGACCGGACGACCCTTGCAATCGAGATCGTCCGGGCCTCCCCAACGCTTGTCCCATTCCGTTCCATCCCAATGCGACCCTGAAGAGCGACCTCCAGGGAGACGTCCGAGGGAAGGAAGGGCACCACACCACCAAACGACGCCGCGGTCGTCACCCTGCTCGTGATCTCATTGGTCAGCGTGAACGGGAAATCAGGATCGTCGTCTGAGCCGACGCTGAAGACCGTTCCGCTTGACGTGCCCTTCGCTCGCTGGGTTGTCACGACGCGCGGCGTCGGCACGACGAGGAGCGCCAGCACGATCAGCGCTACCAGTGCAAGCGCATACTGGAAACTCATCACCATCGCGTACAGATGGGGGTGGCTCGATCGCTGTCGGGCGAATCCCGAGTAGATCCGCCGAATCGTCGCGACCTGCCGGCCTCCGCCGCATTCCGGGCAAGTTTCTTGGTCATGCAGAAGGTCATGTCCACACGTTGGACACCTGTCCTTACTGTCCGGCCGTCGAGCGAAGAACCACGCGGCACTCAGGCCGACCGCTCCCGGCAAGACGCCTGCCACCAGGACTCCAAACAGGTAGAGGTGGGCGAACGACTGTCCCGCTCCCGGCCGGGTCGTAACAAGCCAGACAACCCAAGCCGGCCCCACCACGGCAAGGGCCGTCATGGGCGCAAGAAGCCAAGGCGGGAGGATCCCGCCAACGGAACCGACCAAGGACAGCCGCCGCAGAAGCCGAGCTAGGAGAAGGAGAAACACCGCGCCGATGCATGTCGGCAGGAACCACCACATGCATGCACTGTAGCGGAGGGATCGCAGGACCCCGCGACAACACACGCTCAGCCGTCAATACGCCTTCGCAAACACCACGCGCTTCGTCGCCGGCTTGCCGGTGATCACGCACGGACCCGGATCATCCGAGCCCTCGAGCGGGATGCAGCGCACGGTCACGCCGAGATCGTCCTTCAACTTCGCCTCGGCCGCCACATCCATCGAGAACCGGGCCATCGCGAAGCCGCCATGGATCTCGGGCTGCTCGTTGTCCTTCGGCGCCTTCTTCGGCGTGAAGAAGTCGGTCAGTTCCTTCATCGAGTCGATCTTCCGCGTGTTCTCCTCGCGATGAGCCTTCGCCTTCGCGAAGAGCCCCGCCTGGATGTCGTCGAGGATCGTCGTCAACGTCGCGATGAACTCGGCGCGCTTGACCGACGTCTTCTCCTTGTGCGGCTTGTCGCGGCGGGCCATGAAGACACTGTCCTGCTCCATGTCACGCGGACCGACTTCGATCCGCACGGGCACGCCCTTCTTGACCCAGCTCCACATCTTGTCGCCGCCGCGGATGTCGCGGTCGTCGAGTTCCACGACCACGGGCCGGCCGCAGTAGGCCATGCCGCGCAGTTCGACCGCGAGCTTCTTGCAGTACTCGAGCACCGCGGCCGCGGACTCGGGCTTGTGCAGGACAGGCAGAATGACGACGTGCGCCGGCGCCAGCCGCGGCGGGCAGACCAGCCCGTCGTCATCAGAGTGGGTCATGATCAGGCTGCCGATCAGGCGCGTCGACACGCCCCACGAGGTCGTCCACGCGTATTGCAGCGTGCCCGACTGGTCGAGGAACTTGATGTCGCTGCCCTTGGCGAAGTTCTGGCCGAGGAAGTGACTCGTACCGGCCTGGAGCGCCTTGCGATCCTGCATCATCGCTTCGATGCAATAGGTGTCGACCGCGCCGGGGAAGCGCTCGCCGTCGGTCTTCTTTCCCTTGATGACCGGACACGCCATGAAGTTCTCGGCGAAGTCGGCGTAGACGTCGAGCATCTTCATCGTCTCGACCTGGGCCTCTTCGGCCGTCGCGTGCGCTGTGTGACCCTCTTGCCAGAGGAACTCGGCGGTGCGCAGGAAGAGGCGCGTGCGCATCTCCCAACGAACAACGTTCGCCCACTGGTTGATCAGGAGCGGCAGGTCGCGGTAGCTCTGCACCCACTTCGCGAAGCTCGCGCCGATGATGGTCTCGCTCGTCGGCCGAACGATCAACGGCTCTTCGAGTTCACCGACCGGCATGAGCTTGCCGTCGGGTCCGGGCGCGAGCCGATGGTGCGTGACCACCGCGCATTCCTTCGCGAAACCCTCGACGTGCTCGGCTTCCTTCTGGAAGAACGAGAGCGGAATGAACAGCGGGAAGTAGGCGTTGCGGTGGCCCGTGTCCTTGAACATCTTGTCGAGGACCGCCTGCATGTTCTCCCAGATCGCGTAGCCCCACGGCTTGATGACCATGCAGCCGCGCACCGCGCTCGTCTCGGCGAGATCGGCGGCCTTGATGACCTGCTGATACCACTCGGAGTAGTTGTCGGCGCGGGTCGGGGTGATGGCCGTCTGGGGGGCCTGCCCGCCGCCTTGGGATTTCTGCTGACCGCTCTCGTTCGACTTGGGATTGGACATGGCAACTCACTTATCGCGCCCTTGGACCGCCTTCATGATGTGGAAGCGGGGTGAAAACGGGGCAGCGCGAAGCGACGCAGCGTAACAAAGGCCGAGCAGATTGCTAAGAGTTGCGAGACTCGGCGGTTCACTCGTGCATGGGTCTTCCTGCGATGCCGATCTGACCGCTAGAGTGACAACGTGCGCGACGACATGCCGGTGACTCAGGCGGAGAATGAAGAGGTGGGCGAGGCTTCGGAGCGATCCGTGGCGACCCGCTTGCTGTCCTCGTGGGCCGTCATCGTCGAGGGGGCGTTGAGCGCGGCGGTTTCGCATCCGACTGCATCGGCCGAGGCAAGGCCGGCCCTCGTCAAACAGGTGCGCAAGTCCACGAAATCGGGTCGGGCCCTCGTACGACTCCTGGACGGCGCCATGTCGCCCGAAGCGATGGCTGGCGCTGAGCGCTCTCTTCACGAGGCGGCAACGATCCTGGCTCCGATTCGCGACCGCGACGCGATGTGCTCCACGATCGATGGGCTGCTCGAAGGAAAGCTCGACGAGCGGGCCCAGCAGGCGAAGCTCCTTCTGTACGCGATCGTCTCGCCACCTTCAGTCGGCGATGACGAGGAGGCCTTCGAGATCGCTCTCGTGCGCCGCGCGGCCGCTCGCATCTCGCTCGCGTCGGAACTCATCCGCGAAGTTCCGCACGAACTCCTTTCCGGCGCCACCGTCGGCAAGGCGATGTCGTCCCTTTGGCGCAAGGCTCGTCGACGCGCCAATCGCGCATGGCATGGCGAAGCGGCCGCTGATGGTTCGACGATGCAGGACAGCACGACCGCCCACGAGGCACGCAAGGCCTGCTCACGGCTGGTCCACCAACTGAACCTGATCGAGCCCGATCTCAGCAAGCCGCTTCGCCGGTTCCGCCAACGGCTGCGGCGGGCAACATCTGCGCTGGGCGACGAGCACGATCTCTCGCTCGTGGCCGAGTGCATCGGCCTCCATCGCGGGCGGCTCGGCCCCAAGTTCGCGTCGGCGGTGCTCACCGTCTGCTCGCGCGGCCAGCGACGGCTGCGCGAGACCGCCGGGATCGCCCTCGCCGAAGCGATGACCCTTCGCCCGGGTGAGCTTGGACGCCGAATTCAGAATCGCTATGACGATGCCGAGTAGCCTCTTACGCGAGTCCGCCGGCCGCCGGCGGCTCCAGGCTTTGGATCATCATTTACAATCGATGAACACCCGACGTGGTGGGGCATCGGTCATACGCCGGCCCATTGCCGGATGACATCACGCGGCCCACAAGCCAACGCGTTCTCTTGAGAGGTCCCATGAAGAAGCTCGTCCGTCTGCTGGTCGTTGCGGTCGTCGTTGTCGTTGCTCTGGCGATCGCCGGGATCTTCTACATCGACACCGTGGCCAAGGCCGCGATCGAGGTTGCCGGCACCAAGGTCCTGGGCGTGAAGACCACCGTTGACAAGGTCTCGATCGGCCTCACCTCGGGCAACGCCGCCATGCACGGCCTCCATGTCGCCAACCCCGAGGGCTGCGCGGCACCCGAGTTCCTCACTCTGAACCTCGGCGGCGTGGCGGTCTCGCCCGGCTCGCTCATGAGTGACGTCATCCGCGTGCCGAAGATCGAACTCTCCGGCATGAAGCTTGAGTTCGAGCAGCGTGTCGGCGGCGACTCGAACGTCGACTCGATCCTCGCCAACGTGAAGAAGTTCTCCGGCAGCGGCGGCGGCGCCGATAAAGGCGCCTCGGGCGACGGCAAGAAGTTCGTGATCGACGAACTCTCCCTCAGCGACATCTCCGTGACGGCCCGCGCCAGCGGCATTCCGGTCGGCGACAAGGGCATCGAGATCAAGGTGCCGAAGCTCGTCCTCAAGGACATCGGCAGCGGCGGATCCGACCCGGTCGGCCTCGATCAGCTCACCGGCATGATCGTCCAGGCGGTGATGCAGGCGGTTATGGAGGCGAGCAACGGCCAGCTTCCGGCGATCTTCGCCCAGTCGATCACCAACGGTCTTGCGGGACTCGGCGACGTCTTCAAGTCGAAGATGGCGGTTGACCTGGGCAACGGCCTCAAGGACATCGGCGGCAACGTCGGCAAGGCCCTGGAGGACGTTGGCAAGGGCGCCGGCGAAGCGATCGAGAAGGGCGTGAAGGACGCAACGAAGGGAATCGGCGACGCGGTGGATGGGATCTTCAACAAGAAGTGACCTGCGAGGACAGCTCGGTTCACGAGCCTAACGACTGGTTCAGCGCGGCAATGTCCAGCGGCGTTCCCTCGGGGGTGACCAACCTCTGTTCGCCGTCAAGCTCGATCATGCCCGCGTCGATACCGAGCGCTGCGAGGGCGGCAAGCATGGCGTCATCGGTGAGACGCTCGACCGGCGGGAGGCCTTCTGGAACGGAAGCGACCGAACGACCGGTTTCGCTCCCCGTGGGTCCTTCGTTCTCCGTGGGCGTCAGCGCCAGCGTCATGACGACGGCACAACCAATCAGGAGACAAAACGACGCCAGCGAGCGGCGTGATCGGCGGGCCCGCACGCGTCCCGTGAGAGCCTGCTCGGCGGTCGCGAGAATCGCCTGCCTGCGGCGCTCGCCCTGAACCGAGAGCGGCAGGTGGTCAAGAGGGTCGGTCGTCATGGTCGTCTCGCTCCTTCTGCCTTTGCCGGCCGAGGTTCCCCGCCCCGCAACCGGTCGACGATCCGCCGGAGTCGGCTATCCACCGCCGTCGGGGCCAGGCCGAGATGCTCGGCGAGCTGCTGCAACGTCAGGCCCGCCACATACCGCAGCCTGAGAAGCCCCCGATCCTCGTGCAGCATGTGGTCGAGCCGGGAGAGTTCGGTCGCGATCTCGTCCACAGGGTCGGCAAGGCGTGTGGGGCGTTGCGCGCCGGCGGCAACCGCACGCGACGCATCCGAACGTTCCTTCCGCAACCGGTCCAATGCCGCACTCAGCACCACGCGCCGCAGCCACGCGTCCAGCGACGCGGCCGAGGGCATCCGTTCGATTCGCGTCGCCACCCGGATCATCGCATCCTGCACACAGTCGAGGGCGAAGCTCTCGTCACGGCGCGTCGCACGCATCACGGTCGTCAACAGCAGGTCGAACTTCGCGCCATAGAGGTGACCTAACGATTCGCGCGAGCCGGCCGCAATGCCGGCCGATACGCGCGCGGCCCAGGCGTCCTCGTCGCTCGTAGCGGAGGGATGAACGACCTGGTCGCTCGGGTCGGGGGCGCGTGTGGAGTCTGGTTGGTCGGGGGTGACCATGCGGATCGGCTTCCGATGCAGCGCCGCTCCGCCTACTCCTTCGATTCTGGCCTGTCGCCGTCCGGTGATGCGGGACGTCCCGCGAACGTACGGATCGTGCGCGACGACATCTCGATGTCGCTGACGTTCCCACGCACAAAGAGAAGACCGGTGCCCTCGTGGAGCGAGAGCCTGAAATCACTGCTCTTGCCCTGCATCTCCACCGCCACGCGAACGGCATCCAGAAGCTGCTCAAGCGTCTTCGGCTCGTGCTTCGCGTAATCGGAAAGGTCGAACACCTCGGTTCCGATCCGTTGCCGCTCCGGCTCGGCGTGCACACCCTCGATCAGGTCGATCACGATGACCGGGTCGGCCTCGATGCCGATGCCCGACGGGTCGCCGGGCAGATGCTCGACACTGAGGCCGGTCGGATTGCCGCCCAATCTGAACCGAAGCGACTGGAGGAGGATCACCGCCGCGGTTCCGGTGACGCGCTTGACGCGAACTGCCGGCATCCCGAGCGCCTTGATGTTCTCGTTGCCGATCACGATGTTGTCAAAGCCGCTGACCTTGCGGACGAGATCGAGATATTCACCGACCGTTCCGCCCGGGAAGTCGATGGCGATCGAGTCCTTGGCCAGGCGCTCGCGCTGCTCACGAGCCTCGTCCTCCCGTCGAAGTCTCGCCTCATCGGCGCTCGCTTGGTCCGTGGCCCACTTCGCCTTCAACCGCTCGAGCGCCGTCCTCTCCAGCTCCGAGACCAAACGCTCCACCTCCTCCATTCTCGGGTCCGCCGACACGATCACCATGCCGGTGCTCTCGGAACCGGTGGCGACACAACCGAGGTTGTCGCGGAGGATCGTGGCCACCTCAACCGGGTTTGCGGCCCGCAGGGCGAACTTCCGGACGGCCTCGTCGGCACCGCGTTGGCGCGGCGGGGTCGGGGCTTGGGCCGGCTTGGCGTCATCGGCAGGAAGCGGTTGCGAAACGGCGAGGGCGGCGAGGAGGCTCAGGGCGAACGGGGCAACTCGGGAAGCGGGGCTGGTTCGAAGCGAGGGCATGGGCATGATTCTCCGTGGATGCATCCATGACGAAGCTGGCGAGCCCGGTTCGTCGGAATACCTCACGAATAGCCTCAGATCCCTCAGAAGTTCTGTTGTTCAGGGTTTCCCGCTCCCTCTTCACGAGAATGTGACGGCAGGACCCCCGGTGACGCCGGCGGTGATAGTGCGATCTGCACGCTGTCGCCGATCTGAATGAGCGAACTGCCGATGCCGGCATCGGCGAGTTCCTCCATGACCTCGTCCTCGGAGAGCTCGATCAGCCGAACCGGGTGGACGGGTTCGGCGAAGGCGATTCGACCGGGAGTC
>JAEUIU010000027.1 GCA_016795065.1 Phycisphaerae bacterium
CGCTCGCCAGCGTGCCGCTCGCGAGATTGCTTGCGTTCAGACTGGTCAGGGCAGATCCGTTGCCGCCAAATTGGTTGGAAGCGTTGGTCATCGTCAGGGCGTTGCCGTACGTCCCGTTGAGGAAAGCCCCACCCAAGGTTCCGCTTGCGACGTTGCTGGCGTTCAGGTTGGTGAGCCCCGCACCGTTGCCGCCGAACTGGTTGGCAGGATTGGTCATGGTCAGGGCATTGCCATACAGCCCCGCCAAGAGCGACCCGCCCAGCGTCCCGCTCGCGATGTTGCTGGCGTTCAGGCTCGTGAGCCCGGCGCCGTTGCCAGCGAATTGGTTGGACGCGTTGGTCATGGTCAGGGCGTTGCCGTAGCTGCCCGACAACCGCGATCCGCCCAACGTCCCCGTCGAGATGCTGTTGGCGTTCAGCGAACTGAGATTCGAACCCGACCCGGTGAACGTCCCGCTCACGGTGTTCAATGGGTTGGTGAAATTCAGCGCGTTGCTGTAGGTACCCGCCAGGGCCGCGTTGTTCACCGCGGCCACCTCCAGCGATCGCGTCGCGTAGGGCACCGGGTTGATCCGCTGTCGCGGCGTGAGCACCACGCCTTCGACCTCGATCTCAAGCCATCGGGCAGCGCCGTTGAAGGTCGCGCTGGCGAAGGGAATCTCGACCGTGAAGCGCCCCGCCTCGTCGAAGTCGACGAAGTTCGCAACGACCACGCTGGACCCAACCTGGACACCGTCCGTCGCCGAGTCGTAGATGCGGAAGACCACATCCAGCGGGCCGGCGGCGGCGGCACCGTTCTGGCGAAGCTGGCCCTGATAGGTGAACGCGTCACCGCCGTCGCCGGCGAGTGAAGATGGGTTGACGGACGCTGCAAGAGCGAGGACGAGAGCGGCAAGGTGGGCGCGCATGCGAAAGGTCTCCTTCACCAGGAGAGAGCGCAGAAGCCGTGCGATCGCTGCAACTCCAGGGGAACGAATCCCCGTCGCCCTCCGCCGCTCACGGCGTGGGCACGAACGGAACCGGCCCAATGGCCGTGCCGTGGTGGCCGCCGCCGCTTTGGTCCTGAAGGGTCTGGTTCTCGAAGGTCCAGTGACCGATCAAACCGGGCTCTTCGTCGATCGTGAGAAGGATGTTGGTGATCTTCTCCTGCGGCAACGCGTGATCCCAGATGGTCACGCGTTCAATAATGCCATCGAAGCGGTGCTCAAGCCCGCAGCAGAGATTCTGGGCGCCGAAGAGGACATCGTTGGCACCATAAAGAATGGAGCCGGGCGGGAAGTCCACGTCGCTCTCGAGCACGCCATCGAGATAGAGCCGCATGGCGCCATTGTCGAAGGTGTAGGTCGCTCGAACCACCGTGCCGATCTCGATCAGCCTCTGGGACACCATGCTGACATTGGGGATGCTGCCCGTCGTCGTGGCGGTGACACCCACCCTCTTCGTCGAAGGTGACCACCGAACCCCCCACGACTCCCCAGGAATCGAGAAGGAGCCTTCGAATGGTTTCGAGACGATCGACGCCCCTTGGAAGAGATTGTTGCTTCCGGTCCCAGGCCCCAATGGCTGGAAGATCACGTCAATCGTGAGGGCCGTCGGCTCCAACCCCGGCGTGTCCGGCACCCGAACGTAGTGCTCGAACGGGTTGTCGTTCTGGATCCGAATCGCCCACGACTCGGTTGGCGTCAGATCGCAACTGTCCGGGAGGCCGTCGACGTCGCTGTCGACACTCCCGAAGAGCGCCGCGAAGCCTTGGGCATCCAGCCAGCTCACGACGCCGTCGCCGTTGAAGTCGGCGCACGACTCGTCCACGCCACAGCCGCTGGGATTCTGCAGCATGCATCGGAAGACGGCCGAATCGCTTTCGCAGTCGAGGATGCCGTCGTGGTTGAGATCCCCTTCGATCGGCAGGTCGCAGTCGTCGCATGCCGCACCGATCCCGTCGCCGTCGGCGTCCGCCTGATCCGGGTTCGGGATCGAGGGACAGTTGTCGACGTCGTCCGGGATGGTGTCGCCATCGGTGTCCGGCGCAGGGCCGCTCGGCAGCAGCGTGATCTTCATGCGGACGCCCGCCATCTCGCCCTCCGGCGTCTGCCGAATGAGCTCGAAACGGATGAGGTCGCCCGCAGCGACAGCGATGTTCTGGAGCGTGGCCGCACCACCACTGCCCGCCGCGAAGTCCATCGGATTGGCCCGCGAGAACTCGTCGTAGAAGGCGATCTCGCCCGCGGTCAGGAGTTGCATGTTGTGATAGACCCGCCACGCGTCGATTCGGGCGGTGTCGTCGCGGAGCATCCACGTCGCCCCCTCGATCGAGAGAACGCCGTTCACCGGCACCAGGAAAACGATGTTGCCGTCGGTGTTGCCGACGCCGTTGAATGGGTCGTAGGGACGCATGACGACGTCGCCAGCCTGAAGATCAAGCGTTGGCGTCTGAAGGCCCGGCTTGCTCTTGAAGAGGAACGGGACGCGATTGTCCCCGCACTCCGAGCGTGCCCAGCCTGGCTGCGTGCCCTTCCAACCGAACTTGCCAAAGGCACATCCGTCGACGGCGTCCACGTGGGGAAGGACGTTGATGCCTTCGCGGTAACTCCACAGTCCGTTCGGGTTGCTCTCGTTGGAGAACGCCGTCACCAGGTTGAACACCACGCCGTCGGGTTCACACGCGTCACCAACGCCGTTGGCATTGACGTCCGCCTGGCTCTCGTTAGCGCCGGTCGGGCAGTTGTCGGCAGCGTCGATGAGGCCGTCACCGTCGCTGTCGGTCGATCCGCAGGAGGAAAGCGCCTGCTCGACGCAGAAGCTGTCCCATTCGGACTCGCAACAGAAGGCGTCGATCTGGCAGACGATCTGGCAGCAATCGCTCCGACTGCACCCGGCGCCGCCGACGGTGGCGCAGTCGTGCGAGAGGTTTGGACACTGCGGCGCGTCGCACGCATCGCCGACGCCGTCCTCATCCGCATCGACCTGATCGGGGTTCGACGTGAAGGGGCAGTTGTCGGTGGCGGCCCCGACGCCGTCCTCGTCCAGGTCATCGACGAGGGACGCACAGAGGTCTCGTGCGAATTGGACGCACATCGCGTCCCAGCCCGCCGTGCAACAGGCCGGGTCGACGACGCACACCGTCGTGCAACAGAGACCGCTCGCGCATCCTGCGCTCCCCTGAACGAGGCACCCGTGCGTCGCGCCCGTACAGCTTGCCGTGTCGCAGACGTCCCCGCTGCCATCGCCGTTGCTGTCGGCCTGGTTGGGATTCGGAACGGTCGGGCAGTTGTCGAGGATGTCAGGGACGCCATCGAGGTCCTGATCCGCGAACGAGCCGACCATGAGGAAGGTCAGGTTGACGCCGGCGAACTCACCGAACTCTTCGGTGCGGACAACGGTGAACTCAAAGGTCTCGCCCTTGAGGACGGAAAGGTTGACGAGGGCCTGCGGACCGCCCGTGCCAAGTTCGAAGGGCATCGGGAATTCGCGCGACCATGGATCGGTCGAGTCGACGACCCCCGACGTGAGGGCCAGCCCGTTTCGCGAAATGGCCCAGGTGTTTCCGCGGCCGAGTTCATCGCGAGCATTCCAGACCGAACCGACAATGGTTAGCGTGCAATCCTGCGGCACTTCCCATCGAACTCGCCCGGGGCCGTTGCCGACACCGTTGGCATCGTCCTGGGAATGCACCAACACATCACCGGGTTGCATGTCCAGCACCGGGACGGAAACGCCTGGCGCGCAGCGCAGCCACCAGGGGCAGCGGTCGTCGCCGCACTCCGACTTGGACCAACCAGGTTGCGTCTGACCTTGCCAACCCGGCCAGCAGCCGTCGATGTGAGCAGCGTGCGGCAGTGGGTTGTTGCCTTCCATGTAGGTCCAGAGCGAGTGCGGATTCTGCGTCTCGCTCCATCGTTCGCCGAGATCGAGCACCAAGGCCCCCGGCACCTCGCAGACGTCGCCGATGCCGTCGCCGTCGGAGTCGACCTGATCGGAGTTCGCGCGGAGCGGGCAGTTGTCGAGGCTGTCCTGGATGCCGTCGCCGTCCGTGTCGCGCACGACGACGATCAGATGGTCCTCGACCTCGCCGTAACCCCATGGGCCGCAGATCGGGCCTCCGGCGACCACGCGCATGCGCCGCGACCCAAGATCACCGATTGGAACCACCGTGGTCCCGGCCGACGTGATGTGCATCTCCCCCCACTGGTGATCGTACACCTGCTCAATGACCGTGAGGCTCCATCCTTCATCCTGCGAGAAGGTCCCATCATTGTTCCAGTCGATCATGACAAACGCAGGGGCGTTGATGGTATTCACCACGATGTCGATGGCCGCACCTTCGAACACCGTGAAGGGTGAACTGGTGAAGTCCTCGTAGCCCACGGGAGGTCCCCATGCATGCCCGGACGAGTGGACGTCGCCGTTGAGCCGTACTTCCCCGATCGAATGCAACGGATCCGCGCTCTCCCAATGTCTCGCCGTGCCGCAGTAGTGAATGACCTCGCACGCATCGCCGATGCCATCGCCATCCGAGTCGGCCTGGTTCGCGTTGCGCTTGGTTGGGCAATTGTCGATCCCGTTCATGACCCCGTCACCGTCGGCATCGCCGTTGGACGAGAGCGAGTCGGTGACGATCAGGCCGAAGTCGAAGATCTGCCCGGGCCCCGCGTCGAGCGTGCATGGCCCCACTCCCCCTACGGCGAGCCGAAGACGGGTCAGACCCAAGAGCGCTCCGGGTGGCGCGGTGATGACACCTGAGTGCGACCCCCATGTCCACTCACCGCCAAAGGGCGGCGGCCCATCGGTCCATGCTCCGTCCAGTTCCATCGGTACGCTTTCGGCGGCCTCAAACTCACCGTCGTGATTCCAATCGACCCATGCCTTGAGCACGACGATGTTGTTGGAATTCTGGGATTCAACAATCAGTTCAAGTCCAGGGGAGCCAGCGACGAGTTGGGCGACAGGAGTATCGAAGTGCTTCCAGCCATCAGAGGGGTAGTAGAAGGTCTGATCGATCGCTCCCAGCTTTACTTTCGTGAAGAGGTGCGACAGCCCCCACGGCCAGTAGACCTCCTCGGGAATGCAGTAGGGTGGAGGCGGATCGCAATCATCACCGACGCCGTCGCCATCCGGATCGAGTTGATTCGGATTGAAGGTCGTCATGCAGTTGTCCACGCCGTTTGGGATGCCATCGCCATCCCAGTCGCCATCAGGTGAAAGCGAAGGACTCAGCAGAAGTGTGTAGTCCTCGGTCTCCCCCTCGTTGAAACCACAGGGCGAATTCGTGCTCGACAGGCCCGCGCGGATACGGAGCCGCGTCACGCCCGCCCCGGCGCCCGCGGGGATGGCCAGCGGCGCCGAGAAGTGCATGACCTTGTTGCAGTCAGCGCAAGGGTCGTCGAGAGCGGTTTGCTGGACGTCGAGCGTCTCGTCCGCGTCTTCAAAGTCGCCATCACGATTCCAGTCGACCCATGCCCCAAGCGAGGTCGGCCAGAGGACCTCGTTGGCGCTCGATTGAACGAGGACCTTGAAGGAAAGCTCGAGGATTCCCACCTCCGGCGCGAGCTCCTCCCAATGCTGCTCGTGGAACGAGTAGGTCCTGATCGGCGTTCCCGAGATTTCCCACGGATCGGTGGCACCGATGCGCACTGCATCGATCTCTGGCCGGTGGAGCCACCATGTCCAATCGGTCACGCCGACGTCGCAGTAGCTGAGCTCGCATGCGTCGGCGACGCCGTTCTGGTCGACATCCGCCTGACTCGGATTGAAGGACAGCGGACAGTTGTCGCTCCCGTCCGCAATCCCGTCGTTGTCGTCATCGGGATCGCATGGGTCGCCCAGGAAGTCGTGGTCGTTGTCGGCCTGATCCGGGTTGAAGATCGTCGGACAGTTGTCCCAGAACCCGCAGACCTCGTCCTCGTCCCAATCCGGATCAGCGCCGCAGTTGCATGCATCGCCGGAATCGTCCCAATCGCTGTTCTGTTGCGAAGGGTTCCACGTGACTACGCAATTGTCACACACGTCTCCGCGGCCGTCGCCATCGAAGTCTGCCTGATCGGGATTCCCGGTGAGCCAGCAGTTGTCACAGAAATCCGGCACTCCATCGCCGTCGCTGTCGGCCTGCGCGTCGGAGTCGGGCTCGCTACAGTCGCACGCGGCGCCGAGGCCGTCGTGGTCGCCATCGAACTGCGAGGGATTGAAGACCAGATCGCAGTTGTCGCAGACGTTGCCGACGCCATCGCCGTCGCAGTCAAGTTGGTCGGGATTGGGCGTGGTCGGACAGTTGTCGCTCGCGTTGGTGACGCCATCGCCATCGTCATCGGCCTCGGGGTCGATCGGTCCCGTCTCCTCACATGCGTCGCCGATGCCGTTGCCGTTCAGGTCGGCGTCCGAGAGCCCGCAGCCACACTGACCGGGGGCGATCTTGTTCGGGTCGAGCGGACAGCCATCCGCCATGTCACACGTGCCGTCGCCATCGGTGTCGTCGCCGGTGCACGTCACGCCCCACGCGCCCAGAAGCATTGCCAGGTCGGCGCCATCGACCGCACCGTCGCCCGTGAGATCCGCTCCGGGGAGGAGGGCGCCGCCGCTGGCCCCCCACGCCCCAAGAATCGTCGCGAGATCGGCGCCATTCACGGTACCGTCACCCGTGAGATCCTCCGCCGGCGGCGATGCCCCGGGCACGGTGAATCGCCAGGCGAGGACCTGGTGACGACCACTTCCCGTCGAACTCGATCGTGCCCCGATCGCGACGAATGCCGTCCCGCCGCTCACGTTCACATCGAGGTTCGGCCACGTCGTCCAGCCCTCCGCCGGTCGCACCGCCGAGGGCGCGAGCCGAATCGAGACGGCGCCCCACGGCCCCTCCAGCGCGTCGATCCACAGATGCCACTCTGCACCGTCGTCGAAGTTGGGCGCGACGTCATCGAAGACCCTGGAGTATCCGGACATGTCGGTCTTGTCCGTTCTCACGAAGTTGCTCGACCCGATCGTGCCCTGCCAGAAGTGCGTGCCAAGCGCCAACGTCCACGCCGAGTCCGTGAGCGCCGCGCCACGCAAGGGCTCCTCCCACGACGACGGAGCTCCCAGCACCGCCGACTCCCCGAAGGAGACGACCAAGCCATACCCGCCCGGATCCGTCGATCCAACAGGACCCGGATCGTCGATGCGGAAGACGACCTCCATCGAGAACCCGCTCACCGGCACACGAACGCCGCTGACGATCGCCCCGTACTCGTCGAGTGTGGGCGACCAAGGTGACGGAGTAAGCACCACTGCCGCATCCCGGGCTTCGTGCACCGAGGATCCCAACAATTGGGCGCATCCCAAGCCAGATGAGAAGTCGGGATAGTCGAAGCTCTGCCCGTGGGCTGCTGCAGAGACACACAGGGTCATGAGGGCAAGCTGGCTTCCACGGGGCATCGATGGCATGGCGATCCTTCTTGGGTGGGAGGGGGTGCAATGCTCTCTGCGCATGCCCCGCCCTCCCCACGAAGCGCAGGACGTCACGCGGCACTGCAATCGCGTGCCGCGATTCCGTACGAGGCTTCACATCACGCGGGAGTCGGCTTTCGCCTACCTTTAGCCCGTCCACTCCCCAAGCAACATCGAAAGATCCATCGCGTCGACCTCCCCATCGCCGTTGAAGTCGGCACAGGTCGACGAGCAGAGCCCCCACTGGCCGAGCAGGATGGCCAAGTCCATCGCGTCCACCGCCCCGTCGTTATTGAGGTCCGGCGTCGGCAGGGCCGTCACCGTCGCCCCGAACCAGATGCCTGGCACCTCGAAGCCATCCGGGTCGCTCAGGGCCGTGGCGGGGCCAAAGACGATGTCGAAGACGCCCAGGGCGTCGTCGCCGACATCGACGACGATTTCGGCTAGCACGTCATTCACCGCCGGCGTGAGGGTGACGAAGTCCGGGGCGCCGAGGTTGAAGAGGTCGATGTTGGCGTTGATGAACACACCGTCCGCGTCGTCGGGCAGGATCACCGTGAAGACGGGATCCAGCGGGGCTGGAAAGGCCGCAATCAGGTTTCGCGAGAGAAAGAGATTGGTGCGCTCCCGGTCCTTCCGGCCTTCGATGTCAAAGGTGACCGTCCCCGTGGCGCCTTCGCGCGGCACGATCTCCATCGACAGCGAGTAGCCGAAAAGCCCCACGGGCTCATCGAGGAAATCGAGTGTCACCAGCGCCGACTCCGACGTCCCTTGGGGGATCACCATCGCATGATCGATGGAGATGACACCGGTGGACGGCAGGGCGCCGGCAGCACTGCCGATCAACGAGGCGAAGGCCACCGCAACAGTCCGAGTCAGATTCCGTCTCATCGGGTCACCTCCACTTCGCCGCCCGCGAGCAGCGTGATGTCCGAGCCGCCGTCACGCGGCGAGAGCTGCAGATCGAGCAGGCCGTCGCCGTTGGCATCCACGATGGCCACCAACGCCATCGCCCTCTCGGACTGGCAGAGGACGGGCGACCCGAAGTGGCCGTCGCCTTGGTCCAGCCAGAGGACGACGATCGGCTCCTCAGACGTGCCGATCGAACGCACCAGGTCCAAGTCGCCATCCCCGTCGACATCGACGAGCTGGCGCCTGGCGAGCCCGCTTGTGAACGGCAGCGCGTCCACCGCCGAGCAGGCATGGGCCCGACCGGCGACCACCGCATCGAGTTCCGCTGCCGATGCGATGATCGTGCCGGTGGGTTCCTGCGCGTAGCCGCCAAGAAGACGCAATCCGCTGTCCTCGCCAGCAATTGCTCCGCCGTTCTGGACGAACGCGTCGACGACGCCTTCGCCGACCAGCGAGCCCAGCTCGCAGACGAGGAGCCTCGGGGCCCGCACGAACGCCCCGGAGTGCAGCACGAGCCGTGCGTCGAGGTCGCAGCCGACGGTGATCTCGTACGGATGGAGCCATGCCCCGCCGTCGATCTCGATCGTGCCGCCGAGCCACTCGAAGGTGGCACCCGGCTCCACGGTGAGGTTGGTGACGATGAGATGCGAGTCGGGACTCGTCAGCCGAATCGTCGAGCCGGCTTCGGCGACGACCGATCCGTAGCGGCGGGTTTCGTCGCCGAGGAGGAGGGAGTCGCCGGGCTTGAGGTGGAGATCAGCGAGTTGCTTGACGATGCGATCCGCCCCGCGAGATCGCCACGGCCGGTCAATGACCTTCCGTATCTGGGCGACGGCGCCCTGAGGCGGCGCAGCGCAGCCCCACTTCGACATGAAACTGTCGCCGGCGGGACCCACAGGGATTGCACCACCGACATAGAGCGCCGCGCCGCTTCCATCATCAAAGTGCTCGAGCGTCGTTGCCCCATTGAGTGATGCGCCGTCTCCCATCGGCGCCCAAGTGATGCCCGACAGCATGGCGGCGTTCGTGATCCCCAGCCTCGGAAACGTGAACGAACCGGTGACGAAGAGGACAGGCCCCTCAGGAGTCTCTGCTGCCTCCAACGCGTACGCCGCGCCCGGGAACGGGCCGCCGGGATAGACCCAAGACCAGGAACGCCCGTTGAAACGTCCCAGTCCCCCGAGCACGAGCCTCGTGGTGCCGCTGAAGTTGCCGGCCGCAAGCAGAACCGATTGGCCAGCCGTCACATCGAGGAAGACCTCGAGATCTTCGATGCTTCCGTCTAACGACTCCGGAAGCGCGAACCAACCCTGCCCGTCCCACCGTGCGAGCGGACCGGGTACGGATCCACCTGCGAGTGAGAAGTTGCCGCCGACGTAGAGCGCTTCGCCCGTACCGTCGTCCCAGGCTGCCAGCGCTCGCCCCTCATAGTTCAGTCCGCTCCCAAGGGGTGCCCAGGCGGTGCCATCCCATGCAGCAACGAAACTCATCGGCGCGCCGTCCACGGTGTCAAAGAACCCCGTGGCAACCAGCTTCGGCCCATTGGTTCCGTCGTTGAAGACGCAGAGTTCCTGCACTTGTGTCGGCGGGTCGGGACGACCGCCGTACTGGCCCACCGTTTCGAACCCGCTTCCGCCAACGGCGGTCCAGGTCATTCCGTCCCAGCGGGCGATGTTGTTCGCCAACACACCACCTGCCTGACCGAACCTCCCTCCCACGTAAAGCATTGGTCCCCCACCTCGCCCGTCGTCGAAGACGGCTGCGGCCGTGGCAGGACCATTGAGTCCGGTCCCGAGCGCGTGCCATGCCTGCCCGTCCCAACGGGCGACGCGCGACGCTGGCTGTCCACCCACTGCCGTGAACGAACCGAGCGCGTACAGGCTCAGGCCGCGCGGCCCATCGTTGAATGCGATGAGCTCAGACACCTCGCCGTTGAATCCGGGCGTTGGAACGCTCCAGTTCGCACCGTCCCAAAGGAGCGTGCTGTCGAACTGTTGGCCGACGGCAAGCTTGACTCCCGCCCCTGTCTCGACCGTGGCCAGTGTGGTCACCGGTACGAAGGAATGATCGCCAACCGCGGTCCACGCCGATCCGTCCCACCGGGCGAGGTGGTCGATGCCCGAACCCGCGGAGAAGCTCCCTCCCGCAAAGAGGGTTGCACCGGCACCTGATCCGTCGTCCATGACGGCGAGGGCCTTGACGTCGCCCGCAAAGGCCTGGCCATGGCTGGATGCCACCGGAGACCAGGCACTGCCGTTCCAACGCGCGATGCCATGCGCCTTCTGCCCGGCCGCGAAGTTGAAGGAGCCGCCCACAAAGAGGACCGGGCCACTCCCCTCATCAAAGGCCGCCAAGGCATTCACGCCCGTACTCTGGATCACACTGATTCCCGCCCCCAGCCCTGACCATCCGGCACCGTCCCACCGGGCGATGCGACTGCCTGGCGAGGTGAACGATCCACCGACGTACAGGGACTGCCCCGAGCCGATGTCGCAGGAAAGGAGCGTCAGGACGCTCCCGTTCGCTCCAGCGCCCAGGGGTGACCACGACGCCCCGTCCCAGCGGGCGATGCGGTTCGCGGGGATGCCTCCAGCGATCGTGAAGTCACCGCCGGCAATCAGCCGCGGACCAGCGCCGTCACCCGCATCGAACACCGTCATCGACCGGATGGGAAAGTCCATTCCGCCGCCAACCGCCGACCATCCGTTGCCGTCCCATCGGGCGATCCGGCTCGCGGCCACTCCGCCCGCGGAGGTAAACGTGCCACCCACAAAGAGGGCCTCACCGGCGCCGTCGTCATGAACGACGAGCGACGTGACCGGTCCGTTCAGTCCGTTGCCGACGGAAACCCACTCATTGCCGATGAGCTTCGCGAGGTAGATCGTCGCTTCGCTCGAACCGGCGTTGAACTGCCCCCCCGCATAGAGGGCCGGGCCCGTCCCGTCATCAAAGACCGCGAATGCGTTGACTTCGCCCGACAAGGGCCGTCCGCCGAAGGCGGGAACCCACGCGGCATCGCAGAGTGAGGACGGAGTGAGCACGATCTGGCCGGCATCGGAATAGCCGTTGGGCACGATCAAGGCGACAGAGGAGCCAGAGTACGTCTGACCGCGGATCGTCGCCGCTGCGGAAACGGTCGTACCGCTCGCGCGAGAGGGGACCATCGCTTCGATGCTGAACGAGCCATCGGCCGCCGAGACAGCCGTCGTTCCGAATCCGCTGCTCACCACGGCTCCGCCGAACGGGTCGCCGGCCTCCGTCGTCACCACACCGACCACCGTGGTAGGGAGAAGTTCACTGAGCACCAGGATCCGCAACGTCGTCGAGCTTGATCCGCTCGTCGCGGTGACAAACGCGACACCTGTCTTCTGACCCGTGATCACTCCATTCGGATCGACCGTCGCGACCGCCGGGTTGCTCGTGACATAGGTTGTCCATTCCTCGGATGAGGTCACATCGCGCGTCGTGCCATCGTTCATCTTCGCGATCACCGTGACCGCGCCGGATTCACCGACCATCAGCGTGTCCGGTCCCGTGACGGCGATCGAGACCGGCATCAGCGGCGGGACATCCAAGACCACAAGTTCGGGCACGATCTGAGTCGCCCCATCGGTGACGTAGAAGGGGAGGGTATAGGCATAGCGCGTGATGCCATTCACCACCTGTTGGCCAACCAACTGGATTGGCGAGTCGCTCACGCCATCCGCTGGCGTCCCCGGGCCGCCAGGTCCCCACATGTCACCAGCGCCGACGTTCTCCAACACAAACGCCGCGGCCGGACCGGTCTCGACGCTTTGGCCGCCCCCGGAGAATGTCCACGGCGACAGCAGAGAGGCCCCCTCGTCGTCCTCCGCATCGGAGACCGCCGGGACGCCGGGTTTGTCGGCGTGAATGTGCGTGGCAAGCGTGAAGATCGCGTCGAGCGAGGGCCCGATGTACTCGTACAGCGGGTCCCACAGGTACGGGGTGAGCTTCACGTACAGCGGATCGCCCGGCTTGATCGGACCCGCGCCGCCGATGTAGAAGTCCAGGTTCGATGAGCCGCCACCCGCCCAGTGGAGGAGAAGCGAGGTCGGAAGGTTGGCCGGAGTCACGTTCAGCACGAAGTCCGGCAGGGAGTCGTAGGTCGTGTCCCAACACTCCACCGAGTAGGGCGCCCCCTGATAGGTTCCAGTGAACGTCACACTGTGCGGTGGGATCATCCAGAGGCTCGGAAGCAACTGCTTGCCGTTCTTCTCAAGCATCACCACTTCCGCCGTTCCACCGTCCAACGCCGCATTCACCGCCGCCCTGTACAGGTTCGCCTTGTTCTCCGTCGAGTTCGGTGAGCCGACCATGTCCACTGCCCCACCGAGCTGGTGAATGCTGTTCACCACCCCGCCGACTGCCTTGTTGCGCTGCGGGTCGCGATAGGCGCTGTTGAGGATAATCGTGTCTTGGTACTTCTCCTTCGTCTCGTAGGCGATCTGCTGCATGAACCCGTTGAGGACCAGCCCGCCGTCCGCGGTGTAGTTGCCCTTGTTGAATTCGTGGCTGTTGAATCCCTGGATGCCGAGGGGAGCGCCAAACAGGCTGCGGGACGGCGGATAGATGTTGCTGCCGCCAAACCAGTAGTAGTCGACATACTCCTGTTGGAGGATCGCCCGCTTGTCCTGTTTGATCGTGCGGACGATGGTCTCGGTTCGGTCGCCCGATGTGACGTCGATCGTGAGGACGTACTTGACAGGCGCGTTCTCAATCGAGTGCAGCCCACCCAGTTCCCGGTGAGACGCCTCGATCACCGGCTTGATCGAGAAGGTCTTCTCGGTGCCCTCCCATGGCGCCACGAAGCCTCCCGATCCGCCGCCTGGCCCCGACGGAACGTCGATCGACCAGGCGACCGTCGCGTCTGGGTCCACCGTGAAGATCTCCACTTCCATCCGCGTGGAGAGGTAGTTTGGCCGGACCTGGAAACTGGTGAAGCTGTCAATGCAACGCCCGTTCACGAACACCCTCGCCGGAGGAGCGGCATCGGCCCCTTCCTCGACGGGCACGCAATAGCCCATCGAAATGCACTTCGTCGTCACCAAGATGGGCAGCCCCGGTCCGTGCCACCCCGACTTCGTGAGTCCCGTCCCCGGCTCGCTGCGGATCGTCGAGCCGTCCTCGCTCACGCGGCCCGGCGCCATCGCCTCGAACTCGCCGGTGTCGTGGTTGAAGGTGAGGAAGTGGACCGCCGCGCCCGGCGGGATCGCCGACATGTTCGGATACTCGACCGCGACCGGCGGATCGAAGGTCGCGCCGGGCGGATAGAACGTCGCGTCGAAGGGAGGCGACGCCCCATCGGGGAGCGGCATCGGCACCGCGTTGTGGTGGACCTGGTTGATTGAGAGCGTCACCGGAGCGCCCGGCGTCGGGTGGCTGCCGTTGACCAGCGTCATCGAGTTGGCCTTCACGATGTACTTCAGCCCGTCGACCCCGCCGCAGGTGAGCTCGATGTCCGACTGGCCGTCCCAGACTCGCGCGTTCTCCGGCAGAAGCGGCGGCAGGAGCACCGGACGTCCCAGCGAGTTCTCGGCGTTGGGGATGATCACCGTGTCGTAGCCGAGCGACGGGAACTTCACGCCGGGCGGCAGCGGCTTGCCGTTGAGCTTGTTGGCGAGGAATCCCTCGACCATGACGTGCACCGCGCCGTCCTCCTCAATCGACGGGAACTCGAACTGGCCCTGCGCGTTCGAGAGGACCGGTCCGACAAAATGATCCTGGAATTTCAGCGTCACCTTCACGTTGCCGATCGGCTGGCTGGCGTTGTCGAAGACGAGCCCCTTGAACGAGGTCGGCCTGGTGATGTCGCGGGCGATGCCGTAGACGGTGAAGACCGCCGGGTTGGTCGCGTTCCCGGGGAAGGTCGCCCGCACGCGATTTGCGCCCGGCGTCGTTCCCGCGGTGAAGCTCACCTCGGCGTGGCCGGTCGCATCGCTCGCCACCGTCGCCTGTCCCGCCCCGTTCACCGTGCCGTTCCCGCCGACGACCGTGAAAGTCACCGGCACGCCGGCCACCGGGTTGCGCGAGTCGCTGACCCAGGCCGAGAGCGGGAGCGGCGCCACGCCACCGGTCTCGATCCGCTGGCCGTCACCGGTCCCGATGTTGATCTGGTCGGCCGCGCCGGCGAGGGCGGTCGCGCTGAAGGTGATCGCCCCGACCACGTCCTTCGACGTCACCTCGACGCGGTTGTTGCCGCAGCCGGAGGAGGAGCCGAGCGTCCACGCCGCGCTGGCCTCGCCGCTCGCGTCGGTCAGCGACTGGAAGTGCACGGCGTCCGCGGCGACCCCGTTGCCGTCGAGCCGCCCGTCGTTCTGTGTCACCTTAAAGTCGACGACCTTGTTCGCCCACGGCGAGCCGTCGGCCTTCCACACCTTGACCCGAATCGGTTGGGCGAGGCTCGCGGCAACGTCGCCGATCTGGCCGTCGCCGCTGAGCTTCTCGATGATGGCGGCGTTCCGCGGCGTCGCCTGGCGCGTCACCGAGATCGTCTTCGTCGCGGTGTTGCCGAGGGCGTCGCTTGCCGTCACCACGAGTTGGGTCGGTCCGCCCTCGCGCAGGGACAGGCTGGGCAGGACCCAGGTGCCGAGCTGGCCCGAGCCGATGTCCACAATTGCCGGCTGGCCGTTCACCGAGACGTTGAGCCCTTCGAAGCCGATGAGGGTGTCGCCGACGAAGCCGCCCACGCTGATCGCGGCGTCGAAGGTCGTCTCGCCGTCGACCGGATAGAGGACCGCCAACGACGGCGGCTCGGAGTCGCGGGAGACCTCGGCGGTCACCGGCGCGCCGGCGATGCCGCAGGGCGAGATCGCGCTGACATAGAGGAGGTTGACGTGGTTGGCCTTGAGCGGGACGGTGATCGAGAAGGTCGATCCGGCGACCGGCGCGGTCACGACCTGGTCGATTCCCTGCACGCGAATCTCGGCCGCGCTGGCAAAGCCGGGGAGATCCGGGATGGTCCCGCTGAGCGTGACGCCGGCACCAGCCGTCGCGCTCGGGTAGGAGTTCAGCGCCGGCGTCGGCGGCGGGGTCGAGCCCGTGAATCCCGGGGCGGCGCCGGCCGCCACGAAGAACTCGCCGGAGAGGTCGACGATCGACGACGAGAGCAGCACCGCGTAGTCGCCGCAGGAAGAGAGCGGCGGGTCGAAGTGACAGGCGATCGTCCGTTCGTCGGCGAGGAGCGCCGTCGAGACGGGCAGGATCAGCTCGCCGTCGAGCGAACGCATCCGCACGCAGGTCGGCACCACGCCGTCGGCGACGATCGCCTCGCTCATCGTGATCGTGAGATCGCTCAGGTCTTCCGTCAGCGGCTCGCCGGTGTCGCGGCCGATCGAGGCGATGACCGGCGGCGCGCCGTCGAGGGGCGGGAGCGTTCCACCAAGACCGCCCAGGAGAATCTGGACGTCGAGGACGTTGACGCAGCCGTCGGCGTTGAGATCGGCGTCGGCGTCGAAGTCGGGATCAGCGAGCGGCTCGATGCCGCAGGTGCCGAGGGCCGCGAGCACCGCCTGGGCATCGGCCGAGTTGGTCACTCCATCGCGGTTGGCGTCGCCCTGAAGGACGTCCCAGCGGAAGACCGCCACGCCGCCGGGGAGCCCGTCGCCGGTCGGGATGGTTGGGAACATCGGATTCGGGATCTCGCCGTCGAGTTCGTCCCCGAACTCGCCGGTCACGCCCGGGCCGACGAGCAACGTCACGCGCTCGGCGGTGATGGCTGGGTCGAAGGTGACCGTCAGTTCGTTCGCGGCGGCGTTCCAACTGGTCGAGAGCGAAATCGCCCCACCGGCTACGCCCCACGCCCGAATCGCGCCGGGGACGATCGTCACCGACTCCGAGAAGGAGAGCCGGACCGTGTGCAGCCCGACCTGGTCGACCATGCCCGCGCCGAGTGGCGGAACGACCTCGTGGATGGTGGGAATGCCCTGTCCGAAGGCGGCGCCTGCGCCGAGGAGAATCAATGCTCCAAGGGACGCCATCGCGGTGAAGGGGCTCTGGAGGAACTGGTTCAATTCGATGCTCCTATTTCGGACTCGGACGGAACGGCCGGCGCAGCAAGCGTCTCCCCGAGAGAAGACCCTCGACCAGTGCTGGAGCGCAGGATGCCGCCGGTCACTGCAACGGAATGTGCCGGGAGTCAGGGGGACTTCGCCTGAGGCGCGTCAAACAGCAGCACGCTGCCGTCGGTGCAGCCCACGCCGGCCCACTCGCCGTTGTCGCTGACGGCGATTTTGGATTTCGTGTCGGCGCGGGCGGGGAGCGTGACCAGTTCGCGTCCCTGTTCGACATCCCAGACCCGGAGACCGTTGTGGACGATGCCGAGCAGCCTTCCGCCTGGCTCGAAGGCGATGTGGTTGCCGTTGAACCCATCGCCTGGCCATGATCGCCTGAGCTTCCAATCGGCGGTGGCCCAGATCATCACCGCGCCGTCCTCGCACCGCGCGGCGAGCCAGCGGCCATCGAAGCTGAACGACATCGACCAGACCGAGCTTTCCGTATCGAGCGCGGCAAGTCTGGTGCCGTCGTCTATGGAGACGATCTCGACGCCGGTTTCGGGTCGTGGAGAGAGGGCGAGCCATGCACCGTCAGCGGACATGGCCTGTTCGTTCCTGTTTCGCATCACGAAGCGGCGGACCATGCGGCCATCCGCTATCGAGAACAGCTCCTTGCCATCGTCCACGGTCAGCAGCACCTCACGATGCCCGGGTCGGAACGTGGCTCCGCGCCAGCCCTTCGACGATCTGGCCGTGAGTTCGGTACCCTGCGTCTCGCCCGTCGCTGCGCTCCGGACGACTGCGTTGTCGGCCTTGTCGTGGACCACGAGCATGCCATCGTCTGAGAAGTCGACCGCTCCGATGATGCCGCTCGGCTCCAGCGGCGGACTCGCCCACCGCCGATGCCCACTGCGTGTGTCAAACATCGCCACCATGGGATCGCCCGAAGGTCTCTCCCCCGACGATGTCGCAAACCACGACCCATCCGGAGAGAACGCGAGCGAGTACACCCATGCCCGATTGGTTTGGTGGCGAAGGACGTCCGACGTCTCCGGGTCCCACCGTCGAATGATG
>JAEUIU010000048.1 GCA_016795065.1 Phycisphaerae bacterium
CGTCACCGGTCCGACCGGCTCGGGTAAGTCGACCTCGCTGGCCACGATGGTCGACTACATCAACGCCGAGCTCGACCGGCACATCGTCACGGTCGAAGACCCGATCGAGTACTACCACTACCACAAGAAGTCGGTCGTCAACCAGCGTGAAGTCGGCACCGACGTCACGACCTTCTCCGAAGCCCTTCGCCGCGTGCTTCGTTCCGACCCCGACGTCATCCTCGTCGGCGAAATGCGAGACCTCGAGACGATCGAAGCGGCGATCCGAGCCGCCGAAACCGGCCACTTGGTGTTCGCGACCCTGCACACCACCGGTGCGGCCGGCACGATCAACCGAATCATCGACGCGTTCCCGGTGAACCAGCAGGCTCAGGTGCGCGTCCAGCTTTCGACCTCGCTCATCGCGGTGTTGAGCCAGCAGCTCCTCGCCCGAGTCGACAAGCCGGGCCGCGTGGCGGCGTACGAGTTCCTGGTCATCACGCCCGCGATCTCGAACCTGATCCGCGAGAACAAGACCTTCCGCATCGACTCCGCGATCCAGACGGGTCGCAAGTTCGGCATGCAGCTTCTGGACGACCACCTCTGGTCGCTCTACTCCAAGGGCATCATTTCGGCCGAGGAGATGATCGACAAGAGTAAGGACCCCGGCGACCTGACCGACAAGGTCCACCGGTCAGGCGGCCAGGTCGGCCGGCCCGAGCTCGACGAGAAGCCCGACGAGGGCTAAGTCGGTCCGCGTTGGACTCAGCCGCGAGCCGCGATCGGTCGTACCGTCGATGTCCTTCAGCGAGGGCAGGGGCGTTCGCCTCTTCACTGGACTCGATGTGGGCAACGTTCCATCGCATCGCGATCACGTGGACGGGCTTGCCATTACCATGACCCTCCATGAATGCCGCATCCGCTTCGGTTGGGGGAATGGTGAAGGCGCGCCTGTCGGTGATGATGTTCCTTCAGTACGCGATTTGGGGAGCGTGGCTTCCGATCCTGTATCCGTTCCTCATGGGGCACCGTTCGTTCTCGCTCGACGAGACAGGGACGGTCTTGGCCGCTGGTGCGGTCGGCGCGATCATCGGGCCGTTCATTGCCGGTCAGTTGGCTGACCGCTTCTTCGCCACCGAGAAGATGCTCGCGGTGAGTCACCTCATCGGAGCGGTCTTGGTCTGGTTCCTCGCGGATGTCGCCGACTTCAAGACCTTTGCGATCCTCTCGCTCCTTTACGGCCTCATCTACGCCCCGACCCTAGCCCTGACCAACTCGCTCGCATTCCATCACCTGACCGATCGCGATCGCGAGTTCGGACCGGTGCGTTCGTGGGGGACGATCGGCTGGATCGCCGCGGGCATCTTCGTCGGTCAGATGCTCTTCCGCGTTCACACGCCCGAGGGGGGAGACGCAGCCGTGATCGCCGCCGCCCAGAACGCCGGACGCGCCGACGCCTTCCGACTCTCGGCGATCCTCGGCGTGGTCATGGCGATCTACTCGCTGACGCTGCCGCATACGCCGCCGAGCAAGAAACTCGCCGGACAGGAAGCTGCGTGGGCCCAGGCCCTTCGTGAGATCGCCAAGCAACCGCTCATCGTCCTCTTCCTGCTGGCCGTGCCGATGAGCATGGTGCATCAGTTCTACTTCGTGCACACCAGCCAGTTCCTCACCGGAATCCAGAATGCCAACGCGGGCGCGGGCAAGTTCGCCGCGGCCATCAACGAGATCTTCGGCGTCGGCGGCGGCGGTCTGATGACCATCGGCCAGATGTCGGAGTTCCTCGTCCTGGCCATCATGCCCCTGATGACCACGATCCTCTCCCGCAAGGCGCTTCTGGGCATCGGCATCGCCGCCTACGCGGGCCGCATGGCGATCTTCGCCTTCGCTCCAAGCTTCATTCCCTCCCTCATCGGGGTCGCTCTGCACGGCGTCTGCTTCGGCTGCTTCGTCTTCGTCGCGTTCATGGTCGTCGACGAACACACCTCGAAGGAGGTTCGGGCCACCGCTCAGAACCTCTTCAACCTGGTTCTCATCGGCGTCGGCATCATCGTCGGCAGTTGGTTCGCGACCAGCATCGCGGGCCGCGCCGCGACCGGGGACGACGGGGTCATGAACTTCCAGACCCTCTTCTCGATCCCGATGTGGATCGCCTTGGCCTGCATGGTGGTGCTGGCGGTGGCGTATCGGAATCCGCCGAAAGTAGCGTCGCGCTAGGCCCGGCGAACCGCCGCGGCGGGGTCGGTGCGACGACACTTGAACTGGCCGAGCGGGTCAGTCGCAGGTGCCCACAACGCCCCACGCGCCCAAGAGCTGGGCGAGGTCCTCGCTTCGGACGGTGCCGCTGCAGTCGATGTCCGCTGCCGGGCTTGATGTGCCCCACGCGCCGATGAGGAGCGAGAGGTCGGCGCCGTCCACCACCCCATCCTGATCGAGATCGCCCGGACAGCCGCAGAGGACCGTCGACGGATCGATGGCGATGTTGATACCTGCAATCGGCGTCGGCGAGTTGTTGCAGATCGTCCCGTCGACGATCGTGATCGTGGGCACCAACGAACCGCTGACGGCGAGGGCACTGCCGGGGGTGGTGGCCTCGTTGCAGGTGAGCGTGGTTCCGTGGAGGGTGAGCACGTCGCCGAAGCCGTCCGGGGCGAAGCGGAAGGCACCACCATTGAGGGCGCTGTTGTGGGTGAAGACGCACTCGGTGAGGGTCGCGCCGCCGCCCTGGATCGCAAGCCCGCCGCCGAGCGCCGCGTGGTTTGACTCGAAGCGGCATTGAAGGAAGCGAGGCCGGGCGTTGATCACCAGCACCCCGCCGCCCGCGGGGGCGCCGATCGACGGCACCCGCGTTCCCTCCCCGGCGTTCCGGAACGTGAGGCCGCGCACCAAGGTCTCGGCACCCTGACTGCCGGTGATGGTGAGGAGCGATCCGCCGCGTCCCTGACCGTCCAGCACAACCGGTTCGGTCTCCGACGCCGAGGCGATGACCAGCCGCTTCCCGCCCAAGACCAGATGTTCGAAGTAGGTGCCGGGAGCGATGCGGACCATCTGGAAGTCGACGGCTGCCTCGATCGCAGCGGCGATGGTCGGATGGTCCTCGGGGACATCGATGATGGCGGCCTCGTCGGGCTCGAAACGGACGGAGAGTTCCAGGGTGCCCTCGCCCGTTCCTGCCACCATGGACGTCACCGCGTTGGCCGTCCCGCTCGCGGCGACGTTGAGGACGTGTCTCCCCGCGGCAAGGGTGAACTGGCCGCTGACCGGCCCCTCGACGGTGTAGTTCTCGACCGGTACAGCCGTATCGGCGTGGAAGGAGAAGAGCGGTCTGGTGGCCGGTCCGAAGGTCACGTCGACGAAGGCCGTTGCGGTCTGGTAGCGGTGAAGCGAGTAGCTGCCGCTCACCGTGCAGATCGACGGTTGGTTGACGTCAAAGGTCGAGAGGAGCGTCGAATCGGCACTCTCAAACGTCCCGATCGGTGCGCCGGTGTTGGTCAGGGCAGCTTCAAACTCGAAGGCACCGGTGATGGTCGGCGTACTCAGGTCGGACACCTGCGCCGCGTAGGCCTTTTCGGTGGCGAGGCCGTTCCAGAGGCCGAAGGTGAGGTCGGTCGAGACATCGCTCCACTCCGTTCCGCCCCAGACCGGCGGCAGCACGTGATAGGTGGCCACACGTCGGGTGGATGACTGCGGCGTCACCTGAGCATGCAGAGGAGCCGCAGCGAGGCACGCTCCAACGGCGGTGAGGACGTGAATCCGATGTCGGCAGGTGCGTCGGGAGTGGCTCATGGCCTACAGGCTATCCCGAGCGATCCAGATCGAACCAGCGGATCCCGTTGGTTGCGCTTCCGGTTCACTGCCGCACGTGCGAAATCAGGGGACGTTCGGAAGAGGGTGGAGTTTCGTCGGAGGCATGCAGCCCAGACTGCGCCTTCGCCGGCGGGCGTCGTTCCAGGTGCCCGATGGAGGATCTCATGACGCACCAAAATCGCCTTCCTGTCCGTGGTGCACGCACCACCGCAGCCCTCGTCGGTGCGGTCGCGACAGGGCTCGTCTCGCCGGCCCAAGCCAACATCATCATCAACTACCAGAGCGGCAACCAATTCACCTACAAGGTGAATCAGATGCCCGACTTCGACCAGCGACGGAAGGTCCAGTCGGGGATCCTCGGACTGCCCAACGACGGCAACATGTATTGCGCTCCGACGGCCGCTTCGAACGCCTTGGCGTATGTCCAGGCCCACGGCTATCCGGCCCTGATGCCGCTTCTGGACAACTCCTACTTCTTCTGGGCCAACGATGAGCCGGGAGCCTACGCGCTCGAGACGCTGGGCCTTGGCCTCATGGGCAACGCGATGCAGTGCGATCCGATCGACGGGACAGGCGGCTCGGGCTTCGAGGACGGCATCCTCCAATACTTCCATTCCGACTGGTTCCAGGTCTCGTTCGTCTGGGCCAACGGCAGCTACGCCCCGAGCGCGAAGATGATGGCTCAGGCGGCCTTGGCCGGGTCTGATGGAAGCGTCGTCGCGTTCTGTGTCGGTTGGTACCAGCCGGTCGGCGGCGGCAACTACGTCCGCAACGGCGGGCACTGCATCACGCTCCAGAAGGCGGTGGTCAACGGAAGCGCCGTGACCCTGTCGATCCGCGATCCTTGGACGACCGACTCCCTCATCGAGCAATCGAGTTTCTCCTCGCAGAGCTATCCGACACAGCAAAAGACTGTCACCGTCAGCGGCAAGACCCGATCGATGTCCGAGCTCGTCGGCTATGGCGGCCTCCTCGATGGCTACGCCGTGATCACGCCCCTGTATGGCATCACCTGGCAGGCGGGTCAGATCACGATGATTTCGCCGCAGGTGCTGGAGTGGGCGACCGGAAGCCCTTCGAAGACCATCCATGCCCCTGACGGCCTGCCGATCCTCGACGTGGTGCCCTCGGCGGACGCGGCGACCATCTACTTCTTCACCAAACCTGCGGGTGCGGCGGGACGGCTCTGGAAACTCGCCCCAGGGGCGAGCGAGGCCACGCAAGTCGAACTCGCAATCGCCAACCCAATCCATGCGTGCGTCGGACCTGACGGCAAACTCTACGTCATGGATGGGAACCGCATCGTCCGCTGCATCGATCTCTCGGGGCCGACGCCGACGGCGATGCAGTACGTCGCGCCCTTTGACCTCGCGGACATCACCTTTGACGACACCACGGGCAAGGTGGTCGGTCTCAGCACCGCGACGAAGGCCCTGCACCTGATGACCTTCGGAACGACCGGGGCGAGCGGCGTCACCGCGAACCTGCCGTCGCTCCCCAGCCTCGATCAGGGGAAGGCGTCGATTGCGTTCGATCCGACCACCGGCGCGTACTTCCTCGGCAGTGAGAACGTGGATGCTCTGTACAAGGCGCTCCTCCCTGCGGCATCCGGCCCGGTCGTCGAGCCGATTGTCGTGCCTGGCCTGGTGAAGCCGACCAACATCTCGGTCGACTCGCTGGGGCGAGCGATGGTCGCCTCCAACGGGGTCATGCGAGCCTACGTGAAGAACCGAGGAAGCTGGATCGAGGATCCCACGTCGCCCTTCTCCGGCAAGCCCGCCGCCAACGGCTTCCTCGTGCCGAGGAACCGCTCAAACTACAGCCCGACCGAAAACGACGGTCCGGGTTGGCACAACGTCCCGCCCTCGAACCAAGGCCCGAGCCTGATCGAATGCGGAGCGGACATCACCGGTGACGACCAGGTCGACGCCCAAGATCTCGCGGTTCTCCTCGGTCAGTGGGGAACGGACGGGCTTGCGGATGTCAACGACGATGACGTCATCGACCAGATCGATCTCGCGGAACTCCTCGGCCGGTGGGGGCCGTGCGAGTGAGAGCGGGATGGACGACGCCGCGTGTCCGTCGGCCCGCTCAGACCATCGTCACCCAATCAGCCGTCGATCGCCGCACTCGACTTTGATTCGGTGCATGCACTCGCGCATCTTGTCCATCGCGGTCATCGCCGCCCGGACCTGACCTTCGAGCGGGTCGAGCGTTGCCTCCTGAAACTGCTGGGCGACATCGTCGTTCCAGTGTTCGCGCACCGCGTCCCACTTCTGGAGGAGGTCCTTTAGGGCGACTTGGGCCTTGATGCGGCCACCGGTAACGCTCATGGGGTCGGCTCCTGAGGGGTCGGGGGCGCGGGGTTCGTCGGCGGGGAGTCAGCGCTTGGCGGGGCATCCTCGCCGGTGCGCTTCATGCTCGCGACCGACATCGATCGCCGAGAGTTGTCGAGGAGGTCCGCCAGGTCCGGGCTCGGCATGCGGAGGTAATCGTCGAGGGCCCGGGCCATGCGCGACAGCCGGAGGATCGCGTTGGGAAGGTCCCGCTCCACCGCAGCCGAAAGCGATTGCACGGCCCCGCGGTACATCGTGTACTGCCGCTCAAGTTCGATCGCCCATCGCTTCGCGTGCTTCAGGGCGACCTCAGCCTCGGCCAGGTCGTTCTGGGCTCGCTGCAGGGCCTTCTTCTCATCCACCACCGAGGCCCGCTGGTCGTTGGGCGACGGCGTGATCTGCTTGCGGAAGAGGGCCGACTTGCACATCGTCACCTCCTCCTGCTTCTTGCGGATGATCTTCGTCCAGTGCATCTGGCAGTCGCGCTTGACCCAGTCGAGCGTGCGTGTGATCTCCGAGTCCGATTCGCTCAAGGCGAGCTGACACTCCTCAACAAACTTGATGAGCGCCGCTTTGAAGTCGTCCAAGACGTGGACGGAGGTGATGTGGGCTTGGATGCTCATGCGTTGCGCGAATCACAGAACCAGAGAACCACAGAGGCACAGAGGGCACAGAGGGAGCACAGAGAAGCCACAAAGAAGGAAGGTGGGTGGGCGAGGGGAGGCGTGTCGGTGGGGAGTGTGCCCTCGCAAGGGGACATCGGATCGGAGGTCAGAGTGCCTTCTGATTGACCGTACCCGCGAACCTGCCTTCTCTGTGCTCCCTCTGTGCCCTCTGTGCCTCTGTGGTTCTCTGCGCTCCCTGGTTCTCGGCACGACTATCTACCGCTGGTTGATGTACTCCTCGATCCGCTCGGCCTTGCGGAGGAGGAAGGGGATGTGCGTCTCCGAGGCTTTGATGAACTTCTGCATGACCTTGAGGGTCGCGTCGAACTCCTCCTGGAACTTCGCCTGTTCCTGGTCACGCCACGTCTGGGCGAGCGTCGCCATGCGGTTACTGATCATCGCGGTCATGCCGGCGAGATCGGTGTTGAATTTCTTCAGGTCGTGCGCGAAACGCCGCAGTTCTTGGGGGTCGACAATCGCCTTGGCCATGGGGTGAGTGTACGAGAGCGAGGGCCCGGAAGCTGCGGGAAGTTGAGGCACTCGAGGGACGAAGGGCTGAGAACGGAGTGCATCCACCCCGACCTGCGAGGTGGAGGCGAACGCCCGGATCGGCCTCGCCACTGCCGGTTGGCCCAAAGGCATGCTCGTTCGGTACGGCACATCGGAGGGGCAGGTCCACCGTCGGACGCGGTCCCGCCAGGAGATGGGGACCGGGGCCGGCAAGGTGCGCCGTAGAATCGCCGCCCATGCTTGCGTTGCGACCGACCTGCGAACATTGCAATCGCCCGCTGCCACCGGAATCCACCGAGGCGATGATCTGTTCCTACGAGTGCACCTTCTGTGCCTCCTGCGTTGGCGACGTGCTAGGGAACGTCTGCCCCAACTGCGGCGGTGGCTTCGAACGCCGACCGGTGCGTCCCGCGGTGGACCGGAAGGGGGGCAACTTCTTGGGGAAGGATCCGGCGACGTCGAAGGTGACCCACAGGCCGGTGGATGCGGAACAGCATGCGACGCTGGTCGCGGCGGTGGGGGCGATCCCTCCTGCATTGCGGTAGGGCCTACCTGCTACCGTGATGGATGATGAGTCCGCAACCGAACACGACCGCCTTCGCAGGGCCCGCTCGTTCCTTCCTCAACGGCGAGTGGATCGCCGCCGACTCAGGCGCGACATTTGACGTGACCAATCCCGCGACCGACGAGGTCGTCGGCTCGATTCCCTGGTGCGGCCGGGCCGAGACGCGTCGAGCGATCCAGGTTGCTGCCGCTGCGCTACCTGCATGGCGCGATCGTCCCGCCGCCGAGCGCGGAGCGATCCTGCGGAAATGGGCGGAGCTCATGCTCCGCGACCGCGAGCGGCTTGCACGGCTGATGACGATCGAGCAGGGCAAGCCCCTTGCTGAGTCGCGGGTCGAGATTGGCTACGCGGCAAGCTTCTTCGAATGGTTCGGCGAGGAGGCCCGCCGCATCTACGGTGAAACGGTGCCCGCGTCGACCGGCGACAAGCGGCTGTTGATCCTGCCCCGCGCCATCGGCGTCGTGGCGGCGATCACGCCGTGGAACTTTCCCGCGGCCATGATCACACGCAAGACCGGCGCCGCGTTAGCCGCCGGCTGCACGCAGGTCGTCAAGCCCGCCGAGCTGACTCCGCTGTCGGCCTTGGCCCTGGCCGAACTCTCGATCGAGGCGGGTGTGCCCAGGGGCGTCTTCAACGTCATCACCGGCGAGCCGAAGGAGATCGGCGAGGAGCTTCTCGCCAATCCGCTGGTGCGAAAGCTCAGCTTCACCGGCTCGACCGAAGTCGGCCAGATCCTCGTTCGGAACTCCGCCACGAATCTCACCCGGCTCTCGCTGGAACTCGGTGGCCATGCCCCGTTCATCGTCTTCGCCGATGCCGACCTCGACCGGGCCGTCGAAGGGGCAATCGCCAGCAAGTTCCGCAACGCCGGACAGACCTGCGTCTGCGCGAACCGGATCTACGTCGAGGCCCCGATCCGCGAGGCGTTCACCGCGAAACTCGCCGCCGCCGCGTCGAAGCTGGTGGTCGGCGACGGGCTGGTCGATGGGACCCAGATCGGTCCCCTCATCGAGGACAGCGCCGTCGAGAAGGCCCTTGCCCATATCGACGACGCCCGTGGCCACGGTGCCCACCTCCTCTGCGGCGGAGGACGGGCCGTCGTTGCCGGCAAGGCGAAGCGATTCGTCCAACCGACCGTCCTCGCCAACGCCACCCACGCGATGCTCTGCTCGCGCGAGGAGACCTTCGGCCCGGTCGCTCCCGTCTTCACCTTCACAAGCGAAGCCGAGGTGATCGCGATGGCCAACGACACGCCCTTCGGCCTCGCCGCGTACTTCTACACCCGCGACGCGAGTCGGCTCATGCGCCTCTGCGAGGCACTCGAGTACGGCATCGTCGGCGCCAACGACGCCTTGCCC
>JAEUIU010000072.1 GCA_016795065.1 Phycisphaerae bacterium
TCGGCGGGGTCTCGCTACTACCGTCGCGGAGCGCACGCACGACCTCCTCTACGGTCTGTTTGTCAAACTTCGGGAGCAGGCAGTCCACGGAGTTCAGGCGTTCATTGCCGGGGATGCGCCTTGCGAGTGGTGTCCGGACCATCCGCCCGAGGAGCTGCGCGATGTATGTTCGATCCTGTGCAGGCCGGAACGAGATCATGACTTCCGCCCGTGGGCAATCCCAGCCGGTGCTGATGGCGTCCTTCGCGATCAAGAGGCGGACCCAAGTGTCGTCCTGCACGCGCTGAGGCGGGATGTACGGCACCGTGTACCTTCCGAAGGTCTGCGGCGTGTGGTCCCCGAGAACGTGTGCCACGCAGCTCTCGACAAGCTCGGGCCACTGCTGGAAGATCTGGTCGAGCATTCGCCCGATGTCGTTGTGGTTCGGGGTGTTAGGGACCTGCAGAACCATCAGAGGCCGCACTGGCACGCCATCACCCTGTTGCGCTGCATACGTAGCCCATCCGGCTGTCGACTCGCGCAGCTTGTCCGTAGCACGGCGGACCAGCACGGTGTCGAAGTCGCCCGCTTCGTCGGGGATATCCAGGATCACCGTGTCCTTGAGAAGGCCAGAGTTCTGGACGAGCACGGGATCGACTGTCACCGGCGACAATGTGCTGCGCCCCCGCGCCATCGCCATCGCCCGGTTGAATCGCTCGACGGTCGCGGAGATTCCCCACACGACTGGTATTCCCGGCACACCCTTTTCACCGTTGATCAGCCGCTGAACAATTGTGGACCTTTCCCGGTTCTCCGCGCCCATTCCACGGTGGGCCTCGTCAAGCACAAGGTAGAGCGTGAGCTCCGGATCCTCGATGGTGTTGCGAATGATGTCCCAGATGGTGTGGCCCCTGAGATCGGGGCGCATCTCTGGAAAGGTGTCGCCGCCTTCGCCGTCCTCGCCATCGAATCCGCGCACCAGCAGACTCTTCTTGGCAAGCTTCTGAGTGTTCAGGAAGTAGATCTTGCCCGCCTCGAGCTTCGACCGGGTGAAGGAGTTGTCGACGACCACCAGGTCAATGTGCCGGAGTCGGTCCGACGACTCAGTTAGCCGGAACCTTGTCTGCTCGTTGAGCGACGGATCGTCGCTGAACCAGATGACCACCGCGCCCGGATCACGGTCGAACTCGAACCCGTCGTCGCCGTGGAACAGAGCTTCGAACGCAGCAGCTGCCATCACGGTCTTGCCGGCGCCTGTCACCGCGGTCAGCGAGAATGCACTGCGTTCGTTGTCCTGGTGCCATCGGCGCCGAGACTTCCGGAGGTTGGCCAGCACGTCTCGAACCGCATCGTTCTGATAGCCGTGAAGGGTGAACTTCATGCGCCATCTCCATTCGCGAATGCGAAGTTGCTCAGGTAGGACTCGTACAATCGAATCGGCTCTACGCCTTCGGGCAGGCGTCGCGACAGGGCTTGGAATCGCCGTTCGTCGTCTGTCACGATGTAGGCGATTCGGAGCGACTTTGCTTTTCGCACAGCCCTGAGGAAGTCTGTCGCCCCATCCAAGTCGACGAGGAGCCCATAGGAGTCAACGACTTCCCATCCTGCTGAAGGCAGCTTCTCGACGCGGCGCCCCACGCTGCCTGCACGTAGCCACAGAAGGGGAGCGATGCGAGCGAACGCTGTCTGGTAGCTGACCCCGATGGGCGCCTCGTAAGTCAACGTGAAAAACTCGGCGTTTTCCTCGAAGCCTTCTGCCATCGGAAACTCGTCGGTGAACTTGTAGTCACCCTTGATCGGCACGTCATCCGGCGTAATGCCCGTAATGGCGGCCCTTACGCGCGGCTTGGTGATGTAGTCACAGATCCCAAGCGCTTCCCAATCGCCGTCGCCGGGGCGGAGCCCGCGCTCGCGCAATGCCATCTGCTCCTCGGCCCCGACCTCATTGTTGGTCACGCTGATGCACGTTCGCCGGCCGCCGTCCTGTCGGTTCAGACGCATCACCGCGTGCGCCGTCGTGCCAGAGCCAGCGAAAAAATCTAGAACTACGGCCTCTGGCTTGTCCTTAACGAAGAACCGGAGAGCGTCTTCGACCGCGTAGAGGGACTTTGGAAACGGAAACTTGCGTCGAGGAAGAAGCTTGTTGAGGAGGCCGGCGCCCCCAGTGCTGGCGTCATGCGACGCCTTGTTCCACACCGTTCGCGGGGTTGATTCCGTGGCGAGCTTGCTCGTGCCTAGGTCAAGGATGACGACGCCATTCTCATCCTTTCCCAGCGTGGCGACGGCGCCTGCCATGACAGCTTTGGCCTTCTTAGCCTTCATGTACTGGATCCGCCATTGCCCGGTCTTCTTGTTGAATCCCCCGACACGTACGGTCCCCCGCGCCATGGCGGCCGCGAGACCGGAACGGGATAGCTGCCAGAATCCCTCGGTTCCGTCGTCCTTGATAGGCCAAACGGTTGTCAATCCTTCGGCATCGGCGATCGACCTCCGGTCAATCTCTGGCGCGAGCGACTCACCAGCTCTCACGATTCGGTGTGCGGCAGCATCGATGAGGATTGGATAGAACTGCTTTGGACGTTGTGCTCGGACGACGCCGATTCCCCGACGCACCATGCCTTCCCACAGGTCAGATTCACTCAACCCGACCTCCGCCGCCACGGTAGGCGGTTCCAGCATGTTGTCATCGGTGCGCGCCAATTCCGCCGCGCCGAAGAACAGGAAATAGAGGTACTCCTCAACCCGAGAAAACTCTTTCGTCCGAGAGGTCCCGCCTCGCTTGATGACCGACGAGATCATTTGCATCTTTGCTTCGGGAAACGTTTGCTCCAAGAGCAAGCCAAGCCGCAGGTACTCCTTCTCGTCGATTGTTACGATGAGCACAGAGTCCGCAGGATTGAGCAAGTCTTTCGCGACGAGGAGGCGCCGCTCCATCATCGCAAGCCATTTGCTGTGGCGATAGAGATCGTCGCTCTCAACGTAGTCATTGTTGTACTTCCAGTCCCTCGCACCGGTGTTGTATGGCGGGTCAATGTAGATCGCGTCAACCTTGCCTCGATGGGTCCACGTCAGTGCTTTGAGCGCGTGATAGTTCTCGCCGTTGATCACTGTGTGCCAAGGCTTGTCGCCACCGCGGGCGACCTTGCCCGTTGACACGAGCCCCGGATAGATCGTGTCGCGGAACTCAGCGACGACCACGAGGTCGTCGACTTTGACAGTCCGCGTCTCCTGCTTGGGGTCACCCAGCAGCACGAGGTCTGCCGTTCCCCTTGCCTTGTTGAGCCTCTCTACCCGCCACAGGCGCCTATCCCCCTTGGCTGTCGAGTTGCGCGACGCCAAGATTCGCACCTTGTCGCCGCGCCGCACCGGCCGCTGCGGGAGCTCGACCGCCTCCGGCCTGTGCCGCTCGAAGTTCAGACCGAACGACAACCGCGATGACAGCGCCCGGAACTCCCGCTCCATGTCGGCTCCGAGCTGCGGATCCTGGGCCTTCGCCTTCGCAATCAGGTCGGTCAGTCGGGACACATGCGCTCCTCGTGTGCAGGGCGTCGGACAACCTCGTTCGAATCACCGCATCGGCCATTGACTGCGCGGTTATGTCCCCGGTACAGTAAAGGGTCGGATCGCCTCCGTCAATCCGAGGACCCATGGGCCAGCCGCGAGGACATTTCGGTTCGATGCTTCGAGAGCGACGGATCGCCAAGGGCTACAGCCTTCGGAAGTTCGCCGAGGCGGTCGATGTGAGCCCCACCTACCTGTCGCTGGTGGAGACTGGCAAGGCGGAGTACCCGCCGAGCGCCGAGCGCGTGCGGAAGATGGCAGAGGTCCTCGGTGAGAGTCCCGACGAGTGGATCGCCCTTGCAGGCCGGATGCCGAAGGACGTCGAGCAGATCATCCTCAATAAACCGGAGGCCATGCCCGCTCTCCTTCGCGCCGCGAAGGGACTGAGCGCCGAGCGGTTGAAGAAACTCACCGAGCAGATCGAGAGGGAGAACCGGGAGGGCAAGCGCACTTGAGTGCCCACCGTTCCGGTCGCTATCGAGTCCCGTACCTCCGCGAGAGTCAGATCGAGCGCGAGGCGCAATCGCTCCTGGATGAGTGGATGGCGAAGGGGCACTTGCTCGCGGTGCCGGTGCCGCTGGATGACCTCGTCGAACTGCACCTCGGCCTGAGCTTCGAGGTCGAGGACCTGCGAGCACGTTTCGAATCGCGCGACGTCCTCGGTGCCATCTGGTTCAACGAGAACGTGATCCGAGTCGACAGCTCGCTCGACCCTCGGCGCAATCCGTCGATGCTCGGCCGCTTCAACTTCACGCTCGCGCACGAGATCGGGCATTGGCGCATCCACCGTGCGCACCTTCGGGCCGATCCGAACGAGGCGTGCCTGTTCGACGCCAACGGCAGAGCCGCGTTCGTTTGCCGCGACGGCGATCGCGCGCCTGAGGAGTGGCAAGCGGACCAGTTCGCGGGCTGCCTGCTGATGCCGCGACAGCTGCTACGCGATGCGTGGGTGGACTGGCGCGGCGATGATCGACAGGTCGCGGTCAGCAGCCTCGATATCCCGACTGAACTCGCCACGCCGCAGGCGAACGAGAACCTCGCGATGGAGCGGTTCTGTCGGCCGCTTGCCGAGCGGTTCGCTGTCTCAGCAGCAGCGATGCGCATCAGGCTCGAGGCGCTCGAGCTTCTCGTCTCCCAAGTAGAACCACGTCTCTTCTGAGCCCTCGGGGCTCTTCTCTCGTAGCCCCGTCGTTAACTGTCCCGTGTACAGAAGCCTCGAAAGGAACCAGCGCAGTGACTCAGTTCGATCTTCGGAAGTCCCTTGGCCGCATCAGCCCCGACCTGCGACGGGAGCTCTTCTCCCGCTGGCCCTCCCTCGCGTCGCTCGACTGGTCGCAGATGGCGAAGCAGCGGTGCGTTGGGCCACTCTTCGAACGGCTCCAGTCGATGACTGCGGAGGAGAAGCGCGAGATCAACCTGCTTCTTCGCACGTTCGAGTCGTTGAAGCGGGAATCCGGGCTGAAAGTGCTTCTTGAGGAGCTTCGCCAGCGCTCGCCGGAACAGGTCGGCACGTGGGGAGCGATCAAGGCGCCGATGGACAAGGTCGTGTGGACGTACCTCCATGCGAAGCCGGTGTTCGAGGAGGCGATCGTCTTCGCTCGCGCCGACGCGCTGACGACGACGCGACATTGGCGGAAGTGGTCGGCGGTCAAGTGCGAGAAGTTCGAGTCGACGCCGGAACGCATCGCGGCGCTCGAAGACTCGCTGGTCGAGCATCACAGCGAGGAGTTCCGCGGTGACCGCTGCAAGGTCCACCACTACTCCCGGCGCAACGGTGCGGAGTACTTCTTCGCATACCTCCCGAACTGGCACGAAGACTTCATGATCTTCACGCGGGAAGGAGACCTGCAGTCGCTGGACCTCCCCACCGCATTCAGCATCCTCTTCGTCTTCACGCCCGAGACCGGCGTCCTCGAGATGATCGCGAGTGGCGGGGTCGACGTGCAACTGAGCCTGCGCCGTCGGTTCTACGCCGCGATGACCCGCACCGAGGTGAAGGACCTCGACCCCGCGCGGCCTGCCTACGAACTCGACCACCTGCTCGAGCCCGGCTTCTCCTTCACGGGGCACGACACGGCGATCGTGAAGCATGTCGACGTCATGCGGATCACTCTCGTGCCGACGGTCTCGACCTCTGACGTCGATGGCGTCACGCTCCGACTGCGCGGCGGCATCGGCTTGCCGCGCGTGCTTGCACGTATCGACCGCACTCTGGCGAGCTTCGATCTCGATCGAACCCAGGTCTCGATCGACGAGATCGTCATCCGCATCCAGTGCGTCGGAGACGGTCGCCGTCAGGGGCGCCGGTTGACGTTCAAGGTGACGCCCCGCACCTGCGAGCTGAAGAGCGTCGAGGACGAGGACCTCCGCGTCCTCGGCGAGAAGAGCATTCGGGCATGGAGGATCGATCGTGGCTGATCCCCTCACTCTGATCTGGGCCGCGATGGAGGCCATCGATCCGACGCTCCTTCCCGACGGCTGGCGACGGATTGCGCCAGCTGTCCTCCGGTCGCTGGCAGATGGAGGCATTGTCGTTCAGGGCGATCCGGTTGAACGAGTTCGGTGTCCGGTATGCACACCAACGCATTTTGAGCCGGTGATCGCGACAGTCGGCAGGGACGGTAGCGTGGAGCACTTCATCAAGTGTCCTCGAGAGATGCGCGTTCGGATTCGCGACGTCGACCGGCAGACCTGGCGCGTCGATGTCGGTGCCGTCGCCGGGGCGATCGCCGAGGAAGCGGAGCTCGAAGGCGACGTTCGTCCGCTCGTGAGCGATCGGATCTGGCACTGCGGGCACCTCGTCGTGCGGGGCGTGCGGGTCGAGATCCTGCTCGCACGGGGTCTGACTCGCAGCGACGGTTCCGAAGTCGCCACATCGCTTCCGCGGTCGCCCCTCCATCGCCTCGTGCTGGTCCCGGGCGTCGTGCCCGACGAGTCGGTGTGGGGTTCGAGTGTTCCTCTGGTCCTCCCCTTGCGGAGCATCACATGCATCGCTGGAGACGCGTTCTCGATCGACCGTCATGCCATCACGCAAGCCGTGCAACGCCTCCTCCGCGAAGGACGATCAGCTCCAAACATCTTCCATCGTCGAGGCGAGAACTGGGACATCGGGTTCGACGGTGGCGAGATCCTGTCGTTCGCTGATTCGGTCGGACTGGCCTACATCGCCCGGCTTCTGGCGGAACCGCACGTCTACATCCCTGCCGTCACGCTGCTCGCGTCTCGCGCCGGAATCGACTCACGGATTCCGACCGGATCCTCAGGCCCGGCCATTGACGAGCGTGGGCGGACAGAGCTCCGGAACGAGTACCGAGACCTGATGAGAGAACTCGACGAGGCACGGGCGATGAACGACCTTGCACGAATCCCGACACTGGAGATGCGGGTTGAGCGTCTCACGCAGGATCTTGCCAGCCGACTCGGGATTGGCGGAAAGGCACGCGAGGCGACCGATCCCGAGCGGGTACGAAAGTCCGTCTCGATGGCAGTGAGCCGCGACATCGATCGGATCGCCGACAAGTTGCCCGAACTGGGTCGTCACCTCCGGGCGACTGTCAGTTCCGGGCTCTTCTTCATGTACGCGCCCGAGTCCGACCCCGAGTGGGTGATCTGAGCGGTCCTCCGGTGGATCGGGAGTTTGCCACACGCCGTGTGGCAACCCCACACGCCGTGTGACGCCCCCGGGCCGCCGAGAGGCAACACCCGGCAGTCAACCCGAGCGCCTGTGCCAAACCTGCGGCAAGTGCCTGCAGCACAGCTGTCCTTCGCGCATCGCGGGATCGACGACGGGAGCCTCCTCTCGGCGGAAAGGCCTCATGGCTTCCCGCCACGACGTCGTCAGCAACCCGTTCACCGCGAAATTCATCCGACTCAAGGCCGCCAAGCTCTGCCGGCGCGCCGACTTCTCCCGGTCCGACCGGGAGGACATCGAGCAGGGCATGTACGGGTACCTGTTGGAGAAGGCGCATCTGTACGACCCGAAGCGAGGCAACGTCGAGGCGTTCGTCACGCACCTCGTCACGACATGGATCCGAATGGAGCTGCGGTTCCGCGGCCGGTCGAGGCGGATCGGGCGCATCACCACCATCTCAATCGAGCGCACCGTCGTCGAACTCGACGGTGACACGCAGTCGCTCACGGGCGTCCTCGCTCATGCGGACCAGGAGCGTCGGACCGGCCGACACCTGCCATGCCCGATCGAGCACCTTGAGATCGCCGACGCGGTCCGCCACGCCTTCGCCCAACTCGGGTCGGACGAGCAGCGCCTCCTCCGCTTTGTGAGCGAGCACGGCGTCGCGGCGGCTGCGCGCGAATGGAGCCGCCGCAACGGCCGCACCGTGTCCCGAACGTGGATCGAAGTCCGGGTGAGGCGGATGCGAGCTCGCTTCGAGGACGCTGGACTTGGCGACGACTGATCGCGCACCTGCCCTCGCCACGGCATAGAGCCCCCAAAGGCGGGACCTCTCGCCTGCCCTGCCTCTCACCCCTCCGGAAGTCCCGGTCACTGATCCGTCGCGCGACCCCAGCCAACGTCGCTCGCGTCCGTGACCGGGCTCCGGTGCGGGGCGAAGGCTCCCCTCACCGCTCTGGAGAGATGCCCGATGAACACCGCCGTCTTCCGATTCACGTTCGCTTCTGGCTTGGACCTCTGCGAGGTTGAGTCCACGTTGCAGCTCTCGATTCTCGCCGCCGAGGGGCTCTTCGGTGAGGCGCGAGTCCGCATGGATGCCTCGTATCTCGCCGACGCGCCGCGGTCCGTCATCGTCGTCGACGGCAGCACTTCCGTCGGCGACGCAATCGTGCGCATCTACACGGGCTTCCTCACCCGCGAGCTCGGGCCCGACGCTTTCCACGTCCGACGCATGACCGCTCCGCCGGCCAAGTCGGCCGGCGCGGCGATCGGAGCGGCGGCGTGAAGTCGCTGCTGACGTACAGCGCGCTCAACTGCTTCCGGAACTGCCCGCGGAAGTACCAGCTCCGGTACGTCGAACATCTCCGACGGCCGGAGCGACCCGATGCGCTCGCCTTCGGCTCCGTGATCCATGCCGCGCTGGAGTCGTGGTATCGAATCACGGACGATCCGCACCGACTACTCAAGGTCCAGGCGCTGATCGATGCGGCGTTCCCGCTGCGCGACGCCGATTCCGAGGTCCGCCATCACTGGCATCTGGCTCGGGCGATGATCGAGGGCTACGCCGCGCGATACCCGACCGAGCCCTTCGAGGTCGTCGAGATCGAGAAGGAGTTCACCGCCGAGATCCGCAATCCGGACACCGGGCGTGAGAGCCAGACGTTCGTCATCGGCGGAAAGGCCGACGGCATCGTCCGGCTCGACGGCGAGCTGTACCTCCTCGAGCACAAGACCGCGTCGAGCATCACGTCGGACTACCTCGACCGTCTCTGGACCGACACGCAGATCGCGCTCTACTCGCACTACCTGCGTGAGCTCGGCTATCCGATCGTCGGGGTTCTCTACAACTGCTTGCTGAAGACGCGGCTGCGGCAACGCGCGGGCGAGACGCAGGACGAGTTCGAGATCCGTCGCGCCGAACTCGCCGCGAAGAACAAGTCGGGCCGTTCGACGGCGCAGCGGCAGGAGCCCGAGACCGACGCCGAGTTCCGCGCTCGACTCGCCGACTGGCACGCCGCGCCCGGCGCCTTCCACCGCGAGCGCATCTACCTGTCCGAGGACCGCATGGCGCTCCTCACCGAGGAGGTCTGGCAGATCACGCAGCAGTACCTCGACGCGAAGCGCCGCGGGAAGTGGCTCCTCAACACCTCGCACTGCTTCAGCTTCCAGCGGCCGTGCGACTACCTGCCGCTGTGCCAGTCCGGCTTCAACCCGAACGTTCGCGCCAACCTCTACGAGGTCGTGCCGCCGCACGAGGAACTCACGCAACTCACCGTCTCGGCTGGCGTCGACGACTCGTTCTGACCGCCAACCGGAAGGACCACTCCATGCCCATCGCCTTGCCCACGACCAAGTCGACGCCGACATCCACGCTTGCCACGAAGACCACGCTGATCTACGGCCAACCGAAGATCGGCAAGAGCACCTTCGCCAGCCAGTTCCCCCACGCGCTCTTCCTGGAGTGCGAACCGGGATTGAGCGAGCTGTCGGTCTTCAAGATCCCGACCTACTCGTGGGAAGACTTCCTCGCGGCCTGCAAGCTCGTCGCCGCGGGCGACCACCAGTTCAGGACCATCGTCGTCGACACGGCGGACAACGCCTTCAAGCTCTGCTCGGATCACATCTGTGCGAAGCACAACGTCGAGTACGAAGGAGACCTCCCGCACGGCAAGGGTTGGAGTTTCGTCAAGAACGAATGGCACCGGGTCCTCACGCGGCTCGCGAGTCTGCCGTACGGGTTGGTCCTCATCAGCCACGCCGTCGACCGCCAGATCGAACCGCGGACGGGCGAGTACACGAAGACGCTGCCGAGCCTCCCGGATCGGGCCCGCCATGTCGTCCTCGGCCTCGTCGACATGATCCTCTTCT
>JAEUIU010000089.1 GCA_016795065.1 Phycisphaerae bacterium
CGCGTCGGCGAGGGCCAAACGGCGGCGACCCGTCGGCTCGACGATGAGATCCGCGTGTCGAAACGCGAGAAGATCGTCATCCTAGGCGGCGGGCCGAACCGCATCGGCCAGGGCATCGAGTTCGACTACTGCTGCTGCCAGGCCGCTTTCGCATGCGGCGAGATGGGCTACGAGTCGGTGATGATCAACTCGAATCCCGAGACGGTCTCGACCGACTACGACACCAGCGACCTGCTCTTCTTTGAGCCACTGACGCTGGAGGACGTGCTCAACGTCGTCGAGCGCCTCAACGGCGGCGGTCCGGACGTGAAGGACCGCAACGGTTCAGTCGTGGGTTGCATCGTGCAGTTCGGCGGCCAGACGCCGCTGAATCTCTCCGCCGGCCTCGTTTCGGCGGGTGTCCCGCTCATCGGCACGGGACTCGATTCGATCGACCTCGCCGAGGATCGCGATCGCTTCAAGGTGCTGCTCGATGAGATCGGCCTGCATCAGCCGCCCAGCGGCGTCGCGAGATCGCTCGAGGAAGCCGTCACGATCGCCAACGGCATCGGCTATCCGGTGCTCGTGCGCCCGAGCTACGTGCTCGGTGGACGTGGCATGGAGATCTGCAATTCGGCCGAGGACATCAAGCGGTACATGTCGACTGCGGTGAACGTGAGTGACCTCGCCAACGCGCCGGTGCTCATCGATCGCTTCCTGAGCGACGCGATCGAGGTCGATGTGGACGTCGTCGCAGACTTCCGGCCAGACGAGCGTGGCTTCTCGCGGCAGATCAGGCTTCCGGCATCGGCTCCGAAGGCGATCGTCTGCGGTGTGATGGAACACATTGAGGAAGCCGGGATCCACTCCGGCGACTCAATGTGCGTGGTGCCGCCGCACTCGCTTCCGTCGTCGATCGTCAATCGGATCCGCGAGCAGGCCCGCACCCTGGCCGAACGGCTGAAAGTCCGCGGCCTCATGAACGTGCAGCTCGCCGTGAAGGACGAGACCGTCTACATCCTCGAGGTGAACCCGCGTGCGTCGCGCACGGCGCCGTTCGTCTCGAAGGCCAAGGGCATCCCGTGGGCGCTGATTGCCGCCAAGGTGATGATGGGTGCTTCGCTGGAGGAGCTGAAGGTCCAGGAGGTGCAGAACACCGGCTTCTTCGCGGTCAAGGAATCGGTCTTCCCCTTCGCGAAGTTCCCCGGCGTGGACGTGGTGTTAGGTCCCGAGATGCGCTCGACCGGTGAGGTCATGGGCGCGGATCGATCGCTGCCGGTCGCATTCGCCAAGGCCCAGATGGCTGCGGGCCTCCCGCTGCCGCAGTCGGGGAAGGTCTTCCTATCGGTGCGTGAGGGCGACAAGGACGATGCCGTTGAGGTCGCCCGCTCGCTGGTCGCGATGGGTTTCACGGTCATGACGACCAGTGGGACGCACGCCCATCTCAAGAACTACAGCGTGGACACGACGCTCATCCGCAAGTTGAGCGAGGGGGCAAGGCCGAGCATCCTGGATCTCATCCGCAACGGCGAGATTTCGCTCATCATCAACACGCCGACCAAGAAGGGCGGCCACACCGACGAAGGCAAGATTCGCGCCCAAGCGGTCCGCTGCGGCGTGCCGATGATCACCACCATGAGCGGGGCGAAAGCGGCGCTGGTGGCGATCACCGCCCTCAAGAGCGGCGCTTGGCACGTCTTTGCGACGCAAGACTATTTCCCGCATCTGGCTCGACCCCGCGTGGAGCGAAAGCCGGTGACGGAGACATTTCGGCTGGAACGGGTGACCGTGGGGGTGTAGGCGCCGCAGGGCGGCGAGACAGTCGGGACGGAGAGCAGGGCCAGACGGCGTTCAGGGGGCGATCTTTCAGCTATCCTGCACGCTCCATGTTCGGCCTCACGACTTCCGAGATCGCCCAGTTCGTGACGTCAGCGCTGGTCATCGCGCTGATGCTTCACGTGATCCTGATCGGTTGCGCGTACTCCATCTGGCTTGAGCGAAAGCTCTCGGCTTGGATGCAAGATCGCGTCGGTCCGAATCGGGTCGGCCCCAATGGGCTGCTCCAGCCTATCGCGGACGGCCTCAAGTTCCTCCTCAAGGAGGACTACAACCCGCCGGGCGTCGAGAAGTGGCTCTTCATCCTCGCCCCCGGCTTCATCATGATCCCGGCCATGATCGGCTTCGTGATCATCCCTTGGGGCGGGTCGCTTGACCTGTCAAGCCTCCCCTTCGGGTTGGCGGCGACGCTGGGAGTCCAAGGCGTCCATGTCAACATGGTCGGCGCGAACCTCAACGTTGGCATCATCTATATCCTCGCCACCGCCGCGCTGGGCGTGTATGGCGTCGGTCTAGGCGGGTGGGCCTCGAACAACAAGTGGTCGTTCCTGGGCGGCCTTCGGGCCAGCGCCCAGATGATCTCCTACGAGATCCCGATGGGACTGGCCCTGCTTGCGGTTGTGCTGACCGTCGGGTCGGTCCAAAGCTACGACATCGTGGCGGGTCAGCAGTCGGGCGGCTGGAACCTACTCACCCAGCCCGTCGCCGCGGTCCTGTTCTACGCCTGCATGCTGGCGGAATCGAACCGGGCACCCTTCGACCTGGCCGAGGCCGAGAGCGAACTCGTCGGTGGCTACCACACCGAGTACTCCTCGATGAAGTTCGCCATGTTCTTCCTCGGCGAGTACTTCCACATGATCACCGGAGCGGCGTTCTTCTCGCTCCTCTTCCTCGGCGGCTGGTCGCTCAACCCAATCGGCATCGGCCCGGACCTCCCCGCGGCCGGCGGGCTTCCCGTGATCATGGCCCAGATGGGCGTCATGATCGGCAAGACGGCCTTCATGGTCGCTTTCGGCATGGCGATTCGTTGGACGCTTCCTCGCTTCCGCTTCGACCAGCTCATGCGACTGGCGTGGGAAGGGATGATCCCCACCGCAACGCTGGTGGTGCTCATGACCAGCCTGTTCGTCTTCTTCGGTTGGAACGGGTACATCTGGGCTGGCTCGTTGGCGTGTGTGGCGATCGTCTTCGTCGCCCAAGGTCTCATGCCTCGGAAGCACAACCCCAATCACCGCGTGCCGCTGATCGGCAGCCGATTCTCTCCGCTCCGCGATGATGACAGTTCGATCGGCCCAACCGGTCAGGTGAGTCGGAGCGACGCCGCGCTGGACGCAAGCTGACGAGATGACCCTGCCCACTGATGATGCGCATCCTGATAGCCGTTCGTGAACTCGCCCTGCTGGGCTGGCGTACCGGTTTCCGGTGGCGCGGAGCCTACTGGGCGTGGCGGATGGAGACGGCATTCGGTCACGATCCGGCCCGCATGCCCGACGCCTCGTCTCGCCGCCACGCGATCATCGACTACGCGAACTGGGTCGCGGCCATGCGGCGGCTGCGTCGCCGCTGAACGCAAGGAAAACCGGCCAGAAATCAGGCCGTGCCAAATCCGCCACGTAGGATGGCGGCATGGCTAAGGTGCGCGTCACGTTTCTCTGCCGTTCCTGCGGTTCGTCCCATCCTCGATGGATGGGAAAGTGCCCAGATTGCGGAACGTGGGATTCGTTGGAGAAGTTCGTGCCGCCGAGCGAGCCGACGGTGCACGCCCTGGGCGCGGCCGCCCAATGGGTGGCCGGGCACGATGAAGAGGACGGTCCAGGCCGAGACCCAAACAGAGGTGGCGCGCCGGACATCAAGTCCATCGCGTTGCCGCTTGCCGACGTTACCACCAGCGACGCCCCGCGCATCCCCACCGGTATTGGCGAGCTCGATCGAGTGCTCGGCAGCGGCGTGGTTCCCGGATCCGCCGTTCTCCTGGGTGGTGACCCGGGGATCGGCAAGAGCACGCTGCTACTCCAGGCGGCCGCCTGCATGGCTGACGCGGGGCGCCGTGTCCTGTATGTCTCGAGCGAAGAGAGCGCGCAGCAGGTGAAGCTGAGGGCCGAACGGGTTTTGGCAGAGGGTGACCAGGGGCCTCAAGGAGCGTCATCAACCCAGAAGCGTCGAAGGAGCGAACACCTCTTCGTACTCTCCGAAACGAATCTGGGACGCATCGCTGAGCAGGCCCGGCGAGTGCAGCCCGAGTTCCTGGTGATTGACTCGGTGCAAATGTTGTGGAGTACTTCCGTGGAGGCGGCACCGGGATCGGTCACGCAGCTCCGACGGGCGTGCTTGGAGTTGGTCTGGCTCGCCAAGGCATCCAACATCGCCGTGGCAATGGTGGGGCATGTGACCAAGGAGGGTGAGCTGGCAGGACCGAAGCTCCTCGAGCACCTTGTGGACGTGGTGCTCCAGTTCGAAGGAGACCGCCACCATGAGCATCGTGTCGTCCGAGCGATCAAGAACCGATTCGGTTCCACCCAGGAGATCGGGCTCTTCGAGATGACCGGCTCGGGACTGGCCGAGGTTCGTGACGGTTCTCTCATGCTGGCGGACCCGACCGAGGCGCATCGACCAGGAACCGTTTATGTGCCGTCGTTGGCGGGCTCGCGATGCCTGGTGGCTGAGGTGCAAGCCCTGACCGCCACAAGCGTGCTTGGCTCGGCAAAACGAAGGGCGTCCGGTATCGACGGCAACCGCCTGGCGATGCTGATCGCCGTCTTGGAGAAGCACGGGGGCTTGCGCCTGGCCGATCAGGACGTCTTCGCTCAGGCGGCCGGCGGCGTGCGAATCATCGAGCCGGCCGCGGATCTGGCGATCGCTCTGGCAATCACCGGCGCGCACTACACCTCTGCCGTTCCGATTGCGTGTGCGGCGGTTGGCGAGATCGGATTGACCGGAGAGATCAGGGCAGTTCGGCAGCTCGAGCAGCGACTGACCGAAGTCGTTCGCAGGGGCGGGCGAACCCTTGGCGTTCCCGCAAGCCAACTCGAGGCGGCTCAGCGGTGCCTCGCCGGGATCTCGGACCACCCTACTGCGGGCCTACACGAAGCAATTCGGGGCGTCAACTTGGTGGGTCTTCGCTCGATTCGTCAGGCAATCGAACTACTCACACCGGTCGCTTCAGGTACGCGTCAAGTAGGTCGGCCGAATGCCGTTAGTGGTTGACAGACAAGAGCTTGCGATCATATCGAACACGCTTCGCTGGGGGCTTGAATTCAGCAAGGTCACCACTTGACTGGACGACCGTATTGAACTCGTTATGATCCGGCCCTCATTCGAGCGGTCGCATTTGACCGATATCGGAGTTTCACGTCCGGCTCGCGACTCCTGTGACGCGGGCAAACGACGGACGGGTGGATGAACTGGGTCCCACCGCCACAGAACGTGTTGGCGACGGGCCCGACCAGTTCAGGAGAGTCATACATGAGTCTGACCAAGACCGTTAGCCTCTTCGCTGGCACGACGCTCGCCCTCACCGGCGTGGCGTTCGGGTCGACCGAGGCCAACAATTCCCTCAACGGGGATGCCCTCGCTCAAATCAACGAGCTTCGGGCACAGATTGCCGACCTCAATGCGAAGAATGGCGAGAACTGGCTGACCGAACAGCGGGCAGCCGAAATCAAGGGCCTCGTTCAAGACGTCCTCGCTGACGCGGATACCCGCGCCAGCTTCCAGGGCGGCACCAGCAACGCTGGTTACGACAACGGGTTCTTCATCGCCTCCAGCGATGGCAACTTCCGTCTGAACATCAACGGTGGCGCGTCCATCCGTTGGACCTACAACAACCGCAGCTTTGCTACGGGCACCGGAGACGAGACGAACTGGGGCTTCCAGTCGCGTCACGCCAACGTCATGCTCACCGGTCACATCGTTGACCCGAGCTGGAAGTACAACGTCAGCTTCGCGTTCTGGGACGCAAGCGGCGACTACAACGGCTCGACCTTCGGTGGCGAGGCTTTCCTCACCGACTGGTACGCGATGAAGGACTTCGGTGGCTGGTACCTGAAGGCCGGCCAGTTCATCTCGCCGTTCACCCGTGAACGCGCGCTGAGCGACTACGGTCTCCAGACCCTTGACCACACCAACTCGAGCTACGCGTTCGGCCTCGGCCGCACGCAGGGCATCGAGGTCGGCTGCATTTCCGACTGGTTCCGGTTCGCCGGCGCCTTCTCGGACGGTGTTGGTCCGATGAGCCCGACCCAGAACGCCGGATTCATCCCGGGTGGCGCTTCGCCCTCGGCTGACTTCGCGATCTCCGGTCGTCTCGAAGGCAAGCTCGCCGGCACTTGGGCCCAGTTCGAGGACGATCAGTCCTGGCAGGGCGAAGAGTGGGGCCTGCTCCTCGGTCTCGGCGGTTACTACCAGAGCGGTCGTAACGGCAATGCCAACTTCAACTACGCTGGCGGCACCGAGGGCAACGAGTTCGGCTTCACCGCCGACGCGACTGCCTCCTTCGGTGGCTTCAGCGTGACCGGCGCCGTGTTCTACACCCAAGCGGACAGCGAATGGGTGACTGGCACGACCGGTTCGGGCGACTTCGAGAACTACGGCACCTTCGTTCAGGCTGGCTTCTTCCTGACCGAGGCGTTCGAGCTCGTTGGTCGTTATGAGTACGGCGACTTCGGCAACCTCTCGGGCACCGAGAGCGCCAACACCCAGTCGACCGTGACCATCGGCGGCAACTACTACTTCGCCAAGAACCGGTGCAAGTGGCAGACCGAAATCAGCTACGCCTTCCACTCGATGTCCGAGAGCATTTTCGGCATCGGCGGCAATGGCTGGTATGACGATGGCATCGATGCGACCGGCAACGATGAGGACGGCCAGTTCGTCTTCCGTACCGGCCTCACCGTCTCCTTCTGATTCATCCACCCGACGATCGTTCCGTCTTGACGGAGCTTTCAACGGACAGACCGGCCGGGCTTTGCCCGGCCGGTTTTTTCGTTTTTGCCCCGCAATCCTGAGGGCGTTCGCCTCCTGCGATGGGAGACGGGCCTGTTTAGGGTCGTGCCCGCGAGGGACGCCCCGTCTCGATACCTCGCTGCGCCGAAAGTGACTGTCCAATTCTCATGGAGACGGCACGGCCGCGGCCGATAACGGACTGTTACCGCGCGCCGAATGGAGTTCGGCGGACGGGGGAGCACATGGGCCCCTGGATCGACCCCCGATCCGGGAGGAACAAGCCACGGGAGTCGCAGGATGCGCAGTGCCCTTATCGCCGTTCCATTCTCGAAGACCAGCCTCATCGCGTCGTGCCTGTTGACGGCTTTGACCACCGGTCCTGCTGCGGCCCAAACCGCTACGGAACCGCTGGCTTCTCCACCGGACGTGCCGATCTCGGATCTCGTACGTCGACTTGATCAACTCGAGCGGCGGAACCAGGCCCTCGAAGGCGAGGTGAAGTCGCTGCGCGAGGCCGACGGCGAGGCCTGGCTGACCGAACAGCGAGCCTCGGAGATTCGAGCTCTTGTGACCGACGTCCTGGCAGATGCCGAAACGCGAGCGAGCCTGCAATCGAGTGCGATGACAGCCGGATGGGACAACGGGTTCTTCCTGGCCAGCCCAGATGACCGCTTCCGGCTCGAGGTTGGTGGACTCCTTCAGTTTCGCTACATCCTCGGGACCGTCCGCGAGACCCCCATTTCCGCCAACCTCCCAGCGCTGTGGGCGGACGGCATGAAGCAGCGGGGTGGTTTCGACATGCCCAACTCACAGATCTGGCTGAAAGGGCATGCCTTCGGACCGGGTCTGACCTACAAGATCAAGGGCCGGTTCTCCTCAACGGACCAGGTAGCCATCGTCAGCAATCTGACGCGAGTGACCGAAGACGGCAGTGGCACCTTGGCGCTTGAGGATGCGTGGATGCGCTTCGAGCTCGACAACAACTGGTACGTCCGGGCAGGACAGTTCCGCTTGCCATTTGCTCGTGAGGAGCTGATTGACAGCGAGCATCAGCTCGCGGTGGATCGTTCCGTCCCGAGCTTCTCCCTTGGGCTTGGCTATACCCAAGGAATCGAACTTGCCTATGTGAGCGACTATGTCCGCGCTGCAGTGGCGTTCTCCGATGGCGGGAGCGATCAGGTCGGTGGCCAACTGAAGCTCGTGGGTTCGAATCCAACGAACCGCCCCTGGACTTGGCAGCCGAACGACTACGCCCTGACAGGACGAGTGGAATGGAAGCCCTACGGAGATTGGAGCGACTTCAATTCCTTCACGAGTCCACCCGGCTCTGATTTCGGCCTTCTCTTCGGTCTTGGTGTGCATCTCCAGTCGAGCCGGCCCGACTACGGCCGGAACGTCGTTTCGTCCTTCACCAATCGTGGCGACAACGAATGGTTGATGATGACCGCGGACGCGACGGCGAACTTCGGAGGGGCGAGCCTCTTCGGGTCCTTCACGTACAGCTACATCGACACCGAGACGGGTTCGTATCTCGGCCCGTTTGCCTTCACATCGTCCAACGTCACGAACATCGGCTCGTCGAACAAGTGGGGCTTGGTCCTCCAAGGTGCTATGTACGTCGATCCAAAGTGGGAGATTTTCTCGCGCTACGAACTCGGCCAACTCACCTTCGGCTCCCCATCCGCAGTCGCGATCTTCAACATCGAGTCGCCGCCTGTCCAGGAGGCACTCCTTGCCCGCGAGAACCATCTCCATCTCATCACGGTCGGTGCCAACTGGTATCTAGACGGCCACGACGTGAAGATCACCGGGGACTTTGGCTACGCGCTGGATTCCGTTGGTCCCTCGTGGTACGCGCCACAGGCCGGATGGCGGGTGAGCCAAGTGCGGGACGAATGGGTGGCCCGGCTCCAGCTCCAACTTGCCTTCTGAGTACTCGGGCAGGAAGCCCAGCCGTCCGCGGCCCCTCTGGCGATGGGTGTGTCGATGCCGAGGCGAAGCTGTCTCCGTGGCGATTCAGTGAGTCAATGGCGGTCCCCAGCGGGCCGTCCGCCCCGGTCGCCCTCGCGACGAAGCCAACCTGCGCTGTAGTGCTAGAATCGGCCCCTCCGCAGGCTTCCGATGCCCGATACCGCCACCCCCTCTCGATCAGCGCTCAAGGTTCATCGCATTGAAGTTCGTCCGCGCCGCGGTCAGGCCGATCCGCGCGGGGCATCTGTCCTGCGTCAGATCGAGACTCTTGGCCTCGAGCGCCGACCCAAGCGGGTCGACTACGCCGCGGTCTACCTCCTCGAGGGCGACCTGACCTCTGACGAGGTTCATCGCATCGCCGACGAGCTGCTCGCGGACTGTGTGACCCAGGCGGCCGAGATTCATCCAACCGATGCCGCGGCGAAAGCCCGGGTTTCCCCCGGGGTCGCAGTGATCGAGGTCCATCCGCTACCCGGCGTCACCGACCCGGCGGCGGAGAGCGTTCAGCTTGCCATCGAGGCAATGCTGGGGAAGTGCGTCTCGGTTCTGACCGGCGACCGCTACGACCTTCACGGAGTCGAGCCGAAGATCGCCCGAGCCATCGCCGAGCGCCTGCTCGCGAACACGGTCATCCATGACATTCACGACGCCCCGTACCTTCCCGCGTCCTTCCCACACGGGCGGCCGTACACGCTGACGATTCGTGAGGTTGCGATCTGCGGGTTGAGCGATGCCGAACTCGAGCGGATGAGTCGAGACGCTCATCTTTTCCTTTCACTCGATGAGATGAAGGCGATCCAAGCCGAGTACAAGCGCTTGGGACGCGAACCGCGCGAGATCGAGCTTGAGACGCTTGCCCAGACCTGGTCGGAGCACTGCGTTCACAAGACGCTCAAGTCGACGATCCGTTACCGGGAACTCAGCGGGGCGCCCGGCTCCGGTGGCTGGTCGCTGGCGAAGTCGGCCAGCGGCCGCCCGCATCATGAGCCCCAGAGCGACGGAACGGTGGTCATCCGAAACCTCCTGAAGGCGACGGTTGCGGCGGCAACGCACGAGCTGATGGCGGACGGTATTGACTGGTGCCTTTCGGTCTTTGTCGACAACGCCGGCGTGATCGCCTTCGACGGCGATTGGGCGGTCTGCTTCAAGTGCGAGACGCACAACCACCCGAGCGCGATCGAGCCCTACGGCGGTTCGGCGACGGGCATCGGCGGCTGCATTCGCGACATCATGGGCACCGGGCTCTCGGCCAAGCCGATCGCGGCCACTGACGTCTTCTGCGTCGCGTACCCCGAGATCGAGGAACTCCCTGCGGGCTGTCTCCATCCGCGACGGGTGCTCTCGCAGGTGGTGGCCGGTGTGCGCGACTATGGCAACCGGATGGGCATTCCGACGCTCAACGGGACCGTCTGGTTCGACAACAACTATGTCGGCAACCCGCTGGTCTATTGCGGATGCATCGGGCTTCTTCCGAAGCATCTGGTTCGCGGCGAAGTGAAGCGCGGCGACCGCATTATCGCGATCGGCGGACGCACCGGACGCGACGGCATCCACGGCGCGACGTTCTCAAGCGCCGAACTGACCGACACCCATGCCGACGAGTTCAGCCACGCCGTCCAGATCGGCAACGCGATCACCGAGAAGAAGGCACTCGACTGCATCATCGCCGCCCGCGACCATGCGGGCGGGCCGCTCTTCAGCGCGATCACTGACTGCGGCGCGGGCGGCTTCTCCAGCGCGGTCGGTGAGATGGGCAAGGACTGTGGCGCAGAAGTGCACCTTGAGCGGGCTCCGCTCAAGTACAACGGGCTGTCGCCGGTCGAGGTGTGGATCAGCGAGGCTCAGGAGCGCATGGTCCTGGCGGTGCCGGCCGACAAGGTCGAACTGTTAGGCAGGATCTGTGCCGACCACTGCGTCGAGTGGTGTGACCTCGGCACGTTCGGCACGCCAACGGACGAGCTGGTCCTGATCTGGCACGGCACCGAAGTGGGGCGCATGGATACCCACTTCCTCCATGACGGCAATCCGATGCCGACCCGCGAGGCGGTCTGGGATCCGACCTTCACCGCAGGACAGCGGTTCCAGCCGCCCAAGCCGCAGTTCGCCGCCGGCGGCCGCTTCGGCCTCTCCGAGCGAAGCGCGGATATCGCGAAGGCCCTTGAGGCCCTGTTGGAGCATCCCAACATCGCGAGCAAGGCATGGATCGTGCGGCAATACGACCATGAGGTGCAGGGGATGTCGGTGGTGAAGCCGCTGGTTGGTCCGCACGCGGGCCCGGGCGACGCTGCGGTCATCCAGCCCGTGCCCACCAGCCAGAAGGGACTCGCGATCGGCAACGGCCTGGCGACCGGGCTCTCCGCGGATCCCTACCTGATGGTGCTTGCGGCCATTGATGAGTGCGTGCGAAATCTCGTCTGCGTCGGCACCGACCCGACCCGTATCGCCATTCTCGACAACTTTTGTTGGCCCTCCTGCAAGGACCCGCGAAATCTCGGTTCGCTCGTTCGTGCCGCAGAGGCCTGCTACGACGGCGCGAAGGCCTACCGCACACCCTTCATCTCCGGCAAGGACTCGCTCAACAATCAGTTCGTCACTGACGGCGGCGTGACGATCCAGATTCCACCGACGCTGCTCGTCTCGGGCTTCGGCATCGTCCAGGAGATCGAGCGGGCGATGACGATGGACGCCAAGCGGGCCGGGAACCTGCTCGTCCTGGTCGGCTCGACGCACGGTCGCATGGGCGGCTCGCAGTTCCAGATCATCACCGGCCAGGCGGGCGGAGAGCTTCCCGTGACCGACCTAACAGTTGGTCCGCGGACCGCCAAGGCCGTCAGCGAGGCGATCCGCAGCGGCGTTGCGGTCAGCGCCCATGACTTGAGCGAGGGCGGCCTGCTGGTGGCGGCAGCGGAGATGGCCTTCGCAGGGGGCCTTGGCCTCGATCTTGATCCGACCAAGGCCGCCGACGGCGACGTCGAACTGCATGCCAAGTGCTTCAGCGAGGAGCCCTCTCGCTATCTCTTGGAGGTGGCACCCACCGATCGAGAGCGCATCGCGAAGGTGCTCATGGGGCTTCCGTACGCAATCGTCGGTACCTTCACGGAGCGGCCGTCGCTTGCGATCCGTCTTGGGAACGACGTGACTGAGATCCCCATCGACCGGCTTCGCGAGCGGTGGTCGGGCTCAAACTGGTGAACGAATCATGGCTCACGTGACCAACGCACTCGTCATCACCGCTCCGGGCATCAACTGCGATCTCGAGCTCTGCCACGCCTTCGAGGCGGCGGGGGCGAAGGTCGACACGGCGCACCTGCAACGCCTGATACGGGAGCCGGCGATCATCAACCGGTATCGGCTCATCGGCCTTCCGGGCGGCTTCTCCTACGGCGACGATATCGCCGCGGGGCGCGTGATGGCCCAACTCATCCGCCAGTCGCTCTATCCGGCCCTCGCCGCTGCGATTGAGCGCGGGGTACCGATGATCACGCCGTGCAATGGCTTCCAGATCGCTGTCCAGTCGGGGCTCCTTCCCGGGCCGGACGCCGGAGCCGGATGGCCCGAGGAGCCTGCTGCACCAAGCGTCGCCCTGACCCAGAACAGTGCGGCACGCTTCAACGACATCTGGACCCGATTCGAGATCCCCGCGAACAGCCGCTGCGTCTGGACTCGGGGACTCCGTTGCCAGCCTGGCACCGATGTCATTCCCTGTGCCCATGGCGAAGGCCGGTTCGTCGCCGACGAGGACACCATCGCCCTACTCGAGGCCAACGGCCAAATCGCAATCCGCTACGCCGGCGGTGACAACTTCAACGGCTCGATGGGAGCGATCGCGGGAATCTGCGACGCGAGCGGCCTGGTCTTCGGCCTGATGCCGCATCCCGAGCGATACACCAGATGGACACAGCATCCGACCTGGACCCGCCTCGATCCCGCCGTGCGGAATGGCGACACGCCGGGGCTGCGGATGTTCAAGGCGGCGGTGGCCCACACCATGGGCGTGTCGGTACGCTAACACCTCGTTCATGCCGTCGGCGCACTCATGCCGGCCACGAGGGGTCTCACGATGGGCGATCGCCCCGATGACGACATCATCCCGCTTGCCGACCTGACCCTCACCTGCAGTTCGTGCGGCCGGAGCTTCATCCCGGTCTCCGGCGAGCAGACCTGCAAGTCCTGCATTCACGTCGCCGTTCCCGGCGAGGCCGCCGTGGTCCTGATGCAGGACCACGATGCGGAATGCCCGAAGTGCGGGCACTCGCTGCGGGGGCTTCGGCAGGGCTCAGCCTGTCCGGAGTGCGGATTTGGCGCAACGCCAAGGCCTTCGCCGTGGCTGAAGCACCAGTCGTCGACAGTGACGTCGCCGTCGGGCTCGCAGTCGGTTCTCTCGCCGTTTTCGAAGCGTCGCCGCCGTCCGCCGCCGGCTGACGACCTGGTGCGCCGCGGCACGGCCGCATCGATCGCGGTCCTGACGCTTCTCGTCGCCGCCCTTCTTTTCGCCATCGTCGGCGGGCTGCTTGCGATCACTCACTGGTGGACGCCGTCGCTCCTGGATCACTGGTCGATCATACTTGGCTGGGGAGCCTATTCCCTCACCGCAATCTCGCTCTGTATGCCGGGAAGCCTCCCCGCGAGGCGATGCCCGCGATGGCTCACCACGATGGCGGTCGCCGGAGGATGTTTCGCGACCGGGATCTTCGCGCTCTATCCGCTCACGAGCGGCGTTGGTGGAATTGCCCTGCGGTCACTCTGGGACCTTCTGGCGATCGTCGCCACACTGTCGTTCGTGATCGGTCTGGTCGGGCGGATGAACGCGATCACCGAGTTCGCCGGACAGGATCCCGATGAGCGGGGCTTCCTCTCGTCGGCGGGACCGACGCTTCTTGGCATATTCATCATCTCATCAGGCTTCCTGATGACATGGTTCTTTCGTCGCAAGCTCGATTTCGCCGACGCCTTCGCCATCGCTGTCTTCGCTTGGCTCGTGTGGCGCCTTGTCGCCCTCCTTGGGCACGTCAATGCTGCGATGGTCGCGCGTGTCGAGAACCGCTCCCGGGAGCTGCGGGCGCGGCAGCTGGGACCCGTGGGGGATGGCGTCGACTTGGTCGGCCCGGTCTGCGCGAACTGTGGGCACGCCCTGCGGGGCATCCCCTCGCATGCGCGCTGTCCCGAGTGCGGTGGGCACGATCGGGCATGAGCGAAGGTGAATCGGAGGCCGGCAACGACACCGGAGGGCTCCGATTCTCCGTATCTTGCCGTCATGACTTCGATGAGTTCAGGATCTCCCGCCCACGGAACAAGCGCCAGCCGCACCCTTCGTTGCGGCGTCGTCGGCGTCGGTCGCATGGGCCGGCATCACGCCCGCCTCTACACCCAGATCGAGGGCGCCGACCTGGTGGGCGTCGTCGACAGCGATGCGGATCGGCGCAACGGGATCGTCGAGCAGTACGGCGGAAAGGCCTTTGGGAGCGTCGACGAACTCATCGCCCTTGGGGTCGATGCAGTGACGATCGCAACGCCCACGGTGCACCATCGCGCCGTCGCCGAGAAGCTGCTGTCCGCAGGTGTCGCGTGTCTCATCGAGAAACCGCTCGCGCCCGATGTTCGGGACGCCCAGGCCATCGCCGACGCGGCGGCCCGCAGCGGGGCGATCCTGCAGGTCGGCCATGTGGTGCGCTTCGATCCCGTCATGGTTGCGATTCGCAAGCTTGAGCTTCAGCCGCTCTTCGTCGAGGTTGACCGCGTCTCGCCCATGACCTTCCGTTCCGTCGACGTGGGCGTCGTGTTAGACATGATGATCCATGACATCGATGTCCTCCTGATGCTTGTCGGCAGCGAGCCGGAGGAGATTCACGCCAACGCCGTCTCGGTGCTTGGCGAAGCCGAGGACGTCTGCAACGCCCGGCTGGTCTTTCCGCCGGGACCGTCCGGTGTCCGCTGCGTCGCCAACGTCACGGCGAGCCGCCTTGCCCTCAAGACCGAGCGGAAGATCCGCATCATCAGCGACCAAAGTTACGTCTCCGCCGACTTCGTCGAACGCAAGGGCACCGTCGTGCGAAAGAGTGCCAACGACGAGCGGATTCGGGAGGTGCGGGAGATGCTCAAGCAGGGGAAGGACCTCTCGAGCATGAACTACCTCGACCTTGTTTCAATCGATGCCCTCGAGGTTGGGGCGGGTGAGCCCCTCAAGCTCCAGGCCGAAGACTTCGTCGAGGCGGTTCGAACCGGCCGGAAGCCCTTCGTGGACGCGACCGCAGGATTCGCCGCGGTGCGGACCGCCGAGCGGATCGTCGCTGCGGCACGAGCGGCCGGGGCACGGATGGTTTGATCATGGCAACCAAGACCACCATGACCATCAAGACCACCAAGAAGCCGGCCCCACCGACCAATCCTGCGGCGCCCGCGGCCTCGGTCACCGCGCCTCCCATTCGCGGCATGATCGGTTCGCACTGCTCGGCGGCGGGCGGGATTCACAATGCGATCGACGAGGCGCTTGCCCTGGGCCTGGACTGCGCCCAGGTCTTCACCAAGAACCAGCGTCAGTGGTCAGCGCCGCCGCTCACGGACGAGGCGATCCGTCTCTACCGCGAGGCGATCGCACGCGCCGGGTGGAACGACCTTCCGCAGCGCGTGGTGAGCCACAATTCCTATCTCGTCAACCTCGCGACGCCCGATCCGGAGCTGCGCGCCAAGTCGATCGCCGCCCAGCGCGACGAGCTTGAGCGCTGCGAGGCCCTGGGCATCCGCTGGTGCGTCGCCCATCCCGGAGCCCACCTCGGCACGCCGCGCGCCCCGAAGTCGCCTAACAGTTTGCGCAGTGAACCCTCGGCCGACGAGCGGGCCGGTCTCGAGCGCATCGCTCGTTCGTTGGACGAGATCCACCGTTCCCTCAAGGGGGTTCGGGCCGTGACGTGCCTCGAAACGACCACGGGCAGCGGGACGAATCTCGGCTACGACTTCCGGCATCTTCGGATCATTCGGGACCTGGTCCGGGAGCCGGAGCGGATCGCGTATTGCCTCGACACCTGTCACATCGTCAGTGCGGGCTACGACATGGGGTCCGATGAGGCGGCGGAAGCGACCCTGGAGGAGTTCCGAAAGGTCTGCGGTCGGGATCTCCTCGCCGTCATTCACGTGAACGACTCCAAGGCGCCCCCCGGTTCGCGGGTTGATCGCCACGAGCATATTGGTATGGGTACCTGCGGTATGGCCTGCTTCCGGGCGATCATGCTGGCCCCCGACTTGAGCCTGGTTCCCAAGATCCTGGAGACGGAAAAGGCCGATGATCCGTCAGGTGTACCGTGGGATAGCGTGAATGCAGGTCGATTGCGAGCTATTCTCTCGCCTTCGGCCGGGCCGTCCCCGGCCACGACCCGTCAGGCGACCGGCGAGCCCGCGCTGCCGGTCACCAGGAAGAAAGCGCCCGCACCGAAGGGCGCCGTGAAAAAGAACGCCCGATGACGACGCACCGCCGGTCCACAATCCATCACTCGCTCGCAACCGTCCGGACGTTGTCTGGCCTCGTACTGACGGCAGGGCTCGTTGTCGGACTGGCCGGGTGTCGGGGCACGGGTGGACGCAACGGTGAAGCGCCGATCGAGGCCTCGAAGCGACCCGAGATCGTCATCGATCCGACCCCCGAGCAGGAGGTCGCCCTGGTTGACGCGAACACGAAGACCGACGCCGGCAGTTACGACGAGGCGATCGCCCTCTTCAATGACCTCCTCGAAGACAATCCCACCCTCGTCGATGCTCATATCGGGATCGGCCGAACATACGAAAAGATGGGCGATCTCGAAAAGGCCGAGCCGGCATATGCCCGCGCGGCAACGCTCGACATCGAGAACTTCGATGCCCAATTCGGACACGCCCGTGTTCTCTCTGGCCTCCAGCGATTCACAGAGGCGATCCGGGCCTTCCACCGGGCCTTGGTTGTTCGACCCGAGTCGATTGAGGCCAACGCGGGGATGGCCGATGCCTACCTCAAACTTAACCAGGCCCAAGAAGCGCTGACCTTCGCCGAGAAGGCCGTCGAGCTTGCCAAGAATGATGGCGAGGCTCGCGTGCGGCTGGCGGTCGCTCTCGAGCGGCTGAATCGCAACGCCGAGGCGATCAAGGCGTACGAGGTCGCCCTCGAGTTGGTTGAGCCGCGCGACGGGATCCTGACCAGTCTTGTGAATCTCTATTCAAGCGAGAAGCGATACGTCGAGGCGATTAACACCGCCGACGAGCTCATCCGCATCGCCCCGAGCGCGAATGCCTATGAGCGGCTTGGCTGGGCCCACTTCCGGATGGGAACCTACGACAAGTCCGCCGAGGCCTACCGCAAGGGCGTCGAGCTTGATGAGAACCACTGGCCCTCGCTCAACGGCGTCGCGACGAACGCCCTGAACCGCTGGCTCCAGAGTGGGCGCAAGGATGAGGCGGCCCGGCAGGAGGCCCGCGCGGCGTTCCAGCGATCGCTGCGGATCAATCAGGACCAGCCGAAGGTCGTGGCGATCATGACAAAGTACGCGCCCTAACGGTTCGTTCAGGGCATTCGAACGGCGACTCAAGCCCGGCGGTCGCCCGAGACAGCATTCACCAACTTCCACGACAGAGCGCCATGCCCCAGCCCGAACTGCTTGAGTTCTTCGACGCGCCGACCGAGACGCCGTTTCTCATCGAACACGTCAACGAGGAATTCACCAGCGTTTGCCCGAAGACCGGCCACCCCGACTTCGGAACGATCACGCTTCGGTACGTGCCCGGGGCTGTGTGCGTCGAACTCAAGAGCCTGAAGCTCTACTGTCAGTCGTTTCGCAACGAGGGCATCTTCTACGAGGCCGTCACCAACCGGATTCGCGACGACCTGAGCGAGGCCATGAGCCCGAAGTGGCTCCAGATCATCACCGACTGGAAGGGGCGTGGAGGCATCCGCTCGCGGATCATCGCCAGCTACGGCGACGTGCCGACCGAGTGGCGCCGGGGCTGAGCCCGATGCCGCCCCGAAGCCAGTAGGCACTGATGCGATCCGTCAGAAGGGGCTCAGCCGCCAATGCGGATGTGGGCCTCGCCCATTCCGGGGAGTGAGATCCCCGAGCCGCCCTTGCCGCGGGCGGGCAGGTCGCCGAGCTTCTTGGCCAGCTCCTCGCCGAGCTGTTCCTTCACACGGCGGAAGGTCTTCTCGTTGAGTTCGTCGCGTTCGAAGGTGAGGCGATTCATCGTCTCCTGACGCTTGCGCATCGCGTTCGGATCAAATCCGACGTCTTGGGCCCCGTCGGCGGCCACCGGCTTCGCCGCAGCCTCGTTGGCGGCGATCATCTCGTCGGCGATGCGCCGATACTCGGTCATGTGCTCGGCGGCGAGGCCGCGGATCTTGGCCTTCACCTCATCCGTGACGCCTTCCATCGCCAGAGCCGCCTCGATCTTCGGCTGGACATCGCGGCGATCACGGAAAACCTGCGGCCAGATCTTGCGGTGCCACGCGTCGCGCAGGGTGCGCTTCAGTTCATCCGTGGGCAACGCGGCGATCATGTCCTCAAGGGCGCCTTCGTTGACGCTGCGGGTGAGGTCGTCGGCCTTCGCCGCCTTCTTCTGAATGGCCTCCATCCGCTGGAATTCCTGGTCGTTGTTTTCGATCCGGATCTCGCCAGCTCGCCCTTCCGCCTCGGAACGGGCCATCATCACGCGGTCGAACTCCTCCTGCGACTCCTGGGCGCTGATGCGATCGGCGTAACGGCTCCGGAACGCATCGGTCGCGGAGACATCCCATGCGTCCAGCCTGCCGCGAATCGCCTTGAGCGCGTCGGCATCCAGCGAAGCGTTGCGCACGACTTCGGCAAGGTCGACGGTGGGAGCCTTGGAGGAATTGAATCCGCCGAACATGAAGCCGCCGCCCTGATCAGCCGCGATGTAGGCGGCTCGCTCGCGCTCGTGCTTCAGTCGAGTGACCTCCTCGGCCGGGATCAGGTCGCCAAAGGCGGCTCCGAGTCCGTCGAAGAAACCCGCATCAAGGGCGATCGTCCGTTGGGTGATCGATCGCTTCAATTCGTACCGACGGCGAGTGGTCTCGGCCGTGGCCTTGGGAGGCGCAGTCCCTTCCTCGCCATTGGCGATGACGATCACGCCGTTCATGCCCGACGGAAGCGACTTGAGCTCGGCAAGCTCACCTTCCTCAATCTCACGATAGCCTGTTCGATAGTCATCAAAGAGAAGCCGCAGCACGCTTGCCTGATCCTCGGCCAGTCCGTAGGCCTTGCGGATGCGATCGACCCATGGCTCCTGCATCGGCTGGACCACGCCGGTGCGGGGCCCGCCTGCAAAGTCGAGCGTCGCGCCCGCGAACACGGCCCCGAGCTCGTCGCCGCCAAAGGATTCGCTGAAGACAATCGGCTCGCCCATCTCGCCGCCTTCACCTCCGGCGACCACCATGACGGTTCTCGCTTCGAAGGTCGCCCCGCTCGGCATTTCGCCATCGGCGGTGTTGAAGGTGAACGAGCGTGACTCGCTATCTCCGTCGCGACGCTTGACGATGTCCGGTGCGAGGCCGGCGATGGCGTTTGTGAGTTCGCTGTCGATGCGTCCTCGCTCCTCCAACAGCCGACTTGACTCCGGCTTCTTCTCCTCGGACTCCTCACCGTCCACGAAGAAGAACATGCCCGACGACGACGAGCTTTCGTCATCGATCTTCTCGGCGATGCGGTCGTTCAGGCCGTTGCGGCGGGCGACGTGGGCCGTGACCAGCGATTCGATCTTGCCGAGGGTCTCGTCGTCGATTTCCTTCTTCTCCGCCGCGGACTTCGCATCCTTCAGGATCGCCGGAGAGGGATCGCGCGGCGCTGCGGCGAGCGAATAGGCGCGGGACATGAACGCGTCACGAAACGATTGGCCGATCGACGGCGGAAGCGTCTCGGCGATGCGCGCGGCCATCTCGCGGTTTGCCTTGCGGATTGCCTTGCGCACCTCGGACTGGGGCTCGCGAACCTTCTTGCGGATCTCCTCGATGCCGCGGAAGTAGTTGCCCCATTCGTCCGGCGCAGGCGCCTTGCCTGCTTCGGGCTGCGGTCGGCGGAGGTTGGCTTCGGCGCGGGCATCAAACATCTTCTCCGGCTCGTTGACGGAGAGGTCGAGGAGCTTGCGGCACTGCGAGGTCAGCGATTGCTCATGCTGATACAGCAGGGCGTCGATGGTGGTCTGCAGTTCGCCCGGAAGGGGGCTGCCGGAGCGAGCCACGACCTCATGGAGGATCTCGGAGAGCTCGATGCGCGATCCTCGCCCCATGAAGGACGTCGAGGCTGCCCAATCGCGGCGACGCTCGGCCCGCATCTTCTCGCGCTGGGCCTTGGTCGCCGCGGACTCGCCGGCGACGGTAGCAATTGAATCGAAGAGCTGGTTGTCGAGGGCGGCGATGCGCCGCAGCAGGCGCTCACGCGCTGAGACGCGACTGGCGACCTCCTCGCGGGTGCGCTCGCTCCCCGAGAGGTCGGAGCGGCCCTGAAGATATGTTTCAATATCACCCTTTCGAAGATCGAGGTACTTTCCGATGTACTCCTCGAAACTGCGAAGGGCCTGGGCTCGGCTGTCACCGCTCACGCCAATCCGGTCGAGCGAGCCCTCGATCTCTTCCGAGGTGAGTGGCTCGGGGAACTGGTCGGTTGTTCCTTGGGCGTGAGCCGGGCGAACGCCGAACGCGAGAGCCCACACCGCAAGGAGCGCCCCGCCCCAACGAGCGAGGCGACGCGGCACGTCCGATCGGAAATGGACAGGGAGAGAGAGTCGCGACCGGGGGGTGCGGAGGATCGACATGGAAGACTCCTGAGCGATGGACCGGAGCGAGAGCCCCCTGGCTGCACGCGACCGTGTGTGTCGAGAGAAATCGGCGGACCGTTGGCCGGGAGTGGATGCCGCGCCTTCGGGTGTCCGTCCGTCGGTCTGCCGATTGCCCCCATCATCCTCGCGAAGGACGAACAAATGCGGAAATCGTTGGTGATCGATGGAGGGAAATCACCGTATGCTGCGACGACACTGGGCGGGTCGTCTCGGGCTCCATGGATGCAAACGAATCGGGTGACATCCCTCTCGCGCGGCCAGCGAGCCGGACTTGCCCTGACGGCGTGCCTTGGGCTTGGCGTGTCGGGATACCTCGCTGCGGTGGCCCTCGTTGCCAAAGGACTTCCGATTGGCTGTGGTGCGGGTGACGGATGCGCCGCGGTGCTCACCAGTCGTTGGGCTGGCACGTGGGGCGTCTCGGTGGCGCTTCCCGCCGTCCTCCTTTGGGGCATGGGGCTCGTCGCGTCGCTCATCGCCTCGCGAAGGATGATCTCGTTCGTGGCCTGTTCGGTCGCCCTCGCTGCCCTCTGGTTCACTGCGGTCCAAGCCGTTCTTCTTGGATCGTTCTGCCCGTGGTGCATGGCGGATCACCTCATCGGCCTGACCTTCGCCGGTCTGGCCTTCGCGTTTGGCTGTCGCGACCGCCTCGCTGTCCTCGCGGGCAGCATCGGATTCGCGATCCTGGTCGCCGGTCAACTGATCGTCCCGTATCGGGCCGGCAGCACCGGACTGCTTGGTGGGGCCGGTGGCGGTTCCGATGCGATTCGGGTTGGTGATGTGACGTTTGAGGCGAACGGACTTCCATCGTGGGGCGATTCCTCCTCGCCGACCCTCCTCGTCCTGCTGGCCGATTACGCCTGTCCGCACTGTCGGGCGACGCACGGCTACCTCAAGGAACTTCTCATCACCTCGCCTGGACGCTTCCGCGTCTTGGTCGCTCCGGTGCCGATGGATCACGACTGCAACCGCACCCTCGCTGCGACCGAGCCGCGATTCGAGCACAGTTGTGAGCTTGCCTCGCTCGCGCTCGCCGTCTGGAAGGCCAAGCCCAACGAGTTCGAGGCCTTCGACGCCTGGCTCTTCGAACCCGAAATGCCCCGAACGCCCGAAGCGGCGCGGGCCGAGGCCCAACGGCGAGTCGGCGCGGGCGAGTTGGAGCTCGCCTTGGCGGATCCGTCGCTCACCGTCATGGTCGACCGCAACATCGATGCATTTGAGGCCGTCCGCGCGCGGCGGCTTCCGGTCATCCTGCGGGCAGCCGGCGCATCGATCGAAGGCGAACCGGCAAGCCGCGACGAACTGGATACGTTGCTGACGGACGGCGGCGCGGACCGGTGACCCACTCGAGAACCACATGAACCCCAACGAGAAGCTGCACGGAAACGACCTTGCCACCCTTGAGGAGGCCGCCGCGAGCGCCCGCCTGCTTGAAGCCGAGATCGCCAAGGTCATCGTCGGTCAGCGACAAGCCGTGAGGGCGATGATGACCGCGGTGATGGCCCAGGGCCACGCCCTCCTCATCGGGGTGCCCGGACTCGCCAAGACGCTGCTTGTCCGGACCCTCTCTCAAACCCTGGGTTGGAGCTTCCGCCGCATCCAGTTCACGCCGGACATGATGCCCAGCGACATCATCGGCATGGAGTTGCTTCAGGAAGATCCCACTACCGGACGGCGCGAGATGAAGTTCGTGCATGGCCCGGTCTTCGCGAACCTGCTGCTCGCCGATGAGATCAACCGCACGCCGCCGAAGACGCAGTCGGCACTCTTGGAGGCGATGCAGGAACTGACCGTCACGAGCCTTGGCCGCTCCTATCCGCTCGAGCGGCCGTTTCTGGTCTTCGCGACGCAGAACCCGATCGAACAGGAGGGTACCTATCCATTGCCGGAGGCCCAGCTCGACCGCTTCATGTTCAGCCTCTGGCTCGACTATCCGTCGCGATCCGAAGAGGAAGCGATCGTCAGCGCCACCACCGAGGAGCGCACGCCCGAGGTCAAGCCGGTCCTCACCCACGAGAAGGCGATCGCCTTCCAGCGTCTCGTCCGGCGCATGCCGGCGGCACAGCACGCGGTCAGTTATGCGGTAGCCATCGCACGGGCGACCCGGCCGCGCGACGAGCATGCGGCGACCTGCGCGAAACGTTATGTCGAGTGGGGTGCGGGACCGCGAGCCAGCCAGCACATGATCCTCGCCGCAAAGGCTCTTGCGGTGCTCGACGGGCGCACGGCCGTCAGCGCGGGCGACGTGCGTGAAGCAGCGCCGCTGGTCCTGCGCCATCGCGTGCTGCCCAACTACACCGCGGCCGGCGATGGCGTGGACGCCAACGAGATCGTGCGCAGGATTCTCGACGAGGTGCAGGAACCAAGCTACGCGGCCGTCTGAGTTCGCCTTTCCTGTGGCGTCTCTGGTTGGACATCGGTCGAACCACGCACTCCCACTCCCATGGACGCAAGCACCTTTCTCCATCGGCTGCGCCAGCGCGACGAGAGCTCCGGAGAGCGGGCCCTCCCCGGGGCTCGATTCCTTACGCCCAGCGACATGCAGCGGCTGCGGCATCTTGAGTTCTCGACGGTGCGCCGCGTGCGGGGCACGTTCTCCGGGCGGCACAGCTCGCGGCAGCGCGGACAGAGCGTTGAGTTCAATGACTATCGGCAGTACATGCCTGGCGACGATCCGGGCGACGTCGATTGGAAGGTCTATGGCCGAACGGACCGGCTCTTCATCAAGCTCTACGAGCACGAGTCGGAACTGACCACGACGCTGCTTGTCGACGGTTCGGCATCGATGGCGTTCCGTGGATGCGACGCGCCGCTGCCCGGTGCCAAGCTGTTTGACGCCCGTGGGGCGCGGATCGACGGGGGACACCGCTCGAAGTACGAGCTGGCCGGCTCGATCGCAGCGGCTCTCTCGTTTCTTCTCATCCAGCGAAACGATCGCGTGGCGATGGGGATCGCCCGGCAAGGACTTGCGGCCTACGAGCGGCCCGGTGTCTCAATGACCCACCTGCGGCAACTGCTCGGCACCCTGGATGCGCAGGATCCGAGTGGAATCGCCGTGCTTCCCGAAGCGATCGAGGCGACGCTCCGACGGACCCGTCGCCGAGGCATGCTCGTGGTGATCAGTGACTTCCTCGATGACTGCGATGCCACGATCGGCGCGTTAGCCCAGGCCAACGCACGCGGTCACGAGATCGTCCTCTTCCACGTGCTGCACGCCGACGAGGTTGATCTCCCGCGCGGCGGGGCAGGCCTCTTCATCGACAGCGAGAGCGGCGAGCGCGTGCGGGTGCATGTCGACGACATTCGCGCCGAATACACGAAGGCGATGGAGGAATTCAACGAGCGGCTGCGGCGGATGTGCCTGGGTCTCGGTTTCGATCGCGTGCCGATCCACACCGGCGAGGACCACTTCGCCATGCTTGAGCGTTACCTCCTCCGCCGGGGCGCGAGGCGCACCTGATGGTCACCCCGATGAGCACGCTCGCTGCCATCTCGCTGATCGCTCCCGTCATGCTCGCGGGCGGGGTTCTGATCGCGCTTCCGATCGTCGCCCATCTCCTCCACCGAAACGCCCGGCGGCCGGTGGTCTTCCCGTCGATACGGCTCCTGCGCGCGTCGTCGGCAAACCAGTCGAGCCTCTTCCGCCTGCGCCGTCGTCTCCTTCTCCTCTTGCGCGCCCTCGCCGTCGCCCTCCTGGCGTTGGCCTTCGCCGAGCCGCTCTGGAGCGGATCGTCCGACACCGAGGAATCGACCGGCGGGACGACCGTGGTCGTGCTCGACGCAAGCGCTTCGACTCGTCGCGCTGACGGCGCGACGTCGGTCTTCGAGCGGCTGCGCGGCGATGCGGCGAGGATCATCGAAGGGCTCGAGGGCGGACGCGACCAGGCCGAGGTGATCGTGGCCGATGACCTCCCGCAGGGGCTGGTCGGGGCGCTCACCCCAAACCTGACTCTCTTGACGGACCTGCTTCGCGACGCCCGCCCCGGAGACGCCCGCGCCGACCTGCGAGCGGCGCTGCGGCTTGCGGGCCAGCTCCTTGCCGAAGCGCCGCCGCCGCACCGCGTTGTCATCGCGACGGACGGCCAGGCGACCAATTGGATGGATCTGGTCGAGGCTACCTCCGCTGAGGCGATGGGATTTCTTCCGACCGGAACAGCGATCGACGTCACGGCGATTCCCGCTTCGGGGGCGAATGTCGGTGTGGAGACGCGCGGCATGTCGCAGCGCCGCGCGGCTCCGGGACAGCCGATCGCGGCCCGGGTGCGCGTCCATGCGTTTGAGGCGGACGCCCGCGTGACATTGCGGCTGGTGGTCGATGGCGCCACCGTCGAGCGGAGGGACGTCGAGGTTGCTGCCGGGCGCCCGCGCGACGAGTCGTTCATGGTGAGCGTCGATGGGGACGGCCCCCACGCCGTCGAGATCGCCGCCGACCACGATGCGCTCAGAAGCGATGACGCGGCCTTCGCGACCTTTGACGTGGGACGGCGACAGCCGATCGCGATCCTTTCGGACGAGTCGTTAGGGGACACCTCGCGCGGCACCTATTTCCTGGCCCGCGCTCTCGCTCCCTATGGCGACGCCCGGGACCGCTTCGCGCCCCGCACCATCGCCCTCGCCGACTTCGGCCCTGCGGCCATCGCCGATGTGCGAACGATCTTCGTCGGAGACCTGTCCCGCATGGGAGCGGCCCATGTTGCCGCACTCAAGGGGCATCTCGGCCGCGGCGGAAGCGTCGTCTGGTTCTGCGGCGGCGGCTCCCTGGCCGAAAATCTCGCGGCGATGGAAGAGGCGATGCCGGGACTCCTGCCGTTCCGTCCGTCGCTCCCGTCCGATCGCGAGGGCCGACTGATCGGTGGCTCGGGCCGTCGCTCGCTCCTTGCCTCGTTCGATGAGGCCGCGTTCATCGGTTTGGGTCAGATCCGCATAGGACGGATCCGACCGTGCACCGTGGTGCGCGACGACGCGACGCAGGTCCTGACCTTCGATGACGCAACGCCTGCGCTCTCCCTTCGACGCTACGGCGAGGGTGCCTTCGCGATGGCGAACTTCTCGCCGGCGCCGAAAGCTGGTGACCTCGGCCGGCATGGCGCGTTCGTGGCCTTGGTGCAGAGCCTCGCGACCGAACTGGAGATGTCCGACGGCGCCTTCCGCCCGACCTACGTCGGCGAGCCGATCTCGATCGTCTGCGACGGCCTCGGACCGGAGGATCGCAGTTCCATGCGACTCGTCGGTCCCGATGGCGAGGCAATTCCCGGGGCGATCGTCCTGGAGGACCGAACCGAGACGAGCATCACGCTCCAGCGTTCGCTGCGGAGCGGTTTCCACAGGGCCGTGCGCGGCGAGTCGACGATTGCGATCGGTGCGGTGAATGCGGATCCACGCGAAAGCGACCCGCGTACCTTCGACGCCGAGGCGATCCGCACGCTCGCTGGCGTCCTGGTTGAGACGGCGTCACCAGGGACGGGCACCGTTACGCCGGCGTCAAAGGGCGCGCTTATGGCCTCCGGAACCCCGATCTGGTGGATGGCGATCCTCGCTGCGCTCGCGGCCTTCGGTAGCGAACTCGCACTTCTCGCGTGGTGGCGACGCTGATGTTCCCAATCTCATCCATCGCCGCAATCTTCCTTCGTCCGGCGCTTCCCCCGATCGTGATCGGCTTCGGCACGGCGGTTCTCTTCGGGCTGGCGGTGCTTGCCTATCGCCGCTCGACGGCAGCGAGAGAGCGACCGGTGGCGTCATTGGGACTGATGGCGATGCGGATCATCGGGATTCTTGCGGTCGCTTCGATTCTGCTTGGCCCAAGCGTCATTCCGCCGACGGTCGACCGAGAGATGCGGCCAAAGGTCACGGTCCTCATCGACGTCTCCGAGTCGATGCGAACGCCGGACTGCGGACCGCGGAGCCGCTTCGAGGCGATGAGCGACAACTGGCTTGAGCCTAGCGCCATGGATCCGATCGTCGCCGTTGCCGAGGTCGACCTTCGGCTGGTGGGCGAGCGCTCCGAACAGGTGGGGCGATCGGCGGTCGGACAACTGCCGGCTGATGCTGCGAACGCGAAGGCGACGCGCCTCCTCGAGGCGGTGACCGATGTGCTGAACGAAACGTTAGGCGGCGGGACGGCCGCGGACGCAGGCAGGCGGATTCTCGTCCTCAGCGACGGTCGCGACACCACCGGCGGCAGCCCATCGCCGGCCATCGAGCTTGCCCGAAACCGCGGAGTCCCGATCGACACCGTCACGTTCGGGGCGGCGGTCCTTCGCCGTGACCTCGCCGTTCAGTCAGCCCCAACGCAGGAGTTCCTGTACGCCGACGAAGAGGGCGGACTCATCGTTCGGCTCCAGCAGACCGGCTTGCCCCTCGCTGAAGTGAACGTCGAGGTGAAGGTGAACGGACCGGAGGGTGTTTCCACGACGAGCCACCCGATGGATCTGCGCGGCCGGACGGTCGCCGAGATCCAGATTCCGATCCGCCACGCGACGCCCGGCCAGTACGAGTATCTCATCAGCGTCGCCGGGCGGCCCGAGGAGATCGATACGACGAACAACGTCCAGACGCTCTTCGTTGATGTCTCGAAGGCAAAGGCCCGCGTGCTTCTCCTCGAGGGCCAGCCCTCGTGGGACATGAAGTTCATCGCCCAGGCCCTCCGCAAGGATCCGCGCGTCGAGCTGACCCAGGTGTCGCGACTCTCCGACAAGCGCACCGAAGTGATCGTCTCCGGCGGGTCTTCGCGCGATGGAAGCAAGGACGGGCAGGCTTCGACGGGTAAGCCGGGCGCTGGTTCCGCGGGCAAGGGTGAGGCGGCTCGCATTCTCGCCCCGGAATCGCTCGCCAAGTTCGACGTCTACATCCTCGGCCGCGGGATCGAGCGGTTCGGTTCACCCGAACTCGCGGCGGCACTTCGCGATCGCGTCGTCGAGCGTGGGGCGGGGATCATCTTCGCCCGCGGCGCCGCCTATGCCGCCGACCAGGACTCCTTCGCCGCGGCGCTTGGGCCGGTCGAGCCTGTGACATTTGCCGCGCGAGGAAAGCCTCCGCTCAAGAACGTGCGAGTCGCGCTCACCGCCAGCGCCGCGTCGATGCCGTGGCTCGGTAGCGAACGGCTAGGCATCGACCTGGCCTCGAACGCGGATCGGTTGGCTCCGTGGCCGCTTCTCCATCGCGTCGATCGCGTCAAGCCAGCGACGATCGTGCTCGCTCGTGCACTCGCCACGGGAGAGGCGACGGAGGGCGCCGAGGATGACGACAATCCGCCGGCGATCGTCGCGATGCGAGTCGGGCGAGGCACGTCGGTCGGCCTTCTCGGCGAGGGCATCTGGAAGTGGGCCCTCGTCGATCGCGACCGCGAGCGCTTCGAGGGCGTCTACGAGCGTTGCATGCAGGGGCTGATCCGTTGGGTCGCCAGCGGCGGCGACGCGAGGCCGGGGCAGGAGGTCACGCTGCGTCTCGGGTCCCAAAGCGCGAAGATCGACGACTCCGTGACGATCGAGGTGCTGCTCGACGAGGTCATCAGCCCGATGCCCACCTCGGTGACGCTCAAGCATCCGGACGGCATGAACGAACTGTTACCCATTTCGCCAAGTCCGGCGAGCCCGCTTCGTCTTGATGGCTCGTTCCGTCCGTCCCGAGCCGGGACCTACATGGTGACGCTCGAGACGCCAGGGGCGCAGCCCGCCATGCAACAGCGGTTCGTGAGCGCCTTCGACCCGTCGGTGGAGCGGATCAACACCTCGTCCGACCCAACCGGTATGGGCACGCTGGCCGAGCGCACCGGCGGACGCGTCTTCGCTCCTGACGAGGCCGCCAAGTACCCCGAGCACGTCCGGCGGCACCGATTTGCGACGATTGCGTCCCAAGAGGCCATTTGGGTGTGGAATCGCTTCCCCATCCTGCTCATGCTGTGCACATGGTTCGGGCTTGAGTGGATCCTTCGACGGAGGGCCGGTTTGCCGTGACCAGCGTCCCACATTCCAACATCCCAGGCTCGCCCACCCCGCGCGTTGCACGGCGCGTGCATGCCATCGATGACCTTCTCGACCGGGCGACGTTTGCGGCGCGCGGCGCCAGCCTTACCCGCATGCTGGCCTTGGGCTTCACGCTCTTCGCCGGCCTGGTCGTGGTGGCGGTCGTCCTGGACGCGACGGTCGAACTCGCCCCATCGCTCCTGGTGCTCGTGGATCTCGCCCTTCTCGGGTCGGTGATCATCGGCATCGCCTGGATGTTCCTCCGCGTTCGCCGTACCTCCGCGGACCCGCGGCACATCGCCCGGGTCATCGAACAGAGAAGCGGCATTGCGAACAACCAGCTCCTCAACGCCCTTGAGTTCGAACGGGATCGCCACTTCGGCGATGGTGACGCGGTCAGTCGGGAATTGGTTGGGAAGACGATCGAGGCCGGGGAGCGGCTGGCACCGTCGCTTGTCGCCAGCGCGGTCGTCGACCGCAAGGCGGTACGGGCGGCGCTCTGGTGGCTGCCCGTGGTGCCGGTGTTGGCCCTCCTCATTCACCTTGCGGTGCCGAACCTTTTCGCGATGACGCTGATGCGCTTCGCCGACCCATTCGGCTACCACCCCGCATTCACCTCGCTGGCCTTTGACGTCTCGATCTCGCCCGAGCGGGTGAAGCATGGGCGCGCCGCGATGATTTCGGTTGGCATCGTTGGGCCCGTTCGGGCTGGCGAGGCGGAGATCGTCTTCATCGACCCCGCTGACCCGGCGCGCGAGCTGGATGCGGTGGCGATGGTGGCAGAGCCTGATGACGAGACCGGCGCGGAGCGGTTCGCCCTGCGGATCGATCGGGCCGCGGAATCCCGAGCGTTCGTGGTGCGCACGCCGCGCGGGCGGAGCTCGCTCTATCGTCTTGATGTCCTGCCCGTTCCCGGCTTCGAGCGGGCCAGCCTCACGATTCATCCGCCCGAGTACACGCAATGGCCACCGCAGGATCGGCCCTTCGGCGGAGGTGACATCCATGCCCTGCGCGGCTCGTCGCTCATCCTTCGAGCCACCTCGACGCTTCCACTCGGCGAGGGTCGTCTCGTCTTGACCTCTCCCGGTGGACAGTCGACCAACGTGGCGGTGCGCCCGAACAAGGCAGATCCGCGTTCGGTCGAGGGCGAGATCCCGGCGATGATGGGCGGCACGCTTGAGTTTGAGCTGATCGGTGCCGACGGCACGCCCTCGGACGAGAAGCGCAGTGCAACGCTCCTGGTGACCGAGGACGCAGCGCCGACGATTCGCGTGATTGAGCCGGAGGAACACTGCTTCGTGGTCGAGGGCTGGGCCTTCGATGTCCTCTTCGAGGCCGAAGACGACGTCGGCATCCGTTCGGTGGATTTCGTGCGCGGCGTCAACGGATTTCCCCCCGGAACCGTGCAACTCGAACCGGCCGGCGGCGACGTCACCCGCACCATTGCGCGTGCCCATTTCGACACGAAGGAACTTGGGGCGAGGGCAGGGGACGTAATCCGCTGCTTCGGTGTGGCGTGGGACGGACATCCTGATCCGGCTCAATCGGCTCGCTCGGGTGTGGTGACGATCGAGGTGGTGTCCGAACAGGATTACGCGGAGATGACGCGTGCCGACCAGCGGTTTGAGGACCTCACGGCTGAGGCGGCGAAGCTCGAAGAGGAACTCCGGGCCCTGGCCGAGCAGCGAGAACAACTGTTGAAGGAACTGGAGAAGCTCGAACAGGAAGAGGCCGCGGGCGGGACATCGACCGAAGCGGCTCGTGCCGAACTGGCGAAGAAGCTCGAAGAGTTCGCGAAGCGAGCCGAG
>JAEUIU010000004.1 GCA_016795065.1 Phycisphaerae bacterium
CCGTGGACCAACAACGCGTGGTGCAACACCCCGTGGACGAACAACGGTTCCACCCCGTGGACCAACAACGCGTGGTGCAACTCCCCGTGGATGAACAGCAACTGCGCGCCCTTCAGCGGCATGAGCAACGCCGCCTCTCCGTGGGGTTCGTCCTTCTCGTCGAACTGGTCCCCGACTGGTTCTTCGAATGGCTTCAATGCATGCGGCGCCATCCCGTTTGGAACGGACGGCGCTTGGTGCTGCGTGCCGACCTTCACCCCGTGGGGTCTCTGCTTCACAACTGTGCCGACCGCGGTGTACGCCAGCTTCTGTGCCTCGAGCCAGACCGGCGCCAACTGCTTCGGCCAGTTCGGAAGCCCCTTCGGCAGCCAGTTCTCGAACCAGTTCTCGAACCAGTTCCCGAACCAGTTCCAGAGCCAGTTCCCCACGCAGTGCCCGCCGCAGTGGAACGGCACTCAGCGCTGGAACCCCAACGCCTGTGCTCCCACCGCGTTCTCGACCACCGGCAAGCCCTTCCCGACCTCCCCCACGTCGGCTCCGCAGGGCACGCCGACTGGTAACGCGACCGGTTACTGCCCGCCGTCGCCGGTTCAGAGCCCTTCCTCGATGTCACCGGAGATGAACTGCTGCTCGCCCATGTCGCGTAGCGCAGCCTGATCGAGCTCCCACCCGCGGGATCCTCGCCTGAGGAACCCGCAGAGGTGCCACCACTGTCTGAGAGGGGGACGGCTCAACGACCGTCCCCTTCTTTCGTTCCGACTTTGTCTCCGAGTTGATTCCTCCGCGGTTCAAGCAGTGAATGCGTCGAACCTTCCTCTTCTGGCGTCACGACGCCAAGACGAAGTCCCGAGCCGCCTGCTAGAGTTCCGCTTCCATGGTCGTCACAGCCGAGCGTGACATCACCGGCGCAGCCATCGCCGCGGAGAAAGTCGTCGAGACGCACCGGCGTCTCGTCGAATTTCTACAGCCCGGCCAGACGCTCGCCACCATCGACGCCTTCGTCGGGCGGACACTCGATGACCTTCAGTGTCGCAGTGCGTTCCTCGGCTATCGGATACGAGGTCACCCTCCGTTCCCAAGCCACGCCTGCCTCTCAGTGAACGCCTGCGTCGTTCACGGGACGCACGACATGACCTCCAAGCCCATCCAGCCGGGCGACGTGCTTTCCATTGACATCGGCGTCAAGCACGACGGCTGGATCGGTGACGCAGCGTGGACCTATGGAATCGTCGAGGTGGACGATGCGGCGATGTCCCTCATGCGCTGTGGCCGAGAGTCGCTGCGACGGGGGCTCAACGCCATTCGGCCCGGTCGCCCACTCATGGACTGGGCAAAGGTCGTCCAGGACTACGTCGAACGGCAATGCCGCTATTGCCTCGTGCGCGGTCTCGGCGGACACGGATACGGCCGCGACCTCCACGGCCCACCGTTCATCTCAAACGTAGTCCCCAGCTACCCCGGCGAGTGGCCCGATGCCTGGAAGGTGTTCACGCCGGGCATGCTTGTCGCGGTCGAGCCCATGATCTCCCTCACCTCGACCGAGATCCGCAGCGAGGGCCGAGCCTGGCCGATTTACTCAGCCGACGGCAGCCTCAGCGTCCACTACGAGGCGGATGTCCTGGTGACGCCAGAGGGCCACCGTGACTTGACCGCAGGCCTCCACGAGTTGCCTGACATCGTCGGGAATTGATCTCTAGTCGCCCTCATTCGGGCCTGCTGGGTGCAATCGCTCAAGCGCCACCGCTTCTGAGTCGATTCCGATAGTCATGGATTCTGCCCGAGACCGCCAGTCCGTCGCGCGCGCCCGCTACGACCTCGTCTGCATCGGCAGTGGTCCGGCCGGCGAGAAGGCCGCCTTGATGGCGGCATCAGCGGGACGCCGCGTCGCAATCATCGAGCGCGAATCGATGCCGGGCGGGGCCATGGTCAACACCGGCACCATTGCCAGCAAGGTGCTTCGCGAAACCGCCCTCATGTGCTCGGCCTTTCGCCGCCGACCGGTGCCCGGCGTGGAGTTCGCATTGGACCGGGGCATGTCGCTCCCACGGTTCATGGCCCGAAAGACCCTCGTCCAGATCGAGGAACACGACCGGATCGAGCGTTCCATCGACCGTCACGGGATCGATGTCATTCGAGGCATCGGCCGCGTCGCCGGCGAGCACCTCATCGAGGTCACCCGACCGGATCGTTCGACCGAGGTCGTCGACACCGAGTTCCTCCTCATCGCCACCGGCAGCCGACCGAATCGTCCTGGAAACGTCGACTTCACCTGCCCTGCGATCGTCGACTGCGAAGGCATCCTTCAGCTTGATCGGATGCCCGAGTCGATCATTGTCGTCGGCGCTGGCGTGATCGGATGCGAGTATGCCTGCATCTTCGCGGAGATGGGTGTCCATGTGACACTCATTGAGCCGCGTGAGTCGATCATGCCCTTCCTCGACCGCGAGATCCGCGAGGTCCTCGTGGCCCGCATGCGCGAGATCTCGATTGAGATCGTGTACGGCGCCATGCCCGATGCGGTCGTTGGCCATCCGGAGGGACATGCCAGCCTTCGCACCAAGGACGGCCGGCAGTTTGACGCTTCGATCGTCCTGTGGTCGCTCGGCCGCGTTGGCAACACCGATGGAATCGGCCTCGAGGGCGTCGGTCTGGCTCCCGACCAGCGCGGGCTCCTCAAAGTCGACGAGTCGTATCGCACCAGCGTTCCCTGGATTTATGCGGCCGGTGACGTGATCGGCTTCCCGGCACTCGCCTCAACGAGCCTCGAGCAGGGGCGAATCGCTGCGTGCTCGATGTTCGGCATCAGCTATCGCGACCGGCTTGCCGCCACGGTGCCGATCGGCATCTACACCATCCCCGCCGTGGCCGGCGTCGGGCTGACCGAAGATGAGGCCAAGGCGAAGGGCCTGGACGTCGTCATCGGTCGGGCTCGTTACCGAAACAACCCGCGCGGCCGCATGCTTGGCGACGACCAGGGCCTGTGCAAGATGGTTTTCTGCGCGACGGATGGTCGTTTGCTTGGCGCATCCATCGTGGGCGAGGACTCGACGGAACAGATCCACGTGGCCCAAGCGGTCATCGCCATGAACGGTGGAATCGACTTCTTCCTCGAGATGTGCTTCAACTATCCGTCGCTGGGCGAACTCTTCAAGTATGCAGCGATCGATGCCCGCGAGACGCTGTCAGCACGACAGTCGATTCGCCGCGCGGCGTGAAGTCGGCAGCCGGTGAACGCTTGTGACCAAGCGGTGGCGAGTCGCCTCAACCATCCAACCGCTCGAGCTTCGCGTAGGCCAGCACCAGCGTCTTGATCCCGACGGTGCGAAACGCCACCCGCACCGAGCTGCTTGCGCCCCGATCGACGACCTGCTCGACCCGGCCGACGCCGAAGAGGGGATGTCGAACGGTGCAGCCGACTGGGTAACGCTTCGACACCGGAGCATCGCCCCACGCGTCAGGTTCGTCGTAGACGATGCCGCTGAAGTCGTCGGGCGAACCACGGTCGCGACGCTCAACCCGCACGTGCGACTCGGGCAGCTCGCGCAGGAACTCGCTTGAAACCGCCCCCTGACGTATGCCGCGAATCACCCGCATCGACGCGCAACTAATGAGGAGTCTCCGCTCGGCTCGGGTCATGCCGACGAAACAGAGCCGCCGCTCCTCCTCGATGCCGTCCGGCTCCTGATTCGCCCGCTGGTGCGGGAGAATCCCCTGCTCCGCGCCGATCAATGCCACCGTGTCGAACTCGAGCCCCTTCGCCGCGTGCAACGTCAGGAGCGTCACCGCCCCTCGGTCGGCATCGACCAGGTCCTGGTCGCTCACGAGCGCAACGGTGGCCAGAAAGCCCCGAAGCGCATCGAGAGCCGACTCGATCTGGGGCGGCTCGCCACTCTCCTCCACATCGGCGGGCAGGCGCCATTCGCTGACCGCACTGACGATCTCGTCGCGATTCTGCTTCGCCTCGCGCTCTTCCTCCCCTGCCGTCAGTGGGTCGATCGCGTCGAGCCCGCTCTCGCGCAACACGTCGGCGACCAAAGGGGCCAAATCACCGGGGGCGGATGTCGCGAACCGCTCGCGCCAGGAGCCGAGGAGGGCGCCAAAACCGAGGATCGCCTTCGCTGAACGGCCAACGGCGTTCGCGATCGACGGACCGCGCAACGCCCCCTGCGTCATGAACTCGCCCAGCGTGACGCCCGCGTCCATCGCGAGAGCCTGGAGCTTCCGTACGCTCGTGTCGCCGATCCCTCGGGTTGGAACGTTGATGATCCGCCGGACGGCGGTTTCGTCGGCACTGTTGGCGATCGCTCGAAGGTACGCGAGTACATCCTTCACTTCCTTGCGATCCCAGAACGCGGTTCCGCGAGCCACGACGTAGGGGACCGATCGACGACGCAACTCGTCTTCGATCACGCGTGACAGCGAGTTCATGCGATAGAGCACCGCCATGCGGCGCCATTCGACCCCGGCCTCCGACGCTTCGAGCAGGAAGTCGGCGGCGCAGACGGCCTCATCGTGCTCATCCGTGCAGTACGCCACCAGCGGCCGCTCACCGTCGCCCAGCTCGGTGGTGAGTTCCTTGTGCTTCCTGCGACGGTTGTTCTCGATGACGGCTGCCGCGCAACGGACAATGTGCGCCGTCGATCGGAAATTCTGCCCAAGAGGAATGACCGTCGCGTTAGGGAAGTGCTCTTCGAAGTCGAGGATGTTGGAGAGGTCCGCTCCGCGCCAACCATAGATCGACTGGTCGGGATCGCCGACCACGAAGAGGTTGCCATGGGCTTGGGCGAGGGCGTGGGCAATGACGAACTGGGCGTGGTTGGTGTCCTGATACTCGTCGATCAGGATGTAGCGATAGCGTGCCTGCAACTCCCGCAGGGTGTTGATGTCCTGGCGGAGGAGTTGGGCCACCTTGAGGAGGAGGTCGTCGAAGTCGACGGCGTTATTGCGGAGGAGGATCCGCTCGTAGGCCTTGTAGGCCTTGGCGATTGAACGGGAATGGAAATCAGTCGCTTCCTTGGCGAACGCCTCGGCGTCCTGGAGGGCGTTCTTCGCGTTGCTGACGATGGCGAGGGCCGCGGCGGGCGTGAAGTTGGCTGACGAAAGGCCGGATTCCTCGAGGGCCTCCTTCATCGCATCGCGCTGGTCGCCTGTGTCGTAGATGGAAAAGCCATCTTTGAGACCCGTCAGTCCGCCGTAGCGGCGAAGGAGAAGCGCACAGAACGAGTGGAACGTCGAGACCGTGAGGCCACGCCGGCCCGGGACGCTCGCCGAAACGAGCCGCTCGACCCGATCGCGCATCTCGCCAGCGGCCTTGTTGGTGAAGGTCAAGGCGAGAATCTGCCAGGCCGGAATGCCGTTCGCGACCAGATGGGCGATGCGCCGCGTGATCACGCGCGTCTTGCCCGAACCCGGTCCGGCCAAGACCAGAACAGCGCCATCGATGACACTGGCAGCGGACCGCTGGGCTGGAGTGAGCCCGTCGAGAATGTCTTCGGGGGAGAGGCGGCTTGAGCGATGGGCCATGTCCGTGGCGTCAGAGGTCATCGCGGTCGAGTCTACCGGTGTCGTGGGTGGCCCAAGCGAATTTGGCCGCGTTCTCCATGGCGGATCGATCGCTTCGCATTCGGGCGAGTTGAGGTCCCCAAGTGGGTTTCCAGATGGGGACAACTTGTGGTCTTGCTTGCGAAAGAAATTTTCCGGCAACTTGAAGATGTTCGTATTTCGTTCGGTATATTGGCGTTGCCGACCAGCACTTGAACGACAGCGTCAGGTTGTCCACCGCTGCTTGAGGGACTGACCCCAATATGTTGGGCATCGAAGCCTCCTCGCAAGGTTTCGCACACATGGTGTTGGGGGCGAGGCCGATTTTCGGCGTCGCAACAACTCCGAAGCCACGGTATTCTCAGGAGTTGCGGTGCTGTGCCAAGAAAGGAGCGAAACAACCACAGCATTCTGAGGCTTGTCATCTTGAAACCCCAACATCTTGGGGTAGCATGGGCCGCGGCTCACAGTGCATGGGACCACAGGAGCCAACCGTCAGGGTCAACAAGCGAGGCTATCCAGTGTTTGCCTACCAGTCGCCCAGCCCCAGCTCGCATGACGCGGGTATCGCAGGTTGAGAGCGGGTCGGTCGACGCGACGTCGACAGATGTACTGGCAGGCCGTCAGCGGACAGCAAAGCAGGTTGGTCAGCGGATGGGGGTCAGCCGGGTGTGTCGTCGCGAAAGCGCCGGCCCCAAACTCGGTTGCCGTGCTCGTTGCGTGCCTTGGAACGAATCGCCACAAGCGATCACCGGGGACGACCGACGGGCCGTACCACGCCACGTGACGAAGCGGGTTCCTCAAGATCCTGCATCGGGCTTCGATCGGATCGACCTACGGCTTCGGCCTCATCCGCCATTGACCCTTGAGCGGGCGCATCGTCGCGGCCCTGCGCAAGAGATTGGCGCAACAAAGCCGTTTACCCGGCTCGACAGCCCGCCTCCATTGATCACCCCTCAGCCTGACTTTCGGTTCAGACCGCACAACCGCTGATCCCTTGACCCTTCGTCTCTCCTCCTCACCCGAATCCCGCCCGCTCCTCCAGATCCACTCCTTCCCTCTCCGCCCGATCACACCCTCTTCCGTCTCTTCTCTCCTCCTCTCAGTCTCCTCTCGAAGCGGCCCGCACTAGTCAATACGCACCTATGTGCGGATGCCGCAGAGGCTTGATGCATGAAGATCTCCCGTCGCTTCACCCAGGCTGGCCAGAACGTCTACGACACCGTCGAATGGGCTCGACGAAGCAGTCGCATCGGCAACTCCGATGGCTCCACCGTCTTTGAAATGAAGGACGCCGAGATCCCGGCGTCCTGGAGCCAGTTGGCGACCGACATTGTGGTCAGCAAGTACTTCCGCAAGGCTGGAGTCCCTCAGACGGATCGATCCGGAAAGCCTGTCCTTGATGAGGCCGGAAAGCCGGTCTTGGGAAGCGAGACGAGTGTCCGCCAGGTCGTTCATCGATTGGCGGGGTGTTGGGCCCATTGGGGCGAGCAGTTCGGCTATTTCTCCAGCCGACGCGACGCAGAGGCGTTCTACGACGAACTCGCCTACATGCTGGTGCACCAGCTCGCGGCCCCCAACAGCCCGCAATGGTTCAACACCGGCTTGAACTTCGCCTATGGCATCAGCGGCCCTGCCCAGGGCCACTGGATCGCTGACCACTCGACGGGAGAGGTCACGCTCGCGAAGGACGCCTATTCCCACCCCCAACCGCACGCCTGCTTCATTCAGGCGGTTCGCGACGATCTCGTGGGTGAGGGCGGCATCATGGACCTCTGGACACGAGAGGCCCGTCTCTTCAAGTATGGAAGCGGCACGGGAACCAACTTCTCGTCACTGCGAGGCGAGAACGAGCCTCTCTCCGGAGGTGGCAAGAGCTCGGGCCTCATGAGCTTTCTCAAGATCGGCGACCGCGCCGCTGGTGCGATCAAGTCCGGCGGCACGACGCGTCGGGCGGCCAAGATGGTCTGCTTGGACATCGATCATCCCGACGTCGAGGCGTTCATCAATTGGAAGGTCCGTGAGGAGATCAAGGTCGCAGCCCTGGTCGAGGGCATGAAGCAGCTCACCAAGGATCAGCGAGAGATTGCCGACCGGCTCGGCCTGAAGCTCAACTACGACTTCAACGGCGAAGCCTACTTCACGGTCAGCGGTCAGAACTCGAACAACTCCGTGCGCCTGAGCGACGAGTTCATGCAGGCCGTCCAGCACGATCGCGAGTGGAACCTCCTTCGTCGCACGGACTGCAGACCCGCAAAGACGCTGCCGGCCCGCGAACTCTGGCGTCAGATCTCTGAAGCCGCGTGGCATTGCGCCGACCCTGGAGTCCAGTACGACTCAACAATCAACGCATGGCACACCTGCCCGGCGGGCGGACGCATCAACGCCAGCAACCCGTGCAGCGAGTACATGTTCCTCGACAACACGGCGTGCAATCTGGCGTCGATCAACCTCCTCAAGTTCTACGACTCCGAGACTCGCACCTTTGACTTGGACGGCTACGAGCACGCGATCGGGCTCTGGACCATGGTGCTTGAGATCTCGGTCCTCATGGCCAGCTTCCCATCGCGGGAAATCGCCGAGCTCTCATGGCGATATCGAACGCTCGGACTTGGTTATGCCAACCTTGGCGCCCTGCTCATGCAGGCAGGTATCCCCTACGACAGCGACGCGGGTCGCGCCGTCTGCGGAGCGTTGACGGCAATCCTCACCGGACGCTCCTATGCGACGAGTTCGCTGCTTGCCGCGGAACACGGCCCGTTCGCCGGCTTCGCCGAGAACCGCGAATCGATGTTGCGGGTGATGCGCAATCACCGTCGGGCAGCAACTGGCATGCATCGCGACTCGAGCGAGTACGAGAGCCTGACCATTCGACCCGTCCCCATCGATCACGACCAGTTCCACAGCGGCTCGGTTCGTTTCTCCAACGCGAGTTCGGTCTTGGATCGAGCCGTAACCGCTTGGGACGATGCCGTGACCTTCGGCGAGAAGTTCGGCTACCGCAACGCCCAGACGACCGTCATTGCGCCGACCGGCACCATCGGCCTGCTGATGGATTGCGACACGACGGGCGTCGAACCCGACTTCGCACTCACCAAGTTCAAGAAGCTCGCTGGTGGCGGCTATTTCAAGATCGCGAACCAGTCTCTACGCCCGGCTCTGGTGGCACTTGGCTACGAAGCCGCCGAGGTCGACGACATCCTCACCTATGTCATGGGCTCCCTCAGCCTGGACGTTCCGATGCCGGCCCGCGACGGGACGTTGCCTTCAGGGCATGAGCTCGCGGACGGCCGAAATGTGGAGACCTTCCGTGCGGCACTGTTGCACTTGGGCTTCACCCACGAGCAGTTGATCGCCGTAGAGAACCAGCTCCCAGCCGTGTTCGAGCTCGCGTTTGCCTTTAGCGCGTGGTCCCTGCCCGAGGCAGTCCTTCGTTCCCGCGGCATCGATCCCGAACGCGCCCGCAATGATCCGAGCTTCAACGGCCTCCGCGCCCTCGGCTTCTCGCGGCGCCAGGTCGAGACACTCAACCGACTGATTTGTGGAACCCAGACGGTCGAGGGGGCGCCGCATCTCCGAGAGGAGCATCTGCCCGTCTTCGACTGCGCAAACCGATGCGGTTCGATTGGAAAGCGGTTCATCCGCTCCGAAGGGCACATCCGGATGATGGCTGCCGCCCAGCCCTTCATTTCAGGCGCCATCTCCAAGACCATCAACCTCCCCAACGAGGCGACTCTCGACGACATTGGAGCCTCCTACCGCCTCTCATGGGAGTTGGGACTGAAGGCCAACGCCCTGTATCGCGACGGTTCGAAGCTGAGCCAACCTCTCTCAACCAAATCCGACGTGACGGAAGGCGACGAGCCGGACGACGAGGATGTTCTGGAGGCGGCCGTCGCCCAGCGGAAGGAGGAACTCGCGGCCGAAGCCGCCTCGTTCCCTTCGGCGGCAGATTCCCGCTCGCCGCTCCCGATGGGGGTCGCCTCGGAGGTTGCGGCGGGGACGAATGCGGTATCGATCTCGGCGAGTTCTTCCCTGAACGACTCCCACCTGACCCAGGATTGCCGCTGTGAAGACCGGAGCTGCGAAGCGACGGCAACTGTGTCTGAGTCGACTGTCATCGTCGCCGCGGCAACACCGATCTATGTTGAGGTTGAGCGGATTGTCGAGCGAATCATCGAGCGACCGATGCGACGCCGCCTCCCGGACACTCGGGAGAGCATCACGCACAAGTTCAATGTTGCCGGTCATGAGGGGTACCTGATCGTCGGACTCTACGAGGACGGTCGACCGGGCGAACTCTTCATCACCATGGCCAAGGAAGGCTCGACCATCGGTGGTCTCATGGACAGCCTTGGTACCGCGATCAGTGTCGCACTTCAGTATGGCGTGCCAGTCGAGAGCTTGGTCAACAAGTTCGCCCACCAGCGGTTCGAGCCGATGGGGATGACCACCAATCGCGATATTCCATTCGCGAAGAGCCTCGTCGATTACATCTTCCGCTGGCTCGGAATGCAGTTCATCGCCGGGTATCGCGACGCGAACGCGCCTCGCCGCGGTGGTAACTCCACCCCGAGCACCGACGAGAGCGAAGGCCATACCCAGGCCGCATCCGCAGGCGGAGGCGTTGCCTCCTCGCAAAGCACCGGCACGCTCACCGGATCTCAACTTCCAACCCCGCCAACCCACTCTCGGGAGAATTCGCAATGGACTTCCCGTTCGCAGGACGCGACGCATTCGATGGAGCCGAAGCCGGTTGTGGGCTCGTCTGGCGGGCCAGCAGGAATCACCAGGGCTCGAGGGAGCAATTCAGACGCAGGTTCGGACGGCAGTTTGTCTCGTGTCTCCCCGTCGAACCCGCTGGCCAGCGACCTCATTTCCGATGGGGCAGGCAGGAGCAGCTCGGGCGAGACTTCAGGACAGTCGAGGAGCGGCCAGCGTGGCACACTCGATTCGCGAGGGTCGATGACGCCGCCAACAGCAACCCGCCTCTCCTCCACCGGACTGTCAGGACCAGCGACTTCGTTCGGCAGCGGCACCTCAACCGTTGCTGTGCGTGCTCCTGAGTCGGCCACGCGGATTCGTCACGAGCGCATGACCACCCCGACCACCCCGACCGACCCCAACGCAGTCACCACCTTCACCCACACCGACACAGAGACGGACATCGTCACCATTGATCGGGTCGTCCATACGGAGTCCCACTCCGATACGGTCGTGCGATCAAAGCGTCATCATGTTGCCAATGATGATGACGCGGAACCGGCACTTCAGATGCAATCGGCTTTGGACCAGTCCAACGCGGCCATGATGGGCGATGCCCCAGCATGCGAAGTCTGCGGATCGATCACCGTTCGGAATGCAACCTGCTACCGATGCCTCAATTGCGGTAACTCGATGGGTTGCTCCTGAGTTCATCGATGTTCAATGGATGCGCTCCCTTGATCACTCATCCCATGCCCTGTCAGCGAGATGGACCCCACACTTGATAGATGAAAGGAGACTTGATTCGCGGGCACCAAGCAACAGTAGGACGAGGTGCACTCCAACCTCTCGAAACAGCGTCCACAGGCCGGCACCCTGACTGAAACGCCAAACGGGAGGCTGAATGAACGGCCATCCCAGTTTGAGCAGTCCGGAGCCCCCTCCGGAGGCACCCTCCTTTCGGGGGCGGCGGACACCCATGGACGCCGCAACGCGTGAATTCCCATTTGGATCGGTATCAGCCCTCCGTCGAACCGACGTCATGAGCTCTCCGTCCCAGCTTGTCAGCGAATCAACACCCTCACCAATTCCACGTCTGCACATCCAAAGAAGGTGATTCGCGCTCGACCATTCGCGCGATGGCACCGACGTGCAAGTGCACGTGTTAGACGAGCAACGGGATTGGCCTGGTGGCACTCCGACCCACCAGTCCTCTCCCCACGCGATGGGAGCGGCCCCGCCCGAACGCACGAGACGGTCGGCGAGTGGATGGACCCTCCTTGCACCGATCGGGTGACGCACGGACCAGATGATCCCGATCCTCCGACATGCGGTGGCGATAGCGCATTCTCACGAATGCGTTTCAGCACCGCATACGGGGTGGCCTGTTCCAAATTGTTTCGGGCAGCCCTCCCATCGCGTTCTTTTCTGCGAAAGCTCGGCGCTGTCGAACGGCCCGGCCGTCTTTGGCAACGCTCAAGCCGTAGCTCCTCGCCGGCGCATTGCTGCGAGGAATCGGCGGCTTCCGATCCATCCGCCATTCGGCCCCTTGCATCAGGCACCTTGCCCTGCAATGGGACCGACGGATGCGAGCAACGTGTGCGATCCCTCGGCCATCAACGTTCGGTTCGCCGAACACACCTGACCGCCTTGACGATCGCACCCCCACCAGGAGGCCTGGTTCGACCCACGTGGTCCTATCCAGGCGTTGCCTTGCGGAATGTCCCACCTGACGGTGTCGTGATCGCTCACCGACCGTCAGTCGTCGCCGATTCTGTACGCGTATGCACCGACGATACGGCTCCGCATTGGACGCGACGAGCACCGGGACGACCGGCCGTTCGACAGCGCCGAGCTTCGCATCGACGAGCGCACCTCTCAGTCTGGCCTCGCTTGATTTTGACGCTCTGGAAATCGGCACTCAGGGTTTCGGCTCTTCGTGCTTCCCATCGCCGGATCTCCAAGGCAGGAGCAGTTCGCTGAGGTACTCGCTTCGAAGACGCGAGCGAGCCTCATGGGTCTACCTCAAAGCAAGGTGACGAAGCAAAGTTGGGTGAGATCACGCGAGCAGGGTAGACGGGGCAGATGTCCCCTCAAGGTCGTCCGCAGCACGAACGGAGTTCTTGCGGCTCGCTCGTCGGGCACGTCAGGACTCCGCCAAAAGGGCGGCGCGCCATGATTGCGGCTAGCCAGGAGCGGCGACGAGGCGTACTGAGCGATAGGACGAGGAGCGGAAACGCCGACCGACGCGAACAGACCCCCGAAATGGAAGCGAGTTTCTGACTCTCCCCACTCGATCTCAGGCCGCCGTATCTCGCCCGGCATGCGTCGCCACATGCATATCGCGCCACGTGCTTCCAGCGATTCTCTGAGCATGCGGAGGACCGCCCACGACCTTCCGCGCGAATCTCGGGCACAGCGCCGCCAATCTTGAGTCGCGATGGCTGAACCTCCTTGAGCTTGAAGTGAGATTCGGGACGGTGTGGTTGCGTGGCCCCCTCGTTACAGAGCAAGCCATTGTCCGCCGGGCGATCCTCGGCGTGATCGCCGGCTACGCCCGCACACGGTCCCTTCGACGGTTGTTGGTTCGCCTTGGAACGTCCTCTTGATCGACGCGATTCCATCTGCTCGGAACCGTTCGCTGGCGGAAGAGCCCTGTCAGGTCACCGGAGGTCCAGTCTTGATCCAATGATGCAGATGGAAGCGGACGAACGTTGCCGGCGACGTGCGACACTGATCACCCATGCGTGCTCCTCCTCCAACCGCGTCCGTTCTTCGACACCGTGACCGATGTCGGGCATCTCGCCACCGAACGGTCACCGCCTTGGCGGCCATGCACGCCTTGTTCCTGATCGCGTCCGTTGGATGCACCCACTCCAGCTATCCTCCTCGCGTGTCCACCGCCCCCGAGCCCTCGTCCTCCCGCCTCTCGGCGAACTCGACTGCGACGACGTCCATTGGCCCCAACGCGGACGCCATTGCCATTCCCGAAGCCAGCGAGACCCGCATTGATCCCGAATCCGAGTGGCAGCGATGGCGCGAGGCCCGCGTTCGCTCGCTGAAGGCTCCACAGAGTTGGCTGACGCTCACCGGCCTCCATTTTCTCGCCGATGGTGCACACACACTCGGAAGCGACCCATCGAGTGACGTGCGCATCGACTCGCCAGCCTTCCCGGCTCGGCTCGGGCAGATCGATGTGGCTGGCGAACTGATTCGATTCACGCCCGCCGCGTCACTCGACGCCAAGGAGGCCTCGCGCGTCACTCTTCACGACCAGCCGCTCGGAATGGCGAACCTCCGCGATGACCGCAACGGGAAGCCCTCAGTGTTCATCGCCGGCCCCGTGACCCTGACGCTTGTTCACCGAAACGGACAGGCTGCGCTGCGCGTTCGTAACGACGAGAGTCCCGTTCGACGTCGCTTCGAGTCGATCGATGCCTTTCCGTACGACCCGAAGTTCGTCGTCGAAGCAGCACTCCGCCGAGCCCCCCCGAGGTCGACTATCGACATCACGAATGTCACCGGTCATGTCGAGCAGCAGCCGCTGGCGGCAGTCCTTTCGGTCACCATCCAAGGCTCGCAGTTCGAGCTCAGCGCCACACCGGGCTCGCGCCCTGACAGCCTCTTCGTCGTCTTCTCTGACGCCACAAATGGCGGCGACACCTACTCCGGCGGGCGCTTCCTCGACGTCGACGCGCCCACCGATCAGGGCTCGGTCGTCCTCGACTTCAATCGAGCCTACAACCCACCCTGTGCATTCACGGCCTTCGCGACCTGCCCGATGCCGCCACGCTCCAACCGCCTCCCATTCCCAGTCAAGGCAGGAGAGCGACATCCACCCATCATGAGACCCACCGAATGACTCGCCTTCGAGCTTCATCGATGCCCTTTGTTGCGATTTCCACCCTCACCGTCGCGTTCGTCGGCGCGTGTGCCTCCACTCCGCGCACACCGTTTGATTCGGCCGAGGAGGTTCCGCCATCAGCGATTCGTCACGTCGTCCTGATTGACCTCAAAGAGACCGCCGACATCCCCGAGCTCATCATCGCAATGGACCGCGAGCTCGCTCCGATTCCAGGCATCCTCCACTATTGGCGAGGCGAGCCGTTTCAAGCAGGCCGTCCGGAAGTGCGCGAGGACTACGACGTTGGCCTCGTCATCGATTTCAGAGACGCCGAGGCGTATTCCGCCTACTCAACAGACCCACGCCATGTCGGGCTTGTCAGCGCCTGGAAACTGCGCATCAACAACCTCACTATCTATGACATCCGGCCAAACGCCGTTGCAAAGTGAGTTTGACGAGCAGCCGGCCCTACGGGGCGCAGCGAATCCTCGTGCCGTGTGGCCACCCCCACCCTGTCGCGGCCGTTCCTCACGCACGAGTCCCAAACGAAACTGCTCCCGCAGTCGCGACGCATGTATCGCCGACTCAAATGCCGATCAGGGCTTGACCACCCGTGGCGTGCTATCAGTCTTGCCTTCCAACGCATCCGCGACGTCCGCCTCATCGGCCGCGTATGTGCGAACGAGCGCACCCGCGATCTTGTTCAGGGCGTCCCGATCAGCGACTTCAACGGTGGCGCCACCTGCCGCTCTTGCCCTTGCCAGCGCGTCCGCAGACTGGGCCACAATGCCTGACCGTGTCGCCAGCCCCAAGACCTGCCGCCCAAACGCCTCATCAATCTGTTCCGGCAGTGCCGGCGGCGCGAAGTAGATTGGTGCCTTCGCCAGATCCAACATGAGCTTTCCCTGTGCGTCCGTAGCCGAAGGAACGATCGCGATCAGTTGGCCCGAAGCGAAGCCGACGTTCATCGGCTCGACAGGCATCGACCCGACCATGAGGACAGGCATCTCGACCTGGCGAGGCGCGAGGTATTCGCTCGGCGCCCGAATCACCATCAGATAGCCCGCCGTCACGCTTGGCTTCTCCTTCGAATGGCGGTGCTCGTACGCCTCGGTGATCCGGAACTCCCGCACCTCGATCAGCTCGGTGATGCCTGCAGGCGTCGCCGGAATCGCCGGCAAGGCCGTATCGCTCAATCCTTGGGCCTTCGGGGCCGCCTTTTGGTCAGGGGACACCACGGTCGGCGAGGGCTTCGAGCCGGAAGTCGCCGTTTGGCTGTTGGCACCCGCGCCACTCGCCGGGGCTAGAGCCGCGGCCAGCGTGAGAGTGAGGGTGGAGGCAAGAATGGTCTTGGTGGTCGTCATCGGTTGTCTCGTGGGGCACGATTGATGCGGACCTCGTCGTCCGCTACGTGTTCTGCGAACAGCTCGCATCCGCCCGCAGGCGTGGGTCTTCGTGGTTCAGTCCTTGTCGAGCATAAGGTCATCGACGCTCAGGCGTCCTTGCACCGATGCGCCATCGGCACCGAAGGAAAGGCGTACGGCAACGATGTTGGAAAGGTCCAGCATCGATCCGCCGGTCAGGAAATCGGTGAGCCGGATGCGAGTGACTTCAAACTCGTTCTGCCAGCCCGCGCCGGTCCCGTAGCCGGTCCGCTGATAAGGGCGCTGCACGCCACCCTTATACGCGCCGATGTTGATGGTCTGCGAGACGCCGTTGTTGTCGACAAGCGTCACGTTGTACAAGGCCGTCCCAGCCAGTGCGACCGTGTTTGGATGGCGTGTGCCCTGAGCCGCGCGAATCGACAGGTATGTGTGCCCAGAGAAGTTTCGCTGGGCCTCGACCACGGACCACTCCAGTGTGGACGGGGTCGTCCAATCGAAAATGAAGCCCTTCGTCGCGTCACTGGTGCGGCCACGAGTCATCCCGTTGCGCGGATCGGCCGTGCTCCAGGTAAACGTCGTGTTCGCGTCATTCAGAAGGCCCTCGTTCGGATTGGAGACGGTGAAAGCCACCGCACCACCCGAGCTGGAGAGATCGGTTCCCGCGTTGGTCTGGAAGTCGTCGATGATGCGGTTGTCAGCGCTCGGATCGCGATAGTCCAGGTCCACGATGTAGTTCGCATTGACTCCGATCGGTCGAAGATCCTCGTATTGTCGCCAGAGGTACTCCTTCGCCGCCGACTGGCCATCAATGAAGTACTTCACGCCCGCAAGGAACGCACCCTTCGCGATCGCTTGGGCCCCGGCGTTGCCAATCGAGGTTCCGGCGGGACCAGAGAAGTCGTTCACGCCGCAGCAGTTGAAGTCGTTGTGGTCGGCACCATGGACATAGGTGCTGAATCGCTCGGCCAGCGCCCGCTCGTAGAGGTTGAACGAATCGGCGATATCACTGTTGGGGCAGCCGCAAACGTCACCGTCAGCGGCGCCGTAAATCAGGTGATACGGAGCGCTGTGGGGGTTTGCCGAGTTGGTGCCGAGAAAGTCGGTCGGTGCGATGCTCGATAGGAGCTTGATGCTCGACAGTGCATAGTTCGTCGGCACGAACGTGCCATCGAAGATGCGGTCGTACGCTCGCACGATTCCCTCGCCACCGCGGCTGTGGCCAATCCACATGATTCGCGTCGAGTCCAGCTTCCCATTGAACGCCCCTCCGCCGATCGAGGCTTGGAGGGCGATGATCGCAGCGGTGTGCTGCAGTGTCGTCGTGCTTGCCGTTTCGATGCCGGGAACGGTGTCGTTCTGGTGCGACATCACGATATAGCCCCAACTCGCCAGATGCTGACCGATGTAGTCGTACCAGGCATAGTTGTGGCCGTTCCCGTGGCTGATCACAACCAGCGGAACCGGCGTCATGTTCTGGATGTCGGTCGGATAGTAGATCCGCTCAAGCTGCATGGCCGCAGCAATCGGTGCATAGTTCGTATCGAAACTGTTGATCTGCGAGACGGCGAGCGGACCGGCCGCCGTCAGATCGCTGACGATCCAGAACCCCGGACCCTCGCCACCGTCGATGAGGTCACCGGCGTCGAGCAACCCGTTGCGGTTCACATCCACAACGAGGTCGTAGCCCTTGCCGATGTTCAGCCCGTTCGTCGCCGGAAGGGTCGTCGTGGCCAGAGGCAGAACGCTGGCATCGATCGAAGCCCCAAACGTGACGACATCAGGAGTCCCCCGAACGTCCGCCAAGGTGGGGTTTGATGCCCATTCAAGACTCGAACGGTCCTCCACCACAAAGACATCAGCGGTTGCGTTTGCAACGGTCGCCACCTGCGCGGGATCGACGGCGATCCTCACGGTCGAGGTGCGATTGAAGCTCTGGACGAACGAGGCCCAGGGATACGAGCTGAGCGAGATCGCGGCGAGCTCTCGTTCTATCACTCCGTTACCGGTTGGACACGGCCCCCAACCACCCAGCACGATCGAGATGTCCGCGGCATCCGTCACGCCGTCTCCGGTCACGTCTGAGCTTCCAGCGGTGCCCCAGCCGCCGAGCACGGCCGCCAGGTCAGCGCCATCGACAACGCCATCGGCGTTGAGGTCTGCCGGGCAGTCCCCAGCAACAGAGTGGCTGGCGAAACAGGCCGCAGCGAAGCAAGCGGCAACAACCTTGGGTCGAGTGAGGCGAAGAATGTCGCACCTTCCATTGGGACCCGTTGGTCCCAAGCTAAAGGATCGGAGAAGCCTCGCGGCGACGCCCGAGAGGGGTCTGCCACCGCACAGCATGTGATGAGGGGAGCCCTACAACGTACTCTCCTCTACCTTCAGGTCCAGTGGCAGATGCTCAACTTCGGACCGAGAAGTGACGACAATGGAGAACCTGCCTCCCAAGGGTGTTCGCCCCGTCGGGGTACTCTCGCCGGATGGCTTTCTGAATGCGAGCCTCGGCCGCATCCAGTGTCCGAAGCGCCGCAATCGGCTACCTTGCACCTAGGCGTTCTCCTCCAATGGCCATCCGGACCTCCATTCAGCCCTTCCTCTTCTATCGCGACATCGTTCTCGCGGTCCTCTGTGCGGTGTTCGGAGCATGGGGTTGGTACGACTACACGATCACCATCCCGAAGCGGTATGACGCGTTTATCGAATACTCGACCCTTCGCGAAGCGAAGGACGGATTTGAGAAGCGCGTCAACGACCGGCAATCGCTTTCGGAAGCGGATGAGAAGGAGTTCCAGCGCGTCAAGGTCCTTCTCAACGAGAAGTACACCGAGGTGCCCTCAAAGCCCGAGTCCTATGACGACGACGTGCAGTTCTGGCTCTACTTCGTCGGTTGCGGACTTCTCGGAACACCCTGGGCGATCTGGTCCCTCATCCAGCTCAAGAGGCGATCGTTCGCCGTCACCGACGACGGCACCCTGATCACGCCCGAGGGTTCCTGTCCTATCGACCGTGCTACGGAGATCGACATGAGCCGTTGGATGTCCAAGTCGATTGCGGTCGTCACACTGGAGAGCGGCGCCCAATCGTTGATGGACGACTACAAGTACAGGAACACGCACCTCATCGTCGGTGCGATCGCCCATCGGCTCTACCCGGACAAGTGGACGGCCGAGGCCAAGGTCGTCAAGAATCAGGTCGAGACGGCCGAGGCGAGCGGGTCCGCCTAACGGCTTGTCATGAACGGGCGCGTTTGGCCCGCATTTCAGGCCAGTGCGGCGGTGTGGTAGGCTTCGCGGTCCGCCATGCCTTACGCCATCAACGAACCGACAACCGCGATCGCCAAGCAGGACCGATGCGCCGACCTGTCGCACCGCCCGCGCGTCCTCCTGGGCAAGATGGGGCTCGATGGCCACGATCGTGGCGTCAAGCTCATCGCCCGTGTTCTCCGCGACAGCGGCGTGCACGTGATTTACTCGGGGCTCTGGCAGACGCCCCGGTCCCTGGCCATCTCCGCCCGGGACGAGGACGTCGACATGATCGCCGCATCGATGATGTCCAACTCCCATCTGGTGCTCGTTCCCCGACTCCTTGAGGAATGCGCGAAGGTCGGCCGGAAGGACATGACCGTGAACGTCGGCGGCATCATCCCCCAAGAGGATGTGCCGGTGCTGATCGAGGCAGGTGTTCACCGCGTCTTCCACACAGGCACCGGCATGGAGGAGATCGTCGAGAGCGCCCGCGAGGCGACACGCCCTTACGCGCCGCTTGAGTCACCCTCTGACACGGCCCGACTCGCCCGCCGAATCTCCTTCGCCCACGCCGGTCAAACGCCCAAGGACGCCCCCCGTCGACGACCCAAGCAGGTCATCGGCATCACAGGCTCCCCTGGAGCGGGCAAGTCAACGCTCGTCGCAGCCATGGCCTCCGAGTCGGTGCGCCGCGGCAAGCGCATCGCAGTCGTCGCCTTCGATCCGATGAGCCCGATCACCGGAGGCGCCCTTCTCGGTGACCGTCTTCGCGTCGACTTCAATGCCGTCGACGAGGGCATCTTCTACCGCTCGCTGGCCATCGTCGGCGAGGACTACCGCACCCTGCCGGACATCATCGAGCTGATTGGCGGCGCCGGCTACGACACCCTCATCATCGAGACCGTTGGCGCCGGACAGAACGACGTCGCCATTCGCAGCTTCGTCGACCGCACCGCGGTTGTCGTCGTGCCGGGCATGGGCGACGCGGTCCAGATGGACAAGGCCGGCATCCTCGAGATCGCCGACGTCTTCGTGGTCAACAAGGCCGACCACGCCGGCGAGGCGAAACTCGTGCGCGAGCTGTTAGACATCGCCTCCGGCCGGAAGATCTTCGAGACGATCGCCACCCAAGGCAAGGGTGTCGTGGAGCTGCTGGACGGGCTGCTCGGCTGACGCGTCCTGTTCATCACACATGGATTGGAACGTCCTCTTCGGAGCCCTCCTCATCGTCGCCGCCCGCGTAGCGGACGTCTCGTTAGGCACGCTGCGCACCGTGGCGGTCATCAACGGGAGGAAGGCCGTCGCGTGGGGCCTTGGATTCGCGGAGGTCCTCATCTGGGTGCTCGTGGTGAGCCAGGTGATCACCACGGTGCGCGAGAACATCGTGAACGCGATCGCCTACGCCCTCGGCTTCGCCACCGGCAACTTCGTCGGGATCATGATCGAACAGTATTTCGCCTTCGGCCGACAGATCATCCGGGTCTTCACCCGCAATGGCGGCGAGATGGCTACCGCCATGCGCGAGCGCGGCCTTCGTGTGACCGAGTTCGATGGCCGCGGCCGGGATGGTCCGGTGTCGATGCTCTTCGTCGAGACCGAACGTCGCGGCGCTCCAGGCGTCGTCGATCTCGCCCGCTCGCTCGATCCGGAGTGCTACTACACGATCGGCGACATCCGCGAGGCTTCGAGCAGGTCCGCCCGGGCATCGTCGCGGAAGTAGGGGTTCCTGGCGGATTCAACAAGCTGGATCCGCCTCGCCGCCCCAGTACAATCTGCGGCCCAAAGGACCCCCCATGACCACCGCCACCGCGATTCCCGCATCGACCGCGACCGCCGTGTCGCTTCCCCGCAACACCAATCAGGCCCTCGGCATCGGCCAATTCGCCGTCGACTTCATGTCCGGCAAGCTTGGGAAGCCGGATCAATCGGTGCTCGACCGGACGGTGATGTTCCACACCGATAGTGTCCTCTGCGGGCTCAGCGCGATCGCCCTCAAGACCAACGCTCCGACGCTCCTTCGGGCCGAGGCCGCGGAGTATCCGAAGGCCAACGGCGTGCCGGTCTTCGGCTCGACCCAGAAGGTCGCCCCCGAAAAGGCGATCGTCGCCAACTCCAGCGCGGTGCGCGAGTGGGACTCCAACGGCACCAACTTCGGCTACAACCCGAAGCTGGGCCATACTGCGGGCGAGTTCGGGCACAACGACTTCTATCCGGTCGCGATCGCGGCCGCTCAGCTTGCAGATGGGGGGGCCGGCCGTGACGGCGCTTTTGCCCTCCGCGGCATGATCGCGATCGACGAGATCCGCGGCCGCCTCGCCGAGGTCTTCAGCCTCAAGAGCTACAAGATCGATCACGTCGTCCACGGCGCCATCGCCAGCGCCGCCGTCTACGGGGCCATGCTCGGCGCGACCCCCGAGCAGATCGAATCGGCGATCGGCATGACCGTCGCCCACTACATCCCGTGGCGGGCGATCCGGGCCGGCAAGCAGCTCAGCGACTCGAAGGGAGCCTCCGCCGCGATCTCGACCGAGGTCGCCATCCTCGCGATGCAACGTTCGATGCGCGGCTTCCTTGGGCCTCGCGACATCTTCCGCAACCCCGAGAGCATGTTCCGACAGTTCGAGAAGACCTCGGGCGACAGCCCCTTCGACCTCGTCCTCAGCCACTCGGGAAGTGACTTCGCCGTCATGGGCATGCACTTCAAGCTCGGCCTCTACGAGCACCAGTCGGCCGGCGCGCTCCAGGGACTTCTCACCCTCATCGAGAAGAACCCCGGCATCCTCGCGAACCCTGACGCGATCAAGACCATCAAGATCGTGGCCTACGAACCGGCGTTCGGCATCATCGGCGACCCGGCGAAGCGCGATCCGAAGACCCGCCAGAGCGCCGACCACTCGATGGTCTACATCGTCGGCACGCTCCTCCGCAAGGCTATCGAGGCGGCGAAGAAGCTCGGCAATCCGACCCTCGGGAAGCACAACGACGCGTATTGGAAGTCGCTCATGCTCTCTCCCTACGACTACGACCCGACCTCGATCAAGAATCCGGCGACCCGGGCGATCATGGCCAAGATGGAGTTTGCCCACGGCGGAAGCGAGTACGACCGGCGCTATCCGGACGGCATCCCGACCTCGCTGGTCATCACGATGAACGACGGCACGAGTTTCGACAGCGGCCTTGTCATGTATCCGGCAGGCCATGCCCGCAACACGACCGCGAATCTCAAGGACATCCTTCTCCACAAGGCGAAGCTCCTCGGGGCCCTCTCGATGAGCGACTTCGACAGGGTCATCGCCCGCTTCAACGACCTCGCCCAGCTCTCGAAGGCCGATCTCGCCAAGCTCTACGACTTCGCCATCGAGACCCGCGACGGATACGAATAAGGCAAGACGCTTCGCACGCACGCTTCCAGCGCCCGCATCCTCGGATGCGGGCGCTCTCGTTTCCGTCACTGTCGCCAGACGCCGCCGACGACAGCATCGACATGCCGATCCGTGCGCACGCAGACCCAAGCCATCGCTCCATGCAGGGCGTTCACGGCAACGTGCACGACAAGGGCGAGGTCCATCAACCAAGCGGGTGGACTCCCGTAGATCATGGTCAGCAGCACGATCTGGATTCCCAGCAAGACGACGAGAAGGAGCGGATAGAGCCACGCCGCAAGACCGAGTAGCCGGGTCGACCCTCGCAACGGGGTAAAGGTGGAGCCAACGAGGACATGGAGCGATCGGAACGCCATGGCCATGCCGATCAGGTAGGCCAGCACCGCCCCGAGCACCAACAGCGCAGCGATGAGTTCGCCAGCGAACACCGTCCCAGATCCGACCAGGAGCGCGACGACGATCGTGCATGGCACGAGCGAGATCGACGTCAGCGCCATCCGGGCGAGTCCGCGTCCGGCGGTGTCGCAGCGACGTACCCCAAGTGCGATCGCCGCCCATCCGACCGTGAGGAGGAGCAGTCCGCCGAGGGCCAGAAGGACGCCCATCGGCTCGATCGCAAAGAGCATCAGGTTTCCGGCGATGAGCGTGATGAAGCCGATACTACAGCAACTGAGGCCGCGTCCGACGATACCGGCATGCATGACCAGCGGCCCAAGATTTCGCCACGCGAGGATCGCCGGTTCGATGTCCTTCCCGCACTCAGGACAGTGCCCGGAATCGTCCAGGCCGCTCAGGTCGTAGCGACACCCTAGACAGAGCACCTTCAGGTTGGCTGGCGAATCGTTAGGCATGGGGAGAAGGGTGAGCGATGTGGGGCTCGTCTTGATCCGAGCGACCGTTGTTTCGTGGACGGCCACCCCGCATCGCGGCGATCCACAATCCGACGGTGCCGAGGGCGATCGGCACCTGCCACGCTTGGGCGAGCACCTCAACAATCCAGCCCCGATCGGCTCCCGCAGCACCGAGTCCGCCGTGCAGCCGCCGTACGAACGTCGAGGCGAGCGGGCCGGAGGTGCCGACCAGTTCACTGACCTGCAAGCCCACCATCGTGGCGGGCAACGCCAGAAGTGTCGCGGCCATCACCGGGACGAGCCACATCCACCGAAGACCATGCCGTTCGACCTGTTGGCTGAACCAAAGGCACAATCCGATGCCGGAGGCGACGGAGAGCGTGATCCCAAAGGCCTCGAGCGAGCCGCTCCAACTCAGCTCCCGCGTCCGATCGGTTCCCAACGCGACATGAAAGACAATGTCGACCCCTATGGCCACCACGGCGAACGCCGCCGGCCCGTTTCCGCGTTGCATGAGGCTCGTTCGCCAAATGCCGAGAATGAGGAGGAGTCGCATCGCGATGCAGCCAACCGTGGCGGCGATGCCGAGGAGCTGTGGTTCGACGACAGCCATCAGCGGCCGCATCTCCCCCGCAACAGTGAGGGCGAAAGCGATCACTAACGCAAGGATCACGAGGCCGATGCCAACAAGCTGGTGTCGTGGTCTGCTGCCCGTCACATCAGGGCCCTGCCCCGTCCCAGTTCCGCGGGCGTCTCGGAGTGCCCAGGCCGAGCGCAAGGCCACGATGCCGAGGAGAGCGGCCGGCAGGCATTGAACGAAGCCGTAGGCCAGATAGACGAATCTCATCGTTTCCCAAGTCGCCGATTTCGCAAGGTGCGTGACAAGGCGCGGCATCGCGAACCGGCTACCGATCGCGACGAGAGCGGCAATGGCGAAGAGAGCGAAAACCGTCACACCCACGCGGCCCCGGCGCTCTGCCGGACCAACCAGTTCGCTTCTCCAGACGTGTGCCGTTCCCACCAGGGCCGCGGCCTGCGTGCCGATCAGGAGGGCGTCCGTTGCATACGCAAGGAACGGCCCGATCGATCCCCCGCCGACACGAGGCCACAGGTTGAGCACCGCAGCGAGCACACCGACGGCCGTCCCCGCCCCGCCGAGCGCCGCCACGGCCCGCCACCACCCGGAGCCGCCGTGCGGCAGGGCCCGCTGAACAGCCGTTGCCATCACGCACCAGAGGAGTCCGAGAGCGATGACCTTCCAATGAAGAACGGCTGACGTCAGCGCAGCCGTCGACGCCAGAACACCGGCGAACCGCTCATAGGTTGTGATCGGCGCGCCGAACTGGTCGCCCCAGGTCACGACGAAGAGCACCATGCAGAGAAATCCAAGAGCCGCGACCCCAAGGTCAAAGGCAATGGCCCGTCGCAACCAGCAGCTCACCGCAAGGGCCCGTCGCGCAGTCAGCAGGTCGGCCTCCTGGCGGGCCATCCCGCATTCCGAGCAGCGTTCGCTCCCGGCGTCTGCGTTGAACAGGCGCGGATGGCCGCAACCCGCACAGATCGCCTTGATCGCCTCGCTCAAATCGGCGCCCCGCCTATGGACTGTGAAGGTCGTTCGAAGATGACTTCATGGACATGCCACCAGCAATAGCGACGGAATGCCCGGCGAAGGCCAATGATCGAGTGCAACAGCTCGACGTTGAGCGCCGACAGGACTATCACGATCACGACGGAGTCAACTCGGCTGTACCAGGACTCCGATGGGTTCAAGCCGGACGACAGGAGCTCGAACACGCCTCCGATCAGCATGACCGTCACTGCGGCCAGATACGGCATCTCCCGCAGAACGGCCGACCGTCGCATCCCGACCGTCCGCGCAAAGCGATTTCGGAACCAGATCAGGAGAAGGAGCGGAAGCCCAGCGCCAAAGCCGCCAAAGAACGCCGATCCCACCGCTCCGAGCCCGCCGACGAGCGCGTTGGTGATGTTATAGAAGGCACCCATGAACGTGAGTATCGTGACGCAAAGGGCCACCCAAAGGGCTCGGTACGACTGACGTGAAAGGCCGAGGGTCTCGCGGGCGCCCCACGCCAGCATGATCAAGGCCAGCAGCCCGCTGATCTCCCCCACCCGAAAGACTGGCGAGAGGGTGCTCTGGGTCCACTCCGGCAAGATGCTCGTGAGCGTGTAGTAGGTCGTACCACTCAAGAGCGTCAGCATGGTGACGAGGGAAAGCGAAAGTTCGATGACGTTGCAGACCACCGCAACGAACGCGAGCGTCCATCCGATGCGCGCCAGTTGCACCGGGAAGATGTCCCGCTCGATCTGGGCAGCGCGGCTGGTCGCAGGGTCGACGCCGCACTCCGGGCACGCAGCCATGTGGCCTGCCGGGAGCGGATAGCCGCATCCGACGCACGTCGTCATGGGCACTGCACGCTCGTTCTCATCCCTGCTGACGCTAGCCATTGCCTCATGATAAGGGGCGTTTGTGTCATGCAACGATTCGCGAGCGCAAGTTCTCTCCTTCACATGCCGTGCAATCGAATGCGTCGCAGCCTCCAGAGGATCGCGATGATCGCCAGCAGGCAGGGCACCTCCCACAGGTGTCGACCCGCAGTGATGGTCCAAGGCCACCAGTACGCGAGCGGGCGGAGCATCGCGACGGCCTCGGCCCCCGTCGTGAAGCGGCGATTGGGCTCGGTGAAGCCCAGAGCGAGCAGGACCCGCATGCCTCCCATGACGAGGATGGGCCAGTATGCAAGGAACATCGCCCACACCATGATGAAGGCCACCTTCGCATTCAGCGTCCGCGCCACGCCGCCCAGACAGAGGCAAAGCGAGATGCCAAGAAGGGCATGCGTCGCCACACCGAAGACCCCGAGCGGATCCAGCATCGCCCTCACCGCGGTTCCGGGGACGCGGGACTCGATGATGCCCACCACAACCTCGAGCGTCGCGGCAACGACGAGTGACCAGGCCGCTACCGACCGTTCGCCGCTACGTGCCCAGCGCCAGGCAGAAATGAGTAACAGGGCCTGGATCGCGAGCCGCAGGGCGATTCCCGTCGAGCCGAGGGAGTTCCAGCCGACGGTCGGCCATGCAAGTTCCACCGCCTGTGCCGTTGCGAGCATGAGCGAGCCCAGGCCTGCAATGAGAAGCGCTCCGAGCGCCTGCCTCGTGTTTCGATGCCAGCGTTCGCTCCCAATCGTGTCGGGTTGGTTGGCTCGGGCCAACCGGCTTGCACGAACTGTTAGCCCGCACTCGGGGCATCGGCCATCCTGCGGCGCTCTACCGTCGATCGTGTGCCAACAGCGGATGCAACGAACGCTCGCCCGCTCCGACTCGCTCAGGTCCTCGGCACATCGTTGCGGCTGGATGATTGACGCTGCCCGCGCAGCACATAGCCAAAGCGCGAGCGCCACCGTCAGGTTCAATGACTCCCGGACGAAGAACTGAAGGCCGGACCCAAGCGTGGTCGTCGCCATGAGGCTTGGCAAGGTCACCAGCGCCACGTTCACGGCACACAGGGTCACAATCGCGATCCACGCGACGCGGGCCCGTATCGCCATCCCCGTAACGGCACTCCCGTCGCGACCCGCCATCAAGCGAGTGGTCTTGAGCATCGCCCACGTCACCACGACCAGGAAGAGCGCCCAGGTCAACTCAATCAGCGGCAGTTGTGCCCAGAACCAAAACGCCCACACAACGGAGCCCGGGAGAAGCCGATCGATCAACGGTCCGGCGAGTTCGCTTAGGGCCGAGAGGACCAAGGTTGCGATCGCGAGCCTCCAAGCACGGACGCCCAGCGGCGCAACCAGCCTGTGCAGGGACACCGCCGTGAAAAACCAAGCGAGGCCGACCAACCACGGCCCAAAGTGGAGCGCCGATATCGACAGCTCCCCAAGTCCAGAGAGCGCGACCCCGAGCGCATGGGGCAACTCGCCTGACGTCCTTCCTTCCACAAGCGTCAGACCGCCGATCCACATCAGCCAACCGAGCGCCCACAGCGTGCCGATGCCCACCGTGACAAACCCAGCCCGTCGGAGTGCCCAGGCTGCCCGGCGCCGTCGGACCTCCCACATCGCCTTGGAGACGCACGCATCGAGGCTGCATTCGGCGCAGCGCGTCTCACCGGAAGCGGCGAACGGATGTCCGCACCCGGCACAACGCGCCACACCATCCGGTGCGGCGTCACTCCTGTGTTCAGTCTGCACCGCCTGATCTTACTCGGCTGCGTCAGCGACCTCGATCACTTCGCGATCTTCGAACGGTCGGGATAGGGCGGCGGCGTGGGCTGGGCCCTCGGCGAACGCTGCAACGTCTCAAGCAGAACCTCGACGCCCTTGGCCAATTGCGGATCGCGCCCCGCCATCCGATCCGCCGGTGTCGTGTCGACTTCGATATCGGGAGCGACGCCGACATTTTCGACGCTCCAGCCCGCCACGCCGGCCTTGCTCGGATCGAACCACGCGAACTCGGGCTGAGTCGTCGTGCAAAGGTCGATCGCTGGCTTGTCGCCGCGGATACCGACGACACCGCCCCACGTGCGCATGCCGATGAGCGGTGCGATGTGGTTGATGCGCACCGACTCGGGGAAGATGTCGCCGTCGGAACCGGCATGCTGGTCGATGAGGACCACGAACGGTCCGTCGAGCACCTTCTGCGGATAGCTCTCGATCCGACCCTGTCGCGGGACCTGATAAGCCCACGGCTTCCGGGCGACGCGGGAGAGGATGAGTTGGCTCACCCATCCGCCACCGTTGTTGCGGATGTCAACGACCATCCCCTTCTTGCGGATCTGGGCATAGAACGTCCGACTGAACTCGATCAGGCCATCGGCATCCATGTCGGGAACGTGCACGTAGCCGAGCTGGCCGCCGCTCAATTCCTCCACCGTCCGCCTGTTGCCGTCGACCCACTGGGCATAGCGCAGCGAGTGTTCCTCCTCGCGGGCGATGACCTCGATCGTGCGGCGATTGTTGCCCTGGATGTCGTCGGCGATCTCGACGGCGACGGCCCGGCCGGCGCGATCGAGCAGGAGCGAATAGGGATCGACCGACGGCATCGCAGGCCGACCGTCAATCGAGAGGACGACCGACCCCGGCTTCACCTCCAGATGCGGCAAGGCGAGCGGGCTGATCAGCTCCTCATCGCCGGGCCGACTGGGAAGGACCGAGGCGATCGTGACCGCGTTACCGCTGCGACCGAACTCGACGCCGAGCAGGCCCACCCCGATCGGCTTCGGCCGGTCGGGCTCATCGCCGCCCATGATGTAGGTGTGGCTCGTGCCCAGCTCGGAGACGAGTTGACCTAACACGTCGCTCATCTCGGTGCGGGTGCCAACCTTGGGGAGAAGGGCGCGATAGCGCTCGCGCATCGCCGGCCAATCGACCCCGACCATGTTCGGCGCCCAATAGAAGTCGCGTTGGAGGCGCCACGTCTCGTCGAGCATTTGGGCCCATTCGGCCGGCGGATTCACGGCGATCTGCACCGCCGCGGGATCGACCGCCTCGTCCTTCTCGCCGCCGTCGGTCCGCACGGCGAACTTACCGCCCTTGAACCACGCAACATGCTTGCCGTCGCGGCTGGCCGCGAAGGCGGAGATCCCGTCGATGACCTCCTTCGCCTCGCCTTCGAGCACGCTGAATCGCGAGAGCGTCGCGATCTCCTCACCGAGGGGAGGCGTCGGCCATTGGGCGTCGGCGATGCCGCGCACCGGCTCGGTCAGGAACCAGACGCCACCGGCGGCGGCGACGAGCGAGCGGTGGTTGCCCGCGTCAACGGGCACGCGCCACATCCGCTCGCGAATGCCCGTCCCGTCGATCTTGGTCGGCGCGTCGGCCTCGTCGTCGTCGCTCTCGCCATCGGCTTCGCTCTTGTCGGCGGTCTTCTTGGCCTCCTTCGATGCCGGCTCCGCGTCCGGCTTCTCCGCGTGTTCCTCCTCGTCCTCGTCATCGCCCGCGTCCTCAGCGCCGTCCTCGATCGGCTGAGCCCACTTCTTCAGGTCGAAGCCCGCAGCGGCGGCAAGCGTCATCGAAGGAGGCGGTGTCGACGCCTCAAGCGGCACGCAGAGGATCTCGGTCATGCCGACGAGGGCGTGCTCGAAGTCGAGCGTGCCGATGATCGGATTGAGGGATCGGTCCGAAAGGAACCAGAGGTACTTCCCGCGCGGATCAAACTGGGGCTGGCGGTCGTTGGTCAGACCGTCGCTGAGGTCAATTGTCGTTCCATCGGCGGTCGAGCGGAGCGTGATCCAGCCGTTGCCATTGGCCATCGGCTTCGACCAGGCAAGCCACGCGCCGTCGCGCGAGAAGGAGTACTCGATGATCTCACCGGCGTCGCCTCGGTCGAGCTCGGTGATGGCGCGCTTGGCGACGTCGAGCAACCACAAGCGCATGTCCTTGTCGCCGAAGGCCACGAAGCGGCCGTCGGGACTGGCCACTGGGCGCATGATCCATTGCGAGCGATCGGTGGTGATGAGTTTCGGCGTCGACGATCCGTCGGCTGCCACCGTGGCAAGCTGCTGTTCGCCGCCGGAATCGGTCACGCAGACGAGTTCCTCGGGCGAGATCCACACTGCGCCCCACTCCCGGCTTCCCGACTCGTGGGTGACTTGCCGCGGGCCGACCGGCGTGCCCGACTTTGGCTTGCCGACCGGAAGCACCACGAGCTCGCCTCGGGTCTCGAGCAGGAGCCGATTGCCCGACGGCGAAAGCGAGAAGTCGGTGGCGTTGCCCATCGAACTCACGAATCGCTCGCGCGTTCCCGAGCGGTCACTCACCAATTCGATCGCAAGACGCTGGACGCGATCACCGGCACCGTTCCAGATGCAGAGTCCGCCCGCCTGGGCGAAGACGATGCGGGACCCGCCGCTGGCGTCAGGACTCGCCCATCGCAACTCGTAGGTTGCGGGATCGGTGGGCTTTGATGCGTCGTTGACGAAGTGCGTGTGCTGCTTCGCGTCGCCGCCATCCGGCCGCATCGACCAGATGTTCATCGCTCCGTCTCGGTCGCTGACGAAATGGACCCGCTCGCCGATCCACATCGGAAAGAGGTCGCTGGCGTTGTTGTTGGTGAGGTTGGTGAAGACCTTGGCCGTGAGATCGCCCGACCAGATCTCCGGTGCCGTGCCGCCGCGGTATCGCTTCCAGGTCCAGTGTTCGTTGGACCAGCGGCAGAACACGAAGCCCGAACCCGTCGGCGAAATGCTGACCTGCGAGCATTCGCCGATGCCGAACGGCTCGGCCAATCCGCCGGTCGCGTCGACCCAGAAGGCCTCTTGGCGCCCGAGCGGGTTGTACCGCTCGGAGTGGAAGGCGATCCGCTTCCCGTCGCGCGACCAGACGAGGGGCACGTCCGACCCGGGGTGGAAGGTCAGTCGCTGCGGAACGCCGCCCGCGAGCGGCATGACGTAGACATCGCGATTGCCCTCGTACTCGCCGGCGAACGCCACACGCGTGCCGTCCGGGCTGATGACCGGATCACTCTCCATCCCCGGACCGTTCGTTAGGCGGTGCGCTGTGACCCGATCGGCTGCGGAGGGATCGAGCGTCGCGATCCAGAGGTCGCCTTCGCTCACGAAGAGGAGCCGGTCGCCGCAGAGGGCCGGTTGCGAGAGGTAGCCATCAGCGGCGAGAGCGGACCCGGCGGCGCAGGAGATCGCGCCGACGGTCGCCAGGAAACGGAGGAGCGTCGTAGAGTGCATGGGAGCTTGGATGGAGGATCACTTCAGGAAGGAACGCACGCGCTCGACCTCGTCGGCGCTGCCGAGAAGGACGGGGACGCGCTGGTGGAGCTTGGCTGGTTGAATCTCGAGCGTGCGCACGTCGCCGCTGTAGGCGATGCCGCCGGCCTGCTCGACGATCATGGCCATCGGGTTCGCCTCGTAGAGGAGACGCAGCTTGCCTTCGGGGTTCTTCTTGGTCGGCGGATAGAGGAAGACCCCGCCGTTGAGGAGCGTGCGGTGGACGTCCGCGACCATCGACCCGATGTAACGACTTGAGTAGCCGTTGTCGTGGGCGTACGCGAGGAACTTGCGGTAGCCGTCAGGGAACTGGGCGGAATAGGCCTCGTTCACCGAGTAGGTCTTCCCCGCTCGCGGCATCTTCAACCCACGGGCAACCAGCAGGAACGAGCCGACCGAATGGTCGAGGACGAACATGTCGACGCCATGGCCGGTAGTCACCACGAAGAGCGTGCTGGAGCCGTACAGGATGTACCCGGCGGCGACCTGCGTCGCGCCGCGTTGGCAGACCGTCTGCTCGGCCTCGTGAATGCTCGGGTCGTTGCGGAGGATCGAGAAGATCGTGCCGACGCCCACGCCGACGTCGAGATTGGAGCTGCCGTCCAGAGGATCGAAGAGGACGCAGTACTTGCCGCCCTCGTGACCTCTCCGAATGATCGTCGGTTGTTCATCCTCTTCGCTGGCGATCACCGCAACGCTCGCTCGCGAGCCGAGGCAACGCATCAGGATCGAGTTGGAGATGATGTCCAGACGCTGCTGCTTCTCACCTTGGACGTTCTCGGCCCCAGCCTCGCCGAGCACGTCCTGTAGTCTCGCGTGCCGCACCTTGTTGGCGATGGCTTTTCCCGCCAAGGAGATGGCCGAGATGATCCAACTGAACTCGCCCGTCGCGCTTGGGTATTTCGTCTCCTCCGCGAGGATGTGGCTCTGAAGGCTGACGAGGTTGTCGCTCGGTTCGTATCCGCGGGTCGTGGTCGTCATCGGGATCTCGCTATCATCTTTCCTCTCGCCGTCCGTTCCGCGCTCGCCGCCATCCGTGACGCCGAGGCCTTCGCCCGCCGACTCCCGACGACCATCCTTGCGGAGCCAACGGGAGCGAACCAAATTGTACAGTCGGCGTTCCCCCCAAAGCCGTTTCCGAGACCGCTCATGTCACAGTCGAAGCCTGTCATCCTTGCCGCCCGCCGCACCCCGATCGGAAAGTTCCTCGGCATGTTGAGCCGTGTCCCCGCGCCGCAGCTCGGCTCCTACGTCGCGAAGGCTCTTTTCACCGATGTTCCGGGCTCAAAGGAGCGAATCGACGAGTGCCTGATGGGCAATGTGCTCCAAGCCGGCGTCGGTCAGAATCCGGCCCGCCAGGTCGGCCTCCTCGCCGGGCTGCCCGACACGCTGACGGCGATGACCATCAACAAGGTCTGCGGCTCCGGCCTCCAGGCCGTCATGACCGCCGCCCAGGGCATCCGTGCGGGCGACAACCAGCTCGTCCTCGCCGGCGGCATTGAGAACATGGACCTCGCCCCGCACATGATCCACATGCGTAACGGGGTCAAGTTCGGCGACGCCAAGCTCCTCGACCACATGCAGGCCGACGGCCTGACCTGCGCGTTTGAGAAGTGGGGCATGGGCTTCGCGGCCGACTACATCGCCCAGAAGCACTCGGTTTCGCGCGAGGACCAAGACCGCTTCAGCGTTCAGAGCCACCATCGCGCCGCCCATGCGACGAAGGAAGGCTGGTTCAAGAACGAGATCGTCGCCCTGACGCCAGAGCAGACGATGCAGAAGACTGGCCTCGACACCGATGAGGGCTTCCGCGCCGATTCGACGATCGAGGGCCTCGCCAAGCTCAAGGCCGTCTTCGCCAAGGACGGCACCGTCACCGCCGGCAACGCCAGCCAGATCAGCGACGGCGCCGCGGCGGTCCTCGTCGCCAGCGAGGCGATGGCCAGCAGCCTCGGCCGCAAGCCGATCGCCCGGATCATCGACCAGTGCACCGCGGGCGTCGCCCCGAAGGAACTCTTCTTCGCCCCGAAGCTGGGCATCGAGATGATCCTCCAGCGCAACGGCCTGAAGGCGTCCGACATCGACCTCTTTGAGATCAACGAGGCTTTTGCGGCCCAGATCCTTTGCAACATCAAACCGCTGGGAATCTCCGAGGACCGCCTCAACATTGGCGGCGGCGGCATCGCCCTCGGCCACCCGATCGGTGCGTCGGGCGCTCGCGTGCTGGTGACGCTCCTCCACCATCTCGCCCGCACCGGCGGCAAGCGCGGCATCTGCTCGCTCTGCCTCGGCGGCGGAAACGCAGTGTCGATGTTGGTGGAGATGGTGTGAGGCCGTAACTCGGGAGAGGGAATGGAGGGGTTGCGCGCTGTGGGCTTTGGCCCGGCGTGCTGTTGCGTGATGTGAGGGAGAGTTCACATCCGGTCTTGACCAGCGAGTTGAGGCCGCAATACTCCTGCCAACCAAGGAGAGCCCATGACCGCCGTCACGCTTCGGGAATTCGTCGAACAGACCAAGGACGTCGCCCGCAATCAGGGGATGTTCGAGCTCGAGACCGAGCACACCCTCCAGGTGAATCTCCAGCCGAGCGCCGGAAGCGGCCTTGTGTGGATCAAGCTCGGTTCGATGATCGCCTATCGCGGACAGATCCAGTTTGAACGCGAAGGCATGCTTGACCGCGGCATCGGGAATCTCCTCAAGAAGGCGATCTCGGGCGAGGGCGCTCGGCTGAGTAAGGCCCGGGGACACGGCATGCTCTACCTCGCCGACAAGGGCAAGCGGGTCACGCTCCTACGGCTCGAGGGCGAGTCGATCTTCGTCAACGGCAACGATCTCCTTGCCTTCCAGGATGGCATCGCCAACGAGATCACCATGATGCGGAAGATCTCGGCGATTGCCTCGGGCGGCCTCTTCAATGTGCGGCTCTCGGGCAGCGGCATCGTCGCCGTGACGACCCATCATCGGCCGATCACGCTGGCGGTGACCCGCGGGCAACCCGTCTACACCGATCCGCAGGCAACCGTCGCCTGGTCGGGCTCGCTCACGCCCGACTTCAAGACCGACATCCAGTTCAAGACCCTTCTGGGCCGGGGCAGCGGCGAGAGCTTCCAGATGTGTTTCGACGGCGACGGCTTCGTAATCGTGCAACCGTATGAAGAGGACATGCTTCAGAGTGATGGCTGAGTTTGGCGCCCATCGGCGGGCGCAAGCTTCTCAAGTCGCTCCCGGATCTTCGCCCGCTCCGCGTCGCTTGCTTGCGGCGCCCGGCCGATGGCCTCCACGGCCGCTTCGAGCCGTGCTTTCGCTGCGGCGGGATCGCCCGACTTGTCGAGGCAGTCGCCCAACGCGTAGTTGGCCCGGGCCAGCGTCACCGGATCGTCGATGGCCCGATCGCGATGGAGGGCGAGCGCCTCTTCGAGGAGCGGCTTGGCCTCGTCGCAGGCGTTGATCTCGGCGAGGAACGCCGCGTATCCGGAAAGTGCATCGGCCAGTTCGCGCACCGCATCTTTCGACGCCCGGCGAATGCGCACCGCCTCGATCCACGCCTCTCTCGCTAGATCGTCGCGTTGGCGGGCATGCTGCAACGCGGCAAGCCGTGACATGGTGAGGGCGATGAGTGGATGATCCTCGCGAAGTCGACGCTTCTGCAGGGCAAGGCCCTCTTCGATGCTCAGCGCCGCACTGTCCAGATCCTTCATCGTCATCTGCATCGTGGCCAGATTGGAAAGGACCACGCCGAGCCCGTCCTCGCCGTCGATACCTAGTGCCCGGTAGCCGGCCTCGGCCCGTGCCATCGCCTGAAGCGCATCGTCGCGGCGATCGCTGCGCCAGTACGCCAGCGCGAGATTCGACACCGTCTGGACCGTCAGCAGGTGGTCCTTGCCGAGGATCGCCTCGCGAATTGCCAGCGACTCCTCGAACCAGGGAACGGCGGCCTTGGCCTCACCTCGACCCAGATGGATCCCCGCAAGATTGTTGAGGCTCTCCGCCACCGGCAACGTGTGGTCGCCGGACTCGCGACGCAGGGCGAGTGCTTCGCGGTGGAGCGCTTCCGCCTCGGCGCCGCGCCCGAGATTCCGCAGGCATGCCCCGAGATCATTTGCGATCGCCGCGGGGTCGGCGTGGGTGCTGCCCACGGCCGCCCGATGGATCCCCAAGGCTTCGGTCAGCACCTCGGCGCCGCGGGCGAAATCGCCCCGGTCGTAGGCGAGCTGACCTTGGCTCCGCAGCGAGATCGCGAACTCGATCGAGTTCCTGCCAAAGGACCTCTCGCGAATCGATGCCGCCTCGTCCATCAGCGTCTTCGCGTCGTCGACGAGATCCAGCCGCCGACAGACCTGGCCGAGCGTGTCCAGCAGGTTGGCCCGCTCGTGGTCACTCTGGGCATACTGTCGCCGCACCTGTTCGCTTTGGGCCAGCACGCGCGTCCTCGCCCGATCCTGCCACGCCGGATCATCACTCGGATGGGCGGGGAGAAAGCCATCCATCAGGAACGCCGCGATGCTCTGGAAGGAGTCCGCCTCGGCCCGGGCATGGAGAGCCTCCGCCGCGGCAACTCGCTCGCTTCGTTGAGCCGAAATGAGTCCGATGAGAAGGGCCGCGAGAACCGCGGCCGCCGCGACGACGGCGACGCGATGTCGCCCGATGAACTTTGACGCGAGATAGCCAAAGGAACTCGGCCGGGCCCGCACCGGTTCGCCCGCAAGATGACGTTCGATGTCATCGGCCAGTTCGCGCGCCGATGCGTAGCGCCGCTCGGGTTCGGTGCGGAGCGCCATGAGGACGATGCGGTCGAGATCTCCCCGCAACGCGCTCACCGTGTCGGTGCGTGGTCCGCCCAGCACCCGGCTGCTCGGCCGCGCCGGCGTCTGCTCGCGCACGAGCCGCTCCCACGTCAACAGACTTCGGCTGTCGCTCTCGAAGGGCCGACACCCGGCTAACAGTTCGTACAGGACGACGCCGAGCGAGTAGACGTCGATCGCGGTCGTCACCGCACCGCCCGAAAGCTGTTCGGGACTGGCGTATTCCGGCGTGAGCACGCGGGCCATCGTGCGCGTCGGAGCACCCTCGGCCGACTCCGGCTCCTCTTCCAGAAACCGGGCGATGCCAAAGTCGAGGAGCCGCGGCATGCCTCGGCCGTCGATCAGGATGTTGGCCGGCTTCAGGTCACAGTGAACGACGAGGCTCTGGTGGGCGTGGTGGACCGCCCGACAGACTTCGAGGAAAAGCCGCAGCCGCGCCTCCACCGCGAGCTTCGCCCGTTCGCAGTAGCGGTCGATCGGCTCTCCGCGGACCAGTTCCATCACGAAGTAGGGCGAGCCATCCTCGGTGGTGCCGCCATCGAAGAGTCGGGCAATACAGGGATGTTCCAGCGCGGCGAGCGTGCGGCGCTCGAACTCGAAGCGGCGGAGCATCCAGTCGGTCGCCCGTTCGGCCCGAATGAGCTTGACCGCAACCTCCTGCTGGTAGAGCCCATCCGCTCGCTCGGCACGGTAGACGACACCCATGCCGCCGGCGCCCAGTCGTTCGGTCAGGCGATACGCCCCGAGCACGCGTCCCAGGAAGGGGTCGCGAGCAGGGCTGCTGCGCGACGCCTCGCCGGCCCGGTCAGTACGCGATTCGACGCGCTGGAAGAGATCGGTGTCCTTGCCCGTGGCAGAACCGACATCGCTGTCGAGCAGCCGGAGGATCTCGGCGCGAAGGGCCACATCGCTCCCGCATTCGCGGTTCAGGAGCGCGTCCCGGTCGGCCTGCGGCAGATCGGCGACGCGATGAAAGAGATCGTTGATCCGCGCCCATCGCTCAGCGTTCACGGGCTCTCTCCATGGGCGCTCTCCATGTCGGCCCGGAGCCACGCTCGGGCCAGTCTCCACTCGCGCCGGATCGTCGATTCCGAAATGCCCAGCGCCGCCACCAATCCGTCGACGGAGAGCCCCGCGAAAAAGCGCAGCTCGACGATGCGTGACTTGACCGAATCGATCGCGGCGAGGCGAGCGAGGGACTCATCGAGCACTAACAGTTCGCCCGGCGCGAAGGGCTCGATTGCCTCGGCGATCTCGAGGCCTTCGAGGGGAATGCGCACCAGGCCGCCGCCACGCTTGTCACGCGATCGCTTGCGGGCGTGATCGACGAGGATGCGTCGGATGGTTGTCGCGGCCGCCGCGAAGAAGCTCTCGCGGTCGGCGAAGGAGATCTCCTTGCCTCCGACCAGCCGGACGAACGCCTCGTTCACCAAAGCCGTCGGCTGAAGGGTGTGGTCGCGCCGCTCGTGGCTCATCTCGCGCCGGGCGATCTCGCGCAACTCCTGGTAGAGCTGCGCGGCCAGGTCTCGGGCCTCGCCCAGGTCGCCGGAAGCGGCCGATGAGGGGTTGTCGGCGGGTTGGGTCATGGGAGGACATCTCTCATCGGCTCAGTCCGGGAAATCGCGAGTTGAAGAGAGGACGGATGGGCGTGTTCCCCAGGTGCGTGCCGTCGTCACATCTCACCGAGGGATGTTCGCTCGAAACCGTGCACCCGACGAGGAATCCTCTCTCGGTTCGTGGGATTTCTGACCGGTGAACCGCCGAGATGGCGCATCGGCCTTCGTCGACCTTCGCCGCGATTGGAAACTCGATCGGGGTATCCGCCTTCTCCATCCAAGTGGAGGTCAGACGGAGCCTCGGAGTACCGCGCATCGCCCGATCGAACGCAGATATCGACGGGAACCACCATGTCGCCCCGCCGTCCGTATCTGACTCCGCCTCGATAGCTCCTTCTCCCTGGCACCCCCGAGTCACCCCGCTTGCAAGTACGAACGGCCATGACGCGACCCACCCTGCCATCCTGTCGATTTCCCCAGACGCTCGGCCAGTTCGCTGCCCTCGCCCTTGCAACCACCGCCCTCGCCGGCGGCCCTCAATGGCAGGTCACCATCACCGATCTCGGGGTTCTCCCGGGCGGTCTCTTTTCGTCGGCCTATGCGATCAACGACTCGGGCACCGTCGTCGGTGTCTCGAGCATGACCGGCGGCACGCTCAAGACGGTGATGTGGCAGAACGGCACGATCTCGCTCCTGCCTGCACCGGTCGGCGGCGGGACGGCGATCCCCGAGGACATCAACGACGCGGGTGAAATCGCCGGCCGATACACGGTCGGCGCCGACCTCAGCTACGGCGTCTACTGGACACCTGACGGCACACCAACCCTGCTGCCGCCACTACCCGGTGGCATTCAGGCCTTCGTGATCGCGCACGCCATCAACGCCTCAGGGCAGGTCGTCGGACGTGGACAGCAATCGGCTCCCAACTACTTCGGCCACGCAGTCGTTTGGAACACCACCGAGTTTCAGTCGGACCTCGGCTTCATGGGCGGCGGGACCTTCTCCGAGGCCTACGGCATCAACGACCTCGGCATCGTCGTGGGCGTCGCCGCCATTTCCAGTGGCGCCCAGCGGGCCTTTCGCTGGCAAGACGGCGTCTACACGGATCTGAGCACGTGGCCCGGCGGAAGCGTCGCGTCGAAGGCGTACGCGATCAACAACGCGGGCGTGATCGTCGGCCTCAACAACAACGTGGCCTCGGTCTGGAAGAACGGTTCCGTGCAGCCCCTGCCCATGCCGCCCGGCGTCTCGGCGTTCACGCCAGCGATCGACATCAACGAGGCCGGCGACATCATCGCCACCGGCACGAAGATCTTCCCTGTCGAGGTCGGCGTCGTGTGGAAGAACGGTCAGCCGATCGCTCTCGGCACACTCCCTGGCGGCACGATCAGCCGCGCCCGACGCATCAACGACGCTGGCGAAATCGTCGGCGAAGCAAACGCCGCGAACGGCTTCTTTCACGCGGTGAAGTGGACCGTGACACCGGTCGGCGAACCCTGCGTCGGCGACATCAACTCCAGCGGCGCTGTCGATGCCGCGGACCTTGCGGTCGTTCTTGGCGCTTGGGGCAGCACCAGCGCGGCCTCGGACCTCAACGATGACGGCATCGTCAACGCAGCGGATCTCGCGGTCCTCCTCGGAGCGTGGGGGGCGTGCGGTTAACCGCGTTGCGATTGCTTTCGACGTCCTCCGATGGACGATGCCTATCGTCAGCCCTCAACACATCAGACCACGATGTGGCGTTCATGCAATTGCGAACAATCCGGCAACCACCGCTTGCGGGTTTCGTAGATGCCTGCATGATCAGATCGCGAATGCATTCGAAGCACTCAGGGTTCGAGCGCTTGCCTCTCCAGTCGACGCGTGCGACGCCGATCGCTGTCTCTCTCGGCGCTGCGTGCCTCGGAGCGCTCTCGATCGCTCCCGACGCCTTGTCGCAAGTCCCCCCCCCCGCCAGCACTTAGAATTGTGCGACTGAAGGCTGACATCTGTTCGACACACCCCGGGCTCGAGGCGGTCGAGATCCCTTATCGGAACGAAACCTCGC
>JAEUIU010000034.1 GCA_016795065.1 Phycisphaerae bacterium
ACTGTCCGACGGTCGCCAATCCGGCACAGCAAGACCAGGACTTCGACGGCGTCGGCGATGCCTGCGACAACTGTCCGTCGATGTTCAACCCCGATCAGGGGGACGCCAACGAAAACGGCATCGGCGATGTGTGCGAGGACCAGGACATGGACCAGGACGGCGTTCTGAACCTGACCGACAACTGCCCCGACGAATACAACCCCGATCAGAGTGACACCGATCTCGACTCGATTGGCGACGTGTGCGACAACTGTCCGTTCGACCCGAATCCCGATCAGGCGGACCTTGAAGGGGACGGGATCGGCGATGCGTGCGTTCCGGGACCCTGTCCGGCGGATCTCACGGACGACGAAATCGTCGATGCCATGGATCTCGCGACGCTGCTTGGAGCGTGGGGTCAGCCGGGAGCGGGAGATCTCAATTCCGACGGTGTGACGAACGCCGTCGATCTCGCGGAGCTTCTGGGGGCTTGGGGGCCGTGCGACAGCCCGGGCTAGGCGCCGGTGACGGGTTGTCTTCTGCCGCCGATTACGATGGAGCGCTGATGGGAAGCTCGTGAAGTGACCGGTCTCCGGCGTGCCCGGACGGAGGCGAACTCCCCCGCAGGACCGATCCCGTCGCGCCGGTACGATCGAGCACATGCATGCCGCTTCGTTGACGCTGGGTTGCCTATCGGCGGGACTGTTGACCATTGCCCTGGCGGGAGGAGCGTCACCCGACGACGGGGCAGTGAGCGCCCCGAAGAAGGGCGTTGCTGCCCCAGTCGCACCAACGACATGGCCTGTCCTTGTCTTCTCCAAGACCGCGGGCTTCAGGCATGACTCGATACCCGATGGCATCAAGGCCATTCGAGAGCTGGCTGAGTCAACCGAAGGCTCGACCTGCCATTGGACCGTCACCGCCTCCGAAGACGCATCGCTTTTCACCAAGGATGGCCTCGCCCCGTACAAGGCCGTCGTCTTCCTCTCGACCACCGGCGACATCCTGAACGCCGACCAGCAGACGGCCTTTGAGGCGTGGGTGCGGGCAGGCGGCGGCTTTGTCGGCATTCACGCTGCCGCGGACACCGAACATGACTGGCCGTGGTTTGGGGAACTCGTCGGCGCTTGGTTCCGAACCCATCCCGCGCCCCAGAAGGCGACCGTGGTCGTCGAGGATCGAGCCCACCCGTCGACGTCGATGCTCCCGGAGCGTTGGGAACGCTTCGACGAGTGGTACGTCTACAAGGAGAATCCGCGAACGAAGAAGGTCGCGCCGGTGCATGTTCTCGCGAACCTCGACGAGTCGACCTACGACACGAGCGGCAATCCGATGGGCGACCACCCGATCGCGTGGTGCCGCGAGATCGACAAGGGCCGCTCGTGGTACACCGGCGGCGGCCACACCAAAGAAAGCTACTCCGAACCGCTCTTCCGTGAGCACGTCAAGCAAGGGATCACGTGGGCGATGCGGGGGACACTTCCGAAGCCGGCGGCGCCGGGCACGTAGGAACCGGTCGCCGTCACCTGCCGCACGGCCCCCACGCGGCGAGCAGGATCCCGAGGTCCGCTGCGTTCACCGCGCCGTCGCAGTTGAGGTCGGCGCGGCAGGGTTCGTCGAGGCCGCAGCCCGGATCGCCCCAGGCACCGAGGAGGACCGCGAGGTCCGCGCCGTCGACATCGCCGTCTTGGACCAGATCCTCAGGGCAGGTGAAACCGTCGGGGTCCAGCGACGCGGCCGCTTCCGGGGCATCAACAAAACCATGTCCGAACGCGAAATCGAAGCCCGCATCGCCGCAGTCGGTGATGGACGCGATGAGGGCGTCGCGCACCTGGTCAGGCGTTGCGGTCGGCTTCAACTCGAGCATCTGGGCGATGATCCCGGCAACGTGCGGCGCGGCGGCAGACGTGCCTGCGAAGGAACAGCCGCCGGCCGGTGGTGGCGGACAGTCGTTCGGGTCGCAGGCGAAGCAGCCCGCGCCGCTCACGTGGACCTTGTCGGTTGCGACGAAGGTCGGCGTGTTCCGCTCCTCGAACGGGAACCAGACCGTCGAAGGGCCGTGGTTGCTGAAGTCCTCCAGTCCGCAGGGCGTGTCCGCGGCGTCAATCGCGCCGACTGAGATGACGCCTTCTGCCGCCGCATGACCAAAGATAGCATCGGCAGCGCTGGCGTATTCGTTCACAAGCGAATCGAGCACGAACATTTCCATGATCGCCGGCCCGGTCGGGGCGTTGAATTCGCGAATCCAGATTTTCGCGTTCACGGGGTTCACGCCCGTGTTGTCGAGATTGATGAACTCCGCCGGATTCTGGCTGCCGTTCTGGGTATTGGTGCTCGAACCGAAGACCGTCGTTTCGGTGCTGTTGACGACGTAGAGTTCGTAGTCGTTGCCGCTCTGGCCGAACTCATCATTCCACTGGAGGAAGATGGTGATCGATCCGTTGGCAGGGACCGTCACATTCAGCGAATGATCGCCGGCCCCGTCGAAATCCATGAGCGTCCAATTAGCATTGCCGGTGGCTTGGTTGTTGACGACAGTTCCGCTGAAGGCGTCTTGCCAGTGTTCCTGAGCCTGATTTCCGGCGGAGGTGACATAGCTTCGCCCGGCTCCAAGCACCGCTGACGAGCCGGCGGCCGCAAGGAGCCCGTCGTCGAAGAAGGGCTGGTCGAAGAAACTGAGGTCGTCGCACACGACATGACAGCCAAGGTCCTCAGCGAGGGTGTTCATCGCGTCGAACATCTCTGCCGAGGTCGACGGCCCGGCGAAGAAGAGCTTCGCTCCAGGTGCGAGGTCGTGAATGATCTCGAGCATCGCCGTCCCTTCGTCGCCGTCTCCGTTGAGTCCTGCCGCCACGGTGACGTCCGCAGAGAACTTCTTCCCCGGCTTGTTGGGAAGTTCGCCGGCGAGCACGGCTTCGACCGCGCTGTTCATGCCGTCGGAAATGATGCCCACGTTGATGCCGTCGCCGCTGAGGCACAACGGGGCGGTGCGAAGCTGGTCCGAACGATGGGCGGCGTCGCCCTCGGTGGTGACAGGGCCGGTGTTGGTGACGGCATAGCCGGGAAGCCGAATCAAGCGCACGAAAGGCATGGCCGCCGCCAGGTCGACCTGGTCCGGCGTCAGCCACGCCTGCACAAGATTCGCGGTGGCGATAGTCCGCTCCGGCGCGATGCCCGCGGCGTGGAGGGCCGCGACGTTCGCCTCGATCTGCCCAGTCATCTCGAGATAGACCTGGGTCGCGCCGTCGCGACGGACCAACCACGAACGAGGCGACGAGAGCGATGCGAGGTTCCCGCGAGGGGCCTGCTGGCGGACAGTGCGAATCACACGCTGCACGCTGCTTTCAACCTTTGCGTTCGGACCTGCGAGCGATTTCGACGCGGCGGCTCCGAGTGGATCGATCAGCCGATCAGCGGAGGGCTGAACCGCGCCGGCGGCACTTGCCAGCACCGCAACGGCCGCAAGGTGGACTGCAAGGTGAAACGGGCGCGCAACCACCGCCGCCGGGCAAGGAACTCGCTGCACGGAAACCTCCTGACCTTTGATGAACTGCTCTCTCGCACACAAGGACAACGCCATGCGTGTCCGCTTCGGCGAGCATGCCAGCGGGCAAACGGAGATGCCATACCCAACGCGGGATTTCCCGTAGGATCTAGTGCAACTGCGTGATCACGCGACGCAAAAATACCAAGACCGGCCGATCCCTCCTCGGCCGGTGCATGGTTCTGAAATCCCTTTGCGGGCCTCACTCAGGATGGCTTGCGTGCATCCTTCGCTTGCCCACTGCTTGGCGGCACTCTCATCGGCCCCGCGACCCCTCGACTCGCGTCGCTTGTGATGTCACGCACAAGCGATGCCCTGAACAACCCGAACGGTCTGACGGATCCTTACGACACGCACCCGACAAGGCGTTCCGCGTGGGGCGAGAAGTGGCGTCGTCAACTTATGCGTACCAGCGTTCCGTCGTGCGGTCGAGCGTTAGCGTGACGGTCACGCGGCCTGTCGCAGATCGCAAGGGCACAACGATCGTGACGCCCTCGGTACGGATGTCGCGCGGGCGCACGGTGAAGCTGGCGGTCGGCCAGCGGCAGTTCTCGCTGTCGATCGTGGGAAGCGACGCGGGCGAGCGACCGGTGATGCGTGCGACGTAGAGAAGGAGCATGCGCGCCGTGAAGCGCCGGGCAACGGCGGCGTCGCGGAACTGGGCCCAGATCGGCATCCACCGCGCGCACTCGCCGCCCACCTGAAGGACCGCGGTGGCGCGGAGGTCGGCATCCAACGGTGTAGTGCCACAGGCCATGGCGCGCTCGAGGGCGGTCGTATCGCTCACGTCCACGGGCCCGTCAATGCGTGCGATGGTCAATCGTCGGTCGGTCGCGCGGGCGATGCCGATGGCACCGGTCGTGTCGGTCGTGATGCTCGCACCGACGACCGACTCGCCTAGTAGCTCGCGCTCGGCGTGGCAGAGCGTCGATTCGCCGGCCTCAAGAAGCTGTCCGCCTTCGACCACCACCATCGTTGCGCTGCCGCGCGTGACGCGATCGAGTGCCAGCAAGGCTGTCGCGGCGCTGCATGGCGTCAGCTCAATAGTCGGATACGCGTCGATGCGGTCCTGGGGCTCGTAATGGCTCCGGATGCGGAGCGGCGGACGGCGCATGGCCTCGGCCAGGGCCTTCGCGTGAGCTCGGCGCGCTTCGCGCGCCGGCCGCGAGACCCGCTCGTCGGCGGGGCCATCGTTAGGATTGTCCGACCGACAGGGCTCCATGGGGGGCACTCAAACGACGTGCGAGGTCCATCCACCCCGTGGCACAGGCCGAGCGGACTATCGGCAGGAAGTGCGGCACATTTGAGGCAAGGGCGAGCGACGTCGCGCGATGGCCCCGAGTATCCTTCGCTTGATGCCTGCCGACGCGAAGCCGAATGCCCATCCGATGGCCGCACCCGAGACGACCGCGGGCTTCGACGAACTGGGCATGCATCCGGTGATTCGCCGAGGAATCTCGGCCTTGGGCTTCGAACGGCCGACGCCGATTCAGGCCGCACTCGTGCCGCCGGCCATGCAGGGCCGCGACGTGATCGGACTTGCACCGACCGGAACGGGAAAGACGCTCGCTTTCGTCATGCCGGTCGCCCATCGCTTGCTCTCGGACCCGCCGCCGATGCTGAAGGGGCCTCCGAAGCGGGGCACGCGGCAATCCGGACGACGCGTCGAACCGCGGACCAGGCTTCGCGCCATCATCCTCTGCCCCACGCGGGAACTTGCCCAACAGGTGGCGAAGGAGGCCCAGGCCCTCGTCCGGGGCTCGCTGCTGCGGGTCGGTGCGGTGTGGGGAAAGACCTCGATCGCGCCGCAGAAGGCCATGATCGCGGAGGGGATCGACCTTCTCGTCGGTACGCCCGGCCGCATCCGCGAGTTGCTGGACGAAGACGCCCTCTCATTGGCCTACGTGCGTCACGTGGTCGTCGACGAGGCCGACCGCATGCTCGACCTGGGCTTCCTGCCGCAGGTCGAGGCGATCCTCGAACGCATGCCGCCCGAGCGGCAGATCCTCCTCCTGAGTGCGACATTCCCGCCGATGGTCGATCGGCTGACGGTGAAGTTTCTTCGCGAGCCCGAGCGGATCGAGGCTGGCGGGCACTCACGTCCGGCCAAGCACCTTGCCCAGCACCTGTTTGAGATTGAAGACCCGTTCAAGACCGCGTTGGTGCTGGCGATCGTTGAGGGTGGCGTCGGCGGAGCCAAGCGAAGCGGCGTCATCGTCTTCTGCCGCACGCGACGACGAACGGGTTGGGTGGCGGGGGCTCTCAAGATCCGACACATCGCGACCGGGCTGTTGCATGGCGATCGATCGCAGGCCCAGCGCGAGCATGATCTTGCCGAATTCACCGCCGGTCGGCTGCGGGTCCTGGTGGCAACCGACGTTGCGTCGCGCGGCCTGCATATCCCGGCCATTCACACGGTCATCAACTACGACGTGCCGCTTCTGCCCGAGGAGTACGTCCACCGCGTCGGACGGGCTGGCCACGGCGGAGGAAGCGGCGAGAGTTTCACCCTCGTTTCCAATGAACCGGAGGAGGTGAGCCGCTGGAGGCGACTCTGCCGCCTCACCTCGGTCTCGCTGTCGACGACGCCGCTGCCGGACATCAAGCCATGGATGCGGCCTGAGGATCTCGAACGCTACGAGCGGTCGAACAAGCGTCAGGCCAGGGCGGCGCTGAAGAAAAAAGACGATGCAGCGCGCGAGGCGATGGAGGCTGAAGCCATCGAGTCCGAGGGCGCCCGCGTGAAAAGCGGCGGCCTCAAAGCTCCGACGGTGCGGAAGAAGACGACGAAGCGAGCGGGAAAGTCGAAGCACCAATACCGTGGTGGCGCCTCGAAGAAGCCGGTATCCAAGAGCGAGAAGCCGGGTGGTGGTGTGCGGCGAGCCAAGTAGCGGGCAATCGCGTTACCCGCCGACGACGTAGTAGTCCTTCAGCAGGTCGTAGAGAGCCGGTCGCGACGACCGTAGCTCGAAGGGCCGTTCGAAATAGTGCTCGGTCGCGACCGCGAAGAACTCGCCTGGATTCGTTGCGGCGTAGGGATTGAGCGTGGGAATCGCGCCGGCGACGAGTTCGCCGCGAAGGCTCTCGTATTCGTCGGTCATCGTGTCGACCCAGCGGTCGAGCGGGATTGTGTCGGGCAGCGCCGGCGTGCCGTTGACCATGCCGTCGAGCATGTCGAGCTTGTGGGCAAACTCGTGCAGCACCACGTTACGGCCGGTGAGTTGGGTGGCGTGACGGAGGGTGTCGCTCCAACTCAGGACGACGGGACCGTTCACATGGGCTTCGCCGAGGCGTGCGGAGCTTTGGGTGACGACTCCGCTGGCGAGGGTCTGGCTCGGGGCGATGTAGCCGCTCGGGTAAAGGAGAACGCTCGAGGTGTTTTCAAAGAGCGTCTGCTGGTTGTCGGCGACGAGGAGGCATGCCAAGGCCGATACCACGGCCTTCATCCCGTCGCTGACCTTGAGGCCGCCGCAGCCCTCCCAGTGCTTTTCGGCCGCGAAGACCCGAGCGTCCTTCTCGACGCGCTCACGATGATCCGGGTTCAGGGTGCGGAGGTGCCGGACGGCGCTGAGCCCCAAGGCGAACTCGGGACTGGGTTCCTTGGTGAGAATGCGCTTCCGGCGGAGACGTCGCAGTAGGCCCATGGGAGATGGCTTTCGTGTGAGACAAGCAGAGGGCATCCATGGCGAACGGTTCGCCAGCGGAGGTGTGGGGCGACCAACGCAATGGGCGCGCCACGTCCGGCGCGACGTCCGACGTGGAGCAGCCACTACGGCCGAGAACCCGCGCCGATCGTCTCGACGGCCCAACGAAACGCTCTCGCTACGATCCGCAGCATGCCTGCATCGCCACAAGGGCCAAGCGGATCGAACACGCCAGAGCGGCCAACGGCGACGGCGACCAGGATGGGCGACGTCCTCGTCATCGCTTTGGTGAGCGTGATCATCGGCTTCGGGGCCACGGGCGTCGGGGCATACCTCTGCCTCCAGAGCGTGATTGATCGCCAGATCGACGTGCAGAAGCCCGATTTGGCAGTCGACGAGGTGGGCCCTCTCCCCATCGTCGGAACCCTGCATGTGCGAGATGGCGTGTACTGGCTCGTCGCGAGCGACCGCCTGCCCGGGGTCTGGTGGGTGCACATCGAACGGTTTCGGCAGCCATCCACCGATCTCAACCTCGATCTGCCGTCGATCCCGACGTGGGCTGAGCCGCCCGCGTCCATGCGCGTAGCGACCTTGCCGGGACCGGCTGCCGTGATTGGAACGCTGGCGGTCGGATGGCCGTGGGTGGCCGTCGCCCAGCAATGGGTGGAGGTCGAGCGCGCCGAGGGCTTCATTCCCCTCATTGAGAACGATGACGACGGTTCGACGACAGCTCGTGCGGCTCAGCGCTTTGGCACGCCGACGCCAGGGGGCGGGAAGCCCTTTCTCCTCTGGCGAGGATTCTTGGCCGACACGGCCCTCTTCGCGGCGATGGCCGCCCCGATCATCGCTCTGGTGAGGCGATACGGCCGAGCCGCGGGCCGGCGCTCGAACGCGACGGCTGAACTCAGTCGGCCGGCAGGTGCGGCATGACCAGGATCATGAGGATGTAGAGGCCGATCGCAAGAGCGACGATCGCAGCGAGAATCTGCCCGGTCATCGAGAGGACGTCGCGCCAGTAGTGCTCCATCTTCGGAAGGCGGACCGCCTTCCACGCCATCGAAAGCAGGAACGCGAGCGGCAGGAGAAACGTCCACCAGTACCGTCCAGCGGCGGGCATCGGATCAAGGAAGGGTGTCCATGCCAGAAGCGCGTGGAGCATCATGACGAAGCTCCCGGCGCTCGCGTCGGCAGGGTGGGCTTGGTCTGGCGGCTTGGCGCCTGTCGGCGCTCATACGGGCAGACGCCAGGCGTTCGCACGATCGCGTCCATCACGACCACCAGGTTCATAAGGCCCGCCAAGAAGCAGAGCAGCGTTCCGAACTCGTTGGCATGGGCCAGTCCCTTGGCCTTGGTCACATAGCGCGGAGGGGCGCCGGCCGCCTGTTCCATTTGGGACTGCGGGGTCGGCACCTTCGACTCGGGGGGGCCCTGCTTGAGGAAGGCGTTGTTGCCGTAGGCCGCGACGAGTGCGATGGGGCCAGCGGCGACCTGTCCTGCGAACCAGAGCCGGTCCTCGTCCTTGTCGACGCAGTCCAGACCGCCAATCAGGAGGCCAGTCAAGAAGAGCCCGATGACGCCGATCATGGCGTAGATGCCGCGACGCCTCTCGCCAATCACGATCTGGCCGAGGCCCGGCACGACCCAGCCCAAGACTGCGGCCCCGAAGTTCAGTTGGGTGTCGTTCGAGGTGTCGGTGGCCATGCGATCGTTCTGCTTCGGGCGGCGCGTCGCCTGCCCTACTTCGTTGGGAGGGAAGGGGTTCGGTCCGATCCCTCCACGGATGATGTCACAACTGTCGGCTCTCTGCGGTCTGTAGCGGGTGGGAACGTCCGTCCCAGCCTTGGCCACCCGATTCCCGGCCCAATCGGCGATCCCGGACGAACAGGCTTCCGGAGCCGGACGATCTATGGACCGGATGTGGACCAGTGGACGCCCGCCCACGGCCAATACCGAGGGCGTCAGCGGGATCGCGGGCCTTCGCAGTGCGGAGGACTCGATCGGAGCGGAAGTGTACCGGCCCATAGCGGCCGTCGCATGGACGGCGATTCAGCCGTCCCTGAGGGAACCGAACCATGGCTGATGAGATGAACAACGCAGCGGAATCCAACGGCAAGGAAGCATGTGGTGGCGGTCGTTCGGCCTCAGGTCGACAGCCTCTTGGGCGCCCGGCGTCGGCTCCGAAGAGCGCGCCTGCCCCGGAGTGTGAGGCAGACCTTGGGGCAGATCTTCATGCGATCGACCCGCGTTCGGGTTCCGTCGTCGAACGCCGCAGCGGGGTCGATCGCCGCTGGGTGGAGAATGCCAGCGACACCAACCTTGAAAGGCGCCGCGGTCCGGGCCGCCGCCTGACGGACTTTGTGAAGAGCGCCGAAGAGGGCGAGATGAACCAGGAGCAGTTTCTGTTCCTGTTGGCCATCGACGCCTTCAAGCGAGCCAACGGGAAGACCTTCCCGACCTGGACGGATGTCCTCGAGATCATCCGCAAGCTCGGCTATCGGAAGACGGCGTCGAGCGAACTGAAGCTCGGCGACCGGGCCACCGACTGGACTGAGAAGCCCGACGCCCCCAGTGGCGTCTGGAAGGAAGCTCGCGACCCCGACGAAGGGACCGAGACTCGCCGCAAGGCGGCCTGAACGAGCACGCAACAGCGGTCTCACAACGAATCAAGTGCAACACCCTCGGTCGTGACCGAGGGTGTTGTCGTTCTTGAGGTTGCGCCGACGTGCGGCGGTGTCGTCAGGCATCGCGAAGTCCCGATCGCCCGCCCTCTGCGTTACTTCTTGTTCTTGAAGTAGTCGGCGTTGATCTGGATGTACTTGGTCCACTCGGCAGGAAGGTCTTCTTGGGGATAGATCGCCTGAACAGGGCACTCGTCGACGCAGAGGCCGCAGTCGATGCACGTGTCCGGGTCGATGTAGAGCTGAGCGGCTCCGGGGTGCGTGGCGTCGCCCTTGGTCGGATGGATGCAGTCGACCGGGCAGACCTCGACGCAGGCGGTGTCCTTCGTACCGATGCAGGGTTCCGCAATGATGTGAGCCATGGGTCTTGGGCTTCGTGGGTGGTCAGTGAGGGTTCGTGAGCCGGCCGTCGTCGGTCCGTGGTCGACTTCGTACCGGAGGCGGCGTGGCGATCAGGCCAAGCCATCGAGGGGCAACCGGTGCGAGGTTCGGCCGGCGAAAAATTTTTTCCACAGGCCACCGATTTGGCCCGCTGGAGGCCCGGCTCGGGTCTCTTGACGGACCGTTCGGGGCGAACCGGGGTTGCGGATTGTACGGTCCTCGAGTTCCCGTTGCGACCGTGCGGTGCGGGTCTCAAGCAGGTTGAGAAATGGCCACGACGCGTGCGTCATCGCCACAAAGTGCACCGACAAAAAGCGAGCCGGAGACCGCATCACTGCGATCTCCGGCTGTGTTCTTGCGGACGCTTGCGTGTTTGTCATCGGAGCGACGCACACGCGAGGTCCAGCGGGGAAGTGGCCGAAATCAGCCGCTTTTCCGCTTCAGACCTGATCGAGATCAGGCCTTCTTCGTGCGGCGAGTGCCGGCCTTCTTGGCGGCCTTCTTTGCGGTCTTCTTCTTCGACGACTTCTTCGCTGCCTTCTTAGCAGCCTTCTTCTTCGCAGCCATGGTTGGCTCCCTATTAGTTACGCTCAGGATGTCGGAGTCGAGTCAAGCGCCGGCGTAACAGAGCGCCCGACATGGAAGTTGTACACCTATCGGCCTCAGAAGAAAAGGCGCTTGACAGAAAAGATTCAAGCGGCGCGAGAAAGGTCCGGTCGGCACAAGTTCGTCGACATGAGATCGACGCACCCGCGCGACGCGCATCAGGTCACATGTCAGGGCTCCAGCGCACCGGCGCAACGGTGTGATGAGCACCTTCGACGTGAGGCACACGTGCCACGAGTGGCGCTGCCTCCGACACAACACACGCGGTCCCATCGACCACCCGTGATCATTCGAACCATGACACAGACCACCTCGTCATCACCCTCTGTCACTCCCTCGCCCTCCATCGTTCACCTGGCCATTCATGGCGCCAAGGGTCGCATGGGCTTGCGCATCGCGGCATGCGCGGAGGTCGACTCGGCGGTCCGCATCACGGCCCTTCTGGATCGTGGTGACGTCACCACACTCGAACAGCAAGCCTCGATTTCACCGATGCTTGCGTCGACGAGGGCGATCATCGATTTCTCCTCGGATGCCGGCACGCGCGAGGCCATTCGACTGGCCCTTTCGCTGCGATCGGCGCTGCTGGTTGGGACCACCGCGCTCGATGCATCGACCATGGCGACGCTTGCTCAGGCCCAGCGGGAGATCCCGGTCATGGTCTGTGCCAACACCTCGCTTGGGGTGGCCGTGGCCCGCCACCTGGCCAAGGAAGCGGCCCGGCTTCTGGGCAGCGCCTATGACGTGGACATCATCGAGACCCACCACACCAAGAAGCTCGACGCACCCTCTGGCACGGCACTGGCACTTGCAGCAAGCGTCCGGGAGGGGGGGAGGGAGGTGGACCGGGACCACGTCCATGCGATCCGCGCTGGGGACGTCATCGGGGACCACATCGTCCAGTTCGCGGGGGTAGGTGAGATCCTGCGCATCCAGCACACGGCGACCACCCGTGATCTTTTCGCCGTCGGCGCGATCCGGGCTGCCAAGTGGCTCGCAGGTCGCGCGCCGGGTCGGTATCGCATCGAGGACACCTTCGGCGCGGCGAAATAGCCCCTGTGGAGTCCGCCCCGAGTCGCAACGGGGGTCATCTCTACTCGCGATCGTCACGGCCGGAAAGGGCCGTGAGTTCGTTCAAACGAGTGCCGTTAATCTCGTTGTAGATCGCCACGGCCTCGGCGTCGGAGAGCGTGCGCGGCACGCGGGCCCGCACGATGCCGAGCGTCGGGTTGTACCAAAACATCGCATGTTCCCCGCCATCCACGGTCGGGTTGCGCGGGTGGCGGAGACCTCGCTCATCTTCCGCGGCGATCTCGACCCAACGACTGCCGCCGTCGAGCAACTGGTTGGTGGGAATCTCCTCCTCAAACCAGAGTGTCTCGATCGTCTCGGGGAAGGTCACGCCGTCGATCGAATCTCGCTCGAGGGCCGCGTGCAGATCGATGTTCGCCTGAAGCACGCGAACGGATGATCGGGTGTTGTTGATGGCGATCTCGCGCTGCGAGGCCTGATGTCGGGCATCGATGACGATGACCGCAAGCACGGCCCCCGCGATCACGATCATTGCGTCGAACACGAGGTGCCGGGCAAATGCTCGGTTGACGAGGGGGATCCGTTGACGGTTCATGGGGTTCTGCTCCAGCGGCGCCTCCGTTGGACTTCGATCTTGCTCCCAACCTGATCGGCAGGCCGTGGTCAGGGGTTGTCCCGAAGGTGGGGAAGCCCCTGGAATGCCCGTGTGTTGACCGTTGCCCAGACGGGGCGATATGCGCGTTCGACAGAGACCGCACAGCTTCACAAGAGGCCCTGCTGGCGTTCTCGTGGCCCACGGCGGGTCCGGCATGCGCGATGAGCAAGCGAGGCCCCGTTCCGACGTATCCTTCGCGAATGCCCGCAACCGCCTCGCCGTCAGAAACAGCCCAGGTCTATCACCTCCGTTGCGGAATGCCGCTCATCATCGAGCGCTCCGACACGGCTCAATCGGCGGCCCTCTGCTGGCTTCTTCCGGTCGGGAACGCGAGCGATCCAGAAGGTCGGGCAGGGGACGGGCATGCTGTGATCCTCTCGGAGCTGATTCTGCGCGGAGCTGGCCCGCTCGACAGTCGCGGTCTCAGTGACGCCCTTGATCGGCTCGGGGTCCAGCGGGCGACGTCGCCAGGCGCTGCCCATCTTCAGATGTCGGCAACGATGCTTGGCAAGCGAGTCCTCGATGCCTTGCCCTTCCTGGTCTCCGTGGTGCGGGCGCCGCTCCTTCCCGAACAGCACCTCGATCCGGTTCGGAGCCTCTGCCTCCAACAACTGGAAGGGCTCGATGACGACCCCCAGCAACTGGTGATGCTTCGCCTCCGCGAGCGGCACCTTCCGCCGCCTTTCAATCGAACGGGCTACGGCAATCAGGAAGCGCTCGAATCGACCAGTATCAAGGACCTTCGCAACGCCTGGGCTTCGCGAGCCAGGCCAGGCGGATCGATCCTCGCCGTCGCGGGCAACGTCGACGGCGACGCCATCGCGAGTCTCCTCGATCGAGAGCTGGAGGGATGGACGGGCTCAACGCCCGATCCCAAGGAGCTTCGACCGCCGATGGGCGGCGTGGGGCACGAAGAAAGCGAGTCATCGCAGACCCACATTGCGATGGGCTTCAAGGCGCCCCCGGAAGGCGATCCGCAGGCTACGCCGTTCCGCATCGCGACCCGCATCCTGGGTGGCGACACCTCCTGCCGGCTCTTCAACGAGGTGCGCGAGAAGCGAGGTCTCTGCTACTCGGTCGGTGCCAACTACGCCGGAGGTCGTGACCGCGGGATGCTCTCGATCTATGCTGGCAGCACCCACGAGCGGGCCCAGGACACCATTGATTGCATCGCCCGCGAGGTCGAGCGATTCGAAGGTGGCGTCGAGGCAGATGAGTTCCATCGCGCGATCGTCGGCTACAAGAGCCGCTTGGTCATGAGCGGCGAGAGCACGGCTGCCCGCGCCGCGTCGGCGGCCGGCGACTTCTACCGACTCGGGCGGGTTCGCTCGCTGGCCGAGTTGGCCGCCGAGGTCGACCGAATCAGCCTCGAGAGCCTGAATCGCTCGATCGGGGAGCTCTTTCACGAGTCATGGCGAGGAACCCGCTCGGCCTTCACGATCGGGCCGAAGCCGATGCGGTTTGCGTAACGTGTGAGGCCCGGTTTTGCCTGACTCGTTGCCCATCGGGGGATCGCGGAAGTCTCGCTGTATACTCTTCCGGTCATGACTTCCGAGAGCCTCTCCTACCAGCCAGCCTTCACCTCTGGAACGCGGGTCCGCGTGACTCAACAGGTTCCGCATGTCGAAGGTGTCTGGACAACGACGACCGAAGGCACGATCGTTCGGTACCGTCAGGCCAAGACCGGGTCGTGGTTCGCCCACTCCCATCAGGACAAACTCTGGCTCGATCGGCTTGAGGTCCGCAAGGACGACGGTGAACTGGTCACGCTAAACCTCGACCGCTACAGCGTGGTCGAGGAACTTCCCAGGGCCTGATCCTGGGCGGTCGGCCTCGCATCTATCGAGCCAACCCATTGCACCTGCAGGAGCAGACCTCCACCGTGGCCCCGACCCCGAACCGTCCGGCGATGTCATGGGGTGACCGTGCCTTCGGCATGACGCTCGCATCGCTCGTCACTCTTGTCGGCGGCTGCCAACTCCTACCCGGTGACGTCCGCCGGATCGGCGAAAGCGAACAGGTCAAGGTCGGCTCGATTGAAGATCGCGGCGCCTGGCTCTTCTGGCCGGCCACGATTCGAGTTCATCCGCTGACCAGCGTTCTTCGGACTGGTGACGAGCCAGCGACGATCGATCTTCGCGTGGAAGCGGTCGATGCGATCGGCGAACCGACTCGTGCCGTGGGCACCTTCGTGGTGGTCTTGTCTTCGTCGGAGGGCCAGCCGAAGGAACAGCGTTGGAAGGTCGAAGTCGATTCGCTTGAGGCCCACCGGGCACGTTTCGACCCGGTGACCGAAACCTATCGCCTCACGATCACGCCAGAATGGACGACGATTCCGGCGACGGGAACCAAGCTCGGGGTCAAGGTCATTCTCTTCGCAGCCGACGGAGCCACACCAACAGCGACCGCTGACGTGACGTGGTGAGCATGTTCAAAAGAACAGACGGCGGACCGAGTGGTCCGCCGTCTGAGTGTGACTCCGACATCTCGTAACTAGTCGTTGAGGAGGTCGATCTCGTCGAGCATGCGCTCGAAAGCGATCGAGATTTTCTCGTCGGTCTCGTAGGTGCCGGCTTCGATCTGGGACTTGATGTCCGCGACCTTGTCGGCTCGCACGGCCGGCATGGAGCGAAGTCTCTCCATGAAGCGGGCGTGCTCGCTGAGTTCGACGCGATCCGACGATTCCGTTCGTCGCGCCGGCTCCGAGGAGGTACGAGCCGCGGAGGAGGACGAAGCGCCCTCCAAGGTGGCCCGATTGACGGAGCCGAGGTTCGTGTATGCACTGAGTCCGATGGTGTTCATGCTTCCGCCAATGCTGCCTAAATCAGGCATGGAGCGTCACTCCGCCGCGCGACGCAATCGTAGAATGCGTCCGAGGTCAGAAAAGGATCTCTCACCGTCCTGGCGACGAATTCGGTCGACGAACTCGGGCGTGAGCCGACTGTCCGCAATCGGCTCTCAGATTCCTGCCAGTGTCCTGCCTGGGCCTTCAGGTCGGGCTATTGTGTGAAAGGGTCTCCGACAAACGTGCCGGTGTCACTTGTCAGGTCCGGTCTCTCGGACCAATCTCGAGGGTTTGGGCCCTCGATAGGGTCTTGAGTTGAGAGGGCCGTTCGCGGAAACTCTTCACATTGCTGCCCGGCCACGTTGATCGGCGCGAGGGCAGCAAAGCCTTGAAGTTTGAGCGTTTCGTATGCAATCCTCTAAATGCCGTCTTGGTCGCGACTTGCGGAAGCGGCTTGGAGCGAGGCGCAAGGCCGATCACGGGGTTTTCGATGTCTGGTAATAGCCGAGCAACCACAGGCTGGACGCGTCTCTTATGGGCCGTGGTTGTACCCACCCTCATGGGGTTCACTCCTGCGGTCGGTGCCGAGGTGACTGTCTCACCACAGGCGATCGCTGTGGCGCTGAGCGAGCCGCAGGGGGGGAAGCCGACCGTTCCTTCGCCGGATGCGGGAAAGAACAAGCCGAAGGGGCGGCCCAACGACAACCCCGAGTTGTGGGATCCGGGGGATGAGGTCGTGCCGCCGAAGCCGCTTCCCAACGGGCGGAAGAGCGGCGACGCAGCGAAGCCGGCTGGTGGAGCGACGACCGATGCCGCTACGGAATCCGGCGGTCCAGCCTGGTCGGTTCTCTTGGGCACCTTCACCGGCGAGGACCACGCCACGACCGCCAATGCGGCTCGCGAACGGCTTGCAGCGCGCATTCCGGAGGTCAACACCTGCTTCATCCGTCGCGTCCAACAGGGCTCGGTGCTTCTTGTCGGCCGCTTCAGCGGCCCGGCGGATCCCGCTGCCCAAGCCAAGTTGAAGGAACTGAAGGCATTGGTTGTCGACGGGCAACGCCCCTTCGCCACCGCCATGCTGACTCGCGTGGCCACCGACGCCGAGCCTCCAGGACCGTACGACGTGCGCCGACTCCGACAGCGATTCCCCAACGTGAAGCCGCTTTACAGCCTGCAAGTCGCCGCGTGGAGCACCTTCGGCGAAAAGGGAAGCTCGCGGCCCGAGATGCGGACCGCCGCAGAGAACTATTGCAAGGAATTGCGGGCCAAGAACGTCGAGGCGTGGGTTCACCACGATGACGACTCGGGCACCAGCATCGTCACGGTCGGGCACTTCGACCACACGGCCTACGACTCGAAGAGCACGCTCTTCTCTCCCGACGTCGAGCGCTTCAAGAAGCAGTTCCCCCGTCATCTAGTGAATGGTGCCGAGGTGCTCATCCCAATCGACCCGCGCAAGCCCGATGGCGCGAAGCGCCCACAGGGCTGTCAACTGGTCGAGATTCCGCTCTTCTGACGGCGCAGACCACGGGACCTTGATGACCACCGCCGCCGACGCAACCACCTCGCGGATCCTGGGCCAAGATCGGGCCATCGGTTCGCTCACCAAGGCCCTCGCAGGTGGCCATGTGCATCACGCTTGGATCTTCCATGGTCCATTCGGCGTCGGGAAGCGCACGACGGCGATCGAGTTTGCCCGACTGCTTCTTGATTCGGCGACGACGCGCGACAACATCGAGCGATTCACGCCGGTGCGGGGCACGCAGGTCGACAAGCTGATCGGCGCAGGCACCCATCCCGACCTGCACATCATCAACAAGGAACGCACCGAGAGCTCGGCGATCGCCAGCCTTCGGGACAAGAAGCAGACCAACATCCCGGTTGACCTCCTGCGTGAACTCATGCTGGGCGGGACGGTTGACGGGAAGCAGTTCGACGGGGCGGTGTGGCGCACGCCCTACATGGGGCACGGCAAGGTGTTCATCATCGATGAGGCCGAACTGCTCGACGAGATCGGGCAGAACGCACTCCTCAAGACGCTTGAGGAACCGCCTCCGGGCACGGTGATCCTCCTGATTACCACGCGCGAGGATCGGCTTCTTCCAACCATCCGCAGTCGCTGTCAGCGGGTCGCCTTCGGCACCCTCGACGAGCCTGCCATGCGACAGTGGCTCGGTTCTGCCCGCACCACCGCCGGGCTTGAATTGGACTCGTCGTCGCTTGCCTGGATCGAGCGATTCGCAGAAGGTTCGCCCGGCCTCGCTCTTCTCGCCGCCAAGCATGGTGTGCATGAGTGGGCCAGAGAACTGACACCCGCGCTGGCGGAACTCTCCCGCGGACGTTTCCGGGGCGGACTGAGCGAACGCATGGCCGAGCTCATTTCCGTTTGCGCCGAGAGCGTGGTGAAGGAGAACGACCGGGCGAGCAAGGAGGCGGCCAATCGTCTCGGCACACGGCTTCTCTTTGGGGTCCTCGGCCAGCAGGTCCGCGACGGGATTGCCGCGGCGCTTCAGCAAGGCAACGAGGCGGGGGCCGAGCGGTGGGGCGACGTCGCGGACATGCTCTCCGAATCGGATGAGCAGATTCGACGAAGCCTGAACCTCAAGCAGGTGCTCGCCCTCTTGGTGGCCCGATGGACATCCATCGGCGAGCGTGGTGCCCTTGTCGGAGCCGGCTCGTGACGGCGGCGGGCGGGACTCTTGAGATCGAACGCGTCTGGGTGCTGCGCTCGATGCCGACGGTGCCGCAGGGTGCTGAGCGATGGGAGGTCGACCAGGGCTATCTGCCTACTAGTGCGCCTCTCAAGGGCGCCGGCGAGACGGCAGCGGACTTCCCCGAAGGTCGCCTGCGTCGCATCCTGCGACCGGACGGTACGGAGTCCTTTCGCCACACGATCAAGCGCGGGACCGGCATGGTGCGCGAGGAGACGGAGCGTTCGATCGACGCCGAGGAGTTTCGTCGCTGGTGGCCGTCGACCCAAGGCAGGCGCATCGCCAAGACGCGCTATCGCATTCGCGAAAGGGACTTGGTGTGGGAGCTCGATGAGTTCCACGACTTGCCGCTGGTGATGCTCGAAGTTGAACTGCCGCACACAACCCACGCGATCGAACTGCCGACCTGGGCGCAGACGCTTGTGGTGCGTGAGGTCACCAACGACGCTCGCTATCGCAATGCAGCCTTGGCGATGACCGGAATGCCCACGCCGCCATAACGAGACCGCGAATCGATGTTGTCCACCCCACCACCGAATCCCACGCGCCGCGATCGACCGACGGTGGTGATCGTTGGGGCGGGATTCGCTGGTGTCGAGGCCGCCAAGCGGCTGCGCCGGAGTGACGCCGATGTGGTCATCCTCGACCGCAGCAATCACCATCTCTTCCAGCCGCTTCTCTATCAGGTGGCCACGGCGGTGCTCACGCCGGCCGACATCGCGTTTCCGATCCGGCGGATCTTCCGTCACCAGAAGAACGTGACGGTCTTCCGTTCCGAGGTTCGGACCATCGACCGCGAGCGATCGGTCGTCCGGCACGCCGACGGGACCGAGACGCCCTTTGACTACCTCGTCCTCGCTGCGGGTGCGGGACAGTCCTACTTCGGTCACGCAGAATGGGAAGCCAATGCGCCGGGCATGAAAACGCTGGAGGACGCCGCACGCATTCGTGGCCGCATCCTTCAGGCCTTTGAGGACGCCGAGGCGGAGAACGACCTTGACGCCCTTCGGGCCCACTTGACCTTCGTCATCGTTGGTGCCGGTCCAACGGGCGTGGAGCTCTCTGGAGCGATCAAGGAGCTGGCCGTCGACTCGATGGACCCCGATATGCGGCGGGTCGATGCCGAACGGGCTCGCGTCGTCCTGGTCGAGGGCCTCGATCGCGTCCTACCCGCGATGTCCGAAGCGAGTTCAGCCAACGCCGAGCAGGCCCTGCGGCGATTGGGAGTCGAGGTGCGGACCAAGACGAGGGTCACCGAGGTGGACTCTCACGGCGTCACGATTCAGGTCGACGGCAGGCTCGAGCGCATTGAGTCCCACACCGTCCTCTGGGCAGCTGGCGTCGAGGCGAGCCCGCTGGCGAGGTCGCTCGGAGCGCCGCTGGATCGGGCAGGTCGTGTGCTGGTGGGCCCCGATCTTTCGGTGGTCGCGGCGGATGGGGCCGAGTCGAAGGGAACCAACATGTTCGTTGCCGGGGATCTCGCCAACGTGACCTGTCCGGGCCAGGAAGGACCGGTGCCGGGCGTCTGTCCCGCGGCGATCCAGATGGGCCGCTTCGTCGGGGATCTCATTGCCGAGACCATCCGCACCGGGCGTCGTCCGACGCGGTCATTCGTGTACTGGGACAAGGGCTCGCTTGCGACGATCGGCCGGGCTCGAGCGGTCGCGGACATCTTCGGTGGTCACTATCGCGGCCTTGTCGCCTGGCTTCTCTGGTGCTTTGTGCACGTCCTCTTCCTCATCGGCTTCCGGAATCGTCTCTTCGTGATGCTCTCTTGGGCAGCGAGCTACATCCTCTTCAGCAAGGGTGCGCGGCTCATCTTGGGCGACCCTCAAAGCCGGGTGGTCAAGCGAGCGGGAAGCCACGGGCCCCGACAAGAGCCGATGAGAGCCGATGAGAGCCGGTGAGAGCCGGTGAGAGGCCCATGTTCGATTCTGCTTCGCTCGCCGCACTGTTTGCGAGTTTCTAGAACCAGCTTCGCCGGCCGACGATGTGGACCCGATGAAACTCCTCGTCGCTCATCTTGAGGAGGAGGACCCCATCGATGAGTCCTATGACCCAGCCGATGCCGCCACAGGTGACGAGTGAAAGGAGAAGGACGACGGTGCCGGCGAAGCGGTAACCGAGCAGGAACTTATGCACGCCCAGAAAGCCCAAGGCGACGGCGAGTACCCCCACCGTGTGTTTTCGCTCGCGGGAATCGGCCGCCCATTCACCAAGAGGCGGCGGATCGGTGGGCGGACGCAACGCGACGAGCGAGGCTGGGCCGCCCGAGCCGGATGCCGGGCGCGCCGCAGGGAGCGCCTGAAGCGAGGGATCCCCGTCTGGGGTCGGGTCGGACGTCGTCATCGCGCGATTGCCTCGGCTCGCACCTCGCGGAGCACCGTGACCTTGATCTCGCCCGGGAAGGTCATCTCCTGTTCGACCTTCTCCGCGATGGACTTGGCGATCGCGAACGTCTCGACGTCGTCAGCCTTTTGGGCATTGACGATGACACGAACCTCGCGTCCCGCCTGAATGGCGTAGGCCTCATCGATGGCCGGATGCTGCTTGGCGATCGCCTCAAGCTGATCGAGGCGCTTGATGTACATCTCCATCGACTCGCGGCGGGCGCCGGGACGGGCGCCGGAGATGGCATCTGCCGCCATCACGATGGGCGTGTAGGGCGTCGTCGCGGGAATGTCGGCGTGGTGGCCACCGATCGCGTTGAGGACCGCCTCGCTCTTCTCGCCGAACTTGCGGGCGAACTCCATGCCGATCGCCGGGTGACCGCCCTCCATCTCGTGGTCCATCGCCTTCCCAATGTCATGCAGGAAGCCTGCACGCCGGGCGATCTGCCCATTGAGCCCGAGCTGATCGGCAATCATCTGGCTGAGGAACGCTACCTCGATCGAGTGGCGAAGGACGTTCTGGCCGTAGCTGGTCCGGAAGTGGAGCTTGCCCATCGCCTCGACGATCTTGGGGTGGAGCCCCCGGATGTTCGCTTCGACAACCGAGTCGTTGCCGTACTTGTTGATCCGCTCGTGAATGTCCCGCTTGGTCTGTTCGACGATCTCCTCGACACGCGACGGATGAACGCGGCCATCGGCCACGAGCTTCTGGAGTGCTTCTGCCGCGATCGCCTGCCGAACGCGATCGAAACAGGAGACGCTGATGACTCCGGGGGTATCGTCGACGAGGATGTCGACGCCGGTCGCCTTCTCGATGGCCCGGATGTTGCGACCCTCGCGGCCGATGATGCGCCCCTTCATGTCGTCGGAGGGGATCTTGATGGTTCGGACGGTCGAATCCCCGACGTTCTCGGCGGCGTAGCGCTGGATCGCCATCAGGGTGATCTCACGGGCCCGGTCGCGGGCTGAGCGCTCGGCCTCATCGAGGATCTTCTGGGTCAGTGTGTTGGCTTCGTGCTCGCTCTCGGCCCGCACCTCGGCCATGTAGGCGTCACGAGCCTCGTCGCGAGTCATGTCCGCGACCTTGCCGAGCTGGGTGCGCATCTGCTCCCGCAGGCTGGCGGCGTCGCGGGCGGCGACCTCGGCGCTCTCCTCCAAGGTTCGGATGCGGGTCTCCCGCTGGTCGATCTTGGTCTCGCGTTGGTTGATTGACTCGAGCTTCCGGTCGAGGGTCTCCTCCCGCTTGGCGGCTCTGGCCTGGCTCGCCTTCATCTCCGAAAGGCCTTCGGCGATCTCCCGGTCCATCTGGGCCCGGCGTTCGGCGATCTTCTTCTCGGCCTCGAGCTCAAGCTCCTTGGACTTCGCCTCACCTTCGGCACGTGCGGTCTGGACGATCAGTTGGGCTTCCTGGCGGGCCCGTCGGCGGGACCGGTGGAAGAGCGTCGACATCACGAAGAGACCGACGGCGACACCGAAGAGGTGCGCGCCGATGATGACCGCGGCGGCAATGGCAATCTCGTTGGCGGTCCACTCCGAGGGGTGGGTCGCCGCCGCGAGGGAAGCGCTCGGAAGAAAGGTCAGGACCGACGAAAGCAGAATCGGGGGATGCAGAAGGGGCAAAAGGGCACCTCCGCCGCAGGAAGCTGCGGCATGAACGGCCCGCGACGGTCCGTGAGCACGAGACCGTCGAAACGCAATGGGCGAACCCTGATGTGAGAGGCCGTAACCCCTTAGTCAGCCTTGGCTTGGCCTTTCGTCAGATCCTCAAGGCCGCGCAGCCCTGCCGGCCCGCCAGAACGCGACAACAACGTCGCTTGAGCGGGCGAACTCGACACACAACACACCAACGAGAACGTAGGGCGCACGAACATCCGGCAGTTGCCCCAAGAGAAGGAGAGGGGACGAAGGAGAGACAAACGCCAGCGAGCCAAAGTCAATCTATCGCGATGGGTGGTGGCGGCGACCGCGATGGTCGCTGCCTCACACTCGCGGATGTGGCGGGTTTCGGGCCCGTGATTTCTTCAGAGACCGAGACCAAACACACCGGGGAACGGTCGCTCAGAAAAGGCACGTCCAGACGGAACCAAAGCTCCACCGACGACGCGGCACATCACCAAACGAGCCGGAAAAAGAACGGTCCGGTTGATACCCCGACCTTGGAAAAGCTCCCAAGGGGGGAGACTCCGATCCGTTCACCTTCAGTATTGCGGGAGCGTGGGGGGTGTCAAGCCTTCATAGCCCCTCTTCGCCTCGTTCCGGCCCGCGGAGATGAGCGGTGCCACTTGTGGGCGGGGCAGACCCACGCGATGCTGTTGATCCATGCCCCCGTTTGTGCTTTGGATCTCCCGCCTCCTTCCGACCAATCCGATTGTCGTCCGTCTGGTGGCGGGTGGTTCCAAGCGGATGCGGCACCTGTACATCCGCTCCGGCTACTTGGCCGTGATGATGTTGGTCCTCTTCTTCAACCTGCTCCAAATCGGCGGCGGGACGACGATGAAGGCCCTCGCCCAACGTGGTGCTGGGGCGTTCACCGTGATCAGCTTCGGACAGGTAGGCTTGCTCTGCCTAATCACGCCGATCTTCATGGCCGGCGCCATCGCCCAGGAAAGTAGCCCGCGAACGTGGGACATCCTCCTGACCACGCCGATGTCGAACCTCCAGATCGTCCTCGGCACGCTCTTTGGGCGCCTCTTCTTCGTCGTTGCGCTCCTGCTCTCCACGCTTCCGCTGTTCGCGACGACGCAATTCTTTGGCGGCGTCCCCAGTCCGGCGATCTTTCTCTCCTACGCCATCGCCGCGTGCAGCGCTCTCGTTGTGGCATCGATCGCGGTCTTCCTGAGCGTGACCCGCTCGGCAGGCAAGCGGGCGGTCTTCGTCTTCTATGTCGCGGTGATCATGTACCTCTTCGCGACGTACGCCGGTGACATCTTCCTTCGTCAGCGTTACCCGGTGGCGGTCGGTGCGGCTCAGTTCTACACGACCGCCCTCACGCCGCTCAATCCCTTCCTCGCCCTCGAGAGCCTGCTCGACGCCAATTCCTACCCGGCCCGTGACATGTCCGGGTCGTCATCGTTTCTCGCCCGTTGGTGGCTTGGCAGTCCGGTGAGCGCTTTCTGTTGGTCCTGTGCGATCGTTTCGGTCGTCCTGATCGGTTGGTCGACCGCCCGCCTTCGCGTGATCGGAACCCGCGGTGCCACCATCCCGTGGTGGCGACGGCTCTTCATGAAGCAGACCGCCGGTGGTGAACGGGCGGCTCGTACCGTCGGCCACAACCCGATCGCATGGCGTGAGCGCACCAACAAGGGCAGTTCGATTGCCGGTCGGCTTGGACGATGGATCTTCGTTGGCGCGGGCCTGATTGCGGCTTTGGTGCTGCTCTCGCTCTACCACGGGAAGCAACTCTCAGTCGACGAGTTCCAGGGCGCCATACTTGCCCTTGTCGGCGCCGAGGTCCTCATTGTCGCTCTCGCAGCGATCAACCTCAGCGGCGTGGCGGTGAGCCGCGAACGCGAGGATGGAACGCTTGATCTCCTGCTGACGACCCCGATCCAACCAGGGCCCTACATCGCCGGAAAGCTGCGTGGTCTCGTCCAGTACCTCCTGCCGATGATCCTCGTTCCGTTCCTCTCCTTAGGCGTCATCGCGATTTGGGTCCTCTTCGGAGGCTTTTCCAGCGGCGCGCCGGTGGTCGAATCGGTCATGCTCGGCACACGGACCGTTCAAGTGCCGATCATGTTTGCCGAGGGGGCGATTCTGGTGCCGATGGTGCTGGTGGCTTTCGTCGCCTTCTGCGTGATGGTCGGCTTGCAGTGGTCGATCAAGAGCAAGGGAACCATCGGTTCGGTCATCGCCGCGTCGGGTGTGGTCATCGTTTTCGCGGGCATCCTTGGACTTTGCGGTTTCGCGGTCGGAAAGAACGTGCCCATCCTTGGACCAGTCCTTAATGCCCTCAGCCCGTTCAACCTGGTTGTGTCGGTCACGCAGCCCGACCTGACCATGCCTGAGTCGCTCAACGAGGTGCGGGCCGCCCGCATCGCCTTGGCTGTCGGATCACTGATCGCCGCGGCCGTCTACATCGTCGTGGTGATCTCGATGCACGCAACGATGAAGCGGACCTTCATGATGACCGTACGCCGGCTTGCTGGCACCAACTGACGACGCATCGAGCGGCAAGCGCGACGAATGAAAAAGGGCGGCGTCACGTAGGGTGACGCCGCCCTTGTTGCTGTCGCTTTCGACTTAGCTCGTCCAGGCCCCGAGCAGGATGGCGAGGTCGGCACCGTTCACAGTGTTGTCGCCGTTGAGGTCGCCGAGGCCGCTGCCGCCCCAAGCCCCAAGCAGGATGGCGAGGTCGGCGCCGTTCACGAAGCCGTCTCCGTTGAGGTCACCGAGCACCACCGGGGCAAGCGTGAGCTGGGCCGAGTCCATGTCGACCGGAGCCGACTTGCCGTGGGTCGCCCACAGGTCATACGCGGTTTGGCCGCGATCGTCGGTGAGGTTGTCGTCGCGGAGGAACTCCATGTACTCCTTCGTCGACGTCTGGTAGTAGAGCGTGACGATGGTCTTCGCCGCCCCGGACGGGATGGTGAAGAACGTATCGTCCCAGTACTGCCCGTCGGCGTAGGTGGCACCGATGACAGGAGCCCCCACTGCGGCAAAGGACTTGGCGTTGTAGCCGCGCGGCGGAATGCGGTTGTCCTTGTACTTGGTGTTGGCCAGTGCGAGGCGCGTCGACGGGCCTTCGGGGAGGCCGGTCGCCTTGGCGATGGCGGCGTCGATACCGTGGATGGCCTCCCAGACCTTGGTGCCGGCGAGATCGGCTTCGGCATTGTCGTAGTCGTAGCCGCCTACTTCGTCGATGACCTGATCCTTGGCATTCAGGAACTTGACGTTCAGCCACATCATGCGACCTTCCGGATAGCCGGTCGGCAGCTTGTGGCCAGTCTGGTTGATGACGCGGATCTTGACTTGGTTGCCCGACTGCGTGACCTCCATGTCGCTGGCGTCACGGAGCATTTGGATGTTGCGGGCGATGGAAGCATCGACGCGCTCCTGAGTCAGGCCGAACCACTCGGCGTCCTCGCCCAATTGCGTCTTGATTGCGGACATGACCCATGAGTTCGAGCCGCTAAAGCTGTGGGCGGCCACGTCGCGATAGAAGAACGGCGGCGAGTCGGCGAAGGCACACGCTCCGCCGTTGGTGACGGGCATGTGGCAATCCTGGCAAGAACTCATCACACCGGTCGGGTGATCCGGCCCGCCGAAGCGATTGTCAGCGAAGACCACGCCGTCGGACGCGAACTCGCTGAGCGCCCATTCCGAGTAGGTCCGCTGCTCGGGGAACATGTCGTGCGGGTTCTGCGTCGGGTGCGGGGCGTTGAGGCGACCGAGGCCGTACGTCCCGTTCTTCTGCTTCATGTACACCGGGTTCGAGACGTCGTGGCAGGTGCCGCAGAGTTCCGACTTCTTGTGGAAGGGCGAAGCGACGAGCTTGATCTGCTCACCGATGATGGAGAGACCGTGCAGGTTAAGCGGCACGTCGTCGAAGGGACCGCGCCGGGCGTCCGCCGGATCGACGACATAACGCCCGTCGCCGGCACCGAATGGAAGTTGGTTCGCCTTCACGAGGTCGGCGATGATCTCGTCGTCCGGATTAGCAGGATCTCCCGGGTAGGCCACCGCGCTGTCGGGGCCGAGAATCGGATTCACCATCCGGTGGCAGAAGGCGCAGTTGATGCTGTCCCAGTCCTCGGGCAGGAACTCGTCCGTCGTGCCGGTACTGGCCCGGCCGGCGAGCCAAGCGCCCGGCGAGTGGCAGCGGATGCAAATCTCGCCAACGCCATTGGCGTCTTGGTTGGCGATCGTCAGGGCCGCCTGCCAAATCGGATCACGCGCCGATTGGCCCATGAGGCTCACCGCCCACGTGTCGAACGGCGCTGTTGCGGCGTTGTAGTCCGAGTGGCAATAGGTGCACGAACTCGAGACCGTGATGGGATTGAGGAGGTATGGATCGTCGGTCGGCTGTGTGCCGGGCATGATGAAATCGGCAGCAGTTGTGGGCACCTGCACTTGGCCACCGCGGCCACCAGCGAGCACGCTGGGGACAAGAGAGCCGACGGCTGCGATGCCAACTGCTCCGAGCAGGATGATGCGGGCGCGACCAAGGCCGCGATGAGAAGCGGGACGATGACCGTTCGCTGCACCGTCTGTCGCCACGGGCGACGGAACGTTGACGTCACGACCGGGAACTGTGTGATCTGACATGCATGCCTCCAACCGAGCTCACTCGATGCCCGAAACCTTCAGGCTGAATCTCCTGGGCGGCCCGCTGACCGAGCGCGAGATCGAGCGGTCGACTCTTCCGTTGATACATTCGCCGAGACTCCTACCTTAGATCCTGATAAGCGCAGGTCAAGCTCGTCGCGACATTCAGATATTCACCGAACTTCGAGTGGTGACGAATGGGCGAAACACACGGGAAGCAACGGCTGCAGCGCAGTGGCTCCACTTAGGAATCCGCCGAGGAGCACGATCCTGATGGACCCGCGTAGTCCGATACACTGCTCGCCCATGCACCGACGATCTCACCGCTCCGACCGTCCGTGGAACGTAGGTCCGCGACTTGGCGCCGCGACAGTTCCGCTTGGGTGGATCGCCGTATCTGTGACGATGGCGTTCGCGCTCGGTGGTTGCGCGTCGGCTCCCGATTCGTCGCTGGGACATGTGCCCGGCGTCCTGATGTTGGAGCGAACTTCCTACACCCAGGCGTTCGACGAAGCAGTGGCGTTGATCGCCAACGAGGGAATGCCCGCGGTGCTGCGCGATCGGGACGGCGGCATCATCGAATCGAGACCGAACGTCTCGGGCTCGCTCCTCGAGCCTTGGGATTGGCCGGCCGGCAGTCCCAGCGCCGCGTTCGAAAGTACGGTGAACCATCAGCGCCGCCGCGTGCGGTTCGAGTTCATGCCCGCCGGCTTCCGTCCGTCTTCTGGGGTCATGCTGACCACGGACGAAGATCCCCTCGAGGGGCCGCGGACACCAGGTTCAACACCGAGCGACGCCGCGGGCGCGGTCGACATGTCGCGCTACGAGGGGCCGATCGAACTCCGGGTCTGGGTCTATGTCGAGCGGGCCTACACGCCGTACCTGCAGCGATCCGCGTGGACCTTCCGAGGCCGATCGTTTGCACGCAATCCCGAAGACCGTCGGCGCGAGGATGACGACACGACCCGCGACCGAAGCAAGTGGACGCCCGTGAGTCGCGATCCGGCGATGGAGCGGGACATTCTCGAGAAGCTGGAAGCGAATCTCAAGAAGGCGTAAGCGCAGGCGCGGGCTCCTTCGTTCTCCCGCAATTGCGGTGAGTTGTGCCATTCGGCTACTTCGGTGGAAAGGCAGAGCGAGTGTCGGGTTAGGATTCCTCCTGAGCAGCTCATCGAGGTGTCAAATGACCGTCGACCGTCGATGAACGCCTCGGAGGTCCCCATGCGCCACTTCGCCTTGTCGACCGTGTTGCTCGTCTCTTCCGTCGCGAGGGTCTCCTTCGCGGCAAGTGACTTTGATGGCGACGGGCGCGACGACCTCGTGATCCCGACCGTCAACGAGGAGGTCAACGGCCTCGTCAAGGCAGGGGCTGTCAGCATCCTCTTCGGCAGCGGTTCCGGCATCACTGCCACGGGTGACCAGTACTTCGATCATGCAACGCCTGGTGTGGCGGGCTCGCCCAAGGCATTCGCCGCGTTCGGCAAGGCGACGGCGACGGGAGATTTCAACGGTGACGGGCGCGACGATCTCGCCGTCGGCAGTCCAGGCATGAACGTGTCAGGGCTTCCGGGGGCCGGGAGCGTCAATGTGATGTACGGCACCCCGAACGGCCTATCCGTCATCGGCGACCAGTGGTGGCATCGCGATGTCGCCGGCGTTGCACGCGATCCGGGGGCGTCCGACGAATTCGGTGATGCGCTGGCCGCGGGGGACTTTGACGGTGACGGCTTCGATGACTTGGCCGTCGGCGTGCCGGGCGAATTGCTCGAGGTGGGCGCCGAGGATCTCTGGAACGCGGGCACGGTCCATGTGTTCTATGGCTCCCCCCAGGGACTCACGGCGAACCGCGATAAGCCCTACTCGCTGGTGAATTCGGTAGCCAGCGCAACCTCGGAGCCGCTCGATCGGTTCGGCCGCTCTCTGATTGTGGGCGACTTCAATAGCGATGGACGAGATGACTTGGCGATCGGTCTCCCGGGCCGCTCTTTCGAGGATGAAGTGATGGGGGTCGGTGGCGTGGCGATTCTCTACGGAACGAGTTCCGGCCTGGGTAGCCCCAACGACATCGTCCTGAAGCAGACCTCGGCGGGTATAGACGAGGAATCCGAGGAGGGCGACCGCTTCGGCGCGGCCCTCGCGGCAGGCGACTTCGACGGCGACGGCGCTGACGATCTTGCGATCGGCGTTCCGAACGAGGACTTGGATGGCGTCCAGCAGGCCGGCCAGGTTGTCATCGTCTACGGCGGAGAAAGTGGAATCTCCACCGCCGACACCATGCTGCTGCATCAAGGCCTCGACGAAGTGGACGGTGAGCTGGGCGTGCATGCCCAGTTCGGTCGCTACCTCGTTGCGGGCGATTTCGACGGCGACGGGCGAGACGACCTCGCCGTCGGCGCCTCGGGCGCGACGATCGCCAACGTCGAGAAGGCTGGATCGGTCACGATCTTCCGAGGCAGCAACGCAGGCCTCCCCTCGTCCAATGACAGCGTCTACTCGCGCGTGACGCCTGGAGTCCCCGGCGCGCCGAAGGCCAACGAGCGGTTCGGTGCTGGCCTGTTGGCGGGGGATTTCGACGGTGACGGCCGCATGGACCTGGCCATCTCGGTGCCGGGCGCGACAGTGAGCGGCGACGCCGCGGCAGGACTGGTCATGGTGCTGTACGGATCGGCATCGAGCGCGATCCTCGGCGGGGCCGAGACGTGGTCACAGAACTCTCCTGGGGTCCAAGACGCACCAGCTCCCGGCGAGGAGTTCGGCGCACGCCCGGGAACGCCCATCGATCCCGAATGAGTGCCGAATGAGTACCGGATGAGTGAGGGTTGCCCTCTGGCCTCCTCAGCTCAACTCGATGCGCGGATCGACAAAGCGATACAGGACATCGACCGCGAGGTTGAAGAGGACGAGCATCGTCGAATAGACCAGGACAACGCCCATCACGAGGGTGATGTCCTTGCCGGTGACGCCATCGACGAAATGCTGGCCGACCCCGGGCACCGCGAAGATCTTCTCGACCACGAAGCTGCCGGTCATCGCCGTCGCCGTTGCCGGTCCGAGGTACGAAAGCACCGGCAGGAAGGCGTTCTTGAGGACGTGCTTGAGCGCGACATGGCCGCGCGACAGTCCCTTGGCCCGCGCGGTGCGGGCGTAGTCGGCGTTCATTTGCTCGAGCATCCCGTAGCGAACAAGTCGGGCGATGTACGCGGCGTAGGGCAACGACAACGCGAATGCCGGAAGCACGACGTAGCGGACGCCGCCCCAGCCCCCGATTGGGAACCAGCGCAGTTGGGCGGAGAAGAGAATGAGGAGTCCGGCGCCGACCACGAAGCTCGGCACGCTGATGCCGATCAATGCGAAGAGCTGCGAAGCGAGATCAAACGGTCCGTTCGGCCGCAGCCCACCGATGACGCCGGCAGTCAAGCCGATCGTGAGGGCGAAAAGCATCGCCGTGAGCCCAAGCGTCATCGAGACGGGAAGGCCGGTCGCGAGAATCTCGTTCACCGACCAGTCGCGATGCCGAAGGCTCGGCCCGAGGTCAAACGGTCGATCGGCGTCGCCGAGCGCCCACGCGACGCCGCTCGCCTTGCCCAGGTACTCGACGTAGAACGTCAGGGGATTGTCGAGGTGATATTGCTGTCGCATTGCCTCGACGATCTCTTCCGGCGGACGGCGTCCCTCCGGCTGCTGAAGCGGATCGCCGGGAATGAGCCACGCCAGACAGAACGTGATCGTGTAGACGGTGAGGACAATCACCGGCGTGATCGCCAGCCGTCGGAGGATGAAGGCGATCATCGGCCCGCCTCGGCATTCGAACGGCGGGCAAGTCGCGAGAGGTGCTGTTCGAGGCGCGGATGGTGGGTCAGTCCCGTCACGCTTGTCGGGTCGTACATGTAGACGGTGACGAAGCCGCACAGGGGCAGGATCGGGAGGTCCTCTTCCATCAGCAGCCGCTCGGCGTCGCGGAGGATCGTCAGCCGCTTGGCCGGGTCGAGTTCGGCGGCCGCATCGGCGAGCAGCCCATCAAATCGATCGCTTCGGTACTGACGATCGTTGTTGCCGTCGTTGGAGCGCGAGAGATCGAGAAACGTCGTCGGATCGCCGTAGTCGCCATACCAGCCGCCCCGAGCGATCATGAAGTTCCCGTTCTTCAGATCCTCACGGAAGTCGCGGACTTCTTTCGCTCGAGCCTGCACCTCGACGCCGAGTGAACCGCGCCACATCTCCCGCAGGGCGAAGGTGAGGTCGCGGTAGCGCGGGCTGCCGAGGGAGTAGAGGAGGTCGACCGTCGGGAACGGTTCGCCCGACGCGTTCTCGATCAACCCGTCACCATTGCGGTCGGTCCATCCCGCGTCGGCAAGTTCGCGCCGGGCCCGAGCGACATCGAACGGCAGGCCGTCGGGACTGCTGTAGCCCGCGATGGCGTCGCGCGGCACGAGCACGTTCGATGGCTCCTCACCCAAGCGAGTGACGCGGTCGACCAGCGTGCGGCGATCCACCGCCAGCCCGAAGGCCCGGCGCACGCGATTGTCGGCGAACGGATTGGGCTTGCCGTTGGAGAGCGATGGCCGGCAGTTGAAGGAGTAGAAATCGGTGCCGAAGGCCCGAAGCCCGTGGATGTTTCGCCGTTCGCCTTCCTCCGGCGGCGGAAGCATGGCCACCGCCGCGTCGATGCGCTCGCCCTTCGCCATGGCCGCGGCGATTTCCTTCGCGTATCGCGCCTCGTAGCGGCGGCGCTCGGCGAGCATTTCGGGACGGTACTCGGCCATCGTGTCGGTGACCCAGTCCGCCGCGCCGGCTTCGGCCGCGAGCACCGTGGTGTTGGCGTCCTCAATGATCCGGATCTCAACCGTCCCCGAGCGAACCGCCTTCGCGTTCCAGTAATGCTCGTTCCGCTCGAGGTACATGCCGCGCTTGTAGCGCCACTCGACCAGCCGATAGGGGCCGTTGCCGATCAGCGAGCCGGCCTTGGTCCACCCCTGTCGCTGGAGGAGGCGGCCGGTCAGGGGTTCAAGGGTTGAGTCCCTCTCCACACTGGCCTGATGAACCGGGGAGAGTGCTGGAAACGCGACGAGATCCAGGAAATACGCGACCGGATGATCCAGATCGAGAACCAGCGTGTGCCGATCGGTCGTGGTGATGCCGACCGTCTCGTTGAAGCGACGCGTGGTCTCCTTCCATAACAGTTCGCTCGCTGCGCGGGTCCGCTCGGTCTCGGGCCGCTTCACGTAATCGGCGAGACGCTCGTTGCGCCAGAGAAAGAACTCCTCGGCGCCGCGGATGTGGAAGAGGAAGCCCGAGTAATCCGCCGCCGTCTCAGGCAGCAGACCTCGTCGGAAGGCGAAGACGAAGTCGTCGGCCGTGACCGGATCGCCATTACTCCATCGGGCATCGCGCCGAAGGTGAAAGGTGTAGGTCTTCCCGTCCGCTGAGACTTCCCACCTCTCTGCCACGCCCGGTTGCGGTCGGGCGTTGGTCGCGTCGAGCGTCACGAGCCCTTCGAACAGGGCACGTCCGGTCCGGAAGTCCTGAGTCCAGGACATCCGCTGCGGATCGAGCGTGGTGGCCTCGGCCCGTTGAACGAGAACGAAATCGGCCGCCGGGCGCGGATGGTCGGCGCTGAGGGCGATGAGGAGGGCGACGACAAGGAACGCGATCGGCGCGAGAATTCGCACGCCGTCAGCGTAGCGTCAAGCGATCACCGGAAGCGTCAGCGATACGGCTTCTCGGAAACGACCTTCTCCCACTTCGCGACGGCCTCTTCGAAGGCCTTTCGGTCACCGGCATCCCATGCGCCAATGATCGCCCGCTCGGCGGTCACCGCCGCCGCGTTGGAACGGAGTCGCGAATCGACCACGCGGAGGAGAACCTCGGAGCCGGCGACGGCGTCGGCATAGTCGCGCTTCGCGACATCGTCACCCTCGCCTGAGCCCGCACCATGGGCAGCATCCCACTGGGCGGCGCTGGTCTTCAGCACCTTCACCAGGAGCGGGGCGATGACCGGGCCAACGGTGGCGTGCGTCGCCGGAGCCCGGGTCCATTGCCGCTGGAAGTCCCCGATCGCTGCGGTCACGATACGGATGCCGACATCAGGGGCCTTCGAGGCCGCAACGCGGTTCAGCACTGATTCAACGATCGTGACGTGATTGGCCCGCGCCAGGGTGGCCGACTTGGCCCCGATACCCGAGCGCGAGGCGATGATCGAGAGGGCCTTGAGCTCCTGGAGCGTGATCGTGACTTCGGTTTCCTTCTCGGCTGCCGCTGTGATCGCCCGCGTCACGCCGTCGAAGTCGACGTCGTTGAGTCGCGGAGCCGTCTCCTCGGGGCGGGCGTTGGAACCGATCATGTTCTCAAGGGCGTGGCCAATGGTGCTGGCGGCGTTCTGCCGCTTGGCGACATCCTTCTCGGTGTCGCTCAGTCGGGAGGTGATGAGCGCCAAGGAATCCTTCGTGGCGATGAAGGCGGCGACCTGCATCGCGAGAATCGCCCGTCGCGTGTCAGTGCCCTCGATGATCCGCTTGAGCGGCTTGACCGCGGCGTTGGAGAAGGCGTTGCGGAAGGCAGGCCGGGCCAGTCCGGTTCGGAATGGCTCAATCAGGGCTCGCCGGGCATCTTCGATGGTGGCGCTGTCCTTCGCTGTCTCCAGCGAATTCGTGTAGCCCTCGATGAACTTCGCGAGGACACCCTGATCCGCTCCCGAGAGCGCTTCGGTGGCGTTGATGATCCTGTCCGGCAATGTCGTCGGACCGGACTGGGGTACCCGCGCCAATGCCGTCGAGCCCGCCAAAAGGCTGACGAAGACAGCGCCGAGAAGGAAGGCCTTGGGGGTCGTCATCGCGGGGACAGGTCCGTGTTCTCTTGAGGATTCTCGGGGAGGGCCCCCAAAGGGGGTTCGCCAGCCCGCGCGGGAGCTTCGCTCCCTCCCGAGGAAGCTCTGGACCGTAACCGGGAGAGCGGGGGGGTGTCAAAAGCTAGGACGATCCGGGCTTCGTCGAAGTTGGATCGAACCTCGTCAGATTTCGCCGACTATCACCTCCTCGTTCCAGCTTTCTCCCCCCTTTCCTTGCGGCGCTTTCGACTGAACCGCCGACACTTGTACCCATCATGCGCCTGCCGTCCCGAATCTCGACCTGCACCCCTATGACTGACCGACCTTCGTCCAACAGATCGGGGCAATGGTGGACGTCCGGTCTCAGGCCCTACCTCGGCTTAGCAGCCCGTGGCGAAAGTCATTTGGGCTACGAGCCCAATGAGGGGCTCGGCTGGGCGGGCATCTGCGGCGTCGCCGCAATTCGCGGTATTTCGTTCAATACCGCCACATCGCAGCTCCTTGCATCTGCCCGCCCATCCTCGCTTTCGCCTTCAAAGCACTTTCGCCACGGGCTGCTAGGGGCACTGGCCTGCCTTAGCGTCAATGCCCTCTCACTGGCAAGCGCATGGCAGGAGGGCGCACCTGGAACGGCATCGAATCCCACGGCACCCGGAGATGCACGGGCGCCCGACGCCACTGCCAGGCCCAAAATCAGTCTTCCTCCCGGGGTCACGACAGCCGCGCAGCAGAGCCTGGCTCGGGTATTCGCCTCCTATTCCGGCAAGGTCCTCCGTAAGGACGAGGTCGCAGTTTCGGACCTGGAGTTGAGCCTTCTCTTGGCTCAGCAGTCGGTGGAACAGGATCCGGACAATGTCTTTTGTTGGCGGGCCCTTTTCAACGCGACCCTCCTCTCCGACGGAACGAATCCCGAGATCGAGTCACTGCGGGCAACCGCGATCGAGCGAATTCTCGCCCTCGATCCAGGGGACGAGCAGATGAAGCTGCGCCGCCTCGCCGAGGCGATCGAGCGTGCCCCAACCGCGGAAGAGCGAGCCGCTCGCTATGAGTCGCTGCTCTCTCCAAAGAACCGATCGACCCTCGGCAACCAGATCGCCTCACGACTGGCCTTCAAGTACGCGTTCCTCCTGCAGCGCACAGGCGACGTCCCCGGTTTCGAGCGTTGGCTCGGCGAATCGGTGACGCTCGATCCGGCCAACCCCGAGGCGACGGCCATCGCCGCAGGCTACTTCCGATTCGCCTCTGAGGACGCGGCAAAGGAAGCTGAGCTGTTGATGACGGCGATGTTGGCGAATCCGCTGGACACGTTGGCTCTCCGCGGCTTCGCCTCGCGCCTCTTCGTGCGTGGCGCCTATCGCGGCGCTTCCCGGTTCCTGGATGTGTGCGTTCACCTCGCCGAGACCCCGCTGCCGCTGGAGGCGTATGACGCCCTACTCGTCGACGCGGCCCTGGCCCGCTGGGCCGCCGGCCGGCCGGAAGAGGCGGAGAACCTCCTCACGCGTCGGCAACGCCAGTTGAACGAGTTCATGCGCCGGGAGGTAGGAAGGTCAGACCCCGCGGTCCTTTCTGACCCCAAGCGGCTGGCGGAGCTCCGCTATCCGGTGCGGGGCAATGAGGTCGTGGTGCGGGCGGCGGTCCTTCGGGCCCAAGGCAAGATGGACCTGCTGAAGGACGTCACGGTCGAAGCTTTCGATTCCTTCGATCAGGAGATCACGAACTACCGCGCGGCACTGGGCGAACTTCAGAAGGCGACCGTTCCTGATCCCCGCCAGATCGAACGAGTCACCGCGGAAATCGCAACAACCCGACTGTTCGCGGCGCTGTTTGCCTATTGGATCGCCGAAGATGCGACCAAGGGCGACGCCTACATCAAGGCCGCGGATGCCGATACGCCACTCTCCGAGGCGGCAAAGGCCCGCTTCTCGGCATGGGCCCAGCTCCGATCTGCCGAGCCGGCGAAGGCACTCGAGATGTTCAAGGCACTCTCGGACGAGAGTCCCGCGGCGAAGCTCGGACTGGCATTCTCGCATCTCGCGATGAACGACCGAAGATCGGCGGCGGAAACGCTTCTCGAGGTATGGCGAACCGCGCCCGACACACTCTTCGGCATTGACGCCCGCGATCGACTCGCCAGGCTCTTGGGTGCCCCGATACCGACTGACGGAGTGGCCGCGCAGCTCGAGGCGCTGGCCGACACGGTGCCGCCGTCGTTTGATCGCATGTTCCGTGAAGGGGCGCAACCGCTCGCCGTGCGAGTGGTCTGGGGCACGCATCCGACCACTGTGCTTGATCCCATTCCGGCAACCGTCGAGATTGCCAATCTCACCCAGTGGCCGCTCGCGATCGACGACACGGGACCGGTGCGAAACATCCTCTGCTTCCAGTCAACGATTGGCGTTGCGGGGCAGTCCGAGACGCTTGAGATTCCCTACCTCTTCCATCCCATCGACCGGAACTTCGTCATCCCTCCTCGGGGCACGATCACGCTTCCGGTCGATTTCGCCTATACCGATCTTGGCATTTCGCTCCTCTCCTTCACCCAGCCAGGTTGCAGCGTCACCCTGCGGGCAATCGTGAACTGGGATACCAATGAGGGTGGCCTACGAGCAAGCGCGTTCGGTGATAGCACGGATGCGGACCTGCTGCGCGTCGAAGGCATGCGCCTCTCCGACGAGTGGATCTCCTCGGTCATCGCTCGCGCCCAGTCCCCTCAGTCCATTCAGGACCTCGCGAACCTTGTGGCGGTAGCCCATGCGGCCGCCACGGCGTCGGTCCGTCCTGAGCTTGCAAGCGATGCCCGCAAGGACCTCTACGCGAAGCTATGGGCTGCCCTGCCGGACATCCTTGCTGGTCTGGATGTACCTACCCAGTGCTGGTTGCTCTTCGTCTTACCCGACAACATTCCGCCGCTGGAGCCGTCGCTGGAGCCGATTCGAAAGTCACGCGAGCCCTTGGTGCGACTTTCGTACCTGGTACGCCGCGCCGCCGCATCGACAGACGTCGTGCTTGAGGAGGCCATCCGTTCCGACGATGAGCGCATCGCCCGTTACGGGGCGGTCGTGAAGGGCATGCTTCTCCACGACGAGGAAGTGACGCGACGCGATTTCAACATCGGTACGGGGCGGCCGAACACGGCGCCGGAGGAAACGCCTCTCCCGACACCTGGCGAGAATCCGGCCTCGCTTCCCGGTGCAAAACCGGAAACGCCATCGCCCGCCTCCTCTTCCCGTCCCTAACGCAACGGGCCATCCTCACGCTCGCTTGACCAGGTCCGCTCGACACACATCGCTCATTCACGAGAGCTTCCTACAGCATGGACCGGCATGACGAGAAGGGTGATCGGCTCGTGAGGTTGCGAGAGCTGTTCGGTCGGGTCCGACCCTTTGGGGCGGCCGTCGGAGCCCTTCTCGTGGTGGCGGCCATTGCCCTCGTCATTTCGCGGGCCTCAACGCTCGGGGATGCATGGAAAGCGATGGGCAGCGCATCGCCTCTGGTGATCACGGCCATGGTCGCGGCCATGGCGGGAAGCGTGGCGCTCACCGGACTCACCTTTTGGATCCTGACCAGGAGATACGGCCGGGTCAGCCATTGGGAGATGCAGGCACTCATGTCGGCCACGGCGGTGGCGAACTACCTGCCGTTGCGCCCGGGGCTCGTGGCGAGAGTGGTCTATCACTCGTCGCGCAACGGAATTCGAGCACGGGACTCGCTGCGCACGATCGTCGAGGCGATGGCCCTGAGCGTGATCGCCCTGTCGCTTCTCGTGCCGTCTCTCATGGTCGCGCATCAATGGGCCATGCCGATTGGGATCGCCGTCGCCCTCCCGGCGTTGCTCGCCATTCCGACGCTGGCCTCGGCGCGGTCGCGCCCGCTCGGAACGGCCTTCCTGGTGCGCTTTGGCGAGACCTTGCTCACAACAATTCGTTACGACCTAGCGTTTCGACTGGTCGGTGCACCGCTCCCATGGCATGTCGCCGCCGCGATCGCTTGCGTCAGCATGGTGTCAACCATGGTGCCCTTCGTCAGCAACGGCTTGGGGCTGCGGGAATGGACCATCGGCCTGATGGCCCCACTTCTGGCAGACGTAAGCCTGGAGCGAGGACTCGTTGCGGAACTGGTCCATCGCGCCATCGAGGTGGTGGTCATCGTCCCGGCAGGATTGTGGGGTTCGGCCTGGCTCTGGCGGCGGATGAAGCGCGATTTGAATTCGACCTAACTCGCATCTTGCCCGGAACCTCGGCTCTCCCTTCCGGCTCTTCCATTTGTTCCACCCCGGAGAAGCCCATCATGTCCAGCATCCTGCCCAACAATGAGCACCCCGTCGAGCGAGTCCTCCGCGTCCTGATCGGACTCGGCCTGCTCTCCATCGTCTTCGTCGGCCCACAGACCTTGTGGGGCCTCATCGGCATCGTTCCCCTGCTGACCGGACTTCTCGGAAGCTGCCCGCTCTACACCATGGTGGGCTTGAGCACCTGTCCCATGAAGAGGTGATCGGACGCCTCAGCGAGGGTCAGATCACGCCTAGGTCACGCACGGTGAAGAGGGCATCAAACTGGATGCCCTCCTTCTCGATGTTCTCTCGTGCGCCCTCCAGCCGGTCGATCGTGGCGATGATGGCGAGCACTTCGGCGCCGCCCTCGCGCAGAACCTTGGCCGCCTCGAGCGCCTGACCGCCGGTCGTGGCAACGTCCTCGATGATCGTGACCTTGTCGCCCTTCTCGAGTTTGCCCTCGAGTTGCTTGGCGGTGCCGTAGTCCTTCTTCTGGTTGCGGACGAAGATGCAGGGCATGCCCGTCGCCATGGCCGCTGCCGAGACGAGCGGAATGCCGCCGAGTTCGGCGCCTGCGAGGCGTTGGGTGCGCAGCGGCACGCGGGCGGCGAACATCCGTCCCAGCTCGGCCAGCACGCGCGGCTGGGTCGAGAAGAGATACTTGTCGAGGTAGTAGTTGCTCGTCTTCCCGCTGCGAAGCGTGAAGGTGCCGCGCAAGAGCGATGCGTCGGCGATCATGCGGGCAAGTTCGTCGCGGGAGATGGATGAGGTCATCGTGCCGGTCATGGCGCGGATCGTATCGGCAGCTATCGCCGGGCGTGACGCGACCGCCAGAGTCAGCTCGCCGCGCGACCCTTCTCCCACTCGGAGCGAAGGAGCCCGTAGATCGCGGCATCCTGCCACTCTCCGCCGACCCGATACCGCTGTCGCAGGAATCCTTCCTGCCGGAAGCCGAGCCGTTCGAGAACCCGGATCGACGCCGTGTTGCGGGGATCGACGTCGGCCTCGAGGCGCCCGAGTCCGAGCGTGCGGAAGGCGAATTGGAGGAGCGCCGGCATCGCCTCTCCCACCAGTCCCTGCCGCCAATGGTCGCGCCGCAGCGCGAACCCGAGCTCGGCGCGGGCGTGCTCTGGAGAGATCGAGAGCAGCGTTGCGGTGCCCACGACCTCGTCGCTGTCACGCAGGGCGATGCCCCACTGGAAGAGCGTCCGCTCGGCGAACAGCTCGTGAACCCGGCGGAGCATCTCTTCCGCGTCGGCGAGCGAGTGAAACGGCGGGCGCAAGCGATAGCGGCTCACTTCGGGATCGCCGAAGATCGCGAAGAGCGACGGCACGTCATCGGCGGCCAGCCAGCGCAGCCGCGTTCGATCGATCTCGATCGTCGGAAGTCTGGTCGCGCCCTCAAGCACGGACGAGGCTCACACGCCCACCCGCACCTTGAGGTTGTCGAGCACGTTCATGAAGTTGATGTACGCGTCGTAGGGGCTGTCGTAGGGCGAGAAGTACTTGTGGACGTCACCGTCGGCCCAATACTTCGTGCACATGTAATACAGGTGATCGCTCGTGGTGAGCTTGCGCCAGTCCTCGAGGATGTGCTCATCGCCCGCTGCGTGACGGGCCTTAACCGGACCTTCGAGCTTGTAGAGCTCGGCGGCGGCGTTGTCCTGGATCGGGTTGCCGAGCCACGCGGAAAGATCGCGTTCGGTGTCGGCCCAGGAGATGAACTTCGGCACCTTGTACTCGCCGACCGGCGGGTAGCAATCGACCACCTGCGAGGGCGTGAGGAAGTCGTTGTGCCCGGGGTTCGTGTCGTAGATCCAGCCCGGCATCGCGTCGAGAAACTCGAAGATGCCGGTGTCGGCCCACTGGTGCTCGCCGAACGTCTCGTAGTCCATGAACAGGTTGCAGCAGTAGCCGTCGCCGTTGATCTGGTTCACCCAGCGGGCGAACTTCTCGGCGGTCAGCGGCCATTCCTTCCAGCCTCGATTGGAGAAGCGGAAGGCGATGTCGTCTGAGAGCCGGTAGTTCTTGAGGAGGAGCTTCACCGGGCGCTCGCCAAGATCGTCAGCCCCCGAGCCGTCTCCGCCCGACGTCGGCGGCACGTACACGTAGTTCGGTGACCGGTATCCGAGCAGCCCGTCCACGCCCTCGCAGAGGATGGCCTTGTGCTTGCCCTTGCGGGACATGTGGGCCCCGAGCTCATCGGAGTAGATGAGCTCGGTGTTGCGAAACACCGTTGGCGTGACGCCGAAGGTCTCGCGCACGAGTCGCTCGTGGTTGGCCACCTGCTCATCGAACTCGCTGCGCGAGAAGAGGAAGCTCAGCGAGTGATGGGTCGTCTCGTTGATGAACTCGCAGGCGCCGGTCTGGGCGAGTTCCTTGAACATGTCGATCACGTCCGGGGCCCACTGCTTCATCTGTTCGATGCAGACGCCGCTGATCGAATAGGAGACGCGGAAGCGACCCTCATGGCGCTTCACGAGGTCAAGGATCTTCGCGGTGGTCGGGCGATAGCACTTCTCCGCGACCTTGCGGCAGATCTTCTCGTTGGCCTCGTTGTCGAAATAGAAGGGATCGGTCGCGAACACCGAGTACCGACGCAGACGGAACGGCTGGTGAACCTGGAAGTAGAAGCAAACCGATGCCATGGGACGCAGATCATAGGGTGTGGACGGGTCGGACGCTTGCCGGCGGCTTGCAGTGGGAGGAGGGTTCACCGCGGAGACGCGAAGGACGCGGCGGCCCGAAGGAGGCCTTGGGCACATGGGCTTCCAAGCATGATGTCAGGCGCGCCACACCCATTCCATCCTCTGCGTCAGGCTCTGCGTCCTCCGCGCCTCTGCGGTGAACCCGCCTCACACCCCGTAGTAGGCGCGATACCACGCGACGAAGCGGGCGATCCCGGTCTCGATCGTCGTGTTCGGACGGTAGCCGACGTCGTCGATCAGGGCCTGCACGTCCGCGCAGGTGTCAGGCACGTCACCGGGTTGGAGCGGCAGGAGGTTCATCGTGGCCTTGCGGCCGAGCTCCTTCTCCAGGACTTCGATGTAGCGGAGCAGTTCGACCGGCGCGCTGTTGCCGATGTTGTAGACCCGCCACGGGGCGTTGCTGGTGCCAGGATCCGGTCGCAACGGGTCGTAGTGCGAATTGGCTTGGGCCGGGCGGTCGAGCGCACGCACCACGCCCTCGGCAATGTCGTCGACGTAGGTGAAATCGCGGGTGTGCCGACCATTGTTGAACACGTCGATCGGCTTGCCCGCGAGGATGTTCTTCGTGAAGAGAAAGAGGGCCATGTCGGGCCTGCCCCACGGTCCGTAGACGGTGAAGAAGCGAAGGCCGGTGGTCGGCAGGCGAAAGAGGTGGCTGTAGCTGTGGGCAAACAGTTCGTTCGCCTTCTTGCTGGCCGCGTAGAGCGAGAGCGGATGGTCGACGTTGTCATGCACGCTGAAGGGCATGTGCGTGTTGCCGCCGTAGACCGAACTCGTGCTCGCGTAGACGAGATGACCGCAGCCATTGTGACGGCAGCCCTCGAGGATGTTCTGGAAGCCGACGATGTTGCTTTCGACATAGGCGTGCGGATTCGTCACCGAGTAGCGCACGCCAGCCTGGGCCGCAAGATGAACGACGCCGGGAAAGCGATACCGACCAAACAGTTCGTTCATGCCGTCGCGGTTGGCAACGTCGAGGCGCACGAAGGTGAAGCCCTTGCGCGAGGCGAGCCGCGCGAGCCTCGCTTCCTTCAGCGTCACGTCGTAGTAGTCGTTCAGGTTGTCGAGGCCGACGACCTCATCGCCGCGATCAAGCAGGCGGTGGGCGACATGCGAACCGATGAACCCGGCGGCGCCGGTGACGAGCGTGGGCATGGGGGAAGTGTCGGGGAGGGAGCGAGGGGACGCAATCGCTCGTGTTGGGCTGGACCGCGTCGGCCCTGGTCGGGAACGGCCGACGTTCGCCACGCGCACGGTCGGTTGTCTGTACTCACCCCGCGAGGCGTGCCGTCACGCGGCGCGAGGCGTTCTCGGTCAGCAATCCGCGCAGCGTCTCGATGACGCGTTCCTGCTGGATCGGCGTCATGTTCGAGCCGCTCGGCAGGCAGAGGCCGTTCTCGAAGAGGCGGTCGCTCACGCTGCCGCCGTCGCCGGCGCCGTGGGTGACGTAGCGGCACTCGCCGAAAACCGGTTGGAGGTGCATCGGCTTCCACACCGCTCGGACCTCGATCCGCTCGGCGCTCATGCGTTCGACGAGGCGCTCGCGGGTCATGCCGATGACCTTCGGGTCGATCGTGCAGGCGGTGAGCCAGCGGGTCGAGCGGCTCCAGCTTGGTTCGGGCATGAAGCGCAGGCCGGGCAGGTCGCCGAGGACCTCGCGGTAGCGGTCGAAGATCGCCCGACGGCTCTCGACGCGCTCGTCCAGCACGCGGAGTTGGCCGCGCCCGACGCCCGCGAGGATATTGCTCATGCGGTAGTTGAAGCCGATCACCGAGTGCTGGTAATGCGGCGCCGGATCGCGGGCCTGGGTCGAGAGAAACCGGGCCTGCTCGACGAGCGAGGCGTCGTCAGAGAGCAGCATGCCGCCGCCCGAGGTGGTGATGATCTTGTTGCCGTTGAAGGAGTAGACGCTGATCTTCCCGAAGGTGCCGCTCTGCCGGCCCTTGTACGTCGCACCTAGCGATTCGGCCGAGTCCTCGAGGATCGGCACGCCGTACTCGTCGCAGATCGACTGAAGCGCATCCATGTCGGCGCTCTGGCCGTAGAGGCACACGACGATCACCGCCCGCGGGAGCTTGCCGATGCGCTCAGCCTCGCGGAACGCCTTTCGCAGTGCGACCGGTGACATGTTCCAGCTTTCCGGTTCGCTGTCGATGAAGACCGGCGTGGCGTTCTGGTAGACGATCGGGTTCGCGCTTGCGGCGAAGGTCAGCGACGAGCAGAAGACGACGTCACCCTGTCCGACGCCGAGGACGCGCAGTCCAAGATGGATCGCGGCGGTTCCGCTCGAGAGCGCCGCGGCATGCTTCGATCCGACCTTGTCGGCCACCTCGCGCTCAAACGCGTCGACGTTGGGTCCGAGCGGCGCGATCCAGTTGGTGCGGAACGCGTCGGCGACGTAGTCCTGTTCGAACTCCGAGAGGTGCGGCGTCGAGAGGAGGATCGGCGTCGGCAGTTCGCGGCGATGCCAGAGTCCGATCGGCGCGCCGCGCTCATCGAGTACCGGCACCTGATCGATCTTCCTCGAGTCCATCGCTTGGGCGATGGCTGCGGTCGAAGCGCCGCGAGCGACGGTGACCGACTCGATGCGGGGCAGGGAGGCGATGGTCGACTCGAGCGGCTGTCCGGCAAGGAGAAGCCGGCGAAGGTCGCCGTCGGTCACGGTTCGTTCAAAGCGGCCGTCCTCATCGACAACCAGAAGAACGCCCTTGGCGGCGCGGTTCATCTGATCGAGGGCCTGAAGCAGTCGTGCGGAGCGGCGAATCGTGAGGCCGTCGATGGGAAGCATGGCCCTGTTATCGGCAGGGTCTGGGCGGGGCTCGTCGAAACTTCCCGTGGTTCCGAGAAGTGTCTTGACCGTCGATCAGTCCCGTTCGTGGCCCCACCGTTCGAGCCATGCCTGGAACATGAGGACATTCCACGCCTGGTGCTCCAGCTGCTCGCCCCGAACGACCCCCTCCCAGAGGCGGCGAACGGCATCGACCCGGAAATGGCCTTCCTGCTGCAGCCGCGACGGGTCGAGCAGGGCCTCGGCCCAAGGCCGCAGCGGTCCTCGTAGCCACTCCTGGAGCGGCACCGAGAAGCCCCGCTTGGGACCCTTGATGAGCGACGGGGGCAGCGACTCGGCCAGCAGCCGCCGGAGAATCGGCTTGGTCTTGCCCTCGCCGACGAGCATCTCCTCCGGAAGGCCCAGGGTGAACTCGACCAGCCGGTGGTCAAGCAGCGGCTCCCGGGCCTCGAGCCCGACCGCCATCGTGGCCCGGTCCACCTTGGCCAAGATGTCGTCGGGGAGGTAGCTCACCAGATCGGCCTGCATCATCCGGCGGATGAGGGGGACGCCGTCGGCAAGCCAGGCGGGATCGGTCAGCGGCACACGGCGCTCACGGGCCTCGACTAACAGTTCGCCCGGATCGGCGACGACTGAGGTGAGCCGGTGATAGACCGCCCACGCGGAGTGCTCGCGAAGTATCGGGGCGAGCTTGTGGACGCGCTCACCGCCGATTGACTCGAGAAGCGGGGTCAGCGCCTGGACCACATTGGCGACGGGCTCGCGGAAGCGCTGCGGCATCCGTCGCATCAACTCCCAGAGTCCGGGCACATGGCGATATCGCTCATAGCCTCCGAAGACCTCATCGCCGCCATCGCCACTAAGGGCGACGGTCACATGCGAGCGGGCCAATCGGGCGACGAGATGCGTGGCCAACTGCGAGCTGTCGGCGAAGGGCTCATCCCAGATGTCGGGCATCGACGGGACGAGCCGCAGCGCTTCCTCTGCGCTGAATCCGAGAACGGTGTGTTCGACGCCGAGATGTCGCGCGACCTCGGAAGCACGCTCAGCCTCGTTGCGGTCGGCGCCTCCCATCGCGATCGTGAAGGCCCGCACGCGCCCGGGCGCAACTCTGGCCATCGTCGCGACGACGAGGCTCGAGTCGATGCCTCCCGAAAGAAACGCCCCGACTGGGACATCGGCGATCATCCGCTCCCGGACCGACTGCTCAATCAGGCGGCGGGCTTCATTCGTCGCGTCGCCGATCGTCCCTCGGAAGGGCGATCGCCGCTCGACCAGTTCCTTCGACGACCAGTATCGCTCGAGCCTGCAGCGACCCCGCCGCATCCGCAGGAGGTGACCGGGCGGGAGCTTGCGAATGCTCGGGTGAATCGTCCACGGCGCCGGCACGTAGGAATGGCGCACGAAGAGGGCGAGCGCTGAGCGGTCGATGTCGAAGCGCATCCCGGGAACCGGTCGAAGGGCCTTCAACTCGCTGGCGAAGGCAAGCGCACGCTGGCCGAGTTCGCCGTCGAACACCGCATCGGGAGGCTCATCCGACGGCGGTGGGCCCTCGCCGGTGAGGCCGACGTAGAGCGGCTTCACGCCGAGCCGGTCGCGCACCAGCAGGAGCTCGCCCTCGGAGCGATCCCAGATCGCCATGGCGAACATGCCCACGAGTCGGTCTAACGTGGCGCGCACGCCGTACCGATCGAAGAGTGCAAGCATCACCTCGGTGTCGCTTGTCCCCCGGAGAAGCCCGGGCGCCACGTCGCGACGAAGGTCGAGGAAGTTGAAGACCTCGCCGTTGAAGACGACCTCGTAGCGACCCTCGGGCGAGCGCATCGGTTGGTGCCCCGTGGCGCTCAAGTCCTGGACCGCCAAGCGACGGAATGCGAAGCCGAGGTGCGACGCCGGGTCAAAGCTGGTTCCCTCATCCTCGGGGCCGCGATGGACCAGCGCTAGAGCCATGCTTCGCAGGAGACTCTCCGGCTCGCGGATCGTCCCGTTCGGATCCAGGAATCCGGCGATGCCGCACATGGCTACGAGGCTCTCCGGCGGCGATCGGCCGAATCGCCGATGAGGCCCGGCAGGATCGCGAAGGACGCAGCGACGGCGAATGCGGCGGTCCCACGCGGGCTGATGTGGTTGCCCTCGAAGCCGGACGAGATGCTCCACACCGCCAGCGAGGCGATGCCGGCCAAGGCCACTGGATCGCGCCGGCTGGCGGCGACGGACCCGGCGACGAGGCTTGCTCCCACGATGAGCATGAGGATGCCACCGATCGCGCCCGTCTCGCCGATCGTTTGGAGATAGACCGAGTGCGGATGGGCGAGGATCAGGTCATCCGTCGTGGTGTCGAGGCGATCGGCAAGGCTGATCGTCTCGCTTCGCGACGTCGCCCACGGTCGCCAGCTTCCGATGCCTGTTCCGATGATCGGCGACTCTCGCCATTGTTCGAGGGAAAGCTGCCACCAATAGAGGCGGTATGCGGTCGAGCTGCGAGGATCGCCCTTTTGTTCGCTGCGATTCAGTTGGCGCTCGATCCGGTCGACGGCACGCTTGAGATCGTCGCCGCGCAAGAAGGCCGTGGTTGCGCCAATGACGATGAGGACCGCGCCGGCGGCGAGCCACTGCCGCGCCGAGAGAAGTCCGCTCATCAGGACCACGATCAGGATGACGCCGCCTCCGGCGACAAGCCCCAAGAGTGAGCCGCGCCCGCCCGCCGTGGTCGCCGCGACAATGAGCGCTCCAGCCGCCGCAATGAGGAACCATCGAGCAATCGGCCCGGCGCCGCGCACGAGGGCGATGGCGGTGATCGCGGCGATCGACAGCCAGAGCGTGACGTGACCCGTATGCGATCCGAAGCCTACGTAGCGATTGAGTCCATCGGCGCCGTGGCGAATAAGGCCGAAGGAACTGAGGGCGACGCCAAGGGCCTGGAAGCACATGCCCGCCACCAGGCACATCGCAAGACCACGGCGATGGCGGATCACGGGCCAGAGCGCCGGGATCACCAAGAACATGCGGAACCCGCCGCATTGGACGGCACCCTCCGTGCGGTCAGCGCTCCAGAGGACCGTCGCGAACGTCCACGCAGACCAGGCGGTCAGGCCCAGCCAGCTCCAGGTGGTGACCAGCGTCGGGTAGATGCGCCAGGTGTTAGGCAGTCGAGCGATGGCGTAGAGGATGAGGAGTGCGGAGCTGATCTCCAGCGTCGATGTCGCCACTCCGCCCAAGGCGCAGAAAAGCCCCGCGAGAATCAGGTGCAGCCCGTGTCCGGTCGGGTCGCGACGCTCGGCGGCGCCGACCAATTCGGTCACCGTTCGAGGCTCCCTCGGTGGGGGCCAAAGCCGAATGGTGGGCATGGGCAGACGGGGCACGGCGGGATTATGGCAGAGCCAGCACTACAGCGCTACGAATTTCCGGAACACCACACTCGCTACTCCAGTAAGCGGATGACCGTCTCGTTCACGCGCTTCACGTCGAAACGCCGTTCGGCAAGCGCCCTCGACGCCCGTCCCATCGAAACGAGTCGTTCGGGGTGTTCCGCGAGCCACAGGCAGGCGCGGGCGAGTGCGTTTGCATCGCGCGGCGCAATGAGCAATCCATTCTCGCCGTCGACAACCGTCGCGCGGCAGCCGGGCACGTCAGTGGTGATGACCGCCCGTCCCGTCGCAAGCGCTTCAAGTGTGCTGCGCGGCGTCCCCTCGCGGTACGAGGGAAGGACAAAGGCAGTCGCGCCGGCGAGCTCGGACCGCACGTCGTCAAGCCGCCCTGCCCATTCGAGATCGCCGTCGCGCACCCACGAGTCCAATTCCTCGCGACGGATTGCCGCGGGGTTGCCGTCGATCCAGCCGACGAGCCGGAAGCGGCAGTCCTTCCGCGTTGCCCGCACGATCCGCGCGGCTGCCGCAAACTCGCGAACTCCCTTGTCACCGAGGAGTCTCGAGACCATGAGGAAGCAGGGCGGGGCCGTCGGAACTGGGCGTTCCGGAAAGGCATGGAGGTCGACGCCACTGCCGCCAATGGTCTCGACCGGCACGCCCTCGGGAAGGAGTCCGCGCTGGCGAAACTCCTCCCGATCGTCGTCGTTCTGGAAGAGGATCGCCGTCGAGGCAAGGAGGGCGCTTCGGTAGAGTCGGCACGCTACGCGGCGCAGGAGCCGAGCCTTCATGGACTCGTCGATGAAGGCGTACCCGAGTCCGGTGATCATCGAAACGCGACGCGGCACGTTGGCGTCGCGGGCCAGTCGCGGCAGGTGAAACACCGGCTTGGGATTGCTGGCCAGGACAGCGTCGGGGCGGCGATCCTGAATCAGCTCGCGCCAGTGGGCGATAGCTCGCCGTTCGCGAAACGGATTGAGGCTGGTTCGGGCGAGCGGCGAGTAGACAAGTTCGGCGCCGAGCGATTCGACCGCGGCGCGGAGGGCCGTGGTGTCCGCCCACTCCGGTGCCGGCGTCGAGACAACCACCTGATGACCCCGCTGCACGAGGTCGCGAATGAGCGGCCCGCGGAAGCTCAGCAGCGTGTCACCGATGCCGTTGACCACCAGGATCCTGCTCACGCGGCGGTCACCTCGTCAGGACGTTCGGGCTGGCTGCTCGCCATGGGGACTGCGCCCTTGGAGAAGGGACCTATTCGCCAAGGCAATCTCGTCGTGCTCGCCATCCTCGGGACGGTACTCGGGCACAGCTCTTCCTAACAGTTCGCGCACCGCATCGGTATCGCCATGGGCGCAGGCCTCGGCCATCGGAGAGAGGATCGCGACCAGTTCGCCCCAGGACATCTCCGGCTCGCAGGCTCGGTAGATCGAGCGGTGTGATGTCGGATCCGAGGTGGCGCCGATGAGGAGTTCCTCAAGGAGCTTTTCGCCCGGGCGGAGGCCGGTGAACTTGATCTCGATGCCGTCGGCGGACTCGGGGGACCGGTAGGCCTTGCCGGCGAGCCGGATCATGCGCTTGGCCAGATCCATGATTCGGACCGGCTCGCCCATGTCCAGAAGATAGACCTCGCCGCCTTGGGCCATGCCCGCGACCTGCATCACCAGTTGGGCGGCCTCGGGGATCGTCATGAAGTAGCGGATGACTTCCGGATGCGTCACCGTGACCGGTCCGCCTCGGGCGATCTGCTTGCGGAAGATGGGCACGACCGAGCCGGAGGAGCCGAGCACGTTGCCGAAGCGCACCATGGTGAAGACGGTTCGGCTGCCGCGGCGGGCCAGGGCCTGAAGCACCAGCTCGGCGAGACGCTTGCTGGCTCCCATCACGTTCGTCGGTCGCACAGCCTTGTCGGTGGAGATGAGGACGAATCGGCGGACGCCTGCGGCTTCGGCGGCCTCGGCGGCCGATCGGGTGCCTAACGCGTTGTTCGCGATGCCCTCGGTCACGTTGCGCTCGACCAGCGGCACATGCTTGAAGGCGGCGGCGTGAAAGACCGTTTCGATCGCAAAGGCTCGACAGGTCTGCTCGACGCGCTCGCGGTCGAGGACATCACCGAGAATCGAGACAATCTCACTGTTGCGCTCGGTGGTGGCAGATCGCAGCTCCTGATCGATCGTGAACAGAGCGTGCTCGCTTCGCTCGAAGAGAACGACGCGGCGGGCTCCGTGCGCAACGCACTGGCGGGCGAGTTCGCTGCCGATCGAACCGCCGGCGCCGGTGATGAGGACGTTGTGTCCCGCGACCGCCTGGCCGAGCAGTTCGCGGTCGGGTGTCACCGCCTCGCGGCCGAGAAGATCCTCGACGGCGATCTCGCGAAGGTCGTCATAGGAGGCGCGTTCGGAGAGGAGCTCCTGCAACGGCGGCACCGACCGCACCGCCACGGGAATCTCCAGCAGGCGCTCGAGGATCGCCCGCCGCCGCTGGGGCGAGAGGGACGGGATTGCGAGGAGCACCAGCCGCACGCCTCGCTTCTGGAGGAGCGACGAAAGGGCGGAAGGAGCGAGGACAGGTACGCCGCTGATGCGGGTGTGTTGCCGCTTCGGATTGTCGTCGACAATCGCGATCGGTCGGTAGCGGCCCATCGATCCCAGCGCCGTCAGCAGCCGGGCGCCAGCGACTCCGGCCCCGTAAATCACCACCGGTTCACTCGTCTCCCCATGAACGCGGGCCAAGAGCGATCGGATTGACCAGCGAAGGCCGCCGATGGCGGCGGTGGCGACGAGGAAATAAAGGACCGGGAGCGAACGCGGGGCACTCGGGTCGCCGGACCAGTACATCGCAAGGGCCAGGATCAGGCTGGAGATCGCCGTGCCCCGCACCACCAGCTTGAGCAGGCCCGGCGTGCTGTGTCGGGTGACTTCGCGATAGAGCCCGAGGAGCCAGAGGACAGGCACCCCGCCGACGATTGCGACTGCGGTGAGCCACCAGAGTCGAACGAGTTCATCCGGAAGCGGCTCGCCCAACCGAAGCGCAAGCCCAAGTCCTAGGGCAAGAGCGAGGAGGATCGAGTCGAGCATCACCAGAATCGCCTGCTTCATGGGCCGCGAGAGGGCGGCTAGGCGGCGAAGCTGGCGAACCGGCAGATGCATTCGGCGGATGGTATCAGCGAAGCCGGAAACACTGCGGCGGAAGCCCAAATCTGCGACCATGACTTTTGCCACGGGCTGAGAGGTCGGCCGTTCATGCGCATCGTCCTGGTCAATCATTACGCCGGTTCACCGAGATACGGGATGGAGTTCCGCCCGTACTACCTCGCTCGCGCCTGGCGCGCGGCGGGTCACGAGCCGATCATCGTGGCCGCCAGTCATTCCCACCTTCGCAATGAGAATCCCTTGGTGGCAGGGGCGCGTTCGGTCGAGATGATTGATGGCGTTGAATATCGATGGTTACGAACGCCGCCGTACCGAGGCAACGGCGTCGGGCGCATGATCAACATGGTGACGTTCCTCGCCCGGCTGCGCCGAGAGCTGAGGCGTATCGGACGTGAGGGCCCGGTCGACGCGGTCATCGCATCGAGCACCTATCCGCTGGACTATGGGCCCTGCGAGCGATGCGCTCAGGCGACGGGTGCGGCACTCCTCTTTGAGGTGCACGATCTCTGGCCGTTGAGTCCGATGGAACTCGGCGGCTATCGGGCGGGACATCCCTATATTCGATTGCTTCAGCGGGCCGAGGATCGCTATTGCCGCACCGCCGATCGGGTGGTTTCGATTCTTCCGAAAACGCTGACCCATCTCGTGGGGCGAGGCCTTGATCCCCATCGCTTCCGTCACTTGCCCAACGGCGTCGACGGCGACGCGGCGATGCCGGAGTCGGCGTCGATCCCCGCGGAGCTGGCGGCGTGGCTGGGACGCGAGCGGGCCGCCGGCCGATTTTGCGTCGGCTACGCAGGAGCGATCTCCAGCGCCTACGCCCTCGGCACGCTCATCGAGGCGGCAGCGGCTTTGGAGGCCGAAGGCTTTTCCTTTCTCCTGCTGGGCTCCGGCCGCTCTCAGGATGAGCTGCAGGCTGACGTCGCCCGTCGGGGCCTCGCTCATGTTCATTTCGCAGGTCGCCATCCGCGCGAAGCGGCGCTGGCGACGCTTGCCGCCGTCGACGCGATTTGGGTCGGGCTCCGCAATGAGCCGCTCTTCCGCTTCGGCATCGGCATGAACAAGATCTTCGATGCGATGCTCGCTGGCCGGCCGGTCGTGGGCTCGTACACCGCGGGGAACGACCCGATCGGCGACGCCGACTGTGGGATCACGGTACCTGCGGAGAACACCGAGGCCCTGGTCGGCGCGCTAAGCCGCATGAGGAGTTTCGCTCCCGCGGACCGGGAACGATTGGGACGAAACGGGCGTGCGTTCGTTCTCCGCGAGCACGACTACTCGGCCATCGCGGCCCGCTTCGTCGAGACGATTCGCGAGGCGAAGGCCGATCCGAATCCCAACCGACCGGTCGGTCGGCGAGGAAGCCGGCATGGCTGAGGAATCACCCGAACTGGAGCGCATCGCGGAGCGGTATCGCCGGCGATCCGACCGTCCGTCGGGAACCGCCTTCGCCCGTTGCGCGATTGCCGAGCGGGAGGCGATCTACCGGGAGCTTCTCGTCGGACATTCCGGCGGCAATCTTGGGTCGCTGCGGCTGCTTGAGATCGGTTGCGGCGGCGGCGGCGAACTGGCTCGTTTCCTTCGCCTCGGATTGCGCCCCGAGCTTCTGGTCGGCAACGAGCTTCTCCCCGAGCGCCTCGCCGTGGCGCGGGCGGCGCTCCCGGCGTCGCTGCGGCTCCTTCCCGGCGACGCCTCGATGATCGACCTACCTAACGATTCGTTCGATGTGGTCTTCCAGAGCACGGTCTTCACGAGCATCCTCGACGATGCCCTGGCCGAGCGGTTGGCCCGCCGGATGTGGGAACTGGTCCGGCCGGGCGGGGCGATCCTCTGGTACGACTTCACTGTGAACAACCCCCGAAACCCCGACGTGCGCGGCGTGCCGGGCGATCGCGTCGCCGAGCTCTTCCCGCACGGCGCGATGCGCTCCTGGCGCGTGACGCTCGCGCCGCCGCTCGGGCGGGCGGTCGCACCCCTCGGCAGCTGGGCGTATCGTGCCCTCGCGTCGCTTCCGTTCCTGCGAACCCATCTCATCGCCTGGATCGTGAAACCGACGCCCTGACGGCACCCGATGCGCCAGCGCTTCTTCGATCTTCTCTGCGCGATCCCGATGACGCTCATCGCCCTGTTGCCGATGGGCCTGATCGCCATGGCTATCGTCCTGACCGACGGCCTGCCGGTGCTCTTCCGCCAGACACGTGTCGGCCGCCACGGGCGGGAGTTCACGCTCCTCAAGTTCCGTTCGATGCGCGGCGCGCCCAAGGGTGCGAGCGGCGGGTTCGAACCGGGCCAGACCAGCCGGGTGACCGGCGTGGGTCGACTCCTGCGGCGCACGAAGCTCGATGAGCTTCCGCAGCTCTTCAACGTCCTGCGCGGCGACATGAGCGTCGTCGGTCCGCGCCCGGAGGTGCCGCGGTGGACCTCCGTGCACGGGGAGATGTGGAAGGTCGTCCTCTCGGTACGTCCCGGGCTGACCGATCCGGCGTCGCTGGCCTTCTCCGACGAGGAGTCGATACTTGCAGCGGCGGAGGATCCCGAGGCGGCCTATCGCGACGAGGTGCTTCCGCGCAAGCTGCGACTGGCGATGGAGTACGCTCGCACGCGAACCGTCGCGGGCGATGTTGGGATCATCGTTGCGACGGCTGGACTGGTCCTTCGGCGCCTGGCCGGACGCTGAAAACCGCGCTTTCCCGGGCCTGTTGATGGGGTTTTCGCCGTCGCCGTTCCTGTACACTCCGTCCGATGTCAGCCCGGACGATGGTCGAGCCCGCAGTGACGGATTCAAGCCCACCCATCAGGACCGTTCCCTTCTTCAGGTTTCGGCCGGTCGGGCGCGAGGCGGAGCTCATCCTCCAAGTCCTTGAGAGCGGCTGGCTGACGACCGGCCGGATGGCCATGGAGTTCGAGTCGGCGTTCGCCCGGGCCGTCGGGGCGAGGCATGCCCTTGCGGTGAACTCCTGCACTGCGGCGCTGCACTTGGCGCTCGAAGCGCTTGGGGTTGGCCCCGGCCAGCGCGTCCTGGTTCCCTCGATGACCTTCACCGCGACCGCCGAGGTCGTGCGATACCTCGGGGCGGATGTCATCGTCACCGATGTCGATCCAACCACCCGCATGTGGACTCCAGAGATCCTCGATCGCGCCGCGGCCGAGCATCCCGAGGCCCGCTTCTGCATGCCGGTCCATTTCGGCGGCCACCCGGCGCCGATGCTCACGGGCCCGTCCGGCGCCGGACTGCTCGAGGTTGCCGAGCGGCGCGGCCTGACGGTCGTCGAGGACGCCGCCCACGCCTTTCCAGCCCGGCTCGAGGGTCGGGCGGTGGGCTCCTTCGGGCGGGTCACCTGCTTCAGCTTCTACGCGAACAAGACGATCACGACCGGCGAGGGCGGCATGCTCGTCACCGATGACGATGCGATCGCCGCCCGCTGCCGCGTGATGCGCGTCCACGGCATCGATCGCGATGTCTGGAAGCGATTCACGACGCCCGGCACGAGCTGGGACTATGACGTCATTGCCCCGGGCTTCAAGTACAACATGCCCGACCTCAATGCAGCGATCGGGCTCGCCCAACTTGAATGCGCCGAGGACCTGCGCCGCGGCCGCAAGGCCATCGCCGACGCCTATCACGTTCGTCTTGCCGACATCGATCACGTTGGCCTTCCGCCGGTGACCTGCGAGCCCGACGGGCACGCGTGGCACCTCTTCCCGATCACCCTCGCCGACGGCGCGCCGATCGACCGCAACACGCTCTCGCAGCAGATGGCGTCGGCCGGCATCGGAACCTCGGTGCACTACCGGCCGCTTCACCGCATGACCTATTGGCGCGACCGTTACGACCTTCGCCCCGAGCGCTTCCCGGGTGCCGAGATGGCGTGGCGCCGGTCGCTCTCATTGCCCATCTTTTCGGGCATGACCGAGCCGGAGCTTGACCACGTCTGCTCGACGCTGCGGCGACTCCTCGCCTGATCCTCTGCAGCCTCGACTCACCCACGTTCCCCAGCCCTTTCGCCGCTTCCCGTCATGTTCAGCTTTGAGCCCATCACCGGTCGTCCGATCCGCGTCGCCATCGTCGGTTGCGGCCGCATCTCGCGCAATCACTTCGCGGCCCTCAACGCCCTCGCCCCCGAGGTCGAGATCGTCGGGATGTGCGATACCGTGGCGGGCCGCTTCGAGGCCCTTCCGTGGAAGGAGCTTCCTAACGTTTCGCCCGCGATCCCGCGCTTCGGGCGACTCGAGCAGATGCTTGAGGCCAACGCGAGCGGGGCGCTCCCGATCGATGCTGCGGTGCTGGCGACACCCAGCGGCCTTCACGCGATGCAGGGCATGAAGTGCGCGAAGGCCGGGCTTCACGTCGTCACCGAGAAGCCGATGGCAACTCGATGGCAGGACGCGCTGGATCTCGTGCGCACCTGCGACGACGAGCAGGTCCGGCTCTTCGTCGTGAAGCAGAACCGCTTCAATCCGACGCTCCGCCTGGTCAAGCGGGCTCTCGACGAGCGGCGCTTCGGGCGGATCTACCTCGTCTGCATCAACGTCTTCTGGCAGCGGCCGCAAAGCTACTACGACACCGACCGCTGGCGCGGCACCTGGGAACTGGATGGCGGTGCCCTCATGAACCAGGCGAGTCACTACGTCGACCTGCTGGACTACTTCGTCGGGCCGATCGACAGCGTGCATGCGATGACGGCGACGCTCGGGCGGCGGATCGAGGTCGAGGACACCGCGACGCTCAACGTGCGCTGGCGCAACGGGGCCCTCGGTTCCGTTGCTGTCACGATGCTGACATTCCCCAAGAACATCGAGGGAAGCCTCATCATCATGGGCGAGAAGGGAACCGTGAAGGTCGGCGGCGTGGCCGTGAACACCATCGAACGGTGGGACTTCGCCGAACCCAAGGACTGGGACGGTGAGGTCGAGCAGGCCAATTACGACACGGCGAGCGTCTATGGTTTCGGTCACCTTCCCTATTACCGAAACGTCATTGAGACGTTGCGCGGGAAGACCGAGCCGCAGACCGACGGGCGCGAGGGATTGCGAAGCCTTGAGGTGCTGATCGCCGCGTACCTGAGCGCTCGTGATGGTCGGACGGTGTCGTTGCCGCTCCAGTACTGAGAACGTTGCCAGGACCGATGGACGGTCGTGCCAGGCACTTCGGAGAGTCGCACGTGAGTTCCGAGATGATCGACATGCCGGGAGGCTGGAAGCGTCACGAGTCCGCAATCGTGGATGACGGCGCCATGCTCGGCGCCGGCTCCCGGGTGTGGCACTTCTGTCATATCTGCGCCGGGGCGCGGATCGGCGAGCGGAGCGTCTTCGGCCAGAATGTTTTTGTCGGCAACAAGGTGGTCATCGGCAACAACGTCAAGATCCAGAACAACGTCTCGGTCTACGATTGCGTGGTGCTGGAGGACGACGTCTTCTGCGGACCGAGCATGGTGTTCACCAACGTCTACAACCCACGCAGCGCGATTGTCCGCAAGGACGAGTACCGCGAGACGATCATTCGCCGCGGCGCGACGCTTGGGGCTAACTGCACGATCGTCTGCGGCGTTACGGTCGGTCGCTTCGCCTTCGTCGGGGCTGGCGCTGTGGTCAACAGAAATGTTCCTGACTACGCCCTCATCGTGGGCGTGCCGGGCCGCCAGATCGGATGGATGAGCGAGTTCGGCGAACAACTGAAGCTGCCTGCCCGTCTGCCGGCGGGCGAGAGCGCGGAATGCGTCTGTCCGCACTCCGGATCCCGTTACCGATTGCATGAGGGGCGCGTCGAGCGCTTCGGATCATGAGAATGTCACCTTGCATCGTCACCGTCGTCGGTGCCCGTCCGCAGTTCGTGAAGGCCGCCGTCGTCTCGCGGGCATTTGCCCAGGCGGGAGTCGAGGAGTGTCTCGTCCACACTGGCCAGCACTACGACGCGGCGATGTCGGAGATCTTTTTCGAGGAGTTGGGCATCGAGCGCCCCGCGTACAACCTCGGGGTCGGGAGCGGTTCGCACGGCAAGCAGACCGCAGCGATGCTCTCGGGCATCGAGGCGGTGCTGCTTGAGCGACGGCCATCGATGCTGGTCATCTATGGCGACACCAACTCGACGGTCGCGGGGGCGTTGGCAGCGGCGAAGTTGCACATCCCGGTCGCTCACGTCGAGGCGGGACTGCGCAGCTTCCTGCGAACGATGCCCGAGGAAATCAACCGCGTCGTCGCCGACCACCTGAGCGACTGGCTCTTCTGTCCGACCGACGCGGCCGTTCAGAACCTCAAGGTCGAGGGAATCATGGACGGCATGCGCCGCGGTCCGGGCACCGTGCACGTTCTCCAGGTTGGCGACGTGATGCTCGATGCGACGAGGACCTTCGCGCCGATCGCGATTGCCAAGTCAGGCGTCCTACGTGAACTCGGCCTCTTCGGAAAGCGATTCGTCCTGGCCACGGTCCATCGGGCCGAGAACACCGATGATCCCGCCCGGCTTCGCGAGATTTTCGGCGGACTTCGTGCGGTCGCCTCTGGCGTGCCGGTGGTCATGCCGCTCCATCCCCGCACCCGCGGCAAGCTTGCTGAGCATGGCATCGCCAGCGACGGCATCCGACTCATCGACCCGGTGGGCTACTTGGACATGAACGCACTCGAGGCAGCTTCGGCGTTGGTCGCGACCGACAGCGGCGGCGTCCAGAAGGAGGCGTTCTTCCACGGCGTTCCGTGCGTCACGCTGCGCGATCGGACGGAATGGATCGAGTTGGTGACCCACGGCTGGAATCGGCTTGCCGACCCGGCGATCCCGGGCCTCGTCGAGCGATGCGTCCGCGAGGCCCTCACGACGCCGAAGCCATCGAGCGTTCCGTCGCTGTACGGCGATGCGGATGCGTCTGGACGCATCGCCCAAGCGGTCGCCGCTGCGATTCGAGTTCCTGAGCGGGTTGCATGAGTCTCGTGCAACTCGAAAGAGCGGTTGCAGATCGTGACCATCGCGTAGGAAGAGGGGCGACGTCGTGAAACGATCGCACGCGCGGTTCGCGCTTGTTGCGCTGATCCTCCTGGCTCTTGCCGGGACCGCGACCGTGATCATCGTTCGCTCGACCGAGAGACGATCGAGCGTGGCGGGCATGACGCCCCGCGTCGACACGCCGCCGCCGAAGGAGCTGGAGGCGAATCCCCTGCACGTGACGGCGAGTTGGATCTCCGAGCGCGTGACGATGGCTGATGGCTCGCCGATCGCCGACGGCGACGCGGCCGCACTCGAGCGGGCACTGGCCACGACGCTGGCCGCGGGCAAGGCGCTTCGGGGATTGCCGGAGGGATTCCTCACCAATCGCGCTGACTCGGCGAAGCTCCTTCGAAACGGTCAGTTTCGCATCGCCGATTTTGACGCCCAGCCTTTTCGCCTTCCGCTCGACTGGACATCGAAAGAGCGCGGGCTGACATATCTCGGCGAGCTGCATTCGTGGCGCTACGTTCATGACCTGCTCACGGCGTCACTCGCCGACGATGATGCGATGGCTCTCGAGGCGATGGAGTCGATTGCGCAGGACTGGGTGGTCTCGAACCCCTTCTCGCATCCGGCGAGCGACATGGCCTGGCACGAGGGGGCGGTCAGCAAGCGCATCTTGGTGCTCCTGAAACTTCTCAACGAGTGCCGCACCGGCACGGGCTTCGCGCGGTTGCCGCGATCGGCGATCGTCGCCTTGCTGCTCCAACATGCCGAGTACCTCGCGTGGGGCGCTTACTACATGCCGCTGGGGAATCACGGCATTCGCCAGGACATCGGTCTGATGGCCGCCGCAATCGGATTCCCCGAGGCGAAGCGGTCGGCAGAGTGGTGGCGCATTGCCAACGAGCGGATTGAACGCGAGCAGATCGCTCCCGGCTTTAGCGCGGAGGGCGTCTGGCGGGAACACTCGCCTGGCTATCACTACTACGTCCTACGCCTCTGGGATGACCTGTTGTCGATCCTGCGGGCCAACGGCGTCGAGGCGCCGCGCCTGGAGACCGAGACTCGCCGCTTCCAGAACTATCTCGCCCACGTCCTCACGCCGGCAGGGCTCTATCCGCCCGTCGGCGACACGGAAGAACGCGCCCCGCGCATGATGGGCGCGATCGATGGCCCTGAAGTCCGTTACGCGCTGAGCGCCGGTCGCGAGGGGACGGCGCCGTCGGAACTCGATGGACTGTTCCCCGATGCCGGTGAGATGGTCTTTCGGGAAACCTGGGGCAACGATCGCGTCGCCTGCGCGGCCGCGGCGTACGTTCACTTTCGTGCCGGCTTTCATCGCGGCTTCGGTCACCGTCATCAGGACGATCTGTCCGTCCTTCTCTATGGCGGCGGTCGCTGGTGGATCACGGAGGCCGGCAAGTACGGGTATGACGATGAGCGTGCCCGTGACTTCGTGACCTCGGCCGCAGCCCATAACGGTTACGAGTTCAACGGGAGGGCTTTGGGTGCGCTCGACGAAGGAACCGCGGGGACCTTTGTCAGAATGGAGCCGCAGGCGGTTTCGACGCCAACGCTGGCCGCGGCCAGGGCTGCCACCAATCGTTTTCCCGATGGAAAAGCTGAGGCTCGGCGAACGGTCATCTTCCTTCGCGAGCAGCGAACGCTTCTTCTGATCGACGAGCTTTCCAGTTCAGGAACGGGCGAGTGGACGCAGTACATCCAGTTTCCGCCTGATCTTGACGTGCGGCCGTTGGAGTCCGATTCCAAGGGTGGTCACCTGATCGCTCAGGCTGCCGAGTCAACCGCCGAGTCACGAGGAGTCCTCGAAGTGCTGGTGAGCGACCAGACGCTCGGCACGGTCGCGTTGCTGCGAGGACAGGAATCCCCGATGGTTGGCTGGCACTCGCCCGATCGGCGCGAGTTGGTTCCGACGACCACAGCCGCCATTCGTCGTCGGGGAAGAAGCATGACGGCCGTCACCTTAATGCTGCTTCATCTTTCCGCAGTCAACGACTCTGTTGCGGTTCTCGAGGACTTGGACGTCGATTCGACGGAGGAGTTCATCTCGGTTTCGTGGAAGGAAGCGGGGGTTGCGCGTGGCATCCGCGTCGCCAGAAGCGAGCCGCTTGCCGTGGAAGCCACAGGCTGGTAGCCCGATCATTTGTTAGGATGCGGTGAACGCTGGCCAGACCGTCAGCCCGACTGTCAGTAGGGGAACGTCTTTCGTCATGACAGACCGAGCATCCAGTCATTCTCCGCATGTTGCGGCGGTCGTCATCAACTCCGTCGCCCATGATGCGCGAGTGTTGAAGGAGGCCGACGGTCTCGCCGCGGCGGGTTACCGGGTGACGATCTACGGGATCCAGGACTCCCGATGCAACGAGCCCGTAACGATTCGGCCCAGTGGCGTGGTGATTCGCCGCGCCGAGTGGCGATCGCAGGCCTTTCGAATGAAGGCCCGGATGATTGTGGCGGGGACCGGTGCGGCCGTGATCGCGGGTTGCGTCGTTCTTTGGGCGATTCTCGCCGGTCACGGCGACCATCCCGTCGTTGCTTCCGTCACGGCCCTGCTGGTGTTGGTGGTACTCGGGGCGGGAATGCGGCACGCTCGCCGTGCGATGGCAGCGGCCCACAATACGGCCCGGAACCTCTCGGCGGCTTCGCGTCGCGTCGCGGCGAATGGCTCGGTGGTCGAGGTGAAGCCTGGTCCGACGACATCCGCTCCGGTGTCCCGCGAGGTGAAGCGTCCACAGCCGCAAGGGCCTCGCAATCGAATCGCCCGGTGGCGATCGAACCTCAAGACCTGGTATGCCAATCAGCTTCGAGTCATCTCGCTCGTCGACCTCATCATGGCCGACCGACCGGATGCGGTGCACGCCCATGACCTGCAGGCGATGCCGGTGGGCTGGCGGGTGAAGCGGCGGCTCGGTTGTCCGCTCATCTTCGACAGCCACGAGCTGCACGACGATCTCTCTCAGATCTCCGGATGGGGGCGACGACGAAGCCGGAGACAACAGGCCTACTACAGCGGTCGTGTTGATGGCTTCGTGACGGTCAACGAGTCGATTGCCGAGACGATGCGCCAGCGCTATCCGCGCCTGCCCGAGGCGGTGATCGTCCGTAACGCGACGCGATTCGACGGCGAGGTCGTGGCCGACGATGGGCGACTCCATCGGGCCGCTCACCTTGATCCCTCGACTAGGATCCTGCTCTATCAGGGTGGCTTCGCCCGACATCGGGGCCTCGACTCGCTGGTCCGCTCCGCGACGCTTCTCCCTGAGGGCTGGGTGCTGGTCATGATGGGCTGGGGCACCTTCGAGCCGACGCTTCGGGGCATTGCCCAGGCAGTCGACCCAGACGAAAAGCGAGTTCGCTTCCTTCCCGGAGCGCCGCAGGCCGAGCTTGCCCAATGGACCGCCGGCGCGTCACTCGGCGTCATTCCCTACGAGAACGTCTGCCTGAACCACTGGTTCTGCACTCCCAACAAGATTTGGGAGTACCCTGTCGCGGGTGTGCCGATTCTCGCCAGTCCCTTCCCCGAGTTGAGGAAGGCGATCGAAGGAAACGGCACGGGCGTGCTGCTCGACGATCCGGTGACGCCGGAGAACATTGCCCGCACCGTTGCGTCCGTGACGCCCGAGCGACTCGAGGCGATGCGGACCAACTGCCAACGCTTCCTGGAGCGAGACAATTGGTCGATGTACGAGCGGCGCCTGATCGAACTCTATCGACGACTGTTGGGCTCCCGGTCGGTTGCGCCGCAGCCGGCGGCCGAGACGGTTCACCAGGGTGGCCATCAGGCCGGCGCGACGGTCGCCTTCAGTGCCACGGCCCATCGAAGTTCGGCCGGGCCAGCCTGACGCTTCACGGGACGAGGGGACTTGCAGGCTCCTTGGGAGGCTGGACGATCAGCGTCCGGGTCTCGCCATGATGGCCACAGGTGATCGTCAGCGCTGGGTACGACTCCGAGCAACGGTGGCGTGGCTGGTCCGCGATGCGCTGCGCGTCGAGCGCGGACGGATTCTGCTAACGCTCGCGGCCAACCTCGTGGGCATTCTCGGGACCGCCGCTGGCATGGGCCTGCTTCTTCGCTACCTCCGGTGGGTGGAACATCCGGGGGCAGAGCCTTTCCGATACCTGCGCCTGACGCTCTTCGAAGCGCCTACATCGACCAACCTGCTGATCGTCGCCGTCACCTTCGTCGTGCTCGGCCTCGGCAGCGCGGGCCTCATCTTTCTCGCAGACCTGACCATCAACCGGGTCGCCCGGAACTACCAGTCCTCGCTCATCGGCGACATGCTGCGGGCCTATGCCCACCCGCGGCTGGGCGAGGCGATCGCCTCTTTTGAAGAGCGGTTCGGCGAGTTGCCCTCATCCATCGATCTCGTGTTGGCCGGCTCGCGGTTCAGCGCGTTCTCGCTGCGATCGATCATCCAACTCTTCCTTCCGGGGATGACCCTGCTGATCGCGGTCATTGCCCTCATCGCCCTTGATCCGCTCACCACGCTCCTTCTTTCGACCCTCTCGGTTGCCTATCTCGTTCCGCTGTATCGCATCAACCGAAGCGCCGCGACTCATCAGCGAAACTTCCGCCGGTCGATTCGCGTCGTGCCGCGCTCGATGAAGAGTGCCGTCTCGTCGGTGCTGGGGACGAGCGGACCGTCGCGCGATCGCTGTCGCGGGGTCGCCACGGGGATCCTCGACGGAGACGACTTCCAGGAGATGCAGGATGCCCGCTTCGGTCGGATCCTCTCCACGCGGCGCGTGGTGCTCCTCAACTCCGCGTTCCTCGTGGTGGTGGTCGCCGTCGTGCTTCTCCTCTTCTCACGGCACGATTCGATCTCTTGGCCGCATGTGCTTGGCTATCTCGCGGCGATCCAGTTCATGTGGGTCAGCGTTCGCCAGTCGACCGCGTCGCTCAATCGCCTCAGCCAGTTCATGGGCGAGGTCGAGCGGGTCGGAACGTTGCTGCGGGCAACGCCGCCCTCGACCACCTCTGTGGATCGTGCGGTGCCTGACATCGGCCGGATCGTCATCGCGGATGGCGGGCCCGAGCCGAGGCAGTTGGCTCCGACCGAATTGGGTGCCGGGGCGGTCGTCCTAGTCATCACCTCGCGAGTGGTCGATCGCTTCTGCCTCGAACAGGTCAGGACCGAACTCGGTAGGGCGTCGGGTGACCCTGATTGGTGCAAGGCGGCCGTACTGCACGATGACCCGACGATTCCGCCGTCGCTGACTTTGCGACAGGTCGTGGTGGGAGACGCCGTTGATGGCAACGATCGAATTGCCGAGGCGTCGCGACTGCTTGAGACGGCCGGCGCCGGCTCGGCCTTGGCCGAGTCCCTCGACCGCCCCTTGGAGCAAGTGGCATCGTTCCAGGGTCGGCGCGACCGCTATCTCCTCGGGGCCGCGTACCTGCTGGTCGAACCGCCGCCGGTGGTGATTCTCAACGGCCGTCCGCTCCTGGCCGCGTCGGCCACCGGTCAATCGGCCCTCCTCGCGCGGCTACAGCGATCGATCACTCTCATCGCCATGACCGAGAGCGATCTCGTCGACCTCGAGGGCCCCTGTCGCGAGGCCATCACCCATGTGGCCCTCTTGCTCGAGCGTCGCGTCCTGAGCGGGGGCCTCGCGTGGTTCCTCGCCCAACGCAGCGAACTTGAGCCCCTGCTGGTCAAGGAACGAAGCCGTCATGGCACGCAGGCGGGCGACTCAGCCGCGGACGACTCGGACGAACTTGCTGACCTGGAATAGGAACCGCCGCATCGAACTCGTCGATTGCGGCTTCGGCTCGCCGGTCCATCCGGTTGTCGGTGCGTTGGACCCGCCAGCGAGCGCGACCGGGTCGGGGATGGGGGTGGGCACGATCTCGGTCCGATCGGCAAGGTTTGTTCTCAGCCCGAGAGGCAGAGGACAGGTGATGTCGTAGTTGCCGGGATGGATCAGGAAGTGGATGAGAGCACCCGGCGCGAAGGCCCGGTAGGTGGCGGAGTCGTCGACCCGGCCGTTGTTGGGGAAGCGCCGCGTCGTGAGCGAACCGCCGACATCGCGAAGTCGCGCCTCGGACGTGGCCTTCACCTGCAGGGCCGGGCGGATGTCGTCATCAAACAGGCGGATGCCGCGGGTGAGAAGCTCCTTGCGGAACACCTCGGATGAGTTGTTCGGCTGCTTCCTCGTCGTGCGCCCGTAGCCGTGAGCGGTGCCGAAGCGGAAGCGCACGCCGAGCCGCTCGTAATCGTCCACTTGCTTGTGGAGGTATGCGATCGCGTCCGGAATCAGCGGATGGGTTTCGTCGGCTTCGGGGGCTTTCGCGGGGAAAAACCGCTCGGTCGCGTTGAGATGCAAGCCGATTGCGGCCCTCGGAGCAAGGCGCTGGACCTCGCGGATGAAGGCGACGATCTCTTCAGGCTTCAGTGGCTTGTAGCGGACGTCGTCCAGCGGCAAGAAGTTGAAGACGCTGGCGAAGCCGAGTTCGCCTTCGATGCGGGCGAGGGCGAGAACGCTCTCCCGCGCCGCCTTTGAGTTGAGGAGATCGATGTCATGAAGGAGCAGGAGGTTCACGCGATCGGGGCGGACCTCCTCCCTCAGCATGGTCTCTTCGTCCATCGACTCGACTCCCGCATCGCGCATGGCGGTGAGGATCGATCCGTAGGTGACCGGTTGCCAGCCGTACTGGAAGGTGCGCATGAAGGTGCGCCAGTAGTCACTCTTCTCGTACCACTGTCGCTCCTCGGGTTCGAGGTACGCGGCCCAGTCGCCGACCACGCCCTTCCGCGCCGCGGCATCGCGGTCCTCCTGCACGCGGTTGGTCATCGCCTGGAAGTTGCAGGAGTCATAGACCTTGTCAAGCAGATCCTGATCGCAAGGGAGTCCGATGAACTCATACACCTTGCGCATCGTGGCCTGGAAATCCTGATGCAAATCCTCGTAGCGAACGAGATGGATGTTCGGTAGCGTCGCTCCCTCGCGATAGCCGTCGAAGTAGCTCTCGATCTTTTCCATGCAACCGTCGACGGTGCTGTTGCGGCCCTTCATCCACTTCTGGTTGCCGCGCTTGTGGCTGATGAAGACATCGCGCGGATCGCGGATGATGAAGACGAACTTCGCCTCGGGAACGGTCCGGGCCATTTTCGCGACCCACGGAGCGTTGGCCGGGGCCTTGTTGACGAACCACGGACCGGTGCGGCCCGCATCCTCGATGGCCTTGTCGACCGCGGCCTCAAGCCCCGCGCGGTCGTTATGGAACTCGCGAAAGATGGGCATCTCGGTCGGGATCGCCTGCACGTCCGGATGCGAGCTGATGCACGTTCGGAGCCACGAGGTGCCGCCCCGGGCGAATCCGGTGACGAAGATCATGCGGTTGAGGCAAGGCATGGGATGTCGATCTTACGCGAACGATCGTGAACTCGCGGGTCCGCGAACACGAGACGAGAGCGTCGATGTGGCAACTCTCATCGAGCGTTGCGCAAGGCGGAGACGCGGCGAGCGAGTTGCCCAAGCCACCGGGTCACGCTTCCGCTTGCGGCTTGCGGCGGGAGGGCGGTCGGCGGGGGGGACGCTTGCCGATCGGGCCACCGCAACCGGCCGAGGTCCGCTCGGTCGGCGGTGTTGGTTCGCATCCCGAGGGGGATCGGGAGGTTGACGTCGTAGTTGCCCGGGTGAATCAGGAACGAGACCAGTGAGCCAGGCGGGAGGCGTCGATACGTCTCGGGATGATCGGGCGCTCCGTTGTTAGGGGCATCCCAAACGGTCAGTGGTCCACCGACATCCCGCAATCCCCAAACCCGTCCGCCCAGCGACGCCGACGCGGTGGCTAACGCCTCGCGCACGTCGCCGTCGTAAAGGCGAATGCCGCGGCGGGCGAGCTCGTCCCGAAACACCGGCGTCGTGTTATTGGGGTGGATGGCGGTGGTGCGGCCGTAACCATGAGCCGTTGCAAAGCGGAAGTGGATTCCGAACTTCTCATAGGCATCGATCTGCTCGTGCAGATAGGCGATAGCCTTCGGCATGTCCGGGTGGTCCAGACCCGCAGGCGGCGCCTTCGCCGCGAAGAACCGCTCTGTTGCGTTGAGGTGCAGGCCCAGCGACGCCTTCGGAGCGAGCGAGCGGATCGTCGTCGCCATCTCGATTACCTGCTCCGGTGCGAGCGGCTTGTAACGGACATCATCGAGCGGCAGGAAGTTGAAGACACCGGCGAGCCCCAGTTCGCCCTCGATTCGGGCGATCGCCTGAACGCTCGCCCGCGACGTCGGCGTGCGGAGGAGGTCAATGTCGTGGAGGAGGACGAGATTCGATCGTTGCGAGTCGAGCCGCGCGTCGAGCAACTCGTCCAGAGAAAGCGAAGCGACATCGGCCTCGTGCATCGCGTTGAGCACCGCGCCGTAGGTGAGCGGCTCCCAGCGATAGCCATGTTCACCCATGAACGCGGTCCAATATTCGCTCGCTTCGAACCATGCCCGCTCGGACGGTTCGAGAAACGCCGCCCAGTCGCCGATGACGCCCTTTCGGTTCGGCGAATCGCGGTCCTCGGTATGGCGCGAGGTCATGGCCATGAAGTTGCAACGGGCATGAATTGAATCGAGGAGATCGCGATCGAAGGCAAGCCCGATGTGATCAAACACCCGGGCGAGCGTGGCGTGGAAGTCCTGATGGAGCTCCTCATACCGAACCATGAGGAGATTCGGAAGCGAGGCGCCTTCGACGAAGCCGTCGTAGTAGCGTCTCGTCTTCTCCATGCACCCGTCGACCTCGCTGTTGCGGCCCCGCATCCACTCCTGATTGCCGCGCTTGTGGCTGATGAAGACGTCGCGTGGATCGCGGACGACAAACAGGAATTTGGCCTCTGGAACGGTCCGCGCCGCCTTCGCGACGAATGGCGCGTTCGCGGGTGCCTTGTTGACGACCCACGGACCGATCAGGCCGTGTTCCCGCATCGCGTCGCCGACGGCAATCTCAAGTGCCGCACGGTCGCTGTGCAGGGTCCGGAAGATCGGCATTTCCTGCGGGATCTGCTGGACGTCCGGATGGGCGGCGACGCAGGTACGCAGCCAAGAGGTGCCGCCGCGCGCGAAACCGGTGATGAAGATCATCCTGTCCAGACACGACATCGCCAGCAGCTCCTGACCCGCGAAAAGCGCACGGAGTCGCCAATCCGATCGCAGTATACTCGTGGCCCGAAACGCCCGGCGCGGCAGCATGATCACAGTCGTCACACCGAAGGACCCGGCACCTGGCCACCTACGCCGATTCGGCCCGCTTGCCGAGTCTCTGCTCCGAAAGCACGGGTGGGTCTCCGTGCGCACGCTCTCTGTGGAGCATTGCGACGACGGCGCCACGCGGGACGATCTTCTGGTCGTGCCTTGTCCGGAGGCGACGCCGAACATCGAACGGTATGCGAGCTTCATCGTCGACGGACCGGTCCCTCACGACATCGCCGCGCGGCTCGGAATTCGGGCGGAGGATCACGAGGCGCAGGGGCTGCGAATCGTCGACGAATCGGGCAGGCCGCTGGGTACCGTGGTGCGCCCGGCAATGGCCGTTCGGGAGATACCGGTCTCGCGGGACATCCGCTCGGATCCCTATCCCTTCCGAGGCGGCCATCCTTGCTGGGCGCCGACGCCCATCTCGTATCAATCACTTGAGCCCGCCGGCGCCTGGCGCCCGCTCTTGTGGGGAGCGCCGCTGGATGGATCGGGTCCCGTGGTTCCGGTCTGCCTCGGCGACGGACGGCGAATCGTCTTGGGTATGCCGCTCCTGGATGTCTCGATGGGTCAGTCGGCGTTTCCGCCGCTCGACGCGGGCTACTGGGCACACACGATGGCGCCCGCGACCTTCGAACTCGAGTGCTGGCTCGCGGATCGGATCGGATCATTGTTGGGAGCGGCGCGGCTGTCGGGTGTGCGGATCGGACGATGGCCGGCGGGCTGTTCCGCGGCGCTCACCGTGCGGCACGACTATGACCGCCTCATCTCCGATGCCTTGTTGAACGAACTGTTAGGTCACTACGAGCGACTCGGCGTCCGGTCGACATGGGGGTTCCTCATCGACAAGGCCCCAAGGGCCCATGCCGACCAGATCGAGCGGGCCGGACACGAGGTGATGCTCCATTCGGTGGCTCGCAACGAGGGCGAGCTGAAGGCCGAACGGGATACGCTCGCCGATCGCACTGGGCGATGGGCGCTCGGGTCGACCGCGCATGGCGGTTTGGGAGCACCGGGTTACCTCGGCGGCCGGCATTTCGAATGGGCCGAGCGGACCGGGATGCGATACTCCGAGATCCTCGGTTGCGCCCTAGGACTGCCAGCCCAGGCGGTCGTGGAGCGGGACGGCTTGCCCGTGGTGAGCACGATCCTGCTGCCGAACCAGCACGCCAGCCTCGACCTCAGCACCAAGCCCGACGGACACGCCTTTGATCGGCTTGCCGCAGAGTGTCCGCAAGCGATTGAACGCGGCGAACATCTTGTGGTCATGAACCACCCGGATATCCATCGCACCGAGCTGATCGAGCTGCTCGCTCGGATCGCCCGACCTCACGTTTGGCGGGCGACGTTCCGTGACGTGATCAGCTGGATTGCCACCGCAAAATTCGGAGCGAGCATCGGGCAGGGACGCGATACGGTCACCTTCGGCGCGCCGCTCCCCGCCCCAACGCGCGTCGAGACCTTCACGGTCGACGGGCGCCGGTTCGAAACGCAAGCCCCAGTCGGCTCGAGCGGCATCGCCCTCGAGGGGCTGGGCCATCGGAGCGAGGCAATCACATGATCGGGCTCTATCTCAAGGCAGAGGACGATCCATCACGAGAGGACCTGCTGAGGCAGCTCGCCGTTGCCCTGGGAAGCCCGCCGCCGTCGTCTGAGGTCGTGGTCATCACTCCCTCGGCGACGAACATGTCGCTTCTCGCGCCGCGCCGCGCCGATGCCGGAAGATCGCCGATGTCGTGGCTCTGTTCATGGCCACAGGAGTCGTTTCGGGCGATGGCCATGTCGCCTTCGCTTCGCCAACTGCGGTCCTCCTGGTCGGCGGTGTTGCTTGAGACAGCGAACAAGGCGCTCGTTGCGGATGGGACGCTTCTGGTCGGCGTGCAGCCCGGAGGCGAGGCAAAGGGCCTCTGGACGAAAGCATGGCTGGAGACAACGCTCGGGGTGAAGGCGACCTCGCAGGAGTCTGGTCTCCTCGCGTTTCGGCGGGGGGGCGGTCGGGAGCGGGCGTCGGTTCTCCGCTGGTTTCTCGAGGACGCGGGTCGACTCGCGCTGGACACGCTTCAATCGACCCTGCGCCCTGACGAACGCATCGAGAACGTCCTCATCGGCGCGCCGGCGTCACCGCGCATCGTGCGTCAATCGTGGGATCCGGCCAGCTTTGAAGGCTTCAAGGTCGATGCGACCGATGCCGGGAGTGCGGTGCACGCCTTTAACTACGCGATCGGAGGCGTGGCCTACAAGGCGCCGATCCTGCAGCACATCATCGCCACCCTGACGCCGTCGCGCCGAGACATCTCGCTCCTTGATGTGGGCGGGGGCATGGGCGTCGTCGCTGCGGAGATGCTGCTGGAGAACGACCACATCGTCGAAGCGACGAACTGCGATCCGTACCTTCCGCACCTGGCCCTCTCGCAGCGACTCGCGCATCGCTTTGCGGAGCGGCTTGCGGGACGATTCCGAGTCGGCCACGTCACGGCGGAGGCAATGGAGTACGACCGCCAGCACGATGTCATCTCCTTTCTGGGATCGCTGCTGTATGTCCCTCGGAACAGGACGCAAGAGACGCTCGACCGGGCGTGGGCACACCTTCGTCCGGGCGGGCTGCTCGTCGTTCATGAGAACATCCGCAACGAGCGGTACTCCCGGGACCTGGGTCACATGTTCACGGTTGACGAGATCAACGGGTACCTCGGTGCCTATGGGAAGCCGACCTGCTGGCTGTCGACGGCAACCGCAACGATCGAGCCCGCGGCGGTCGGGGAGCGCTCCGTGTTTCGCGTCTTTCAAAAACCCCGCTGAGATGGCGGGCTCTCCTTACTTCGTCGGCATTCCGTAGCGGAATTCGGCTACCCTTGATGCGACACCTCGGTTCGTCGGGGACACGACGCCATGCAGAACGACAGCACGCCATTCGCAGCGCGTCCACAGCGGCCAGTGAGGACGACAGGTCCCTCGCTGACGGAGACGGAGTCGTTCCTGCGCCAGTGGGACGCGGCCCAGGTGAAGTATGGAGACATGCCGGGTGAGGATGGCGCGCGGAAGCGGGCCGACGCCTACGCTCCGTTCTTCCTCCGCTTCGGCGACCGGGTGTTCATCTCGCCGGGTTGCCGCTTCTATCACCCGCATCGCATCACCCTGGAGGACGACGTTCGCTTCAACGAGGGCGCCCTCGTGTACGGGTCGGGCGGAGTCCACTTCGGCCGTCACGCCCGCATCGGCCCGCGCTTCTTCGTCCATAGCGCCAATCACGAGATCGCCCCGTCGCCGCTGGCGTTCCATGAGCGGAGTTACGACTACGCGACGGTGCGAATCGGCGACAACTGCCTGATCAGCGCGAACGTGACGATGCTGCCGGGCACATCGCTCGGGCCGGGCTCGTTCGTCGCGGCGGGTGCGGTGGTCACCGGAAAGGCATACCCCGACGACGCGCGGCTCGCGGGCGTTCCCGCGCGAGCGATGCTGGTCGAAGGCGCGGCGGCGACGGCGAATCCCGCTCCGGTCGTGATGGTGGTTGGGAAGCGCGGGGATCGTCGCACCGAGGCCTTGCGACGCATCGTCGCCGCGTTAGGGCTCCCGCAGGTGTGCGTCGGAGACGAGAGTGACGCCGGAACCACGGTTCGCCACATCCTTCGGCTGCAGGATCGCTCCGCAGCACGGGCCGGGAAGGGCAGTCTGACGGAGTGGTCGCTTCAGGAAGGCGCGGCGACGACCGGCGCGCAATGCGAGTTGGACGTCGGCAACCACGTCCGATTCCTCCTCTCCCGCACGCGAAGCCTGACGGTGGCGCCGGCCAAGGGGAACGCGCCTCGCGGTGCGGCCGTAGCCTCGAACAGGATCCTGGCCGATGCGGCCAACATGACGCTCTACAACGCCCTCAAGCGACTGCGCAAGCGAAAGCGCGAGCTCTCGGACGAGGTGGATGTCTTGCTCGCAGCGCTTGTCCTCTCAGGTTCAGAGCGTGGCGACTTTGTCGTGACACGCGATCGTCTGCTCGAAGTGATCAAGGGAGAGCGAGCTGAAGCCTCGCTTGCGTCGGCGACGAAGGCAATCGGTGCGGGCGGTTCGCGAAACCCCGTTGTGCCCGCTCTCCTCTCGCGCATGAAGCTTGCGGCGGGCGTCAAGACTCGAATCGAGAGCGCCGCAGGGCCAAGCGCTCGCGACGTCGCAGCCGCTCCCGAACTCCTCCCTCTGATGGCCTGTCGTGTCGATACCTCGGATGCGCCGAGCCTCGCCCAGATCGCCACCGATCTCGTGGAATCTAGCGACAAGGCCTGGGCGGTGGCATGCGTTGCGGCCTTCGCCCACCTCTGCGGACTTCGGCCGCTCTTTGAGCGATCGATCGAACGGCTGCTGGCGCCGGACCTTTTCGACGACCACGTCGGGTGCGTGCGAAGCGCGGCCTCCGCCACGAGCGGCTACGCCTACGCGGCGTTGGTGGGCGCGGTGTTGGCGGTCCACGCTTCCACACAGGCGAAGGGATTCCGCATCGAACTGGAGTGCGATCGCGTTTCGACACTCCAACTTGGTGTGGTGGGAGAGGCCGCTGGCGCTCCCGTTTCGATCATCGGCGCCGGTGCGCTGGTCTGCCCGGTTGGTCGGGCGATCTCGGCGGGACTGGTCGACGCGTGGATTGACTCGATCGCGCCGCCGGCGATCGCCAACGGCCAACTTGAACTGACCCTTGCGACCTACGAACCGGTGGTACCCGCGTTGCTTGCCGCTTGGCGATCGGCGTTCCGGCACATGATCCTCTCTGCCGGCGAGCCATTCATCGAGGTCCTTCCATGGCCTGACGGCCGTGAGGCGGCGGTGAGCGTTCGCTACGACATCGATCGAGCAACGCTTGCCGGACAGGTGCGGCGCATCGTCGAGATCCAGCAGCGATCGTTCGGCGGTCCGTGCGGAAGCTGGTACGCGATTCCCGGAACGGAACACGGCCGGAAGATCGAGGGCACGCTTCATCAGCATCTTCAAGAGATTGGGGTGCACGGTCTTCGTTCTGATCATGCTGAAGCCGCAGGATTCGGTGTGACCATGCACTCGGCGCCCGGAAGCGAGTACTGGCGAGGCGAGCACACGCTGGCCGGGCAGGCGTCCGTCGGTGCGACCTACACCGAGCTCCTGTCGACAGCGACCGATCGGCCGATGCCGGCATGGCTGGTCGACGCGAAGGGCGCATCGGTCGCGGGGGAGCTCTGGACAACGCCGCTTCACTTCCCGTTGGAAGGTTCGACCAACGACACGGATCTAAGCTACTTCGATCGGCTTCGGAGCCGGTTCCGGGAGGTAATCCGGCGAGGTGGGCACGCGATCATCGGCAGTCATCCGGATCTCAACCAGGAGATTCTCGCGAAGCTTGCCCGGGAGGAATCGCTCGATCGCTGTTGGTGTGCGACGGTGGGCGAAGTCGTCGAGCGCTGCCGTCGGCTTTACGCCGTCGGAGCGATCGAGGCGGTGCAGATCGATGGCGACCCGCGGCCACACCTTCGCGCGAGGCGCAACGTGGCGGATGTCGCCATCCGTATCGAGCGTTCCGCAGGCGATACAGCGTCGATCAGGATCGTGCAGCTGAACGCCGGGCAGCCGCGGCCGCTCGAGCTGACATCGTGACGGGGCCGCGCATCCTCGGTTCGCCCGGCGCGGAAGGAAGGACCCAGGTGCGATAGGCGGCCACGAGCCTCGCCGCGTAGACGCCCCAGTGCTCGGCGGCCACGAAGGTCTGGCACGCCGCCCGCATCGCGGCGAGGTCATCCTCGGAAATGTCGGCCACCAGCCGTCCTAACGATTCGCTCGTCAGGGGTTGCGGCAGGAGCCGTCCCATGCCGCTTGACTCGATGGCTCGGCGCAACTCGGGAAACGGGCTGGCCAGGACCGGCACACCGGCGCTGGGGTACTCCCAGAGCTTGTTGGGTGTGCAGTACCAGTGGTTGAGGCACGTGTTCTCGTAGGGGATCACGCCGAGCGTTGCGCCTGCGGACCAATCGCAGAGTTCCGACTGCGGAGCGGGCGGAACGAAGCGGACCCGATCACGGGAACGGGGGTCCGCGTCGGCGATCCGGCGAAGCTCCGCCTCGATCGAGCCCCAGCCCATCAGGACCAGCGTCCAGCCGTCGGGCAGGCCCGCGGCGGAGCGGACCAGGTCCTCGAGCCCCCGATGCCGCGAGTAGCCGCCTTGGTAGAGCAGGATGCGCTCAGCGGCAGCGACGCCGGCCGCCGCCCTCAATCTTCCGTCGTCCACGGGAGGTGACGCCGTTCGCTCCGCTGCGTTCATCACGACGACGGCCTTGGGCAGCGTCGGATACCGCTTGGCGTGCTCGGCGGCGATGGACTCATTGACGGTGATGAATCCGTTGACATGGGAGGCATGTCGGCGAAGGACGCGCTTCCAGACGCGCTTCATCATCGGAGACATGCCCGCAGACTCCTCGTACAGCTCGTGGCTGTCGAAGATCAATCGCCGCTCGTCATGACCGCGGCACCAATGGGCGCCGATAGGAAGCGTTGTCAGGTCGTGGCAGTGGACCGCAACCGGCGCAAAGCGATCCAACGCGTCCCGCATGAGGCGGCTCGTGGCGCGGTAAGCCATCGCGCGACGGAAGAAGGTCCGCACACGCCCCAAGAGCCCTGACGGTCCGGAGTCGCGGTCGGTCTTGCCTCGCCAGCCGTGGTCGATGCGCACGATGCGAACGCCACTGGGCCGCACCGTCTCGGGGTCGCCGCATCGATCGTCGCGGAGTCCGATGACGCGCACCTCGAAGCCGGCCTTGGCGAGTGCGTCGGCCTCCTTCACGACGCGGGCATCGTGATTGACCGAGTTGAGGACGAGCGCAGCGACTCGGGGTGCGCCCGTAGTGTTCCTCACGCCTGCAGGTTGCGGGGTCGAATCGCTGCTCACGCCGCTGCGATCATACTCCTTCAGCGCCGCGTTGACTCGCGTGCGGCCGCGGCCGGACCGGGATCAGCGAGAGCCGTAGACCCGCACCGAGCTGTTGCCGACATAGCCGATCGTCTGGCTCGACGCCGGCCCGCTCGGGGTCATCGCCCAGCGGAGGAGCTTGCCAGTGGAAGAGTTCTTCCGCCAGATGAGGTCCGCGCAGCCGTTGCCGTCGATGTCGGTGCACGCCACCATGGAGCTGTTCGACGGCCCTTCATAGGTCGTTTCGTCCTCGATCTCAAGCTCGCCGTTGAGCTGGCAGACCCGCACGTTCCCCGAGCTCTTCGAGCGGAAGACCAGGTCCATCACGCCATCGCCGTTGGTGTCGCCGCCGCCGAGGGACTCCCAGTTCATGCTGTAGTCATTCTTGATGAGCTTGCTGGACTGAATCGAGTTGCCGCTCATCGTCCAGCCGCGCACGTCGCCATCGCTCGTACGGCGCCAGACCAGATCAGCACATCCATCGCCGTTGATGTCGCCGCTGGTGACGAGCTGGTGCTTGGATGGCTTGAACGTCCCGAGCGGGATTCCCTTGTCACTGGCGATCTCGACGCCATTGGCAGTGCAATTGAGCGACCAGATGCGGAGCTTCTCGCTCGAGGCCTTGCAGACGAGCACATCGCTGGTGCCGTTGCCGTCGAAGTCATTCACGGCGAGGATCGACCACGAGTTCGGCAGGCTGTCGTCAAGGGTCACCTTGTCGTCGGGCTTTCCGTTCTCCATCAGCCAGACCTTGACCTTCGGGCCGTTGCGCCACAGGAGGTCGGTATCGCAGTCGTTATCGAAGTCGCCGGAACCGACGAGCGTCCAGTCTTCGCTCAGTTCGTCTTCGCTTTCGTTCTCATTCTCGTTCTCGTCGTCGCCGTCATCGCCCCCCTGATCGCTGTCGTCGCAGTCGCTCTCGGTCTCGGAGGTGTCATCGAGTAGCCACGAGGTGATGGAGGAGCCGGGCTTGTGCACGAGCAGGTCGCCCGTACCGCTTCGGTCGAAGTCGCCATTCTTGTGGATAGGGGCGATGCCGGTGGAGTACTGGATGTGATCGATCTCGATCGGCGAGAGACCACTGAAGAGGATCTCGGAGACTCCGTTCGGAGCGAAGATGCTCACGAATCGGTCGTCCTCGGACTCCTCGCCGCTGTCGTCATCGCCGAAGCCGTTGATGGTCCACGTCGACTGGTTGCCCGCACCATCGGTCACGGTGATGTCGAAGGAAACGCCGGGGATGCCCTCGCTGTCGGTGAGCATGAAGCCGACGTCGGTCGGAAGTCCGTTCAGGGCAACGGCATCGAATCCCATCGTCGCCGTCGCGATGAGGCTCAGCTCGGCCAAGAGCGACGCGCCTTCGGGGTCAACTGACTCCCCGGACTCCTCGCCATCCACAACCACCCAGGCTCCCGTGAGAATCAGGCCGAGGGCATCGATATCGAAGTCCTCGCAGTCCTCAAACTCGTAGTTGGCTCCGCCGGCGTAGCAGCCGCCCTGGAAGATCGGGCCATCCTCGGGCCCCTCATATTCCAGTTCCTGAGTAACGGTCAGCGTCATCCCGCCGCCGGCGAGGGCAAGGGTCGTGACGGACAGGGCGATGCAGGTGGCCAAGAGGTTCGGAATGCTTTGAGCCATGGTGCACTACAGGAGGGCCGCGAGGTCGCTCTGATGCATGAAAGTGGTCGACTTTTGGGATGCCGCAGCGGCTGTCGGCGAATCCCGGAGGAAATGTCGCCCGAGAAGGTCCGGTAGAGGCCGAGCGGCCCACGATGGGTCCGAATGAAAAACCGGCGGCCCGAAGGTCGCCGGTTCTGGTGAATTGAAGGTGTTCCAGCCGAGCTTACTTCTCAGCGTAGGTCTTGGTTCCAGCGGTGTTTGGGCCGGTGCCAACCGTCGAACTGCTGGTCACACTCAAACCGTTCATCTTCCAACGCACGATCGCGCCGGTGGAGTCCTTGCGCCAGACGAGATCGGCTCGACCGTCGCCGTTGACGTCAGGGAATCCGACGAAGGTGAAGCCGCTAGCCAGCGAGAGCTGGGCCTCGTCGTCGATGTCAAAGGTGTCGTTCAGGAGGGCGAGCAACACGTTGCCGTTGACGGTGCTTCGGAAACCAAGGTCGAGGATGCCGTCACGGTTGAGGTCGCCGCCCCCAATCGGGCTCCAAGTCGTCGCGAGCGTCGCGAGGAAGCCGTTGGTGAGGACGGTCGCGCCCGCCATTCGGAAGTAGCGGAGTTCGCCTGTGGAGTTCTTCCGCCACACGATGTCGGCCTTGCCGTCGAGGTCGATATCACCGGTCGTGCAGACCGTGAAATCGGAGCAGTTGAAGCCCGCGGTGCTGACGAAGGCGCTGTGATCGACGCTCGGGCCGTCAAGGAACCAGATCTTCATCTTGTTCCCTGAGTCCTGCTCAAGGAAAATGTCGGCCATTCCGTCGTCATCAAAGTCGTTGATCGCGGAAACGTTCCACGACGTTGCGAGGCTGTTCGAGATGTTCTTCTCGTAGGAGATCTCGCCGTTCTCCATCATGAGCGCACGGACCTTGAGTCCGTTGCGGAAGACGATGTCGTCGTCGCAGTCGCCATCGAGGTCGCCCACGCCCTGGAAGATCCACGAGCCGGAAAGGGTGTCGCGGATGACGGTGGGCGTCTCGATCGTGTCATTGAGGTACCAGGCGGTGACTTTGCTGCCCGGCTGATGGAAGAGGATGTCGCCGGTGCCCGATGCGTCAAAGTCGCCGCGCGAAGGGAGGGCCGGAGCGGCCAATCGCGAATATTGAATGTGGTCGATCTCCCAAAGCTGGGCGGGGCTGAGGATCTGGACCTGTTCGATGCCGAAGGCCGAGCTGACGCCGATGAAGACATCGTCGTCCTGAGTCGCTACCGCGCTGTTGTCGCCAATATTCGTGAAGTTGAACGACGCGTTGTTGCCGTCGCCATCGATCACGAAGACGGTGAACGTGGTTGCCGCAGCGCCGTTCGTGTCGGTGATGACGAAGCCGACGTCGGTGGGAAGCCCGTCAAGGACGGTGTCGTCGAAGACGAGGGTCACGGCACCCGCCGAGGCCGCTGAAGCTCGCATCGAGAGGCCGTTGGCGTCGATCGAGTCAGTGTTCGCGCCCGGGGCGAGAATGTCCCGCTGCGACAACGGGATGATCAAGCCGGGTGTATCAATGTCGCCATCCTCAAGGTCCTCGAGGTAGTACTCGACGCCGGCGCGGGCACAACCACCCGGGAAGAGCGGACCGTCACCTTTCTGTAGGTAGCTCAACGGGCCATAGGCCGAGATCGGTCCCTGCTGCTGGCCGGGGCCGCCGGCAACGGCAGCGCTCGCCACGGCGAGAGCTACACCAATCGAGAACGAGATCCTCTTAGCGGAAGCGAGCATTCTTTTCCCTTTCCCGGGCGCGCCTATCGCGCCCTGTACTGCTCTGAGTCAGACGAGTTGTACAACTGATGCGACGCCACAACCCCTCCGAGGCCGTGGTCGCGTCCCTCAAGGTCAGAGTATTGCCGCGGAGTTGGGGGTCGTCCAGCGGGTTCAACCTGCGTTGTCGAAACTCCTCCTACATGTAGAAGGCTTCGCGCAGCTTCGCACCGAAAGTGCGGCGACCCCGGATCGAAGTCCGAGAAGTGGTCGTCCGAGGAGCGTGCCGCCCCATTTCCAGCAGCATGAACGCACCCTAAGGCACGACCTCACGCCGCGTCAGCGCTCGAGATGCCGAGCTGCTTCATCTTCTTATAGAGCGTGGTCCGGTCGATGCCGAGCTGTTCGGCCGCCCGGCTCCGGTTCCAGTGGTTGGCCTTGAGTGCACGCAGCAGGATCTGGCGCTCGGGCTCTCGAAGGGCATCTTCGAGCTTGATTGGGACCCACGGTTCGGAGTTGCGGTCGTCCCGACTGTCACCCCGGCCCCACTCGGATGGGGCTTGGGGCCTGTTCTGCTCGGACGCCTGAGAGGTCGGGCGGACGGAACCGATCGGATGACTCCAGCCGCCATCCCATTCGCCAATGGCATGCGGTCGGTCACCGCCGCGCACGCGAAGTCCCGTTCCGTGCAAGACGGTTGGCGGCAGGTCGCCGGGTTGGATCATGCCGCCACGGGCGAGGACAACCGCCCGTTCGACGACGTTCTCAAGTTCGCGCACGTTGCCCGGGAAGGGGTAGCGGCAGAGGAGTTCGACCGCCTCGGGGGTGAAGCCAGCAATCTGACGGTGGTGTTCGATGCATTGCAACCGCAGGAAGTGCTCGGCGAGCGAGGGGATGTCAGCGACGCGGTCGCGGAGCGGAGGAAGCTCGATCGCGACGACGTTGATGCGGTAATAGAGGTCTTGCCGGAATTGGCCGGACGCAACGAGCTGCTCAAGAGGCTGGTTGCTCGCCAGGATGACGCGGACGTCGACTTCGATCGTCTCGGGTGAGCCCACTGGTTCGAAGCGGCGTTCCTGCAGGACGCGAAGGAGCTTGAGCTGCATCGACGGCGAGGCGCTGTTGATCTCGTCCAGGAAGAGCGTGCCGCCGTGGGCCGCGAGGAAACGTCCCTTCTTGTCGGCGTGGGCCCCGGTGAAGGCACCCTTTACGTGACCGAAAAGCTCGCTTTCAAGCAAGGTCTCCGGGATCGAACCGCAGGAGAGTTCGACGTAGGGCTTTTCCGCCCGCGGCGAATGGCGGTGGATGGCTCGGGCGATGAGGCTCTTGCCTGTGCCCGATTCCCCCGTCATGAGTACCGTGGTTCGCGTCGGAGCGACCGCCCGTACCAGGTCGTAGATCCGGTGCATGCGCGGGTCGTTGCCCACGATGGACTCGAGCCCACCCTGTTCGAGGGGAATCCGAGGCGCTTTCGGCTCGCGAACGAGGGCGTGACGCTGGATACCCCGTTCGATGGCGAGGACGAGCTCTTCGTCCATCACCGGCTTAGTGAGGTAGTCCGAAGCGCCCTCTCGAATGGCCTCCACCGCAGATTCCACCGTGCCGTAGCCGGTGATGGCCACGACAACAGGTGTCCAATCGCGAGTGCGAACCAAACGGATGAGGTCCATGCCGCCCTGTCCGCTGTTGGGACTGGCGTTCGCCCCGGGCATGGCGATGTCGGCGACGATGGCGTCGAAAGCAGGGATTGTGGAGTCGGCAGACTCGGAGCGTTCCAGGGACTCGACGGCGCTTTGGTAGTCATAGACGACGGTGACGTCGTAGCCGCGCTCTCGAAGGAAGGAACCGAGGGAGTCGGCGACGATCGCATCGTCATCAACCACCAATAGGCGTCGTGCTCGAGAAGCCGCTCGGGCAGCCGTCGCGCGGGCTGCAAGGCCAGCCGGTGCCGAATGGCCACTTTCCCTGCCGCTGGGCGGGGTTGGTGTCGAGGGGGAATCGTTGGGCCGAGGGGAACTCACGATCGGAAGCGCGGATTAGGCCGCGCGGGCCCCCACGGTGTGCGGGAGGCCCGGAGTTTGGACCAGAGATTGGATAGGCACTTCCGCACGCAGCACCGCACCGCCTCCGAAGGGGACGTTGCTGAGCTCAAGTGTTCCGGCGAGAGAACGGACCACCTCGCGGGCGACTTCGAGACCCAGCCCGCACCCGCCCTTGGTGGAGGACGGCGATGCGACGGAAAGCGACGCGGACAGGCCGGGACCGTTGTCGAGGACATCGATTGCGAGTCGATCGCCCCGTCGTCGAAGGCTGACCGTGACGCAGGGTGAGTCGACGGGGAGGTGGAACGCCTCGATTGAGTTTCGGATCGCGTTGCGAAGGAGCGGTTCGAGCGGACCGGTGGGAAGGGAACCGGCTGCCGGGTCGCACTCGATTCGGAGCGTCACACCGACTGACTGGGCCAGTGGCTCCATATGGCGGAGGAGGTCCGCGACGGTCTGGTTCAGAGGAAGGTCACTCGCGAGGGCGTGAACAACCTCCCCGGTACTCGGTTGGCTGGGGGTCAGCAGGACTCGGCGAAGCGCCTCGGCCATGCGAACCATCGCGGATTCGACTGCCTCGAGTTCGCTGGTCGCCGATACCGTCTCGGGGGTCGGTTCGCCCAACGACATGGCTCTTCGCGTCAATCGCAAGGTCCGAAGGGACCCATCCAGAAGCGAGTTCAACTCGTGGGCAAGGGTTCGGAGGGAGCAATTGGCTTCCGGAACCCGCTCCGCGAGGGCGCCATCGCCGCTGATCGGTCGAGCCGTGGCCGGGACCTGGGTAGGGACCGGCTTCAGGAGGGGACTTGGCAGGCGGCGGTCGGGAGGCGCGTCGGACATGTCGCGTTCATCGGACCGATTCCCGACCGAATCAAGCCCCGCTGCCGTCTCGAGGTGACTTTATGGATCGTCCCTATCCAGACCGGCACTGAAACCACCGCGCATAACCATGGAGCAGGAATCAACTTATCGGATCTCTCTTGGGGGGCCCCGTCATCAAAATCCGACCCTGTTGGGGCTTCCCAGGCCGTGTCGTTTCGGGTAGTTTCTGGGTCAACCAGCGGCGTCGTCACGGTGTTGGAGGAGACATCGTGCCTGACGCCGCGGTTCTTTTTTGAACCGACTCGCGTCACGGTCCATCGATCAGAGTGCGGTGCATCGCTGCGAACCGCCGATCGGTGAATATGCATCGCTTCCTCCGGCTCCTCGGCGTGACGGCCTGCCTGTGGTGTTCGTCGGTGGTGCTTGGTCAGACTCCTGGCCAACGAACGGTCCTTCGGAACGCGACGTTGGTTCCTCTTGCACCAGCGAGTCCATCCAGCGTCCTCCCGAATCAGGCGATCATCATTGAGAGCGGGAAGATCGTTGATATCAAGTCATACGTGGAGGATGACTTGCGCGCAGGCGACGTGCTTGTTGATGCCGAGGGTCGATGGGTGCTTGCAGGCTTCATCGAGGCCGTCGATCCAACTCCGGAGCGCTACGCTGCACTCGCACGAGGTCCGCTGCGTGGCGTGACGACTATTGCCGCTCGCTTCGGCGCAATCAGAAAGCTCTGGCTCGAACGCATCGCCGTCACGGCATCTATCCCGTTGCCTTCCTTGGCAGACATCGGCGATCGGGAACTGCGAATGGTGGTTGCTCCGGTCCCTGGACCGCATGCACCCGCGGACGAGGTCGCCGAATACCTCATCGCTCGAACCAGCCAAGCCGCCGATCGTCTTGGCCTCGCCGATCGGGGTCGGATCGCGGTCGGTCAAAGGGCAGATTTCATCATTCTGGATCGGGATCCCTTCGTTGATCCAGCTTCCGTCGAAAGACCCATGGAGGCCATCATCGGAGGCGTGCCTATGCGACGCGCCGCCCTCGAAACCCATCGGAACATGATTGCCGATGCGGACCGAGCCATAGCGTCATGGCCTCCTGCGACCGCTACCGACTACATCTATGAGATCGAGAGCAGCGGCTTGCGGCTCGGCCAACTCGTGATCGGGCGTGACGCGATGAAGGCGACCGAAACGTGGGGGCCTCCGGTGGAGCAGACCACAACGTGGGAGCTTCTCCGAACGTCGGGGCATCCGGATCAATGGTCTTTTCGGCTCACCGAAACGGCCACTCATGGACATCGCATCTCGATCGACCTCGACCGAACGAAGACCGACATTCTTGCCCGAGCCCACGTGGTGGGGCCCGACACCGTCCCGGCGGCGGAAGCGACGATTGCAGGAACACCTGACGAGCCGCTCTCGGATCCCATCAGTCTCTTCCTGCGTCAGCGCCATCGGTTGGGCGTGCTGGAAGCGGGTGGCTTTGCGGACATCGATGTGGTGGAGCCGGTCCCGGTCATTGGCAAGGTCAAAGTCGGGCTTCGGGTTCTTCGGTGCACTCGCCTTTCGAATGCGGATGGCGCGTTACCTTTCGGAAGCAACGCGCGGCTCTTTCGCATCGATGCTGCCCCCAGCCGCGAAGCCTTCGGCGATGCCGGAGCTGGAAACAGCCCACCGAAGTCGACCAGCACGCTCGGGTGGGTGATCACCGACCAGAACGGGCTTCCGCATCGGGCGGCGCTCGTCGCCGACGAAGGCATCACCGAGTATTTCCTTTCTTTACCGCAACCCGGTCGGAGTTCCGAACCACAATCAGCTTCCCCCTGACATACTCGCGGGGGCAGTGCGTTCGCCGAGGCTTCGCCCGGCGCGTGTGGGACGGGCTCCTTGGGCCCGAGCCTACCGGCCTCGACCCATTCCTCCGTGAAAACCGGCCGTGGAATGGAGGCCTGGATTCGGTCCGGTCAGGAAGCGGCCATTCAATCCAATAGCTCGTAGCGCACCCTCAAGACCGCGCGGTCACCTATGACCTGTCGCTGAACTCTCTGAAAGGACACCACCGTGAACATGCTCGCTCGCGAAACCCAAAGAGCCAACGCCACGCTCTCCCTGCGTCTGGCCGCACTTGGCCTGAGTTCAGTCCTCGCCTTCGGCAGTGCTTGGTGTGAAACGGCGTCGGCTCGCCAGTCTGCTCCACCCCCACCGGCGGGAGGGCAGGGCGGGGCAGGAGGCAACCAAGAGGGTGGCAACCGTGATGGCGGCGGGCGCGGCGGTCAGCGAGACGGGGGCGGTCGCCGTGGTGGCGGCATGGGCCGGATGTTCGGAGGATTCGGTGGCGGCCCGGGCGGCGGTCCTGGCGGCGGCGGCATGCGCGACTTGCGCGAGCAGCTTGACCCCGACTTCGTTCGTCGCGACGTGCCCATCTTCGTCGAGCAACTCAAGCTCGACAAGGTTCAGACCACGGTGCTCGAGACGGTGATGAAGGACTACGAGACCGAGTTCACAACGGCCTCGAGCGAGGTCCAGACTCAGATCACCGAACTTGGCCAGCAGCTCTTCCAGTCGGTCATCTCGCCGCAGATGCGCGACCGCATGCGGGACCAGATGCAGCAGGTCCAGGACGAGCTCCGTCAGCTTCGCGAGGAGAAGGGCGGCGAGCTCGACGAGGAGACACGCCGGCAGTTCTTCCGTGACAGGATGCAGAAGATGCAGCAGGAGGCGATGGAGGAGCGCAAGACCTCCGGCGCCGACGCCGAGATGAAGAAGGTCCTCGGCCAGATGTTCGAGAAGGTCAACGAATGGATGACCCACAAGGAGGCGATGCGAACCCGCTTCGTCGACGGCCTCAAGGCCAACCTGAATGACGACCAACTCACCCAGTGGGATGCTTTTGACCGCTTCCTTCGCCGCGAGAAGACGCTCCCGAAGGGACGGCTTTCGGGCGAGAGCACGAACCTGTTCTTCGTGTTGGACGAGCTGAAGCTCCCCGAGGAGGAGTTCGCGAAGGTCCAACCGCAGCTTGACGAGTACGAGAGCAGCCTCGATACGGCCCTCAAGAGCCGCAACGATTACCTCGCATCCAGCGCGCCCAAGCTCTTCAAGTCCATGCAGGAGGGTGACTCCAAGGAAGCGACCCGCGTCATGGAGCGGCAGATCGAGCTTCGCACTGCGGTTCGCAACGTGAATGACCAGTATCGGCAGTCGATCGTGAACGCCCTCGGCGAGACCGAGTCGGCAAAGAAGTTCGAGAAGGCGGCGCTCGAGAACGGCTACGACCGCGTATATCGCGCGTCGACCGCCGAGCGGGCGTTCGCGAAGGCTCTCGAGTTCACTGACCTTGACGAGGGTGTGCGGACAAGCATCGTCGAGCTGCAGGGCCAGTTCCTCAGCGAGATGGGTATGAAGAACAGGGAGATCCTCGCGGTCGTTCAGAAGAACGAGCCGACCCAGCAGTCCGCCGACGCCACCCGCTTTGTGAACATGATGGCGTCGATGATCAATGGAGACATGGGCTTCATGAATGGTCAGGGCGGTCCCTTCGGCGACCGGGGCCCCGACCTCGTGCGCGAAGCGTTAGATACGCGCCGCGAGATCGACGACAAGTACATCGAACGTCTGAAGGCGCTCCTCACCCCGGAACAGTTCGCCGAGCTTCCGCGTCGCGAACAGCGCGGCGGCCAAGGCGGTGCGGGCGGCGGATTCACCCGCATGATGGAGAACATGCCCGAGGAGGTGCGGGCTGACCTGATGAAGCGGTTCGACAAGAACAGCGACGGTCAGCTCGACGAGACCGAGCGCGGCGAAGCGTTCCGCTCCATGCGGGATGAGTTCGGCCGGGGCGGTCCGGGTGGTGGCCAGGGTGGCGGTCCGGGCGGCGGCCCGGGCGGTGGCCAAGGTGGTGAAGGCGGCCGACGCGGCAACCGAAACGACGGCAACTGATTTCGGCTCTCGCTCGCTCTGATCTGCGATGCCGACGCACGCCGGAGCGGCGCGGACAGTGCAGCCGATGCAATTGGATACGACGGGCGCGGGCGTTCAACGCACGCGCCCGTTATCCTTCCGCCCATGTCTTCCGTTCCGGAGGTGCCAGACGCCGTCCTTGTCCGATCGTTGGTCCAGTCGATTGGCCGCGATCCTTGGCCGGCGCCAACGGCCGATCCTCCGCTCCTTGAGGAGGTTGTGGCTTCCCTTGAGCGGATCCGGATCGCCCTCTTTCCGCGGGTCGCGTCCGGGCACCCCAATTCCGCCATCGAACTCGAGGCCTTCGTCCATCGGCAGGTCACGGACCTCCGACCGCGGCTCTACCGTCAGCTCGTCGCGTCCTACGCCTGCGCCGCGTCCCCGGAGGATCACGTCTCTCCCGTGCAACGGGCAAGCGATGCGATCAACGCGTTCCTGGGGCAGATCGCCGACATCAGGGCGATCCTTACCGTCGATGTCCAGGCCGCCTATGACGGCGATCCGGCGGCTCGCAACGTGGACGAGATCATCCTCTGCTATCCGGGCTTCTATGCCCTGATCGTTCATCGGGTCGCTCACGCCCTTCACCTGCTCGGCGTGCCGCTCCTGCCGCGAATGATGACGGAGTGGTCTCATCGCGCGACCGGGATCGACATCCACCCGGGCGCATCGATCGGCAAGGGCTTCTTCATCGATCACGGCACCGGGGTTGTGATCGGCGAGACGGTCGTGATCGGCGAGTTCTGCAAGGTCTACCAGGGTGTCACGCTAGGCGCGAAGAGTTTCGAAAAGGACGAGAGCGGCCGGCTCCGCAAGGACTACAAGCGGCATCCGACTCTCGAGGATCACGTCACGGTCTACGCTGGTGCGACCATCCTCGGCGGCGACACCGTCATCGGCCGGGGAAGCGTGATCGCCGGTGGCGTCTTCGTGACGCAGAGCGTTCCGCGCAATCATCTTGCCGCCCAGCCGCGGGCCGAGCTGCGCGTGCTTGAGCAGCGGACGGGGATCTAGTTGGTGGCGACCGGCACCGACACGCCGCCACGGTTGCTCCAGGTGATGTACTCACCGAGATGCCTGGCGATGTCGGCGCTTGGGTTTGCGAGCGGCCTGCCCTACGCCATCGCCAACGAGACCTCCTCGGCGCTTCTCGCTGAACTCAAGATCGATCGCTCGACGATCGGACTGTTAGGTGCGATCGGCGTGATCTATTCGTTCAAGTTCCTCTGGTCGCCGCTTATCGACGCCCGCGCGGCACATGGGCTCGAGCGGCTTGGACGCCGCCGATCGTGGCTTCTCGTCACGCAACTCCCGCTCGCGGCGCTCATCGCCTGCTTGGGGATCGTCGCCCCCTCCACGGCGACGTCGCCGCTCACGCTGTTCGCGGCCCTGTTGGTCGCCATCGCCTTCCTTTCAGCAACGCTGGACATCGTCGTCAACGCATGGACCATCGACTCATTCTCGACTCCCGAGTTGGGCATCGGTAGTTCGATGTCCGTAACCGGCTATCGGATCGCGCTTCTTGCCGGCGGCACCGCCGCCCTGCATCTGGCCACGAGCTTCGGATGGCCGTTCGCCTTCATGGCCATGGGAGTTGCGATGGCGATCGGCGTCGCGGCGACAATCCTGTCACGCGAGCCGAATGTCGAGGTGGGGCCAAGCACGGGCGGCATGCAATCGCTGCTCGAGCCGCTGCGAGAACTGTTCGTGCGCCTCGGTACGGGATCGATCATCGTTGCGGCAATGGTCCTTCTCTTCCGCCTTCCCGATCAGCTTGGCGGTGTGATGCAGAAGTCCCTGCTCCTCGACACGCTCGGCTACGACCGCGTCCAGTACGGCTACGTGCGAAACGGCATCGGGCTCGCGGCGACGATCGTCGGTTCACTTGCGGGAGGCGCGATCGTCGCACGATTCGGGATCTTTAGGACACTGCTCTTGGCCGCCGTCCTTCAAGCCGCCAGCAACCTCGGCTTCGCATGGATCGCGGTCGCGATCCAGCCGCTCGGGAAGGAGGTGGTCCCTTGGCTCTCGCAGCCGATTCTTGCCCTCTTCGCGGTGAGCGGATTCGAGAACATCTGCGGTGGCGCGGTGGCAACCGCGTTTGTTGCCTGGCTGATGTCACTCTGTGATCGGCGGCACGCGGCCACGCAGTACGCGATCCTCTCCGGCGCTATGGCATTCGCCGGCGGCATTGCCACGGGCACCAGCGGTTACATCGCCAATGGCTTGGGTTGGCCTGCCTTCTTCGCATTCACCGCCGCGGCAGGCATTCCGGGCATCGCGATCGCTGCGGCAACCCGATACGTCCGCACCCGCGAGTCGTGAGTCACACGGGAGCGATGCTCCGGATTCGAACTGAACCGGAGCAAAGTCGCGGCATGCGCTGTAGGGTCGCGAGCCTCACTCGCCCGCAAAGTTGCTGGAAGTCGGCCGCGCCCGACTCGAGGGCGAACGCCGGCACCCTATAATCGTGGCCCGTTTTCACGACAATCTCCAATCGCTTTTCGCCATGGCAAACGCCCACGATCCGTTTCACGCCCGTACGCAACTTGACACGCCATATGGCCAGAAGACCTTCTGCCGTCTCGATGCGGTGAAGCACCTCGGCCCGATCCAGCGTCTCCCGTATTCGATCCGTGTTCTCCTCGAGAGCTGCCTCCGCAACCTCGACGGCCACATCGTGACGGAAGAGCACGTCCGCAAGATCTGTCAGTACGACCCGGCGAAGCCAGGCGAAGAGGAAATCCCCTTCATGCCCGGTCGCGTGGTGCTCCAGGACTTCACGGGCGTGCCGTGCGTCGTCGACCTGGCGGCCATGCGCGCCGCGATGAAGCGCCTTGGCGGCGATCCGAAGCTCGTGAATCCGCTGGTCCAGTGCGATCTCGTGATCGACCACTCGGTGCAGGTCGATGCGTTCGGTTCGAGCGTTGCCCTGACGATCAACAGCGAGAAGGAGTTCGAGCGAAACAAGGAACGGTATGAGTTCCTCAAATGGGGTCAAACCGCCTTCTCGAACTTTTCGGTGGTGCCGCCGGCGACCGGAATCGTGCACCAAGTGAATCTCGAATACCTGGCCAAAGTCGTGTGGGAAAAGGACGGCGTCCTCTATCCCGACTCGCTGGTTGGGACCGATTCGCACACCACCATGATCAACGGACTCGGTGTGGTGGGCTGGGGCGTCGGCGGCATCGAGGCCGAGGCGGTCATGCTCGGACAGCCCATTTACATGCTGATTCCCGAAGTGGTCGGCGTGAAGCTGACCGGAAGGCTGCCGGAGGGAACGACCGCGACCGACCTTGTATTGCGCGTCACCGAGATTCTCCGCAAGCACGGTGTGGTGAACAAGTTCGTCGAGTTCTTCGGGCCGGGCCTGGCCGAGATGCCGCTCGCGAACCGTGCAACCATCGCGAACATGGCGCCGGAGTACGGCGCGACCATCGGCTACTTCCCGATTGATGACCAGACGCTTGCCTATATGAAGCTCTCGGGGCGCCCCGAGGGCTTGATTCGCACCGTCGAGGCGTACGCGAAGGCCAACGGCTTCTGGCGGGATGACTCGGCCGAGATCGCCTACACGAACGTGCTCGAGCTGGACTTGGGCACGATCGAGCCCGCTCTGGCTGGTCCCGCCCGTCCGCAGGATCGCGTTCCGCTCTCAGGCATGCAGGCCGGCTGGCGTCGCGACATGGGCAAGATCTACAACAAGCCGCTCCCCGGCGGGGCGACCGCCGTCGCCGATGGCGTGCTTGTGAAGGACGGCGGCAGCGAGTTCGAGCTCCGCAACGGTGCGGTGGTGATCGCCGCGATCACGAGCTGCACGAATACCAGCAACCCGAGCGTCATGTTAGGTGCCGGCCTGCTCGCCAAGAAGGCGGCGGCCTTGGGCCTGACCCGGAAGCCGTGGGTGAAGACGTCGTTGGCACCGGGATCGAAGGTCGTCACCGATTACCTCAACGCCGCCGGCGTGATGCCGGCGCTCGAGTCGCTTGGCTTCCACGTGGTCGGCTATGGATGCACGACATGCATCGGCAACTCCGGGCCGCTTCCAGATGCGATCGGCAAGGCGATCCAGCAGAGTGACCTCGTCGTGGCCAGCGTGCTGTCCGGAAACCGCAACTTCGAGGCACGCGTGCACCAGGACGTGAAGGCGAACTACCTGGCCTCTCCGCCGCTCTGTGTCGCCTACGCGATTGCGGGCACGGTCGACATCGACCTGTCGAAGGACCCGATCGGGACGTCGAAGGACGGAAAGCCCGTGTACCTGCGGGACATCTGGCCGAGTGAGCGTGAGGTGCAGGAAACCGTGGCCAAGTGTGTGACACGCGGTCAGTTTGAGTCGCAATACGCCAACGTCTTCGAGGGCAGCGGCGAGTGGAAGGCAATCCGAGTCGCCGGTGGCGAGATGTACTCGTGGGACGCGAAGTCCACTTACATCCAAGAGCCGCCGTTCTTCGTCGATATGAAGCGTGAGGCCGGGGAGATCACGCCGATCCGCGGGGCTCGGTGCCTCGCCAAGCTCGGCGATTCGGTGACGACGGACCACATTTCTCCTGCCGGTGACATCAAGAAGGACTCGCCCGCCGGGAAGTTCCTGATCGAGCACGGGGTGCCGCAGTCCATGTTCAACAGCTACGGCTCCCGGCGCGGCAACGACCGCGTCATGACCCGCGGCACGTTTGCAAACACCCGCATCAAGAACGAGCTTGCCGCCGGAACCACCGGTGGCCTGACCAAGGACTTCACCGATGGCCAGGTGAAGCCCATCTACGACGCAGCGGTGAACTACCGGGCCGCAGGAACTCCGTTGGTGGTACTTGCTGGCAAGGACTACGGCATGGGCTCGTCCCGTGACTGGGCGGCGAAGGGCACCTTCCTTCTCGGCGTGAAGGCCGCGATCGCCGAGAGTTTCGAGCGCATCCATCGCTCAAATCTCGTTGGCATGGGAGTCCTGCCCCTGACCTACCGGCCCGGCGAGAATGCCGCATCGTTTGGGCTCGATGGCACCGAGGTCTTTGATATCGACGTGCCGTCGAACTTCAAGCCGCGACAGGAGCTCTCCGTGACGGCCCGCAAAGCGGATGGGCGCACGGTGACCTTCCGCGTGATCTGCCGAGTCGATACGCCGGTCGAGGTGGACTACTACCGCAATGGCGGCATCCTCAACACGGTGCTCCGGGCCATGATGAGGCGTTGATCGCGGGGCTCGTTCGCCGCGGCGCACGGACTCCGGCTCTTATCCCCCAAACACGCAGAAACAGCCAACGCCCTCCACCAGAGGGCGTTGGTGCTTTTAGGTGACATCAGAAAGTCCCCCCAACTTGGGAAGGGCGCTTCCGGTGCGCGGTAGCGTCGGGCCATGCATCGCGCCATCACAAACCCGATCCGTTGGCTCACCTCGCTGGAGCGAGATCTGCTCGGATGGGAGCTTCCCCCCATCGACGTCGCATTCACCGAGGTTCCGATCGTGGCGGACCCTCTAGACGCCTGGTGTCCCCGCTGTGGCATCTCGGTGGGATTTGGGGAGGTGAACGAGGGTGGCTGTGCCGAGTGCCGCGGCCGTTTGGGGCCCATTCAGGGAACGGTCCGGGTCGGGGAGTACGGAGGGGGGCTGGCCCAGCGCATCCTCCAAGTCAAACATATGAGGTGGTTCGGCATGGCTCGCCGACTTGGGGTCATTCTCGGGAACCAGGTTCTGTCCGCCCTCCGGCCTGACCAGCTCCCTGAGGCGGTGGTGCCGATCCCGATGCCGCAGGTCCGCCGCCTGGTCCGAGGGATCGATCATGCCGACGAGATCGCTCATGGGGTTTCCCAAGTTCTCAAAGTCCCTCTCTGGCGACCGCTTTGGCACGTCCCTGGGCGCACCCAAGTCAGCCGAAGTCAATCGGAGCGACGCCGTGCCACCCATCGACTGGAAGCGAAGCGACGACTTCTCCACTTCTTGACCGACGGTCGGAGCGTTCCACGGGAACACCAGTCGCGATATCGGCGGGTACTCCTTGTGGATGACGTGCGGACGACCGGGGCAACACTTGAACAAGCAGCTCGAGTACTGCGCTCTCTCGGAGTGTCGGAGTGCTGGTCAGCGGTGGTTGCTGTTGCCCCGAGTCCGCGGCGGTATGGAAGCTGCGAGAGAGAACAAGACTGATGTGTATGAACTGTCAGTTGTTTGCGGGTTCGCCCTTGACCCGAGCGCATGGCCGCGATAAAACGTCCGGACCTTCGATTCGCGGATCGGCGGGGCTGAGAAATGCCTCGTCAATGGACCCCTCCGCAAGCCCGAAGCGGCCCAGTCAAAGCCCATTGGACCCACGGGATCGCCTCTGCGACCGAGAGTCCGGCTAGAGACGAGGGCTGCAGCGGGTCGGGGCCTTTTTCCTCTCGACAGGAAAAAAGGTCGTCGATGTGGTTGACAGCATCGACGGTCTCGGTATGATCCGCGATCCCAATTGACCCCGCATCTGAGGCGTGAGCCGCAGGCGGAGTCGTGTGGGCACGCTCGTCCGAATGGACGGGAGTCTGGTTCTTTGACAAGTAAACAGTTGGGAACGCCGCGAGGATGTGGCCTAGCCGGAGTCGTTCACGATGACTTCGGTGAAGCACAAGTGTCGCTGTCACAGCAGCGACGCAGACATCCTTCGTGATGCCAAATACTGGTCAATTCGAGATGCCAGATCGCGGTCACCAGATCCCCCCACGGGATAGGGTGCCCGCAAGCAAGTGATGTTTGCAAAATTGGCAGGTAGCCGACCTGCCACATCCAAGTTCTCTTTGGATGTAGACCGGTCCGGACAACTCATCCGTTTCGTGGTGAGCCGGATCGCCGGGCAAACCTTCTGAATTCAAGCGGACTTGTCCGTTTGCAATACCTAATTGAAGAGTTTGATCCTGGCTCAGATTGAACGCTGGCGGCATGGCTAAAACATGCAAGTCGAACGCGAAAGGGAGCAATCCCAAGTAGAGTGGCGAAAGGGCGAGGAATAAATTTCTACGTACCCTGAGGTCGGGGATACCTCGGAGAAATCCGAATCAATACCCGATGTGGTCCGAAAGGATCAAAGGCTTGCTGCCTCAGGAGCGGGGAATTTCCTATCAGGTAGTTGGTGGGGTAATGGCCTACCAAGCCTTAGACGGGTAGCGGGTGTGAGAGCACGGCCCGCCGCATCGAGACTGAGACACTGCTCGGACTCCTACGGGAGGCTGCAGTAACGAATCTTCCGCAATGCGCGAAAGCGTGACGGGGCAATGCCGCGTGCAGGATGAAGCCCTTCGGGGTGTAAACTGCTGTCAGGGGGCAGGAATACAATGACCATACCCAAAGGAAGCACCGGCTAACTCTGTGCCAGCAGCCGCGGTAATACAGAGGGTGCGAGCGTTAATCGGAATCACTGGGCTTAAAGCGTTCGTAGGCGGATCTGTAGGCGCGTTGTGAAAGCCCTCGGCTCAACCGGGGAACTGCTTCGCGAACCACAGATCTTGAGTCAAGTAGGGGCGGTCGGAACGATAGGTGGAGCGGTGAAATGCGTAGATATCTATCGGAACGCCGACGGTGAAGACAGGCCGCTGGGCTTGTACTGACGCTGAGGAACGAAAGCGTGGGGAGCAAACGGGATTAGATACCCCGGTAGTCCACGCTGTAAACGATGCGCACTAGGTCGGGGAGGCTTGACGCCCTCCTGGCCGCAGCAAAAGTGATTAGTGCGCCGCCTGGGGAGTACGGTCGCAAGGCTAAAACTCAAAGGAATTGACGGGGGCTCACACAAGCGGTGGAGCATGTGGCTTAATTCGAAGCAACGCGAAGAACCTTATCCTAGGCTTGACATGCACGTATCAACTTCCTGAAAGGGAAGCCACACCCGCAAGGGCGGAACGTGCACAGGTGCTGCATGGCTGTCGTCAGCTCGTGCTGTGAAGTGTCGGGTTAAGTCCCTCAACGAGCGAAACCCCTGTCGTTAGTTGCTAACGCGTTATGGCGAGGACTCTAGCGAGACTGCCGGTGTCAAACCGGAGGAAGGTGGGGATGACGTCAAGTCCTCATGGCCTTTATGCCTAGGGCTGCACACGTGCTACAATGGCGGATACAGAACGATGCAAGACCGCAAGGTGGAGCAAATCGCATAAAGTCCGCCCCAGTTCGGATTGGAGGCTGCAACCCGCCTCCATGAAGTCGGAATCGCTAGTAATCGCGGATCAGCTACGCCGCGGTGAATATGTTCCTGAGCCTTGTACACACCGCCCGTCAAGTCATGGGAGCTGGCAG
>JAEUIU010000078.1 GCA_016795065.1 Phycisphaerae bacterium
AGCGAAGCCGAGGTGATCGCGATGGCCAACGACACGCCCTTCGGCCTCGCCGCGTACTTCTACACCCGCGACGCGAGTCGGCTCATGCGCCTCTGCGAGGCACTCGAGTACGGCATCGTCGGCGCCAACGACGCCTTGCCCGCAACCGCCCAAGCCCCCTTCGGCGGCGTAAAACACTCGGGCTACGGCAAGGAAGGCGGCCGCGCAGGGATCGAGGAGTATCTCATCCGGCGTTACGTCTCCTGGCGGTTGTGAGGGAGAGAGGGTTCAACACAGCGGGGCAGAGAAGACCGCTTTCCGCACCTTCCTCCGGAGGACCACAGAGGCACAGAGGGCACAGAGGCGGCACAGAGAAGGAACCGGATGCCGGGTTTCGAGGTCATGGGCGGCGAGTTCGTGGGCGAGCACATGTATCGACGTCGTCGCTGCCACCCTACGAGGCCGTCTCAACGCGGCGTGTTGGTCGACTCCCAGTCAACTCATTCTCTTGTCTTCTCTGTGCCGCCTCTGTGCCCTCTGTGCCTCTGTGGTTTTCTGGGTGATGCACGCTGCGCCCTCCGCGCCTCTGCGGTGAAACCCAACTCACTTCACCGCTTCGCCGCCGGAGGGGAGGTTGTCCTTGGTGAAGAGCCGCGTGCCGAGGACGATCTTCTTCTCGACCGTCTCGCCCTTCAGGATCCTCATGGCCGTGGCGATGGCCACGTCGGTGCCGTTGGGATATTCGAAGGTCGCGGCTAACAGCCCGTTCTTGACCGCCTCGATCCCCTCGTGGGGCAGGGCGTCGACGCCGACGAAGAGGATCTCGCCTTCGCGGCCCGCGTCCTTGGCGGCGTAGTAAGCGGCGATCGCTGCCGGATCGTTCGCCCCGTAGACGAGCTGAATCGAGTTCTTCTCGCGATGGAGCGCAAGCGCGGCCTGCATCTTCTCGCGGGCCTTGTCGCCGAGCCATTCCATGTCGGCCTCGTAGACGATGGCGTGCCCGGCCTTGAGGACGACCTCACGGAAAGGCTCTGAGCGGTCCGCGGCGGGGATGCTCGAACCGAGTCCCTTGAGCTCGACAATCGCTCCCTTGCCGGCCAGCCGCTGCACGACCCACTCGCCGACCGCCTTGCCGATGACGCGGTTGTCCGCACCGATGAAGCAGGTGTACTTGTCGCCTTCGACCGCCCGGTCGAGGACGATCACCGGAATGCCCGCGTCATATGCCTCGGCGACGGTCTGGGTCAGGCTCGAGTCCTTGGGCGAGATGATCAGGAGATCGATCTTCTGGCTGATGTACTCCTTGACATGCCCCTGCTGGGCGAGGGCATCGTTCTGGGCGTCCTTCATGAGGAGCTTGATGGACGGTTCCTTCGCCGCGTTCCGCTCGATGTCCTTGTCCATCTGCTCGCGCCACGGCTCGCCGCGGTTGCATTGGCTGTAGCCAATGGTGAAGGTCGTCGTCGCGGGCGTGGGCGTGACGGGGGCGGGGGTTCCGCTCGTCGGCGGCGCGGCCTTCTCGCATCCGGGCATGCAGGCGAAGGCGAGCGTGGCAAGCACGAGAAGCGATGGGATGCGAATGGCCATGATGGACTCCGAGAGGAGCGAACTGTTAGGGGCGGCCCGGATCGCGATGGAGGAGCCCGCGCGAGAGGAGCTTGGGGACCAGGACCGCAACGACGATGATGCCGCCGGTGATCATGTGCTGGGCCGGTGTCGCGATGCCGTTGAGGTCAAGGATCTTCCGAACGTAGCCGATCGTCAACGCCCCGAGGAGGGTCAGCGTCACGCCACCGCGGCCGCCGCTAAGGCTTGTGCCGCCGACCACGACCATGGCGATGGCCGTGAGCTCATACCCGGCACCACCGTCGGGATTGCCCTGACGCTCGAGCCCGGCGAAGAGGACACCGGCGATCCCGGCGAGCAGGCCGCAGGCGGTGTAGGCCCACACGACCGTCCGCTTGACCGGGACTCCCGAGAGCCACGCGGCCTGGGCGTTGTCGCCGATCGCGTACACGTGGCGCCCGAAGCGGAAATGGCGTAGGGCCACGAACGTGGCCAGAAAGCACGCCAGGAAGATGCAGGTTCCCAGCGAAACATGGAGGCCCGCGAGATCGAGCTTGGCGTTGAGGATCTCGATCTCGCTCGGTGGCGGCATCCGCTGGATCTTCACGCCGCCGCTGAGGAGGCTCGACTTCGCGAGCCCACGGGCGAAGGCCATCATCGCCAGCGTCGCGATGAACGGCTGAAGCCGGAGGTGGGCGACCATCACCCCATTCAGGAAGCCGCACCCGGTGCCGGCGGCGATCGCCAGCCCGAAGGAGACAACCGGGGGAAGTTCCTCGCGGATCGAGGCGATGGTGAAGATGACTCCGCTCAAGGCGACGACGCTGCCGACGGAGAGGTCGATGCCCCCGGCCAAGATGACGATGGTCAGGCCGCAGGCGAGGATGCCGAAGCCGGCGATCTGCCAGAGGGCGTCGGCGTGCACCGCCGGCTGGAAGAAGACGCCGTTGGCGTTGAAGAGGGACCCGAAGAGGAGAACGAGGCCAAGCGCCGCGAAGGCGAAGAGGACCTCGGGAGGGGGAAGGCCGAAGCGCCGGCGGGGAGAGCCATCGCTCATGATCCGGCTCCTTCGGTGGCCGCGACCGGCTCGCCTAACGCCGCGCCGATGACCCCGTGCGGCGTCGCGTCGCGGGAGTCCCATGCCGCGGTGAGGCGACCGCGATGGAGGACGAGCACCCGATCGCTCATCCCTAACAGTTCGTTCAGGTCGGTCGAGACGAGGAGGACCGCCGTCCCTTCCGCGGTCGCCTGATTGATGAGTCGGTAGATCTCTTCGCGGGCCCCGATGTCGACGCCTCGGGTCGGCTCATGCAGCAAAAGAACGCTCGGAGTGCGGAGCAGCCACTTGCCGAGGGCGACCTTCTGCTGGTTTCCGCCGGAGAGTGTCGCGACCGGCTGCTCGGGGCCCCGGCAGCGCACGCCCGAACGCCGCACGCCCTCCTCGGCGAGGCGAGACTCGCTCCGCGTGTGAAGCCAGCCGCGTGGGGCGAGTCGCTCGAGGGAGGGCATGGTCAGGTTCTCGCCGACACCGAGTCCACGGCAGAGGCCGTCGGTGCCGCGATCCTCGGGAAGGTAGGCGACGCCCTTGGCCATGGAGGCTGCGGGGGTCGTCGGCCGCCAAGGCTCGCCATTCAACCGTATCGCTCCGCCGGTGACGGCAGCGGAGGCGGAGCGAACGAAGAGGGCCCGCAGCAGCGTTCCCGCGCCAGAGCCCTGAAGCCCGGCAAGTCCGATGATCGTGCCAGGTCGGAGCCGTAGGGAGATCTCATGCAGCGCGACGTCACCCTCGACCGTGACGTTCTCAAGCGTCAGCGCGTCCGGTTCGCTCTCGTCGCGGGCCTTTTCGGTGCGCACGCGCGGCGACGATTCGTCCACCGGGCGACCAACCATCGCCTGGATCAGGGCGTTGGCAGGGAGCTGAGCTGCAGGAGCGGTCACGATCGCACGTCCGTCGCGAAGGACGGTGATCCGGTGGGCGACGGCGTAGATCTCTTCCATCCGGTGGCTGATGTAGACGATTCCGGTCGGTCGGCTCGTCTCGCCGACGATCTCCTTCATCAGGGCAAAGAGGCGAAGCACCTCGGGCCTGGAGAGGGCGCTGGTCGGCTCGTCCATGATCAGGACGGATGGCTCGCGAAGGAGGGCCTTGGCGATCTCAACGAGTTGCCGTACCCCCAGCGGAAGGCGACCGACGGGCGTGGCCAGCCCGACGTCGAGCCCGACGCGCTGAAGGGCCCGCTGGGCCAGCTCGCGCTGGGCGTGTAGGCGAAGCACTCCGAATCGGCCGGTCGGCTCGCGTCCCAGGACCAGGTTGTCGAGGACGCTCATCGACGGGGCGAGGGAGAGTTCCTGATGGATCATCGCCACCTCATCGCTGAGGCGTGAACGCGCGGCAGGGCCCGTCGGCTGGCCACGGCAAGCGAAGCTCCCCTCGTCGGCGACGAGCAATCCGCTCATGATGCGCATCAGCGTCGACTTGCCGGCGCCGTTCTCTCCAGCGAGGACATGGATCTCGCCGGCGCGCACGTCGAAATCGACGCCATCGAGGACGCGCGGACCCCCGAACGAATGCGAGACGCCGCGACATGCGAGCAGGGCCGCGCTCATGAGGGACGCATCGTAGCGGTTCCGGCAGTATCGTTCGCGCCTCCGAGACTTCCCATGACGACCTCCACACGCGTGACCAAGGCTTCCTCCGTCGCCCCGTCGCGAACACCCGCGGCGCTTCCCGCGAAGACGGCGCTTCTCATCGCCTCAGGCGATGTCCGCTCGAGCGCCAACGTCTGCTGCTGGCCGACGCAAAAGCGGCTGGAACGAGAGGCGATCGCGGCCTTCGCCGATCTCGGCTGGACCCTTCGCCGCGCCCATCCCGAGCGATCACCCAACGGCGAGCCGCATGGCTTCATCGCCTCTCAGCGGCAGGGGCGCGACGTCTTTGCCGGCATTCCGAAGGACGCGCCGCTGGTCGTCGTCGAAAGCGTCTGGCAATACTCGCAGCATGTCCTCATCGGCCTACAGCATCATCGCGGGCCGATCCTGATTCTGGCCAACTGGTCGGGGCAATGGCCCGGACTCGTCGGAGCGCTCAATCTTCGTGGATCGCTTACCAAGGCAGGCGTCCGGCATTCGATGCTCTGGGCCGAGGATCTCGCCGATCCGCTCGTCCGCAAACGACTGCGAGAATGGGTGACGAAAGGCCGCATTCGCTACGACCAGTCGCACGTGCGTGGCTTCGACCCGCGCGACGTCGGAACGACGGCCCGCGGCCTCGGCTCACGACTCGCCGCCGAACTGAAGGCCCGACCGGCGATCATGGGCGTCTTCGATGAGGGCTGCATGGGGATGTTCAACGCGATCGTCCCCGATCACCTCCTTCATGCCACCGGCGTCTTCAAGGAGCGCTTGAGTCAGTCGGCGCTCTTTCACGCGATGGGACTCGTCTCGAGCAAGGATGCCGCTGACGTGCACCGATGGCTGACGAAGAAGGGGATGCGCTTCAAGACCGGACGTCGTGACGCGACCGACCTGACGTCGCGACAGATCCTCGAACAGTGCCGGATGTACATCGCCGCTGCCCGCATCGCCGAACGGCAGGGGTGCGATGCGATCGGCATCCAGTACCAGCTCGGGCTTGCCGATCTGGTTGCGGCAAGCGACTTGGCGGAGGGACTCCTCAACTGCTCCGATCGTCCGCCGGTGAAGGTTGTGGAGGGGGCCGCGAAAGGCAAGGTCATTCGTCCGGGGAAGCCGATCACCCACTTCAACGAGGTGGATGAGTGCGCCGGTCTCGACGGGATCATCACCGAACGGGTCTGGTCGGCACTCGACATGCCCAGCGACAACACCCTGCACGACTTGCGATGGGGCGATGTCGACCGAAGCGGCACGACGGACGAATTCGTCTGGGTCTTCGAGATCTCGGGTGCGGTGCCGCCATCGCACCTCGAGGGCGGCTATCGCGGCGCGGTCAGCGAACGGCAGCCGCCGATGTACTTCGTGCGTGGCGGCGGAACGATCAAGGGTGTTTCGCGTGCAGGCGACATCGTCTGGTCACGGATCTATGTAGCCGACGATGCCCTGCACATGGACATTGGGCGAGCGACGGCGATCGCGTTGCCCGCCGACGAGACGCAACGGCGCTGGAACCTGACCACCTCGCAGTGGCCGATCATGCATGCCGTGCTGCAGGGCGTGAGTCGGGACCAGATGATGGCGCGCCACCAGTCCAACCACATCCAGGTCGTCTACGCGTCGAGCGCTCGCGCAGCGGATGAGGCCCTCGAGGTGAAGGCCTCGATGGCCCATGCGATGGGCATTCGCGTGTGGCGCTGCGGCGTCTGACAGCCAGTGAGGAGCCTTACTTCGGGGTCCCCGAACCGTTGCCGGACCCGTCGCCGGTGCCGTCCTTCTTCTTGTCACCGTCCTGCGGCTTGTCGCCGGCTGGGTCGCTCGTTTCCTTCTTCTTGTCGCCGTCCTTGGACTTCGACTTGTCCTTCTTGCTGTCGTTGCCCGACTTCGATCCGCCATTAGCCTTCTTGGCGGCGATGGCCTTCTCGATCGCCCGGTGCAGGGCCTCGCCACGCATCGACCCGCCATCGGCGAGGATCTCGCCCGTGTCGCCGTCGACAAGGAAGGCAGCCGGAATCGAGCGGATCGAGAACTTCTTGGCCAGTGGAGCATCCCAGCCCTTGCCGCTGAAGATCTGCGGCCACTTCATGCCACGCTCCTGCTCGACGCTCTTGATCTTGTTCTCGGCGCCCTTGTTGTCGAGTGTGACTCCGACCACCTCGAAGCCCTGCTCGTGGAACTTGTCGTACGCGCTGACGACGTGCGGCATCTCGGCCATGCAGGGCCCGCACCAGGTTGCCCAGAAGTCGAGCATGACGATCTTGCCCTTGTAATCGTCGGGGAAGTCGATCTTCTTGCCGTCCATCGCCTTCGCCGAGAAGGATTGGATCTTCTTCGCGGACGACTCCTTCTCCTTCGACTTCGACTTGCCGCTGTCCTTGTCCTTGCCCTTGTCCTTCTCCTTCGCGTTGTCGCGAGACTTCTGGGAGCCATCGCCCGCTCCGATCGGCGGCTCACCGAGAAGGGCCACGCGCTCCGCGCTGACGATCGGGGTTGTCCCTGGATCGCCGCTGAGTTGGTTGGTCATCGAGGTCGCGAGGGTGGCAACGAGAACGAACGAGGTCAGCATGAGGGTCCTACACGGAAGGGTGCGGGGGCGACGAGCGCCGGCCTGAAGCACGGGCGCTGGGCCAATTCGGTCGAGACGACGGTACCACACGGATTGGGCTCGGCGAGTTTGACTCCGCCATTCCTTCTGGCGAACCTGTCCCGAGAGCCGTGACCTCACCCGAGTTGACGGCGCCGCCACCGCTACGGTGGGTGGACACCCGATCGGGAGAAGGGACGTGCCCATCGCGGCATGGGATGAGGTTTCGGTGAACAACCGCAAAATGGGAGGCTGGCCCTTTTCGGCGTTTATCGGGTCGGGATACGCTCTCCTCAAGCCCAATCGGCCCTGCGCCGATGTTGGGGGGCCGTTGGGGGCTGTCGTCAAGCCTTGCTCAGGCAATTGAAGGAGAGTTGTGCATGCGTCCAAGTCGCGTGGTGCTGTCGGCGTTCGTTTCCGCTTCGTTCATCACCAGTCTTGCTTCCGCTCAGGCCCCTTGGGTGAGCTTCGCGAACGAGTCATCGTCGCGTCTCGTGGCCGCGCCCTCTCTCCTCGTGACCGACAACATCGAGAAGGATCTCGACTGGGCTGACTTCAACAAGGACGGCTGGGTCGACCTCGCCGTCGGCCGCAAGTTCCCCGGGTCGATCACCGGCGGCTTCCGGAACATCCTCTTCATGAACGAGGGTGGCGTCCTGGTGGACCGCACCGTCGAGTATGCCTCGACTTCCGATGTCGCGGGCTATCACGGCTTCCTCGACAACACCAACGACCGCGACATGCACGTCGTGGACATCAACAACGACACCTGGCCTGATCTCGTCACGGCGACGACGATGAGCGATGGCCTCATCGACATCCTCGGCCAGCCGCGTGCCTACATCAACCTGGGCAACGACATCAACGGCAACTGGCTCGGGTTCCGCCATGAGCGGGACCGCATCCCGCACATCTATCCGCCGAGCAACAACCCGAGCGCCAACCCACGCTTCTGCGATATCGCGGTCGGCGACTTCAACAACGACGGCTTCCAGGATCTCTTCTTCGTCGACTACGACACACCTGAGACCAGCGGCACGCAGACGATGGATCTGAACGGTGACGGCGACACCAACGATCCTGGCGAGACGCAGCAGAGCCCGGGCGAGTCCGCCAACGACTTCAACAACAAGCTCCTCTTCAACTGGGGCAACTCCGGCGGTGGCGGTCCTGGCTATTTCTTCGACACGACCACGACGGTTTGCACGTCGGCCCAGCTTACCTCGGCCTTCGGTAGCGCCTGCGTTGGCGGCGACTTCACCGGCGACGGCAAGGACGACATCGCCCGCGTTAGCACCCTCGGCGGTGACGGCGTCGGCGTCCTGACGCGCAAGGCCAGTGGCGTGGGCTTCCTTGGCATCAAGATCGCCTATTCCGGCGCGCCCTATCACTGCGAGAAGGGCGACCTCAACAACGACGGCAAGATGGATTTGGTGATCGCCGACGACAGTCAGGATCGATACCTGATCAACACCGGGAACGACGGCACCGGGCAGCCGAACTTCACCTCGTTCGTCATCGCCCAGAGCGCCTCGGAGTTCGGTCACACGATCAAGCTCTGCGACTGGGACAAGGACGGAAAGCAGGACGTGGTCATCGTCGACATCGACGCCGACCTGCCGAGCTTCTGCCCGACCACCGGCCGCCGGACCCACATCTACCGCAACGTCTTCTCGGGTAGCACCAGCGGCATCCTTGTTGAGTCCAATGGCAGCTTCTCGAAGCCTTTCACCGACACCCAGCTTCAAGCATGGTTTGATGTTGCCCCCATTGACATCGATCGCGATTCCTGGCCGGATATGGTCGTGGGTCGCTGCTCGGGCATCGAGGTGTACATGAACCGCAGCGCGTACTGCACCTACAGCTACCCAAGCGGGCGCCCGACCGTGGCGGCTCCGGATGCCGCTATCAACTTCCCGGTCACGATTACGCCCACCGGCGGGACGATCGTCGATGGCACCGCGAAGGTGAACTATTCGGTGAACGATGGCGCCTGGCAACAGGCGTCGATCGGAACCGGCGGAAGCTTCAGCTCGTCGCTCCCGGCGATCGGCTGCGGGGACAAGATCGACTACTACTTTGAGGCGTCGCTCACCACGGGTGGTCCCTATCGAGATCCTTCCAACGCCCCCTACGCGCATCACACGATCGTGGCCGGCAACAGCTCGGTGACGGCGCTCTCGGCGACCTTTGAGGCCGGCCTCGACGGCTTCACCGTCGTCAACTCCGGCATGTCCGGCGGTGCCAAGGGTTGGGAGCAAGCGACGCCGGTTGCCTCGAGCCTGAACGGGAAGGCCTGGGCTCCAGGCTCCGCTGCAGGCGGAACGAAGGCTCTGGTGACGTGGAACGGCACGGCCGGCGGCGCGGCAAGCGCGGCGGACCTTGACGGAGGCCCGACGGTCGCAACCTCCTCGGTCGTCGACCTCACCGGCTTCGAGCACCCGATCCTGAGCTACTCGCGTTGGTACGCCAACGACGACACGCTTTCGGCCGACGTCGACCCGTTGTTGGTGGAAGTGACCTCCGACGGATCGACATGGGTCACGCTCGAGACCGTCAACACCCACGGCAACAACTCCTGGAAGTCGTTCAGCTACGACCTTTCCGAGTACATCACGCCGAGCGCGACCGTGCAGGTCCGCTTCTCGATTTCCGACAACCCAGAGAACTCGGTCACCGAGGCAGCTGTTGACAGCGTGACCATCACGGGCGCGTACTGCGAACCAGCACCTGCCTGCCCGGCGGACCTGAACAGTGACGGAGCTGTGAACGGATCCGACTTGGCGATCCTGCTCGGAGCTTGGGGGACCCCGGGTGCCGACCTGACGGCCGACGGTGACACCAACGGTGCCGACTTGGCGATCCTTCTTGGCGGGTGGGGGCCCTGCTCGTAAGGGAGTCTCGAGCGACAAGCACAACGAAAGGAAGTTCAAGGCCCCGGCTTCGCCGCTGGGGCCTTTTTTCGTTCGACGGCGTCCCGAAAGTGAGGGCGGCCTGTAGGTTGGTCCGGATCGAAGGTCAGGCCTCTGCCTCAGTGCTTTCGGTAAGGAGGGCCATGCGCGACCTGACGAAAGGGCGTGATTCCCGTATGGTGCAACACCGCGCGCCGTCGGGTGAGGGTCCGAGGGGCCCCGCGACGATTCCCCGCCCGCCGTAGCCCCACGCTCAGCGTTCCCATGACGACATCCTTGCCTCTGGCATCGTGCGCCATCCGAACCATCGGCGTCTATCTCCCCGAGGGCATCGTCCCGAGTTCTGTCATTGAGACCAACCTCGGCGTCGAGCCGGGGTGGATCAAGCAGCGCACCGGAATCGAGTCACGCCGGAGGGTGAGCTCGGGACAGGCCGCGAGCGATCTCGGCGTCCATGCTGCCCGCGCTGCGATGGCGGCAGGGGAGGTCTCACCGGACGAGATCGACGTCATTCTCTGCGCGACTTGCAGCGGCGACATGATCGTGCCCTCGACAGCCTGCTGGATCCACAGGGCCCTTGGTTGGCGCCCGATGCCGGCTTTTGATGTCAGCGCGACCTGTGCCGGGTTCCTCTACGCGATGGAACTGGTCAGCGGTCTGCTGGGACAAGGGCGCTACCGCAACGCCCTCATCGTCGCGACCGAGGCCATGAGCCCGTTCCTCCTCTCGACCGACCGGCAGTGCAGTGGGCTTTTCGGCGATGGCGCAGCGGCGACCGTGGTGGGCCTTCACGGTTGGATTCGGCTTCTCGATAGCGATTTGGGCGCCGACGGCGGACTTGCGGAACTCATCACCCTGCAGGGCGGGGGATCACGCACGCCGACTTCGGCCGCGACGGTTCAGAACAACGACCACTATCTCCGCATGAACGGCCGCGAGGTCTATCGCCAGGCGGTGGAGCGGATGACCTCCTGCGTGCAGCGGATGCTGGCTAAGTGGTCGCTTGGGACGAGCGACGTCGCGTGGATCATCCCGCACCAGGCCAACGCTCGCATCGCGGAAGCCGTTGGTCAGCGGCTTGGCGTCAACGACCACCGTCTGGTCATCGACATGCAGGACCTTGGAAACACCTCGGGGGCGACCATTCCGATCGCCCTCGAGCGGACTCGCCCGCGCATGGGCGCCGGGGACCTGGTCATCGTCACGACCTTCGGGGCTGGCGCGACCTGGGGATGCCAGCTCTATCAGGTCTCGTAGGCGATCGTGTGGACCGGAGATCTGCTCACGGTGGGTTTCACTGCGGAGTCAGCAGGTCACGCCCCAGGATGCCGTCGATGGTGAGGATCGTGTGGCTGCTGGTGACGCCCTCCGGTGTCGGCTCGCCGATCACGTATCCAGCTTCTCCCAGCGGTGTGGTCCGACTCCAGAGACCGATCCCTTCGGTCTGCTGGCGTTGGGCGTCATCGGCCATGGCTTGGGCATTTCGGATGCGGCCGACGCGGCCGTCGAAGAAGAACCCGTTCGGCGAGGCGAGTGCGGAGGCGTTGAAGAGCCATCCGGGTGGTTCGCTGGTCGGCGGCAACGCGCTGAAGGATGGCGCACCGACGTTCCAGTGGTGTTCGATCATCCGCGTCTTGAGTTCGGGGTAGACGCACTGCGCGACCGTGGGCGAGGTCTAGCCTTCCACGAAGGTGTCCGGATTGCGGTAGCCGTCGTTGGCGGCCGCGAGCACCTCAGGATTGGACATCGCCGCGGGGCTGAGGCAGTAGGACGAGAAGCCCACCTCTTGGGAGAACGACTCGAAGTCCGCCGCCGGATCGCGGTAGCGAGCGCTCAGTTCGTAGGTCACCCGATCGTTGGGGCTGTAGAAGGTGTCGCTGTAGAAGCGGCCGTCGACGAAGCTATTGAACGCCGCCGCGTTCCCCAGGCGAAAGCTCCCGAAGCCGGCATTGACACCCGTGAACTGGATTGCCTTGTAGACCGTCCAATTCGCGCAGCCGGGATTACCGGGATACCCGTACTGGGAACAGAGACCAATGCCAAGGTAGTACCCCCAATAGGCACCGCTCACGGACCGCCCCAGAATGACCTGTGGCGGGCAAGCGATAGTTGTAAGGTAGGCCGTACAGCTTCCGCTGCGCAGGCCACGGCGACCAGAAGGTCCGCGCGCGACGCTCCACGATGGCGCGAAACAGTCACGGCCGGACTATGCGCGAGGGAGTGTCTCGTCACGACCATGCTCCAAGAAGGACTGCCAGATCGGTCTGATCGACCACGCCGTCACCATTCAGGTCGGCGGGGCTCCCCGCGCCATCGCCCCAACTGCCGAGGACGATAGCCAAGTCGCCGGCTCCGACGGCACCGTCAAAGTTGAGATCGGGGTTGTGCTCGAGCCCGACATAGCGCACCTGTCCGAGACCGATGGATGGTTCGGCGGCGACGATGCCCGAGGGATCGATCGCCACCGGTGAGCCGGTCGGGTTGCTCGGATCACCGTCGATGGTGGTCTCGAGCGTCCACGCCGTGCCGCGCGAACCCACGGGGCCAGAGCGACGGAAGACCGCGCTCATCGAGCCGTAGGCATCTTCGGCCCGCACGCCGCCCGTTCCGACCATCACCCGCTCCCGATCGATCGCAAGGGCGTTCGCGAAACCGATCCAGCCTTCGGTGGCATCGCCTGGGGCGGACAGCGTTGCTTCGAAGGTCCAGCCCCGCCCGCCGCGGCGGAAGAGGTGGACCTGCCCGAGATCGCATTCATCGCCCGGCGCAGCCACCGCGATGAGATCGCCATGATGGGCGATGGCCGCACCGAAGCGGTCGCCCAGCGTCGGCGTCGGTGCGGTCAGCGTCTCGAGAAGTTCGCCCGTGGAACGGCTGTAGACGTAGACGCGGCCATAGCCCAGACCGCCGGTGAGGAGTGCCGCGGGGGCTCCGACCAAGACGTCCGCTGCGTGCAAAGCGACCGACGCGCCGAAGCCGGAGTACAGCCCGCCAGGAACACCCGGCTCACTCTCGGGTGGCTGAAAGGTGCGGACCAGCGACCACACGACACCTTCCGGCGGCGTGGTTCGTTCGAAGAGGAACGCCGCGCCATAGTCGCCGGTCGAGCCGGCGGGCGTCAGGCCAGGGCCGCTGATCAGGGCGTTCGCACCGTCGAGGGCCACGGATCTGGCCATTCTCCTCGGAGCGTGGGGAACCGCCGGCCCAGGCGACCTCGACGGCGACGGCGTGGTGGGAGCGGGGGATCTGGCGGTCCTGCTTGGCGCGTGGAGCGAGTAACGTCGGGCCCCGTCGGGGGCGCGAGGGCAACGCGTCGGCTGGGCGCTTCAATCAAGTCAGCCGCACGAGCCAGTCGAGCTGGACCAGGCTCCAAGGAGAAGGGCCAAGTCCATCGCTCCCACGAGACCATCGCGGTCGATGTCGCCAAGCGAAGGACCTTGCCCGTCGTTAGCGCCGTCGGTTGTCCACGCGGCAACGAGGAGGGCGAGGTCGATCGCATCGACGGCGCCCGATGCGTCCAGATCGGCAGGGCAGAGGCAGTCGTCGGGAATGCGGTCCTCGTTGACGTCGCTCACTGCCCGAAAGAAGACGTCGGATCGGAAGCGGAGTCCGGCGTTTCCGGCGATCGCTGGCTGGATCGGGCCGTTGATGCCCGGGTGCTCGAGGTCGTACGGACCGGCGTTGACACCACCGTAGAAGGTTGTGCCCAGCCATACGGGGTCACTCCACGAACGGGCGACGTAGCTTCCGCCCGAAGCGATCAGGGCCACGAAGTAACGCGTGTCGGGCGGACCAATCAGCGTCGGAGGAATGTCAACCAAGAGCGGCACAGGAGCATCGGATCGGACGTCGATCGGCGACATCCACCGGAGCAACGCGTCCTGTGGATCGCCGTCCTGATTGGGATCGGCATAGAGCCCGAGCGACAGCGATCCTGAGGTGAGTTCGCGGCCCAATTCGATCCGGACGCTGCTCACGAACCCGCTCGCGTCGGAGGGGACGGTGCGGGCAGTGAAGAACGCGAAGGTCGACGCGGGCGGGACGTTTGGCCAAAGATGCAGGGCCTGGTTCGGGTACGGCTGCGGGTCCGTATTGACGACGACCGCAGTGCCGCAGCGATCGTTGATCCCATCGCCGTCACAATCGCCTGCCTGGCAGGAGTCGGGGATCCGATCCCCGTCGCAATCGCTCACCAGGTTCAGGTCGATGGCCGCTCCGTCGCGGAGGCCGTCGCCATCGCAATCGGCGAGTTCACGGGTCAACGAGCGAAGGAGGAGGAATGCCCCAAGCCGCGGCGGTGCCCACGCCTCCTCGGGCGGGCCCGATCCGACGAGAAGGTGCGATTCGCCGTCGAGATCGACGAACGAGACGCTTCGCCCGAGGTTCTGTTCGCCTTGGGCGGGGAGTTCGGTCAGGAGGAGTTCGAGGCTGTCGCGGCTCCGTCGGAAGAGCCGCGCTACGCCGGTGGGCGATTCCGTTCCGGAGAATCCCGCCCCACCGATGGCAACCAGGTCACCGTGCACCGCGACCGACGCACCGCTGTGATTCGCACCGGCGGGGAGCGACGGGTCAGGCGGGACGACGTGTTCCAGGGTCCAGGCGTTGCGTGCGTTGAGGCGATAGATCGCGGCCCCGCCGTCGAGACTGAGTCCACCGTTGAGCATCGGCGCCCCCACGACAAGCGTCGGACCATCGATGGCCACGCTCATCCCAAAGCGGGTCTTCGGTCCAGCAAGGGCGGGCGGACATTCGATCCACTGGGTCGGCTGCCACACTCCGCCGCGAGTTCGATGCAGGATCCCGACGCGGCCGATCTCGTTCACGCCGCCGACGGCCGCTGTCGGCACGCCGATCGCGATCCAATCGCCGCTCACGGCGGCGGCTCGACAGGGGGCTCCGGCATTCGGCATCGCGACGAAGAGCGGGACGTCGGGGGCGCCCTCCTCGTCAAGGTCGACGACCAGGATGCCCGGCGTGGTTGGTTCGGCCGGCCAGCCGTTCAGGGGGAGCGGTGCGACGAGGGTCTTCCCATCGGTGCGGACGACGCCGGCCTGCTCAACGCCGATCCAACCCTCAAACGCAAGCGTGCCGTCGTCGGCGATGGTCAGGTGGGCGATGTCGTCGCTGTTGTAGGTGACGATCGGGTATCCCATCGGCGCGAGCCCGCGCGACGCATAGAGCCGACGGCCAGCCTTGGCAATCCACATCCCGACCACCTGCAGATGAGCCACTGCGCTGGCAGGCAGTTCAAACCGGTCGACGTAGGTCAGTGACGGAAGTCGGTCCCCGCTTGAAACGCGATAGCGGAGGATCGCCCCGGTTGTGCCGACGTAGACCCATTCGTTGTGGCTCACCACCGAGTGGCCGAAGCTTGTTCTGGCATTGCCCTCGATTGGGACGCCGCCGGGACAGCTCACGCGCTCGAGCGGTTGGGCGAGAAGCGGAGCGTCGCCGGAGACCGCGCCGCACGTCGAGGCCACGGTGCCCGCGAGGCCGAAGCTGAGACGCATCACCGTCGCGATGCCTGTCACGGCCGCAAGGGGCCGTGACCGTCCGGCCATGCGTTGTCGCAGGTGCAATGCACCCACGCTCGCAGTTCTGTTCATGGCTGTCCCCCGCGATCAAGCGTCCGGTTGTCGATGCGCCTGCGTTCGGCACGTCACGTAAGCGGGGCGGCAACCGCGAACGCCCCGTGCCCGCAGCCTTACGCAGCGCGGCCGGCTCCGGTTGCAGCCCAAACGCCGATCGACGTCATGCGCTGCCAGGTGTCCCGACACGCCTCAGCAGTCGCCCCACGCAGCAAGCAGAAGCGCGAGGTCCGAGCCATGCACGATCCCATCGCCGTCAAGATCGGCGGGCCCCGCACCGCCCCACGCCCCGATCACGATCGCGAGATCCACGGCATTCACAACACGATCGTGGTTCACGTCGCCTTCGCATTCGCAGGCATCGGGGACACCGTTGCCGTCAGGGTCGAGTGCGCTTCGAAACAGGCCAGCGCAGGCAATCGGGGCGTTGGGTGCGATTGAGAAATTGAATGCAGGATGCTCGACCGCGAGGTGGGAGGCTCGGTAGAGAAGGTCGTGAACGAACCACGTGGGAAGGAGCGACGGCGCATCGCTGTGTCGGAGTTCCAACGAAGCGGTGACCGTGTCAAGGGCCAGCAAGCCGAGGCCGAGGTAGTAGACGGTCCCGGGCGGGCCGACATCGATGGGCTGAGGGAAGTACACGCGATCTTCACCGGCGGTGTAGCCGACGGCAGCGCGAAAGCCTGTTCGATAGACGAGGCTCACAGGATTCCCGACCTGGGACGGATCGTCATACACCACGACAAAGACAGGCTGGGGGACAAAGCCGGCCGCCCAATCGGCCACCACACCGCGCAGAAGGCCGTCGCTTCCGGGCGGGACGACCTGTGGCACGAGGCACATCGCTGCCCGGTCGGTGGTTAACGGGAACGAAAGGCCGGTTCGCCCGGTGGCTTGGTTCGGCGGAAGCTCGGGTCCCAACAGCGTTGAGACGGCGTCACCCATGCCGTCGCCATCGCAGTCACCTCCGGTCGAAGCAATGCACGTGTCCGGGATGCCGTCGTTGTTGCGGTCTTCGGCGCCGTTGATGAGGGCGTGCACATTGGTCACGCCATCGCCGTCGCAGTCGGCGATGCCGACCGAGAAGCGATGGCTCTGAATCGAGAACCATCCGGTGCTCCCCGACAGGACGGCTTCGGTGAACGACCAGCGATCGCTACCCAGGACCACGCCCGCACCCTGCCGAAACCGGTGCACGTCGCCGTTCACGACTGGCGCTGCGGCACGTTCGGCAAGGAGCGTGAGATCATCGCCGTCGAACCGGTAGAGCCAGACGTGCCCTTGGTCGTACGGCGCGACCCACTTTCCCGGGGCGCCCGTACTGAGATAGTCGCCGGTCATGGCGACGGCCCCGAGCGCCTCCGATTCCTTTGTACCGACCAACGTCTTGGTGACCATCCAGTGATCTCGGCGTCGCTCGTAGATGCGGATCGCTCCGGCGAACATGACCCCGTTGACATGCTCGCTGGGGGAGCTGATCGCAAGCCGTCCGTTCGCCATCGCCAGCACCGCGCCGAATTTGGTTGCCGACGACGGTGCGATTGGATCCACCAGCGTCTCTTCAAGCGTCGGCGTTCCATTCGAGAGGGAAACGACATGGACCACGCGAATCTGGTCCGGTGAGGTGCCCGCTTCCGAGAGGGCGAAGCGCTCCCCGTCCACCGCGACCTCCATGCCGACCTTCGTCCCGAAGGACGACACGACCGGTGCGGTGAAACGCATGGCCTCGCCGATCGCATCACCATCCACCACGAAGAGATCCGCCCCACCGGTTGTCGGGGTATCCGGCGCTGGGCGACGACCTGGCGTGCCTACCACGAGGGTTGCGCCGTCGAAGGCGAGTCCCAGGCCGAATCGCTCGTTGGCGGCCACCTCCGAACTCTGGAGGAGTCCAAAGGGCAACCACGCGCCCGATGCGCTACGACGGAAGATGTGGACTTGGCCCGAGTTCTCGACGCCTTGCACGTCGGTGTCGGGAGCGCCGACGAACAGCCAATCGCCAAGCCCGGCCATGCTCTTGCCGAAGCCCTCGGGATCGTCTGCGCTGGCGAACGGGAGTATCGGCTGGAGGAACTGGCTGTGCCGCAAGCCAAAGGCAGAGAGCGGATCGTCTGGAGCGGGCTCCTCGAAGATCCACACCGCTTGGGTGGCCAGGTTGGGCGTCCCGACGCCTTGGCCACTGACAGCCACGCCGTTGTCGAGGTGGACGATGACATTGGCCCACTGAATGCCAAACGGAGGAGCATCATCCAATCCCGGCCACACGGCGGGAACCTCATGACCGGTGCGGACCGTCGCCAAGGGGAGCGTCGTCACGTCGACGTCGCCCAACGCGGAGACGTGTACCGTCGCGACCGCCACGACCGTTGCCGCGGCACGGGTAATCCGGTGGTATCCCTGCGTCATGAGCGTGTTCCTTGTTGGCGAGGTGCGAGAGGGCGTGCCCTTCAGGCTGATACGCAGATCTCCGCTCGGTTGCGCGGCTCGGTACGGTTCTCAGTCCCGGGCGGTGGGACACCCCAAAGCGACAACCCCCTCGCGGGGCGAGGGGGTTGTCGGTGAAAACGAATCGTTGGGGCAGGGGGAGTCTTAGCCGCCCTCTTCCTGATTGAGGAAGCTCGCCAGTCGCTGCTTTCGCACGGGGTGCTGAAGCTTGCGGATGGCCTTGCTCTCGACCTGGCGGACGCGCTCGCGGGTCACCTTGAAGATGCGGCCGACCTCCTCGAGGGTGTAGGTGTAGCCGTCACCGATGCCGTAGCGGAGCTTGAGGATCTCGCGCTCACGGTAGGTGAGGGTCTTGAGCACGTCGTTGATCCGCTGACGAAGCATGTCGTTCGTCGCCGATTCCGACGGGCTCTCCTGACGCTCGTCCTCGATGAAGTCGCCGAAGTGGGAGTCCTCGCTCTCGCCGACCGGACGGTCAAGCGAGATCGGGTGCCGCGAGATCTTCATCACGCGACGGGTCTCCTCAATCGGCATCTTCGCCTTGATGGCGATCTCTTCGACCGTCGGCTCGCGGCCCAGTTCCTGAAGGAGGTTCTTCTGGATGTTCCGAAGTTTCGACATCGTCTCGATCATGTGGACCGGGACGCGAATCGTGCGGGCGTGATCGGCGATCGCGCGGGTGATGGCCTGGCGGATCCACCACGTCGCATACGTCGAGAACTTATAGCCTCGCTTGTACTCGTACTTGTCAACGGCACGCATCAGGCCGGTGTTGCCTTCCTGGATGATGTCGAGGAAGGGCAGACCGCGGTTGCGGTACTTCTTGGCGATCGAGACCACGAGACGGAGGTTGCCGCCGGAGAGGTCACGCTTGGCCTGTTCGTACTCGCTGAAGACCCGCTCGATGTCGCGGATGCGGTTGTCGAGGTCGCCGGGCTCGGCCAGCACCAGCGTGCGGAGGCCGTCGAACTCCTCGCGCATCACCATGACGTCCTCCGGGTCGTAGCGATCCGGATGCTTGTCGGCCTTGGCGAGGTGCTTGAGGATGTCCTTGATCTTCCGGTTGATTGCCTGCAGCTTGCGAAGTAGCGGCTGGATGCGACCGGTGCGCAGACAGCACTCCTCAAGAAGCGTTGCGATCTTGCGGCGACGGCGACGGATCTCCTCGGTCAGCTCAGCCCGAGCGTGCTCGGAGAGCTTCTCGGTCTCGAGCTTCTCCCACGCCTGACGGTTGAGGTCGAGGAGGCGCTGGATCGTCTGGAGGTTGACCGGGATGCGGGCCGCGATCTTGTCCTTCGCGTTCTCTTCGGCGGTCGAGATGCGCATCGTTCGATCGAAGGGAAGCGAGCCCTCGTGGACCTGCTTCAGGATCTCGATCGCCTGGGTCGCCGCGTAGTCGCTCTCAAGCGTCTTCCTGCGGAAGATCATGCGGGTCGTCTCGATCTTCTTCGCGAGACGGATTTCCTCCTCACGGGTGAGCAGCGGAATCGTGCCCATCTGGGTGAGGTACATGCGGATCGGGTCGTCGATCCGCTTCGAGCCCTGCTCGTTGATCGCCTGCTCGACTGCGGCCTGAGTCTCGGCGTCGTCGAGGAGCTCGTCCTCGGCGCCGGCGACGGCCGCGGGCTCTTCGGTGTTGTCGATGGGTTCGCCGAGATCGATCTCTGGCTCGCCGCCCAAGTCCAACGGCGGCTCATCGACGGTGTCCTCGTCGATCATCTGCACCTTGGGCGTGTTCTTCCCCTTCTTGGGGTCGTCGCGCTGGAACTTCAGGTTGGTCTGAAGCGGGGCAATGAACGAGGCGTAGCCGTTCCGTCGAACCTCAGGTTCGTCGAGAAGGGTGATGCCGTTCTTCTGGAAGAGCACCAGGAGCTCGTCCAGCCGATCCGGGTCGACGTACTCGTCGGGAAGGCAGGTGTTGAGCTCTTCGTAGGAGATCCACGAGCGGCCCGAGCCAATGGTGAAGAGCTGGCGAAGGACGTCGTATTGTTCGAGGTTGATGGTCACGGCGAGGAGGCTCCGAAGCGGAGGAGGAGGAGTTTCGGGAGCGAATGAGAGGCGATGCGTCGAGAACGATGGTGAGGTTGTGGTGTCAGTTGGGCAATCGGGCGAAAGGTGCGTCAGGTGCGGACCCGTTTGGGGATGCGGGTCACGTCCGGGCCGCGTTCACGCATTTGGCGAAGTCGGGCGTCAGCGATGTGCGCCGCGGCGTGTGCCGGGTCAGGCACCGAAGCGGCTGGTGCCGAGGATGCGGCGTCCGCGGCGAAATCTCTCGCCGACGGTGACGAATCCAGGTTTCCGATTCCCGTCACATCCACCGTCGGGTCGCCAACCATCCTGTTCGATGGCCCAAAGCGACCCATATCCCGTTCCCTTGCAGCCAAACGCTCCAGGCTGAGATACGCGTCGCGAACCCGATCGAGCGTGGTCCGCTCGTCCCGTTCGCGCAACGACTCACCCAAGAGCCACAGATCGGATGCTAGGCCCTTCTGACGCGAATCGGCAAGCTCCGCAAGCACAACGTTGAAGGTGGGTATTTGCCCAGCCTCAGCGATGTTGTGCCAAGTCCGGTAGACGGCCCGATACTCCGGCGAGCGAAACGCCGCAGGCTGACAGGCTTCCGGAAGCGGCAACATATGCGTGGACGTCGGATCGTCGGGGTCGGCCACGGCTACTGATTCCCTGACGCATGCCGGGTTGGACAACACCAACGCGAGCAGAAACCGTTCAGCCTCGCGACGGGCCCGGCTCAGCGGTTGGCCGGTCTCGCTCGGGCCAAGGCCGGCGGATGCGTCGTAGGTCGCAAGGTCATCCGAATCCTCGGACCCTTGTTCCGAATAGTCGGAAGGGGAACTGTTCGGTCCTGATGGCTGGTCGTTGCGGCTTCGCGAGGTGACCCGAGCCTGCGGCATCGCCTCCTCGATTTCCCGTTCGGGAACGCGGACGATCGAGGCCAGGCGGGCCACGATCGGTCGACGGCGGACACCCGGCAGCGAGGCGTACCCGAGTTCGACCAGCCGGGCGAGCAAGGCCTCAAGGACCTTCTGCTTCGCGGCGAGCCCGGACTTCGCCGAGTAGTTGGCAAAGAACCGCCGCACGAAATATTCCAAGGCGTCGACGGCCCCATCAAGGCACCGCTGGAAGATCTCGACGCCGCCCGGCTCGCGGAGCAATTCGTCCGGATCGAGGTCGTCTGGGAGCGTGCAGACCTTGACGTCGATGCGCTCGGCGAAGAAGACTTCGACGCCCCGATCGGCTGCCCGCAGACCCGCCGCATCACCGTCGAAGAGAAGGACGACCGTCGTGCAAAGCCGTTGAAGAATGTGGGCGTGCTCACGGGTCAGGGCGGTCCCCAACGTCGCAACGACATTGCGAATCCCGGCCTCGTGGCAGGCGATCACATCGGTGTAACCCTCGGTCACGATCGCGACCTGGGACTTGATGATGTGCTGCTTGGCCAAGTGAATGCCGTAGAGGGCCTTACTCTTGTGGAAGAGCGGAGACTCCGGGCTGTTGATGTACTTGGGCTCGTCCTCCTCGCGAATCTTGCGACCACCGAAGGCGATCGGACGTCCGAGGTCGTCGCAGATGGGGAAGATCAGCCGGTGTCGGAGGAGGTCTCCACGTCCATAGTTGCCTTCGCGGACGATGCCCGCCTCGATGAACGCATCGATCGACGGGGGGGCTTCACGGCCGGTCTCCTTGGCCATCGCGGTCGCGCGGGCAATGGCGTTTTCCATCGCGTCGCGGCGGTCCGGGGCATAGCCGAGTTGGAAGGCCTCAACCATCTCGGCGGCGATTCGCCGCTTCGCGATCGCCTCGCGGGCGGTGGCGCCATCGGTCGGATCTGCGAGGAGCCGTCGATAGAGCCTCATGGCAAGCTGATTGGCCCGATAGAGGTCGTCCTTTCGGATGCCGTCACTCTTTTCAGGCCGCTCAAAACGATTGGTCAGTTCGATGCCCGCCCTCGCAGCGAGGAGCTTGAGGGCATCGATGAAGGTCATCTTGTGATAGTTGATCAGGAAGTCGAAGGCATTCCCGCTCGCGCCACATGCGAAACACTTGTAAAAGGGTGTTCCCTTGTGGGAAACGACCTGGAAGGAGGGGCTGCGGTCGTCGTGAAACGGACAGAGCCCGACGTGTTCGCGCCCCTTGGGCCGGAGGGCGATGTGCTCGCCGATCAGGGCCACGAGATCGGTGGCTTCCAGCACTCGATCTCGATCTGGGTTGGGGGCGAAGGGGCTCATGCGAGGTGAATGACGGGGAACGACTGCGGGCAAATGACGAGAGGGCTCGTACGGAGGCGGGGAAATGCACCTCACGAGTTTCGAGTCCCGGACAACGGTTTGAAGGGGAATGGCAGCGAAACAATGGGCAAGACGCAAACCACCGAGGCAATGGCGATCGCTCGCGTGTGGACTCTGTTGTCAAGGAGCAGGATGCTTCCCTTGGCAACATGACCCAGCGAAAGAGCGACGAGGCTCTCCACTGGATGTCGGTTTCGTTGGCACGTCCATGACGCAGCCGAACAGAACGACAAGCCCGCCCGCGGGCGGCAACATCCACCAACCCGAGGTTTGCTCGATCGTCGATCCGACTGCCGTGCAACGGGCTTCGCTCTCATTGGCGCGGAGCCCTCGCAGGGTCCATGGCGAGCCAAAAACAGCACGCACAGGCGAGTGAATCGACGTTTAGGATGGACCCACTCGGAGCTTCCGTCCTTCGCACACGGGCGTGTGGTCAGGTCTCGGAGTGGGGGGTTCGTGACGGGGAGGAGGGTTCCGTTCGTGCCGATCAGGGCAGGCGAATCGAGGTCGTCAGCGAACTCCCGAAGCCTACGCCCCGGAGGGAAACCGTCAACCATCGGATGTGAAGTTCGCTTCACTTCGACGGAAATCTGACGCTATCCCGGTTGACACCCGATGTCAGAGTTGTTCTCGACGGCAGGCTGAGACCCCGTGGTATCGAGTTCTCCCACGTTGCTCCCTGGGCCGAGGAGCGATGCGCATGCCATCGCTGTCACGGAAGCGGGGGGCATTCCAGAGCATCTCGCCCCTCACCGGGGAGGGAGCCGGCCAAACTCGTGGGAGGCTTGGCTTAGGCGATTTCGCCTGCGGCCTTGCGACGGGTGTATGCGAACTTCCGCTTGATCGGCTTGTTCACCAGACCTTGCCGAATCGCCCTGACGCTCGCCTTAACGCGGGTCGGGGTGCCATCGATCACCGTGGTGACGACTTGGAGGTTCGGCTTGAAGCGGCGGGGCTTGATCGAGGTCGTCTTGACGCCGACGCCGCCGAGATACTTCGCCTTGCCGCGATACTTGCAGACGTTTCCGCGACGGGTCTTGGCACCGGTGAAATGGCACACGCGAGGCATAGCTGGCTCCAGCTCGACAAAAGCACGACAACAACGGATCGGGCGACCCGAAAGGGAAGCCGAGCAGTGTACCGACAAGTGCCCCAGCGCCAAGGGGCTCGACCTCTCGGATTGCCAGCTTACGGCTTAGCCAGGTCCGTGGACCGAGAAACCCGCCGCCTTGAGGACGCCTGCAAGGCCCTCGGCGTCAACCTCGGTGAAGCGACCCACCTCGTGGCTGTCGAGGTCCAGGACGGCGAAACAGCCCGATTCGGTGCTTCGATCGGGCCGCTGGAGGGCCGCTGGAACAGCCAGAAAGACCGGTAGGACGATCTCCGAGCGATCGCGAGGGTCGCAGGCGACGTAGTCCGCGCCGAGGTCCCGCACGTCCCGAATGATCCGAATCGACTTGGTCCGAAAGGACTGGCCGCAGACCCCGTGGAGCCCAATCGGTGAGCAGGCCGGCTTGTTTCGGGAGGGCCCCAAGACCAGTTCAACCCCGCTCTCCGTCTGCTGCGGGAGGTAGAAACCGACCCATGACACCCCGACTTGGGCCCCGAGGTGAGCGAAGTGGGTCCACACAGCGTCGGCAACCGCCCGCATTCGCGACGTCGGGTCGCCCGTGGTGGAGGCCTTGACGAGGCGGGCCGTGTCCTCAGCGGCAGAACGATAGCGACGAATCAGATCGTCTTTTCGCTCACCGATGGTCATGCCCGTGGCGGCCATGTTCATCGCACAGACTCCGCACGTCTTGACGATCCCGATCCCCCGACCGAGCGGTCAGGCCCCCGGTCAGGCTGATTCCTTCGCCAAGCGTCGAGCCAACTCGGCGAGCGGCTTCTTCCGCTCGATCGCCTCGGCATCGATCACATAGGTCACGTTGGTGTTGTCCATCTCCGGGAGCTGGTACATGAGATCAATCATGATCTCGTCAAGCACCGCTCGCAAGGCGCGGGCGCCGGTGCGGCGAGAGAGGGCACGATCCGAGATCAGGCGAAGCGCGTCGTCGCCGAATTCAAGTCGCGCACCTTCGAGAGAGAAAAGGTGTTGGTACTGACGCACCAGCGCGTTCTTCGGCTCGGTGAGGATCGAGATCATCGCGTCCATTCCGAGCGGCATGAGCGGACAGAGAACTGGAAGGCGGCCGACGAGCTCTGGGATGAGCCCGAACTCCAGCACGTCCTCGGGCGTGATCTGGGAGAGCGCCTTGGCGTCCTCAACGAGCCGGTTGTCGCCGGCCTGGTCCGCGGTGAAGCCGATGCGACGCTTGCCGATGCGGCGGCGAATGATGTCTTCGATGCCGACGAAGCTGCCGCCGCAGATGAACAGGATGTGCGTCGTGTCCATCTGAATGTACTGCTGCTCGGGGTGCTTGCGGCCTCCCTGCGGCGGCACATTGGCGACGGTCCCTTCGAGCATCTTCAGAAGTGACTGCTGCACGCCTTCGCCGGAGACGTCGCGGGTGATCGAGACGTTCTGGCTGGTCTTGCCGATCTTGTCGATCTCATCGATGTAGATGATGCCCCGTTGAGCGCTCTCAAGGTCGTAGTCGGCACCTTGAAGGAGCTTGAGCAGGAGGTTCTCGACGTCCTCACCAACGTAGCCGGCCTCGGTGAGCGTGGTCGCGTCGCCGATGGCGAAGGGGACGTTGAGGATGCGGGCCAGCGTTCGAGCCAGCAGTGTCTTGCCGGTGCCGGTCGGACCGACCAAGAGCACGTTCGACTTGTCGAGTTCGACCGGGCAGTCCTCGTTCTCGGTTTGGGTGAGGCGCTTGTAGTGGTTGTGCACCGCGACCGAGAGGGCACGCTTGGCCGACTCCTGGCCGATCACGTACTGATCGAGGAATTCCTTGATCTGGCGCGGCGCGGGAATGGTCGAGAAGAGCGGACGAGCGCTCTGAACGCGACGACGCTCCTGCCGGAAGATGTTCTGGCAGAGGTCGGTGCAGTTGGAGCAGATGTAGACGTCGCCGGGACCTTCGACCATCGGGCCGACTTCACGGGAGGTCTTGCCGCAGAACGAGCATGTCGTGACCTTGCGGCCGCGGAAACCACCGTCGCCGCTGCCCGAGCCACCGCTTCCGCCACTGCCGCCGCCGCTACCACCGCCGGATCCTGTTCCGCCGCCGCTCAGATAGTCACCCTCGCCGCGGCCTCGCCGCGGTGGGTTGCCTGGACCGCTTCCTGGTCCTCCGGTTGGTCCAGATGTTGGACCTGGGGTCGGATTTCCCGTGGGCTTCGGGCTGGCAGGCTGGGGAAGGGCGTTCGGTTGGGGGCGACCCGCGTCCGATCGCGAGGTCTGGTTCGACGGGCGAGGAGAGTTCGGCGACGAGGACGGAATGGTCATTGGGGCCCCAAAATGGGTGACGCGGCGCGCTCGCAGGCCGCTCTCCCGACGAAACGGGGAAGAGAGGCGGGGTGCAAGCGGAACGCACCGGTGCGAGTGTATCGGGTCGGTTCGCGGGCGGGTTCAACGTTTCCGCCACTCCGACCCCACTCGGAAGGGTATTTCGGCGGGGATTTGCGGACCGGTCCACTCAACCGGTTCCTCTTGATGGACACCAACGTCAACGGGACGCGACTGACTCCCGCTCGGCCCGCACGATCGGACGATGGACAACCGATCGAGGAGGGCGATCTTTCGATGGCAGCCACGATTCGCGCTTAGCGTCTTGGGGGAGACTCCCGACCGTCCGTTCGGGAGGGCGGTCCCGAACCGCCCCGTGGCCTCTTTGGCTTCACGAGCTTGTCAGCCATCTCCTCACGGCTCGGCCGCTTGGCGAGCATCGCTGCCTTCGCTCGCTCGAATTCGGCGGCGGTCATCTCCCCACGGTTGTGCATCTGCCGCAGGTCATAGAGCGTGAAGCCGGGGGTTGTTCCCTCTTCTGCCCCGGCGATGCGGCGGCGGAGCCACATCGCGAAGAGCCCGCCGACGACGGCAATCACGAGAAGTGCCAAGAGATAGGGCCAGATGCGCCCAAAGAGGTCTCCAGCGCCGCCGCCCATTCCACTCATCGCCACGCCGCTATTCGCCGGAGGCGCAACCGTGACACCGATACTCACGCCTCCGAGCAGCGAGACTGAATCGGCGATCCAGCCGCGCCCACCGAGCCCGCTCGCGAGAATACTCGTGCTCAGCAGGTGGTTAGGCACGCGAGGCTTTCCCCATCAAAGGCGGGGCCGTCCCGAGGAGAACAGGGCCTCATGGGACCGAACGCGTTCTTCAATGCCCCTACTTGGATGACTTGCCGGGCTTGGCGTCTGACTTGCCCTTGGCGAGGACCTTGGCCTTCTCCTCTGCGCGGCTTTGGACGTCCTTGTTCCAGTCGTCGGCAGAGACGTCGGAAACGTTGGCCTTCTCGAGAATGCGATCAGCGGTCTTCTGCTCGCGGATCTGAAGAGCGACATCGTTGATGGCGCCGGTGCGGCTGAGCTGCTGACGGACCTGGTCGGGCCGCATGTTCTGGCTTTGTGCGATCTGATGGATGCGTCCAGCGACTTCCTGCTCGGTGACCTGCACGCCGTACTGTTCGGCGAGGCGGGCGAGGATGAAGAAGAGTCGCAGACGTGAACGGGCCTGTTCCTCGCTCTGGCCGCGAAGTTCAGCAAGGCGCTGCTCGACGGTGTTCTCGTCCAAACCGCGCTGGAGGAGGTCAAGCCGCTGACGGGCGATCGACCTGGAAACCTGGCGCTCAGAGAGCTTCGGCGGAAGGTCGAAGTGCACCTGATCGAGGAGCCACTCGAAAATCTGTTCGCGCTGGGCTGCCAATTGCTCGCCATCGCGGCGCTGTTCGAGAGCGAACTTGATTTGCTCGCGGAAGATCTCTTCTGTGCCGAGGCCAAACTTCTCGACGAGGGCCGACACCTCTGCCGGCGTGATCCGCTCGGCGGCGCGGATGGTGTACTTGATGGTCAGCTTCTTGCCGCGGACCTCCTCGCGCTCGTGATATTCCGGTCCGACGGTCGAGACTTCCACCGTATCGCCTGCGACCTTGCCCAGAAGGGCCTTGTCGAGATCGTCGATCAGGAGGCCAAGGAGCTGGCCCTTGCCCTCGTCCTCGATGGCCGGAACGACCACGAGGGCCTGTTCGGTCTCGAAGAAGATGTCGTCGGCGCCCTCGATGCGCACTTCGGCGCGGCCGATCATGCGGTCAAGGTGCTGAAGAGGCTCTTCAATGCGATTCGGGGTGCCCCAGCGATAGCGCTGACGGAGGATTTCCTGATCGATGTGCTCGGCGCCGACCTCAGCAACCGGCTTCTTGATCGAAAGTCCCTCGACGGATGGCACGTCAAAGTTCGGGACGACCTCAATGTCGACGGAGAAGGTGAATGGCTTGCCTCGCTCGAGAGCGAGCTCCATCGACTCCTTGGTGAGCTCGGGGTCGGTCACCGGGCGGATCGACTTTTCCTCAATCGCCTTCGAATAGGCATCGCCGACAAGAGCGCTGCGAGTCTCCTGGAGGACCGCGCCGCCGAATCGCTTCTCGAGGAGCGACCGTGGCGCCTTCCCCTTACGGAATCCGGGCACAGCGGTCTCAAGCTGGAGCGCGCCGAAGCTGGTTTCGATCCTCGCGTTCACCGCGTCAGCCGGAATCGTGATGGTGATCCGACGGGTCGTGGGGCTCGTCTCTTCGACGACGACGGTATTGGGCGTGACTTCGGTCGCGGTAGCCATGGGAAGTTCAATGAAATGAGGCGAAAGGTCGGGGAGTGTAACAGGTGACGGCAGGTCGGGGGTGCCCGAGAGCTCCCCTCGGAGTCCCGGAGATCGCGAAGGGGGGGAGGGGGAGACGAAAAAGGGTCCCGGCGGTCCGGGACCCCAAGCGATCATTATCGGGGTTCGAGCGGGGCTGCTAGAGGCTCGGCACACACCGCCTGGAGCCCGTCAGGAAACTCCGTCACCTCAGAAGGAGCATCTCCGCGTAGGTCGGGAGCGGCCAAACGTCGTCGGGCATGTTCCGCTCGAGTTCGTCGCAAACCGTCCGGCACTTCTGCATGGCGGGGAAGAGTTCGTCCCGGATCTGCCGCATGTGCTTCTCGACGTCGTCGATGTGCTTGCCCTCGGTCTTGTCGACCTCAGCGATCGCCACCCGAAGCTGGCTGATGCGCTGGACGTGCTCACGAAGCGCTGCTTCGGAGTCGGGGCATTCGACTCCTGCGGCCTGGGCGCCGGCCACCGCGTCGGCCAGTTCCGACTGATAGCGAAGCGCCGCCGGGAGAATCTGGGTGCGAACCATGGTCGAGAGGGTGCGGCCCTCGATCCGCATGATCTTGACGTACTGCTCGACGAGGATCTCGAAACGGGCCTTCAGTTCGCGGGCGGTGAAGACGCCGTACTTCGCGAAGAGATCGGTGGCCCGCTTTGTCTTGAGGGCCGGCAGCGAGTCGGCGGTCGAGGGCATGTTGGGCAGGCCGCGCTTGGCAGCCTCGTCGTGCCACTCCTTGGAGTAGCCGTTGCCGTCGAAGCAGACGCGGCGATGTTTCTTCACCGTTTCCTGGAGGATCGACTTCACGGCGCTCTCGAGCTTCGCCTGGGTGGCGTTCTTGCCGACCTTCTTTTCAAGCATCGTCGCCAACGTGTCGAGGCTCTCGGCGATGATCGTGTTCAGCACGGTGTTCGGCCACGCGACCGCTTGTGAGCTGCCGACCGCGCGGAACTCGAACTTGTTGCCGGTGAAGGCGAAGGGCGAGGTACGGTTGCGGTCGCTGGTGTGCCGCGGGATCTGGGGAAGGGTGGTTGCCCCGAGATCAAGGGCCGAACCGTTCTTGGTGCGCTTCGTCTCGCCGGACTCGAGCTGGTTAAGGATGTCGGTGAGCATGTCGCCGAGATAGATCGACATGATCGCGGGCGGGGCCTCGTTGGCGCCGAGCCGGTGGTCGTTGTGGGCGCTGGCGATCGAGGCCCGCAGTAGGTCGGCCCAGACGTCGACCGCGCGGATGACCGCGCAGAGGAAGACCAGGAACTGCATGTTGCTGTGGGTGTTCTCGCGCGGGTCGAGCAGGTTGTGGCCCGAGTCGGTCGAGAGCGACCAGTTGTTGTGCTTGCCGCTGCCGTTTACGCCGGCGAAGGGCTTTTCATGCAGGATGCATTCGAAGCCGTGCTTCGGAGCGACGGTCTTCAGGACGTGCATCGAAACCATCTGGTGATCGGTGGCGACGTTGGCGGCCTCGAAAGTCGGAGCGAGCTCGTACTGACCTGGAGCGACCTCGTTGTGGCGGGTCTTGACCGGCACGCCGAGCTCGAAAAGCCGGGCCTCGACGTCGCTCATGAAGGCGAGGACGCGCTCGGCGATCGAGCCGAAGTAGTGGTCCTCGAGCTGCTGACCCTTCGGTGCCGAGGCTCCGACGAGGGTGCGCCCCGTGATGGCAATGTCAAGCCGCTGCTGATAGAGCTCCCGGTCGATTAGGAAGTACTCCTGCTCGACACCGAGGGTGGTGATGACCTGCGAGACGCCGGCGTCGGTTCCGAAGACCTTGAGGATCCGCATCGCCTGCTTCGAGACGGCCTGAATCGAACGCAGAAGGGGAGTCTTCTTGTCTAACGCTTCGCCCGTCCAGCTCACAAAGGCGGTTGGAATGCAAAGCGTGCAATGATCTCCGGTGCGCAGGATGAACGCCGGTGAAGTGCAGTCCCACGCGGTGTAGCCGCGCGCCTCGTAGGTGTCGCGGATGCCGCCGGAAGGGAAGCTCGACGCGTCGGGTTCGCCCTGAATGAGCTGGTTGCCGCTGAACTTCTCGATCGCGCTGCCGTCGCCGGCCACGGAGAGGAATGCGTCATGCTTCTCGGCGGTGGTGCCCGTGAGCGGCTGGAACCAGTGGCAGTAGTGGGTCGCGCCGTGCTCGATCGCCCAGTCCTTCATTGCCCCGGCGATCGTGTTGGCGATGGCCGGATCCAGCGGCGTGCCCTGCTTGATCGTCCGCTGGAGATTCATATAAACGTCTGGCGGAAGACGCTTCAGCATCACGTCGCCGGAGAAGGTGAGCGAGCCGAAACTGTCGGAAGCGCGGTACGGCGATTTGGCGATGTCCATGGTGGCGTCGGAAGAGTGGTTCGTGGCGTTGAGGCGTCGCGACATGATGGGGAGTTCCGTTGGGAGCGGGATCGAACGGGCGTCTCTGACCAAGTCGAGAATTATCGGCCGACTGCCCGTCCGACGCAAGGCGACACATCGAGCGGTTTCGCTGCGTCCCACAGGGAAATCCGCCAAACGGGCCATCCATCGGCGATACGCCCGTCAACCGCCGCGACCGGAAGGGTTGTGCGCGACCGGAGGGCCTCCCCGAAGAGACCGGTCCGGAGGGCCAGCCGGGCTAGCCGATGATTGAGCGGCGACGGGTGACGTAATCCCAGACGACGAAGCGGTCAAGGTCGGAGCCGCCGGTGAAGAGGACCCGGCCACCGGTGGTTTCGGCCATTCGGTGGGCGAAGCGCACGTCCTCGTCGCTCTGGTTCCAGCTCGGCAGGAGGATGATGTTGAGGACGATTCCCTCGCGACGACAGCGTTGTGCCTCGCGCAGCGTCGCCTCCTCAGTGCGGGGATCGGGCGGGTAGAGCATGAGGAGTTGCTCTTCCTCGAAATGGGCGGTCGGAAGGCCGTCGGTGAGGAGGACCACCTGGCGGTTCGGGGTGTCGCGGCTGGCTAACAGTTGGCGCGCGAGTTCGAGCGATCGCTGGATGTTCGTGAAGTGGAGGGGAAGATCCGACTCGGTGATGGTCGGATCGGACATGTCCGCCCGCAGCCGAACGATGGGTTCGAAGATCGACACTGGCTTGGGCATGAGCTCGGCCACTTCGCCGGCGCCGCGGCGCCGGGCGAGGGTGTACATCTCGACAAACTCGAGGTGATCCCCCGGATACTCGCGTCGGATGAGGCCGTCGAGAGCGAGGGCCATCTTCTTCACCGCGACGTATTGTCCGCCGTAGCGCATCGAGCCGGACATGTCGAGAATGAGGGCCGTAGCGCACTTCGGCGTGTTGCGTGTCCGATGGACCTCCATGTCCTCGGCCTTCCACCGCCGCGAGCCCCCCTCGCGGGCCTGCCGCAACAGGGCGTTGGTCATCGTCTGCGGCAGGTCCAGATTGGCCGGCGAGTCGCCAAACTCGTAGGCACGCGTGCTGGGTAGCTCGACCGCGCCATCGCCCAGGACGCGGCCCTGGTGGCGGCCGCTCCGCGAGGCCTGAAGGTCGCCGAAGATCTTCTCAAGCAGCCGCGATTGGTAGACGCGCATCGCCTTCGGAGTCAGGCGCAGCCCCTCCGGCGTGGACTCGAGGCCCTGTTCCTCGGCGAGCCGCCGTAACAGTTCGTTCACCTGTCGCTGGATGCCGCGCAGGCCTTCCATTTCCGTCTCGCCGGCGAAGCGCGAAAGCGCCTCCATGTCGATGATCGCCGGCCTCGCGTTCCTTCTCGCTTCCTCAAGCTGCTTCAGCAGCCGCTCGATCGTCTCGAGTTCCTCCTTCACTTCGATCGCCCGCTCCACGCTGAGCGGCTCCCGTCCGACGAACGACCACGTCGCATGAAGCTGCTCGATCTCGTAGCGAATGGCGATGTCCCGGAGGAGTGGCAAAAGCGACTGGGCAAACGGGGATTGCTCGTCCAGCCGGTTCCACAACCGTTCAAGGGCGGGGATGTTTTCATCCGCCCGGGCCGCCTCGAAATCGCGAGCGAATCGCTTGCCCAGCGAATCCGGAGGTGCGATATCGGCGTGGGTCCTCACCCGCCGCTCGGCGTCGTCGCGGACGGCCGACGTTTCATAGGTCTCCAACAGCTTTCGCCGACGTTCCTCCAGCAAGGCCTTGAGCGCGTCGATGCTCGGGCCGAGTCCGCGGATCTGGCTCGGATCAAGTCGTATCGCCTTGGCCAGTTCCTCCGGCGACAACGCCCGTGGACGCCCGAAGGTCAGCAAGTGGTCCATCGCCCCCGAAACGAGATCCGGCGGGCGCTCGTTGGGCGACCCGAAGCGGATCGGGTCGTATCCGAGATAGGTGTGGACGAGGGCCATGCGGCAGGAGCGTAGGGGAGCCGCGGCGGACGAGGACTCATCCCGTCCAGGCGCCGAGCAGGATGCTCAGATCCGCCGCGTCGACCTGGCCGTCGCAATTCAGATCCGCAGCGCAACCGTCGCACGCGCCCCACGCTCCCAGCAGGGTGCCAAGATCGGCCGCATCAACGTGCCCATCGCCGGTCAGCTCAATTGCCTTGTCCGCGTAGATCTCGGTGTTGCCCCACCACGCCCAGTCTTGGGTTGCGTCGGGCCCCGCATTCGTGACAAAGAGGAGATCGTCGTCGGGACTGAACAGAATCGAGAGGTTGAACGATTCGAACGGTCCGCCGCTCCACACGGGGTGCTCAAAGTCGTTCTGGTAGATCGTGAAGGTGATGGACTGGCTCGCGTCGGTGCTAGTTGATCCAATGACCCGAGCGATGCCGGCGTTGCCTTCGAGCCGCACCCGAATGACGGCCTCGAGATTCACATTGGGGTGTGCCCATACGCGCTTGCCGGTTTGCATCGCGTAGATCTGCGGCACGTTGAAGGGAATCCGCGGAGCGCCCCAGCACTGGTACTGATTGGCGTAGTTGAGCCAAACCAGCGGGGTGACCTGGCCGTTGGTGGTGTTTCGGTATTCGCAGGTGATGCCGTTCTGGCCCTGGCCGAGTGCCGGCAGCGGCACTCCAAGGCCGTCGACGTCCCAGGGGTTCAGGGGCAGGGATCGCGGCAGGGCATTCCAAAGCGAAACCGACGGACAGCCGACGTCGACCGCCGAGGCGAGTGGTGAGACGATCCCGGCGGAGACCAGGGCCACAAGTGAAAGCAAGGCATGGGTGCGCATGGTGCGGATGCTAATGAAACGCTTCGCGCCACCCAAGCCGTGTCGGCGGACTTTGAGGACTCACGTCTGAAACTCGATGCGGCCCCGTCGCTCGGTCCGCGAGATCCGATCCGTCGCCCACAGGCCGGCCAGCACGAACTCGACGCAGCTTGCCCGAACTGCCTGATTTTCCGCCGCGTTTACCTCGAAGGCTTTCGCCCAGACCGGAGGCACACGCTGGATGCGCTCGGCGTATGCGCTCGAGGGCAAAAGGTCACCCACCTCCACCTTCACGCCCTTGCCGAAGATCTGAGCGATCTCGTCGAGCCCGTGTTTCGTTGCATACTCCTCGAAGACGACCCGCACCGCGTCGGCCACCAGGGCGTCGAGCACCTGGGCTTCGCCCATCTGGTGGGTGCCCATCAGGTCGAGTTCGAGCTTGCCTGCGGCGCTGGCCTTGAGATGACCGAGGTCGCTGATCCGCGGTACCGCCGGCCGCTCCTTGTGGCGTATGCCGCGCAGCCGGGCGCTACTCACCATCGTGCGATAGTTTGCGGCGCTGAATCGGGCGCTCACGCCAGAGGCATGGTCGACGAACTTCGAGCGGCGCGCGGCGGCTGAGATCTCTTCGATGACCTCGTCCATGAACGGCGGGACGAGGACCGGCCACGATCCGTTCAGGTCGAGTCCGGCCTCCTGACGCGTGATCTCGATGCCGGTGGGGCGGTCGGTGGGATAGTGCGTCTGGATCGTCGAGCCGATACGGTCCTTGAGCTGCGGAATGACCTTCCCTGAACGGTTGTAGGTGCTTGGATTTGCGCTGAACAGAATGCACACGTCCAGATCGAAACGAATTGGGAAGCCGCGAATCTGAACGTCGCGCTCCTCAAGAATGTTGAAGAGCCCGACCTGTACCTGTTCGTCGAGGTCGGGAAGTTCGTTCATCGCGAAGATGCCGCGATGCATGCGCGGGATGAGCCCGAAGTGCAGGGCCTCCTCGGCTCCCATGCTTGCACCTCCGGCGAGTTTCGAGGGATCGATCTCGCCGATCACGTCGGCGAACTTGGTGCCCGGTGCGAGCCGCTCGGCGTACCGCTCGGAACGGTGCCACCACGCGATCCGGACCCGATCCTCCGGCGTGTCGCGCAGGTGGCGTCGACTAAGGGATGTGATCGGGGCGAGTGGATCCTCGTGCACCGGGCATTCGGGCAAGTCGAGATAGGGCACCCACTCGTCAAGGAACGCGGGCAAGGAGCGCATCAACCGGCTCTTTCCTTGCCCCTTTTCGCCCAGAAACAGGAGGTCATGACCGGAAAGAATCCCGTGGAGGATCTCGGGGATCACCGTGTGGTCGTAGCCAAGGATGCCCGGGAAGAGCGGATCGCCGCGCTCGAGAGCGGTGATGAGGTTCGAGCGAAGCTCTTCCTTGACGGTGCGGGAATGCCACCCGAGCGCCCGGAGTCGGTCGAGGGAGGTGGGGCGATCGGTGATGGGCGTGGCGGCGTGCGGCACAGTCGTTCTCCGGTTCGGCGGAAGGGGCTTGAATGTAGGCAGTGACGAAAGGCGAAGGGCCCCGAATTGCCGATAATGGTCTCCTCGCTCTCTGTTCATGCTCCTCGCTCAAGCCCATTCCTTTACCCAGCAGGCGCGGCTCGCCATCACGCTTGCCTGGGTCGCGGGCTATACGAACGTCCTAACGATCCTTCTCTGCGGGCATGTGACCTCCCACGTCTCGGGAACCACCTCGGATTTTGGGCGGGCGACCATCGAAGGCCTGCGCGGGTCACCGGGCTCCTGGCAACTGGCCGGCTTCGCTCTCTTTCTCCTTGGCACGTTCTTTTTCGGGGCGCTCCTTTCTGGCGTATCGACCGAGGTCGGTCGCCGTCGGGCGTGGGAGTCGATCTACGTCCTGCCGATTGGCATCGAGGCGGTGCTGCTGGCGAGCTTTGCGGTGTGGTACCGGCTCACCGGTGCCGATACGTACGTCCTCACGGGGCTCGCGTCGGTGGCAATGGGTCTTCAGAACGCGACCATCACCCGCATTTCCAGCGGCGTCGTCCGCACCACCCACGTCACCGGCGTCCTCACGGACCTTGGTCTTGAAGTGGTGCAGTTCATCGAGTGGGTCTTCGATCGACGGGGAAACGTTCCGCCGCGCTCGGCTCGGGCATTCATCCGCAGCGCACGCTCCCACCCGACGCCGCGCCGGCTCGCCCTTCTCTTGTCGATCCTGGGCTCGTTCGCCCTTGGTGCCGGCTTGGGGACGCTCGCGTTCGACCACATTCCCGGTTGGGCCATGGCCTTCCCGGTCGCGTTCCTCATGTGGGTCATTCTGCAGGACATCACCACCCCGATCGCCGAGATCGAGCCATCCGACCTGATTGGCGAGGCCCAGGGGATTTCGCTCCCCGAGTCGATAGCCGTCTTTCACCTGCTCCGCCAACGGAGCGGCACCAGGGGCCGGGCCGCGGGTGCCCATCGCCTTCCCAACTTGGCAGCGTGGGCGGAGCGATTGCCTCCGTCGACCAAGGTGGTGATCCTCGACCTTGATCAGGTCACCCAACTCGATGACGAGGCAGCAGGGGAGATTCGGGCAGCGCTCCTGCGATTCCGCGAGGACCGACGACATCTCCTCCTGGCCGGTGTGAGCGGCGAACAGTACGAACAGCTCCGGCGTCACGGAACGGGGGACATGCTTGGGCCAGAGAACGCATGCGGCGACCTGGAGATCGCCATCGCCCGCGGGCTCAATCTTCTTGAAGACATCGAGGCGCCGCGCCCGCTCACGACCGCTTGAGCTCGTCGAAGAACGACGTGGCCTTTGTGATCGAGGGCGTTCGAGCGACATCGGCCTTCCGCAGCCAACCTTTCCTCCAGAAGTAGAGAAGTAGGGCGCCGGCGATGAGGGCCATGATGCCCAGGGCGAAGGCGTATCCGTAGGGCCACCGCAGCTCAGGCATGACATCGAAGTTCATGCCGTAGATCCCAGCGACAAAGGAGAGGGGGATGAAGATCGTCGAGATGATGGTCAACACCCGCAGGATGTCGTTCACGCGGTTCGAGGCACTGGTGATGTAGAGGTCGGTGAGGTTCTGGGTCGCGTCGCGGTAGGCGTCGAGGATGTCCAGGACGCCGCCGAGCTCATCATGCATTTCGCGCAAGGCAAGATAGAGGTCGGGCCCGCACGCCGCTTCGGCTTGGCCGGCGCCCGACCAGCGGCGATTGGCGTAAAAGAGCGTTTCGATCGATTCACGCAGCGGCAGCACGGCCCGACGCAACCCGCGCAGGTCTCGCTTGGCCGCATGGATCCGATGGATGAGCCCGGGGCTCGGGCGCCCAATGAGCCTTGTCTCCAACTGCTCGAGCCGTTGGCCGAATCGAACCAGGACGCCTTGGTAGGACGCGCAGACGGCGACGCCAAGTTCATGCAGCAGGAACGCAATCGTTCGCGAGCGGAAGGCCGCCTCGTCCCGGAGGCGGCGGCGAGCGCGGTCGAAGCAGTCGCCGGGGCGGTCCTGCACGGTCACCAGCCAGTCGCCGCAAAGAAGGAGGTCGACCTTCTCGAAGGCCAGCATGTGATCGACGTGGACGATCTCCATGATGATGTGGGCGAGGCCGGGGAACTCGTCCACGCTGGTGCGGTGGTTGTGCGAGATGAGGACATCGACCGAGAGCGGATGGAGGTCGAGTTGCGGGGCGAGCGCGGCTGCGACGTGGCGGCGGTCAGGCGATTCAATGTCGATCCAGATGCGCTTGCCGTTGGCGCGGGCGCTATGCAGCAGCTCGCCAATGGCATGCAGCTCACAGCGTTCCTCGGTCAGGCCCGAGGCGTCGTAGGTGTACACGGTCGCGGTGACGACGGGGCTGCCCCGATCGCTCGTGGCATCGCGCGGAAGATCGCCCTTGGACGAGGTCATGAGCCGGAAGTATCGCCGAAGTACTGGTGGCTGGACGTCGGCGGCGGAGGCGGTTCACGTGACGACGATGGACTCGATACAGCCGGTCGCCGGGGTGAAGAGCGCCACCGTGAGTGGGCGGGCCCGATGGAGGGCGCCCGGGTTGATCACGCGGATCCCGTCGACCATGGCGTCCGACCGTTCGTGGGTGTGGCCGTGCAGGATGTAGTCGACGCGGGAGACGAAGAGCCGTTCGAGCTCCTCAACCAGATGGCCATGGGTGAAGCCGACCCGCTTGCCGTCGATGTCGACGATGCCGCCGGGATGGTGGACATGGAGGCCGATGTCGCGGGCGTATTGGTCGAGCGACCGTGGGTCGTCGCAGTTGCCGAAGACGAGGTGGCAATCGAACCCCGCGAGTTCGTCAAGAACGCCATCACCCACGTCACCCAGATGGAGGAAGAGGGACGCCCCGCGGGCGCGAAGGAGTTCGATGGCCACACGGACCCGGGCACATTGCCCATGGCTGTCCGAGAGGACGCCCACGACGGTATGGTTGGAGAACCCCATGCAATGCTGATGCAATAGTGGCCGGCTGGGCCAGGCGGCCGCACGTCGCCCGATCAGGAAGAAGCGGGCACGCTGTCGAACGCATCCCGCGGGGCCGGCGTGCGACGCGTGCGTCGCCGGACCATCCCCACGAGTTCCCTGCCGAAGATACCCTGAAGGGTCTATGTCTCCTACGAGTTCCTCGCCAGATTCGAATGCCGCGGCCTCCGCAGGCCCTGTCACCCGCTTCGCCCCCAGCCCGTCGGGCCACCTCCACGTCGGCGGCGCACGAACCGCGCTCTTCTGTTGGGCGTTCGCGCGAGGCCGAGGCGGCAAGTTTCTCCTCCGAATTGAGGACACCGACCAAAAGCGGTCGAGCGACGCAGCCAGTGTTGGCTTCCTGAAGGACCTCGACTGGCTGGGCATCGATTGGAACGAAGGCCCCGAGTTCACCCGTCCCGACGGCACCATCGTTGGCGGGGGGCCGCACGGCCCTTATTTCCAGAGTGAGCGGCTGGACATCTACAACCGTTACATCGATCAGCTCGTTCGCGAAGGCAAGGCCTACTTCGCCTTCGACACGCCCGAGGAGCTCGACGCGAAGCGGAAGGCGGCGACGGCGGCGAAGCTCGCTTACCGCTATGACCGGGCGGCGCTCAAGCTGAGTCCGGCCGAGGTCGAGGCGAACCTGAAGGCCGGGAAGCCGGCGGTTGTTCGCTGCAAGGTGCCAGCGGGGGCGATCACCATCCACGACCTGATTCTTGGAGACGCGACGCTACCGGACGGAGAGGTCGACGACTTCGTCATCCGCAAGGTCGACGGCTTCCCGACCTACCACTTTGCGGTGGTCGTCGACGACGAACTGATGCAGGTCACCCATGTCCTGCGGGCCCAGGAGCACTTCACCAACACCGCGAAGCACATGGTCCTTCAGGATGCGCTGGGCTTCCGCCGTCCGACCTACGGGCACTTGCCGATCATCTCCAATCCCGACGGCAGCAAGATGAGCAAGCGAGACAAGGACAAGGCCCTTCGCGCGGCGGTGCAGGCCAAGGGTCTGACCGCGCCGCCGACCGGCACCGTCGCCCAGGAGCGTTGGACGAAGTGGCTCGGGGACAAGAACGTCCAGCTCGACTTTGACGATGCATTGCGGCTGGCCGAAGCGTTGGATGTCACCCTGCCTGAGATCAACGTCGATGACTTCAAGCGATCGGGCTACCTGCCGGAGGTCGTCTGCAACTTCCTGGCCCTCAACGGCTGGTCGCCGGGCGAGAACGTCGAGAAGTTCGACACGGCGTTCCTTCAGCAGCGGTTCGACCTGCCGCGCGTGCAGAAGACCGCCGCAAAGTTCGATCGCATGAAGCTCCTCGCGTTCAATTGCGATGCGATCACCGGCATGGACCGCGAGCGATACGTGAAACTGGTGCGCGAGCACGGCGAGCGCTATCACCCCGAGTTCCTGCAGCGATTGACGGCTGACCAGTTCCGGATGCTCGCCGACGCGAGCCACGAGCGAAGCAAGACGCTCGAGGACCTTTACAAGGGCAACCGTTGGGTCGTCATCGCCGACGACAAGCTCGCCTGGGAGGACTCAAAGAACGTACGGAAGGCGATGCTCGACGGCAGTCCGCGTGGAGTGGACCGGCTGCGCGAACTCCAGCCAAGCCTGAACGCTGTCGGCGCCTGGCTCGCGGCGGACATCGAAGCGGTGGTCAAGGGCTACGCCGATCAGCACTGCGAAGGCCAGATCGGCAAGGTCGCCCAGCCGCTTCGCGTGGCAGTGACCGGCGGCACGGTCAGCCCGCCGATCTTCGACACGCTGGCGATTCTCGGGAAGGCCAGTGCGATGAAGCGGATCGAACGGTGCCTGTCGACGATGGCGTGACTGCCCCCTGATGCCGGCGGATCGCTTCCGGGCGTTGAGCGCGTCTCGCACGATTCTCGGCCCCAGTTCCGGCTTGCCGCCGACCGCGGCCTCGGGTATTCTTCCCCTTTCACTCCTCGGTCATGGGCCATTGGCGCAGCTGGCTAGCGCGCTTGCATGACACGCAAGAGGTCACTGGTTCAAGTCCAGTATGGCCCACTTCGCAGGCCGCCCAATGGGCGGCCTGCTTCGTTGGTTGTTTGAGCGCTCCGTTGCAGCCGCCGCTTGAGGGCGGCGGCGTGCACACTCGCTGTGGCGCGCGTGCGCTGTTGCCGGGCCGCACACCAGAAGTGGCTCGTGAGCTGCTGAAGCAGCGCCGCTCTGACCACTTCGCGCTTCTCGTCGCCTGCTCGCGCCGGTACGGTGCTGGCGTGACTCGATTCTCTCCCCTCGCTTTGATTGAGCGCGTTGGCAACCGCTTGCCGGATCCGGCGACGCTGTTTGTCCTTGGCTGCATCATCGTCCTCGTTGGCTCGGCGGCCGCCTCGATCAGCGGGTGGTCGGTGCCGCATCCGTCCAGACCGGGGGAGTTCGTCACCGCGGTGAACCTGCTCACGATCAGCGAGCAGCGCTGGATCTGGCTCAACGTCATCAAGAACTTTCTTGAATTCCATCCGCTCGGGGTTGTGCTGGTGGCGATGCTGGGGATCGGTGTCGCGGAGCGAACCGGGTTCTTCGCCGCGATCTTGAAACTGATCGTGCTTGCCACGCCGGCCCGGCTCCTCACCCCTGCGGTTGTCTTCGCCGGCGTCAGTTCCTCGGCGGCGGCCGATGCTGGGTATGTCGTCCTTCCTCCGCTGGTGGCTGCGGTCTACGCCACGGTTGGGCGTTCGCCGCTTGCGGGCTTGGCTGCCGTGACCTTCGGCATTGCGGGCGGGTTCAGCGCGAACCTCCTTATCACAAGCCTCGACCCGCTTCTTCAGGGCATCACGCTCGCTGCTGCCCGACTGGTCGCACCGGAGATCGACGTTCGCGTCGACTGCAACTGGTACTTCATGATCGGCTCGACCTTCCTCCTGACCGCCCTCGGCTGGGCGGTCACGGCCGGGGTCGTCGAGCGGCGCTTCGATCGGGCAACGGTGGATCGGCACATCGCCAACGCCGGGATCGAGGCGACCGGTGCCCAAGCGTTGGATCGAGAGGAACGGCGTGGGTTGTGGGCCGCCGTCGTCGTCGGCGCGATCACCGTCGCGGCCATCATGGCCCTCATCCTCGTGCCCGGTTGGCCGCTCCACGGTTCCTACGAGAAGCTCCCCGGCCGAATGGTCGCGGTGTGGACTGACGCTCTCGTGCCGATCCTCTTCGTTGGATTCCTGCTGCCGGGCGTCGCCTACGGCATCGCCGCCGGCAACGTACGCAGTGACCGCGACGTCGCCAAGCGCATGGGCGAATCGATGGCGTCGATGGGGACCTACATCGTTCTGGCCTTCTTCGCCGGGCAGTTCATCAAGTGGTTCGAGCGGTCGAATCTCGGCCTGATGATCGCGGTCGAAGGGGTCGACGCCCTCAAGCAGTTCGAACTCTCCTCGCACGTCCTTATCGTCGCCATCGTCTCGCTGACGGCCTTCATCAACCTCTTCATGTCCAGCGCCAGCGCGAAGTGGGCGATCCTCGCCCCGGTCATGGTCCCGCTGTTCATGGGCCTTGGACTCTCACCCGAACTCGTGCAGGCGGGCTATCGAGTCGGTGATTCGATCACGAATCCCATCACACCGCTCAACGCCTACCTCGTTGTGATCCTCGTCGTCGCCCGCCGCTACGAGCCCGCAGCCGGCGTCGGCACCATCATCGCCTTGCTTCTGCCTTACACCATCGCCGCGTGGGTCGTCTGGCTGGCGTTCCTTCTCACGTGGAACGCCATGGGAGTACCGCTCGGGCCTTCATGACAGAAGGTCCGGACTGCGATGGAGGTCCTGCCGGCGCCCCGGCCGGCTCTCAATGCCCGCCCGCGGCGAGTTCCTTTGGATCCAAGTGCATCCACTTGTTGAGGAACGGCGTGAGGACAAAGAGCAGGAACCCCGCGGCGACGGCCACGATGCCGAGCTGGCCGAAGACCTCGCCATAGGTGTTCACGGTCTCCCATGGCGGTGGAACGGTCCCCTCGCCGGCCCCATGTTCGCCGCCGGTCAGGCGGGCGATGAAGGACGCGAGGTACTGCGAGAAGGCGGTGGCGAGGAACCAGGTGCCCATGACGGCGCTGGCCATCCGGGTCGGCGAGAGCTTCGTCACCAGCGAGAGTCCGACGGGCGACAGGCACAACTCGCCGGTTGTCTGGAGGACATAGCTCAGGATGAGGAACTGCATCGCGACCATGCCCATCGAGTCGGCGCTCTTGGCTGCCCACCAGAGGACGCCGAAGCCGATCCCGAGCTGAACGAGGCCGAGGCCGAACTTGAAGGGAGCGCTCGGATCCTTCCCGGCGCGCCCGAGGAACACCCAAAGCTGCGAGAAGATGAGCCCGAACAGCATGATGCAAATCGGGTTGACCGCCTGGAAGACCGAGGCCTTCAGCTCGCCGCCGCCGACGCCGATGAGGGCGTGCTTCGAGTCGTTGGCGGTGAAGGTGATGGTCCCGACCGTGGTGTTCGGGTCTTCCTTAATGGCCTCGAGCCGGGCCTTCTGGGCGTCGGCGATGTCGGCCAACTCCCAGCGCTTGCCGTCGATGGTCTGGCCGTAGAACTCCTGGGTGATCTCGACGTTCTTGTATTCCTTCCCGATGTCAGCCGGGGCGTCGCCCACGACACGGTCAACGTTGCGGTCCGTGAAGTTGTTGACACTGCTGCCGGCTTGTTCAAAGATCGCCCAGAAGAGCATCGAGAAGAAGGTCAGGACGAGAACGACGATGAGCCGCTCCCGTTCGACTTTCGTCGACGTGACCATGCCGAAGATGAGGTAGGCGAGGCTGACCACCCCGAAGGTGGTGAGGACGTAGCCAGCCATTTCGTTGCGGCTGATCAGGAGTGCGATCAGGGGCACGCACGCCAAGGTCGCGACGGCAACGACGCCGAAACGGAAGGTCGAAGAGCCCTTGAGCAGGCTGCGGTCATCCGGCGGCGGGCGGCCGATGTCCTTGGGGATGCCGCCTCGGCTGAGGTTCATTGCCGCCACGATCGCAGCGATGACGAGGGCGATGGCGACCGGGGCGTTGAGCCCCATCTGGAGCATGTCATCCTTGGTGCTGATGAACATGACCGCGGTGGCGCCGACGGCAGTCGCGATGATGAGAGCCGTCGACAGCGCCGACGGCGCGACGAAGGTCGCCAACCCGACCAACATGCCGATCGTGGCCAACCCGAAGCCGTAGTGCCAGCCGTAGGTCTCGCCGATGTAGCCGCAGACCAGCGGTGCAAGACCGGCGCCGAGGTTGATGCCGATGTAGAAGATCGTGAATCCAGCGTCACGTCGGGCGCTCGCAGCGGGGTAAAGGGCCCCGACCATGGTCGAGATGTTGGGCTTGAAGAAGCCGTTGCCGCAAATGAGCAGGGCCAAGGCGGTGTAGAGGCCCACCGTCGTTTCGACCGTCATGACCAAGTGCCCGGCGGCCATGAGCAGGCCGCCGAGGATGATCGAGAGTCTCGTGCCGAGTAACCGGTCGGCGAGGATGCCGCCGATGAAGGGCGTCGCATAGACCAAGGCCGTGTACGCACCGTAAATCGCGTACGCCGAATCGTCGGTCGCCTTCAGGAACCCCTTCGTTAAGTAGAAGATGAGGAGCGCCCGCATCCCGTAGAACGAGAAGCGTTCCCACATTTCGACGAAGAAGAGAAGGAAGAGTCCAGGCGGATGACGCTCGATGGCACCCGGGGATGCGGTGGTACTCATGAAGGCAACATACCCTGAACGCTTCACCCGGTGGCAGCGGGTCACTGCATTCGCGGGCAGGCCACGGCTGGCGGCAGCGCACGCGTCAGGCGACAATCGCAACGTGTCGATGCCCGCCCGAACGATTCGCCTGCGACGGCCGCCGCAACTGATTCGGGTCGATGGGCGGTACGTGCCACCGGTCTCATTGGCCGAGGTCGATCGCGTCTGGGAGTCGCTTCGGGCTGCGAATCCCCGCTATTTCGATGGCCCCATCCTGCATGTGCTGGGCATGAGTCGCAACGGCCACGGAGGCGTGGTGCTTCATGTCGCCGAGACCAGCTATCGGTTCTACGCGGTGCAACGGCCCGGGCTTGTCGGTGGGTTCGACTGCGGTATTCGCCCTCTCGGTGCGAAGGGGCTCTGTCGCTGGCGGCCGCCCGCAGAAGGGTCCGGAGCTTCAAGCGCCCTTGGAGGTGGGGAGCCGCGTGATCGCTACCTCATGGCCCGACGCTCGGCGGCGGTTGCCTACTACCCCAACGAGTGGGAGTTCGCTCCGGGGGGCGGATTGGAACCCGACGACGACCCGGCTGGCTGCCTCCTTCGCGAACTGGCCGAGGAGACCGATTATGAAGCGGTCTCGCCTCCGATTGCCGTGGCGCTGCTCTACGACCCGGGAGCGCTTTCGTGGGAGGTTGTGCACAAACTCGAGGTGCGGTTGTCGAGCCATGCGGACGCGACCCACGCCTGGGAGCACGCCGAGCGGAACCTCGTGGCGTATGGGGAGTGGCCCGAACCGCTCGCGGCCGTCGCCAGAACGATGATCGACCTCATTCCGCGACCTTCGCCGCCGCCTCGTTGAGGACCGCACGGCACGCTCCGACCAAGGTATCGAGCGGGAAGGGCTTTCGAAGGACCCGGCAGGGGGCCAGGTTCGCGGTTGGGGCTTGAACGCCCCCAGTGACGAAGAGACAGGGGATGCGGATGCCAAGCGACCGCAGGCGTTCGAGGCACTCGATGCCGGAGATCCCAGGCAAGTCAATATCCATGATGAGGAGGTCGATCGAGAAGGGCCCTTGGGTGAGGATCGACTCGACCTCCTCGGCATCGCCGCGGGCGACGACGTCGATGTCGAGGCTCTCAAAGGCGGCGACCAGTACGTCACGAATGGCAGAATCGTCTTCGACGACGAGGATCCGGTTGACGTCGGCGAGCCGCTCATCGGCGTTGATGTCCAGCGGGGCATCTTCGACTAGGCGCGGCTCGTCGGCCTGAAGCGGGAACCAGACCGAGACCCGCAGGCCACCCAGGGCCGGAGAGGAATCGAGACGAAGCCGGCCGCCAGCCTCTTGGGCGACACGCATGCAGATCGCGAGGCCAAGGCCGGTGCCTGCGTCGCCCTTGGTGGTGAAGAAGGCCTGAGTGACCTGCTTGCGCAACGCTTCGGGAACGCCGGGGCCATTGTCTTCGACGATGAGGACCGCGGCCGGACCGAGGTCGGAGCCCGTTTCGACGCCGCAGGAGAGTCGTACCGTTCCTCGCGGGCCGACGGCATCGCGGGCGTTGACGACGAGATTGAGGACGAGCTGACGAATGCCTTGGGCGGTGGAACGGACGATGCAGTTCTGGGCAGCGCCGATGTCGGTCTCGAGCACGACGCCGCGCGGGAGGAGCCGCGAGGCCAGACGCACTGCGGCATCCACCTCATGAAAGAGCGGCCTTGGCTCGGGCTGTTCGATCTCGCCGCGGTGGGCGTGGATGAGTCCGCTGACGATGCCGCGGGCGCCGTTGGCGACGCGGTCGATGTCAGCCAGCGTCGAAAGCACTTCGCCGTCGCCGGTGCGCTGGCGAAGCAATTGCACGTGGCTGGTGATGGCGAAGAGGATGTTGTTGAAGTCGTGGGCAATGCCGCCGGTCAGTTGGGCGACGAGTTCGGTGCGCTCGAGTTGCCGCTGGAGAGCCGCGAACCGGTTTCCCGCCTCGACGCTGTCGCGCTGTTCCAGGCCGCGGGCGACCGCGAAGGCAAGCGTCTGCATCGTCGCGATCTCGTCGGGTCGCCAGCGACGGGCGTCGTTGAGATCCTCAAAGAGGAGAGCGCCGCGCAGGGTGCCGCCAGCCATGATGGGTAGGGCAACGAGCGATTGGACCTCGGGCTTCATTCGCGCGAGGAACTCGGGGCGTCGGGTCGTTTCGTCATCGCGGGTGAGAACGAGCGGGCCTCCGCCTGCCAGCGCGCCGGCCCACCATCGGGCCGACTCCATCGGAACGGTACTTCGTCGGTATGCGGCCGAAGGTGACCCGTCGGTCGTCCACTCGCTGACCAGCTTCACTTGCTCGGCTTGGGCATCGAGCAGGAAGTAGGACGCTCGCGTGGCCCCGAATTCCGAGCCGAGCATGCCGATCGCGCCGCCGATGGTCGCGTCCAAGTCCTCGGTCTGGAGGAAGCTCTCGAGGAGTCGGGTGGAGAGTTGCTGGAGGGCGAGGGCCTGCCGCTGCTGTTCGTCGGCGCGTCGACGGTCGGTCAGGTCGACCGCGACGATCTCCCAGAGTTGCGGCGGAATGCCAGCGCCGGGAACCGGACCCTGCCGCTCGTGGAACCATCGCCAGCTTCCGTCCGGGGCGCGGAGTCGGTACTGGAATTCCAGACGGTCGCCACGGCCCTGACGGCGATGGCGAAGTGCGGCGAGGAGGCTCGGGCGGTCATCGGGATGGACGAACTCGTGGAAACTCCTGCGACCGCTGACCAGATCGGCGGCGGGCACTCCGAGAATCGATTCGATGTTCGGCGTGACCCACGCGAAGCCACCCTCGGCGTTGATGCGGGCGACGATGAGATGCGCCGATTCGGCGATCGAAAGAAGGCAGGCCGAGGTTTCCGCGTCAAGGTAGGCAAGTGAACGCGTTCCGCGCCGCTCCGAACGCCCCAGCAGGACAGCGAACCCGATGGCCATGATGGCGAGAATCGCCAGGCCCAGGGCGAGAAAGATGTTCGGATCGATCTCGCTGTTGGGCGTGCCAATGGCCAGCGTGATGGCCAGCAGGTTGAACGGAACGGAGCACACGCTCTACCAGCCTACCGCTCAGGGCAGGTCAGGGGGTGGAATCGCTCGCAGCGTCCGTGACCTTCTGCCTTGGATTGGGAGCCCAGCCTCCGATCGAAGCCTATCGGCCCACGCCGACCCATCGATTGAGGACCGTACGCAGGGAGCCATCGGCATCGGCGGCGTGTGCACCCGAGGCCTCATGAGCGGCCGCCGAGCCGTTTGGCTTCAGCTCCGCCGTGAGCGGCACGTGGCCGTTGGTCGGGCCGAAGTAGGCGGCCTCCAAGGCGTGGATCTCGCCGAGGAGTTTCGCCCGATCGGCATCGACGAGTCGATCGCTCCGCTCGACCAAGATGCGGCGAAGGGCGGTGATGACACTGAGTGGCGTCATTCTCTCGGGGAGGATCTCCTCGGTGACATCGGTGCTGACGCGGCGGCGACGGGACCAGAGAACACCGATGCCGATGAGGCCGAGGACCGCGACCGAGGCAATGACTGCGTTGCGGGCCGACCACGGTGAGCGGACCACGGCAACGGTGAGTCCCGTGATCGGGACCACATCCATGTCGCTGTACTGCTTGGCAGCGATCTTCGCGTCGGAACCGGTCGCGTATTCGCTCGCCAATACGGGAAGCGTGAAGTTCGCTCCGACGGGTCCACCGGTCGGGGTGAAGGTGATCATCCACGAGCGCTCGGAGGGCATGCGCCAGATGCCGTTGGCGTCAGGTTCGGGGTACTCCGGGGCATCCTTCGGCGGGGCTCCCGGCATGACCATGCCCATGTATCCGCCGCTCATGTTCTTCCCAGACTCCAAGAGTGCCGGGGGACGGGCTTCGATGTTCTTCTCCGTCACCGTGTAGCCATCAAGTGAGGTGGCCAGCCCCGGGAAGAGGGTGGTGAGATCGGGGATGACCCCTTCGCCGCGGGCGATGATCTCGAGCGTGACGCGATGTTCGGCGTCGGAGTCGTCGATGTCGCGGAGGTCGAGCACCTGGGTTACGTCGAGCTTCCGCACCGGGCGCAGGCCACCGGACTCGTTCGCTACCACCGGCGGGGCGTTGGAGATGACCGGGAGGGTGACCGGACCCACCGTGTCGTTGAACTGCAGGTCCATCGAGACTTGCGGCAGGCGGTCGACGCTCTTGTCTTTGGCTTTGAGTGTCAGGTAGATGAGGGGCTTCTCCATCCAGCCATCCTCGCCACCCTCGCGCACGGGGCGGCCTGGAATGAGCGGATCAAAGAAGCCGATGGCCTCGACCTCGAACCGTTCGGTCAGGGCGCCTTCGACGTTCTTTCGAAGGAGGTCGCGGTAGTTCATCGACTTCCAGGTCATACCGAAGCGCATGAAGACGTCGTTCTGGAGATAGCGCGAGAAGCCTCCCGTTTCACGATCGACTTGGGCCGTGTAGCGCAACGCAAGGACGGCGCCGAACGACTCGCCCTGGCCGATTCGGTCGGGGCCGTCGACGGCCAAGCGCAACTTGATCTCGTCCTTGACGAGGTCCTGATAGAGGTCGTTCAATCGGTTGAGGGCGGCGCCGGCTGGATGCTCGCGGATGATCCGCAGCGAGTGGCGCACGATGCGCGGCTTGACGTCGGGCTCGAGGCGACCGAGCGAGTCGGAGATGGCCCGAGCGAAGGCGCCGATGTGACGGGTGGCCGAATCGCCCGGCAGGGCGTCGATCGCCTTGCGGATGAGGTCGATCTGGTCGTCCTGCGGCGAGCCTTCGACGAGGAGATCGTCGCGGGTCAGGTAGTTCAGCTCGGTCGAGCCGACGGCCGCGTTGAACCAGGCCAGGTAGACGGTGGCGTCGTCCCGCTGCTCGCCCTTGGCGACGAGCTGAGCGTACCGGTCGGCGGTCTGAGCGAAGGCCTCAAAGGCCTCCTTGCGGTACTGGTTGTAGGTCGCGAAGTCCTTCTTCTCGTCGGCCTGCTTGAACTGGACACGGTCGTAGGTCAGGCCAGCCTTGGTGACGGCATAGCGCCAGGTGCTTGTATCGGAGGCGAGGGCGAGATCGATGAGTTCGATGGCCAAGGCGTAGCCGGCCTCAATGATCGCCGCCACCTCGGATTGGGTGCGCTTCACGCCGAGGGCCTGTTGTGCGCGGCGATCGCGCCAATCGCCACTCAGCCCCGAGCGCATCTGCTCGCTGAGGGACGCGGCGGTTTCCGGTGCCAGCCGCGCAAGCGATCCGAAGATGCGTTCGATGCCCTCACGGGTGAAGGCTTCGGTGCGGCCGTGGCAGGCTCGGAAGACCATGGCGACGGACGGCAGGCGACGGGGATCGAGCCCGATCGAGTCCATGACCTCGATGAGGCGCTCGAGCCGATCGATGTTGCGACGCTGGCGGCCGCGGGTCAGTGGGGCGGCGGCCAGCGGTTCGCGGCCGTAGTAATAGAACTCATCCTCGGGCGGTTGCGAGGCGGTGCGCATCTTCTCTTCCCATTGCCGCAGGAAGCGATCGGCGAGATCGACCCCTTGGTCGGGAAAGCGCTTGGCGGCATGGGCGAGGTAATCAAGAGCGAGGTCAGCCTCATCGGCCTTAAGCGCAAGTCCGATGGCGGCGCGGTAAGCACGGCTGGCAAGGCTTGGCTCGAGGGAGCCCATCCATCGCTGGTCAGGTAAGGCTCGCAGAAGGAACTCGGTGTCGCGGGTGAGGTTCTGGACGCGACCCCATTGCTGTGGCTGACGGGGTTGCTCGAAGGACGCTTCGATTTCGCCCACCAGGGCGGTCGTGAGCATCCGAAGCGGGACACGGATCGTCTCCTCGGGAAGCCCACCGTCGCCGGCGCTGCGGGCAAGGAGGGTATCGACCGCTTCCTTCATCGTGAGGATGGTCTGGGCCCGGCGGTCGGTGTCCATCGACGCGTTGCGAAGTCCGACCGATTTGAGGGCAATCGCTTCGAGCGCGGCAGGTGCGAGGGCGGCGTTGGCGAAGACGGCCTTGAGCCACGCCGACCCGGGAGCGGGCGGCATTTGCGGAAGGAGGTCGATGGCCCGACGCAAGGCGTCCTGACGGATCGGGCCCTCGGCCTCATCGATCTGGGTGACCTCACAGTAGAGGTCCCACGCCGTGCGGAGGTGCATGTCGGCGTTGTCACCGGCCTTTGGGCTTGCCGCGAAGTCTTGGTGGTAGCGGCCGTGATTGAGAAGCGCCTTGGCATCGCGACGCTGGCGGGCGATATCGAGGGCAGGGAAGTAGGCGTAGGCATCGACGGTCAGGCCGGAGGTGATCAGGAAGCGAACGGTGCGTTCACGCTTCGGGTCGGGTTCGCGCGTGCCGTCGCGCCCAAATTGGGTCGTTCCTTGGGCGATCATCGCCAAGGCCGGCGCCGTGCTGTAGCGCGTCGCGGCGAGCTTGAAGAGTTGGGCTAGTACGTCGACTTGCCAATCTTCGAGGGAACCGGGAGCGATCTCGGCGAGGGCAATCACTTCTTCTGGAAGGAATGGAGGGTCGACCTTTTGATTTGGGTCGCCCTGCGGTCGCTTGTTCGCGTTCTGGAGGAGATGGGTGTAGACCGCCTTGCCTTCGGCTTCGGGCAGTTCGGTGATGAAGGTACGGACCGTTTCCCACTCGCCGGCGAGGAATTGGATGTGGAACCACTTGGCCAATCCAGCAGGATTCTTGTCCTCGGGTCGCTTCACCGCTCCGAAACCGAGCTGCGATCGGGCTGAAAGGACTGCTTGTGGCGTACGCGTGAAATCAAGTTGCTTGATGGCTTCGGGGAAGGGCACGACCGCTGGGGCGGCGCCGGCGACCTTGAGACCGAGGATGACGTCGAGGTCGATCCCTTGGGCCGCGAGCGGACCGGAGAGGAGCGACGCCAGCGAGTCGGTGAGGTAGGCGCGCAGCGCGGCCCGTTCCTCTTCGTTCGCGTTGGCGTATTCGCGCCGGATATCGGAGATCTCTTCGGCCGAAAGACCCGGCACCGGAAGATCCGCCACCGGAACGCCTTGCGCTGGAAGTCCCTGTCCGCCGACGACGCCTGCCGGCACGACAGGCTGTCCGACGGCGCTCGCGGGCACGGTTGGGCTGACGGGAACGCCCTGGACAACGCGCGAGGTCGTACCGGCGCCGCTCGTCCCTGAGGCCGGAACGATTCGGACCGCCGGGACAGCTTGCGTCGCCGGAACCTGTCTCGGTTCCGCCAGGGCCACGGCCACAACGACCGAGGGGCCCAGGACGCCGATCCACCGAGAGCCCAACACGATCAGACGGGACATTTCGCGCACGCATCCACCTTTGAGTTCGATGTCAATCTTGGTCGTCGTCGTTTGCTCAGAGTTCGACCCACTCGGAGTTCGAGTTCACCCGCAGTCTCACTCGCAGTCGAGGAAGGGCTGGATTGTGAGCGGGTTGCTCGTCGCTTGGCGAGTGCCTTGCGATGCCGCATGTCTCGCCCGCTCGTCCCAAACGACATCACGCAGGGGCTTCACTCCGCACATCGCCGCGCCCGTCGCAGCCCGTGAGGAGCTTCGTCCGAGCCATCAGCCCATTGACCTTCCCCAGCGTTCGCGGCGATCCGCATCACCAGCCTGGGGGAACGGCTCCAGCGCCGCCTGCACCGCGGGCGTCCTTCTTCTGCTGCGGCGGCTTCTGCCCCTTCTTGTTGCAGTTGGAGCAGGGGCGGTTCCCTTGGCACTTGCTCGGCGATTCGCGAGGAATGGGCTTGGCCTGGAGCTCCGCAAGGCTCGATTGCTCGAGATTGAGGACCAGTTCAAGGTTCCGCTGATAGTTGTCGGCTGAGGTGTCCGCTTCGGCACGGGCATGCTCGGCGAGGAAGCGGAACTGTTGGCGCGACTTCCCCGATTCGACCATCCATTCCTGGGCCGGAAGCCCAGAGAGGCGAAGGAGTCGGGCTCCGTAGTAGTAGGCCGTGGCCAATTCCTCACGAGCCTTGTCTTCCAGACGCACGCGATCGGCGACCGCTGTGTCACCGCCGCTTGCGTCGGTCGACTCGACATCGGTGAGGAGACCCTCAAGTGATTCGATGCCGCTCCAGATCTCGCCTGCGCGGACGAGTGCTCGGCCGTGCGCAAGGCGAAGTTGCTTACTGTCCGGGGTGTCGGTGTCGCCGAAGACGCTGCGGACCGCTTCGATGCGATCGGCGGCTGACTTCCATGCCGCGGCGGCGCTGGCATAGGCGGCGTCTTCGGCCTTCATCGCGGCGAGCACCTTCGACTCATCCTCTGCCGATTGAGTGACGAAGGCAGCGCGACGCAACTCCATTGCATCGAGATGCGACTGATAAGCCTTCGCTTGGGCCTCGTCGGCGATGCGCTCGGCTTCGATCGCCTCCACCTGAAGGCGTGAGGCCTTATCGCGCTGGGAGGCGAGTTGACCTGGGCCGAAGTGGTAGGCGACGCCTACGACCGGAACGAGCGCCCAAGACGCCCATGCGAGACGGGCCCAACCGATTCGGGAGAACATCATGCGAGTGACTCCGGCAGAGAGGAGTGGGACGCGGACGTGGCAGAGCGGTCAGGGCGAGCATGCTGGCCCGCGCCTTTCCCTTGTACCTTCGAACGGAAGGCGGGCGATGGCATCGGAACGGGCCTCGATCGTGATCGGGCGTAGGCCCGAGGCTGCCCCAGCACCAGAAGGGCGGGGGTGGCCAAGGCTAGCGTAAACCCCCCGAGGCCAACGGCAAAGAGGGCAAGGTCACGAAGTGCAACATCGGCCCCAACCCGGGGCTGGATCATGGAGAGTCGCTCGAGGACGGAACTGGGAAGGTGCTTCACGTTGCCGTCGTGGTAAAGCCCCCCCAGACGGGCCGCCAGCTGCCGCAGGCTGGCGGAGTCCTGGCGGCTCGGGCGACCCCACAGCGGGGTGGTGCGATTGGAGTCGCCGACCCCGACGACGATGCTGTCGGCGATCGACGAGGGGAGGCGATTGGGGGGCGCGGAGCCCGCGGTATCGCCATCGGTAACGACCACAAGCAGGGCCGACTTCTTCGGCCAGGGGCGGGCTTGCTCGAGCGCTTCCAGAACGCCCTTGTTCACGTCGGTGCCGCCCGGTTCGAATGCCGCGTACATCGGCAGGCCATCGAGGACGTTTCGAACGACCTCCTTGTCGAAGGTCTCTTTCACGATCGGGAGAGCGTCGGTGTAGAAGGCGACGATCGTCACCCGAGTGATGTCCATGTCGAGGCGGTCAAGAATCGCCTGGACGACCTTGCCGCCCCAGACCGCACGGCTGACCTTTTCTTTGTCGGGTCCTGCGTCTGCGATATGCATGGACGGCGAGGCGTCGAAACAGAGGAGGACGTGCTGCGAGGCGTTCTTCGCAGGGCGGGTGTCGATTTCAATCGGGTCGTACGTCGCCAGGAATCCCAGCCCCCAGGCGAGGAGGCCAGCGGCGACGATCCGGGCACCGGGTACAACTGCCGTCCAGAGGGCAGGCTTGCCCGTCGAACCGAAGGCCAGTCGGGCAACCCGGGCAATCCGCTTGGCGTGGAACCACTCGGCCACCGCGACCAAGGCCATGATGGCAAGGGCCAGCATGAGAAGGACGCCGGGATTCCGGAGCGTCTCGGCGGCCCACGTGCCGGCGGGGGATGCCGCACAGACGGGGAGCCAGCTCGACCATGCGGTCGCAGCGTCACAGGGGAAGCCCACCGTCGCGCTCGGGAGGAGTTGGAGGCTCACCATGGGGTGTACCTCAATCCGAAGAGAGCGAGGACGTGAATGAGAAGGAGCCCTGCTCCCGCTAGGGCGAAGGGAAGGAAGAAGTCCATCGGTACGGTGCCGAGCGGGATGTACCGAGCGGGACGCATGGCATCGATTCGCCGGAACACTCGGGCCAGGGCCATACGATCGGTCGCCTCGAACGCCTGTCCGCCGCTCTTCTCGGCGATGTCAACGACCTCCTGCGGAATTGCATCCTCAGCGACGTGGATGTGGAAGAGCGTGATCCGGGCGTCCTGCAGCTCGTTGCCAATGTCCTCAATCGCGCCGGCGTCGAGGTCAGAACTGGCGCCGTCCGAGACCAGGATGATCATGCGATCGCCCGGTTCGGATTCGTAGATCATGTTCTCGCGGCAGAATCGCAAGGCTGCACCGATGCGGGTGCCGCCCATATGCATCGGCTGGCGACGCGGGTCCGCAAAGGGCAAGGCGTTGCGGACCGCATTCAGGTCCTTCGTCAGCGGAGTCCAGCGAATCTGGTGGGAGCCGAAAATGGTGAGGCCAAACGCGTCACCCTCGCGCTCGTTTACGAAGTTCTCGATCGCATCCTTCGCCATGCCGTAGCGGTCACCGACGCCCATGCTGCCGGAGACGTCCATGCAGAACTGGATGTTGGTGAGCGAGCGGGCGGCCTTCGGCTGCTGCAAGGTCTGGGGACCAGCGAGCAGGAAGATGATCGCCGCGAGAAGAAGTGGAGGGGCGCACTCACACGCACCAAGCAACCAGGCCAACGGGCGTCGTCGTGGGTGCTGATGATGGTCGAAGGGAACGACGATGCCGGCACCGCGAGCGGGAATTGCCCACAGGAGGAGGGCGGGAATCGCCAACAGAAGGAGCACCATGGGGTGTGAGAAGGTCACTGCGGCGTCTCCTTTCCGGGCGAGGCGCCGGCTGATGCGTTCTCTTGCAATGTCGAAGCACGTCTGGTTGCCGACGCGACGCCGCTTTCGTTGGGGATCGCGGTAGACGATGTGACGGACCCGTCGCGCGGCGGGGGCGACCGCAACGACCCGCTCCCGTTGGGAGCTGGTTCGCCGGTCAGTGTCATGCTCTGGTAGGGGCGTAGAAGTTCACCGATGTCGTCGGTCGGTTGCGGGGCGCCGGCGCCGCGAGCGTGAAGCCACCCCTCGACGGCCCGAAGCAACTCGCCCGCTTCGGCGTGACGACGCAGGTGGGCCAGCGTGTCGCTCGGGCTCATGTCGTGCATGCCGAGCCGCTCACGCCAGAAGTGGAGGAGCAAGAGTTCCAGGCGACCTTGCTCGCGGACCGAAAGGCCATCGCGCATGGCTCGCTCAACAAGCGGACGCAGAAGATCCGCGAGGGTGGGCTCGGCCACCTGAGGCGCGAACACCGGTGGGGTCGGCCTTCGAAGGGCCCGTCGCACGAGAACGACGATCGGCACGCTTAGCCACAGCAGTGCCAAGGCGATGAAGATGGTTCGGTAGTGGCTCTCGAGGCGGAACGGCGGTTCCGGAACGGTGAACAGGTCGCTGCCATGGTTGGCCGGCAAATGGGACACGACGCGGACGGGAATCGGCGCCAGCGTCGTGGCGGGCGAACCGTCGCTGAACTCAAGGTAGTCGCGGAGGTCGTAGTCGCCGGCAACCGATCCGATGAACTCGATCCGATAGCGAGGAGCGGCGGACTCGGGAGCTTTGGCTTGGGAGACCCGCACAAGAATCGGCGCGCTCAACGGCTGGTCGGGCTTGGCTCGAAGGCCCCGAGCGTTTCCGGCAACCGTGCTCACTCCGGGGCCGCGTTCGGGCGCAACCGTTACGAGAACCTCGGCGACGAGGCCGCGCTCGGAGGTCACCTTGGGGTCCTGGGTCGGCGTGCTCGGCGCGGCCGAGTCGGCTGGCGCCGGTGGAGGATCTTGGAAGCTGGCGTCCGCCCCCGGTTGCGATCCGGCGTTGCCGCTTCGCGCGTCGGCGGTGGGTGCCATCTGGAGCGCCATGATGGCGATGAGCACCGCGTGCAGGTGTCCGTTGAGTCGGAATCCCCTGTGCAAGCCGGCCGACGCAAGGAGGCACCTGATGCTTCGCAACAGCGATTCTCCCACGACTTGGCGTGCGTGTTGACTCATCCCCGACCTCCGCCCGTTGCGGGTCGGAAGGCGAGGAACTGGCGAAGCGGCGCGACGAAAGGCCGGTCAGTATGGAGCGTCAGCGACGCGACGCCGCTGCGAACCAGTTCGCTCGAGACGTGTTCCTCGGAGACCCAACTTGTCCGGCCATGGGCGAGAAACGTCGCTCCTGATTCGGCTTCGGCGGCGCGAACGAAACCCGCCCGAAGCCGGCCACGCTCGGCCGGATCGACCAAATGAATAGCCAACGTCTCGTGCCGATGACCGGCGTTCCGCAGCGCGTCGATGGCGTCGGGATCGTGGAGGTCGCTGAGGACGACGAGAAGGCTGGAACGGTCAAGCCGAAGGGAGGCGTCGCGCAACCGTTCGGCGAGTCGGGTCTTTTCGGTGAGGACGCCGACGCGAAGCGGTTCGAGGGCTTGCCATAGGTCGCTTCGGAGGAGGCTCGGCTCGAAACGGGTCTCGCGTTCACCACCTCCGACCAGGGCGACCGGGCTCATGCGCCGGAGTCCGATGAGTCCGATGGCCGCTCCGATCCACACGGCGAGGTCGTGCTTGGAGGTCGCCGTCGATGTGATGCTCATCGACGCGCTGGTATCGATGAGGATCACCAGCGAGGTCCGCTTCAGCGTCTCGTACTCCTTGACGTACGGCCGGTTGGTGCGGGCCGTGATCTTCCAATCGATCATCTTGATCGGATCGCCTTGCTCATAGGGCCTTGACTTGGCGTACTCGAGGCCCGAGCCAACGAATCGCGAGACATCCATGCCATAGGCGAGGTCATCGGCGAGGCGTCGGACGACCATCTCGAAGTCGCCGCGTGCCAGCTCGTCGGGAGGTCGTAAGGTGGGCGACGTCATGAGGGAAGGAGGTCCGCAGCGCCGAGGAGGCGCGATCGCGAGACGCCGCGCCGGTCGCGGTCACATCGCATGGAAGGCAGGATCGCAGGGGACGCGGCGGTCATCACGCCATGGTCCGGAGTATGTCGGCAAGGACCGCCTCAGGGCTCTTGCCGACGGCGAGCGCCTCGTAGGTGAGGCGGATGCGGTGCAGGATGACGTCGTCGCCCAAGGCGAAGAAGTCCTCGGGGACGACGTAGTCTCTGCCATGCACGAACGCGCGGGCGCGTGATGCGTGTACCAGGGCCAACGCAGCACGTGGCGAACAGCCCAACTCAATGTCCGGGTGGTTCCGGGTCAAGTTGACCAGCTCGACGCAATCGCGAATGAAGACGTCGCTGACGTGAATAGACTGCACCGCGGCCATGGCATCGCTGAGATCCTTGATGTGCAGCTTCTTCCCGTCGTCGATGGCATCGAAGGCCGTCATCGGGACGGCGCCATCTCCCTGTCGCTTCAGCTTGAGGAGAAGGCTCCGGCGAACGACTTCGGCTTCCTCTTCGGGCGATGGGTACTTCAGCCGATGTCGCAGGAGGAACCGATCCAGTTGGGCCTCGGGGAGCTCGAACGTGCCGGCCTGCTCGACCGGATTCTGGGTCGCAATCACAAGGAACGGAGCGGGCAACTCGTAGGTCTTGTCACCGATCGAGACCTTTCGCTCCTGCATCGCTTCAAGCAGGGCCGACTGCACCTTGGGTGACGCGCGGTTGATTTCGTCGGCCAGCAGGAGGTTCGTGAAGATGGGACCCCTGTGGACGCGGAACTCGCCCGATTTCTGGTCGAGGATCTCCGACCCGACGATGTCGGACGGTAACAGGTCGATCGTGAACTGGACGCGAGCGAAGCGCAGGTCAATGGCTCGAGCAACCGACTGCACCATGAGCGTCTTGGCGATGCCCGGCACGCCCTCGAGCAAAAGGTGCCCGCCCGTCAGGAGAGCGATGAGCACCCGCTCGATGACCACTTGCTGACCGACCACCGTCTTCCCGACGTGTGTGCGGACGGTGTCGGCGAACGGGCATGCCCCATCGATACTCGCCGTGGAAGTCGCAAAGGCCCGACTTGCTGCGGTGTTGGAGGCTGCGGGAGAGGAGGGTGATCGTGGCGTCATGGGAGCTTTGAAGTGAAGTCAACGAGATTCGGGGGGAATGGCCGACGTCATGGTCGTGATCAATGAACGAGCGCGGAGGTGTCGCTCGCCGGGATGGACGGCGTCGGCGGGCGCGACACGAGCGTCGCGCCCGGGTCGACGGTCACGTTCGCCTCGCTCGACGGGAGCGGCTCGGCCAAGAACGTGGTGAGCGCTTCCTTCAATCGGTCGGCTCGGACGCCGGCAGCACGAACCGTCCCCGTCCGATCGACGATGAGGGTCGTCGCGCCGATCCGTAAGCCGAGTTCAGCCGCCTTCGCGCCGAGTGGAATCTCCGGAGTGCCAGCGGCATCGTGCAGCACCGGGATCTTTCCCCCGCGTTCCTTGAGAGCGGCTGTGGCGGCGGTCCAATTGGCCCGGTGGTCGCAGATGCCGATGAAGCTCACACCTTGCGGGGCGAATTCGGGGGCGAGCTTCTCCAGTTCGGCAAACTGTTTCATGGCCGACTCACTCGTTGGCGAGAGGAAGTGCACGATCAGGATGCGGCCCTTGAGCTCGTCTGCCTTCGGAATCTCGCCAAACCAGGTGGCGTCCTTGGCGACATCAAGCGACGGCAGCTTCTTGCCTTCGACAGCCTTGAGCCATCCCGGACGCTTGGCGCCCCCGAAGTACCAGGCGGGGGGGTTGCCGCCATCAGAAGCACCGGCAAGGTCCGCGGGTGGCGGCTCGGCCAGCAGCATGTCAACAACATCATGGACCTTGTCCGGGAGCAGGCCGGCGGCACGGACGGTGCCTGCGCGATCGATCACCACATACGTCGGCCAGAACTGAAGGCTGAACCGCTTCACGCTCTCGCCGGAGTCTTTGGCGACGGGATAGTTGATGCCCTTGTCGCTCACGACACCAGAGGCCTTGTCCCAGCCGCTCTTGCTGTCGTGAACTCCGATGAAGACGAGGCCCTTTTCCTTCGAGCCCTTGACCAGTTCGATGTTCTTTGGGATCGACGCCATACACGGGCCGCACCAGGTCGCCCAGAAGTCGACAACGATGACCTTCCCCCGGTTGTCCTTGATCGAGGTGGCGTCGCCGATCCAGTCGCCGACATCAAGGTCGGGGGCGGGCTTGCCTTCCAGCTCCTTCAGCGGTTTGGGGCGATTCGCGCCGTCAAAGAACCAGTCGTCGGGCACGTCGGCGACGGCCGCGGGAGTTGCGCCTTGGGCGCAGGTGACCAGGGGCTGGCCGTTTGCGACCAGCAGGAACCCCGTCAAGAAAGCGAGATGTGCGTGGCTCCGGCCGAAGCGAGCAAGGCGCCAGGCAAGGAGAGAGGCGAACTGGCGAGCCGGCGTGACGCCGAATCGCAAGCCAGCCGAGTGGGCGATCGACATGTCCATCGTGTGCGACTCCGAGTTGAAGTGCGGAGCGTACCGCACGCAACTCGGGGTCCATCATTTCTAGGCACATTTCCCTGCGAATTGTCGATTGAATCGGCGCGACCTGAAGGTGGAGCACCGATTGGCCTCGGCATGAGACGTTGTTGCGTGGCTTGCGCGCATTGTCAACGAGATCGGTGGAAACCCGGTCGGACACGAGTGCCTCGACATGATCCTGATTCGCGTCGCTCGGCTCACGCGTGGCCGGAGCGCCATGCGGGTGCAATCGCAGGGACGGCCGTCGGGCCATGAGCCCATGGTCGACTCGGAGATGCAGCGGATGGGTCGCGACGGGGAAGGGGAGCGAGGTTCCACGCGTCGTCGCAGTAGGTCCCGCGCTGATTCGGCCGTCGCGACGCAGGCTGAACAAGGTGACTTCGCCGACGGTTCCATTCGAGGGTAGTCCCAAACGAGCAGCCCGGCGGACTCGGTGCGAGCCGTCGGGCAGGGTGAGTTTGGACCAGAATGACGCGACGCCGGGGCGTCCGAAAGCAATGCCTCGTCAAGGACTCGAACCTTGGACCCGCTGATTAAGAGTCAGCTGCTCTACCAACTGAGCTAACGAGGCTGAAGAGGCGGAGAGTGTAGCGAGTATGAGAATGTGGTCAAGGGGCGTGACGAGTGCGGACGGTGGGCGGCGATGTCGTTGTCGCTCCCTGCGAACAGCAGCAAATCCGGGGGAGCGGTGGTCGATTCGGGCTTGGTTGCCTTGGGCAGAGGCTTGGTTGTCATGAGAGCGTTGTCGGGCGGCACGGCCGGATGTTCGGGCCGCGCCGTGAGGACCGCCGGGAAATTCTCTCTTCGATGCAACAGAAGCTCGACGCGTCGCGAAACCTGACAGGTCCCGAGGAAACGCGTCGAGGCGAATACGTCCTCATCGTCGGTCATCCGACCCTCATTCCCGTCACATGCATGGCATGGCTTCAGCGCCACGCCGATTCCGACGCGAATCCTCCTGACGAACGGTTGGCTTCACGGGTGTGCCCCTTCTACTTGGGGGACGCCGGACGGCCTCGCCGCTCGAACGGACGCTCGCGACAACCTGTTTGCCTTGCCCGTTGGGTCTAAGCGGCGCTCGTGCCGCCTTCGAACCGGCGTTCCGTGGGGCAATCTGCCAACCCGCTTTGCTTGGCGGCGCATGCACCGGACCACTTCGGTCCCCATACGCCTCGACGCGCTCGGCGGCGGTCCTGTCACGGCCTCACAAGGGCCTCGTGACCGGGCACGCTCTCCTTTCGCGCTCGGCCCGCTCTCATCCCCATACCGTGAGCGCCGCCAACCCGGGTTTCATGCGTGCCGACGCTCGGCCGCACCTGGTTGTTCGACGCCGCCCAAGGATGACGGAGTCCGTAGGCATGTCGCATCCGACCCTCCAACCGTCACCGTCCCGATCCGCAGTCTTTCCCCTCCTCCCTCGCCGGGGCTTCACGCTCGTAGAACTGCTGGTGGTGATGGCCATCATCGCACTGCTCCTCGCAATCCTCCTGCCGGCCCTCACCAGGTCGAAGCAACTCGCCCGTCAAGTCAAGGACGCGACGCAGGTCAAGCAGATCCACACCGCATTCCTCACCTTCAGCCGGAGTTTCGAAGGTCGATTTCCGACCCCCGGCCTGATCAGCCGTCTTGGTGGAACGCCAGGTCAAGGTGCCGAGGACATCAGCAAGAACTCCCATGCGGCCCTCTACTCCGCCTGCATCGCACAAAACTACTTTTCGCCTCAACTCTGCGTAAGCCCCTCGGAAGCGAGCGGCAACGTCGCCGTCCACTCCACCCACAACTTCAACGCCTTCAACGTCGCGACCGAGACGTATTGGGATCGGAATTTCCGGGCCGACCTCTTGGCGACGTCGCACCTCTCGTACGGCACGCTTCACCTCGATGGCACTCGCAAGGCCAGGCAATGGCGGGAATCGGTGGACTCGAAGTTTGCGGTGGTCGGCAATCGCGGCGTTCAGGACGGGTCCTACGACGACCTGATCTACAACGCCTCGAAGACGCTCGAGATCCATGGCGGTCGACGCTCCTGGGAAGGCAACATCGTCTACAACGACAACCATGTCGCCTTCGAAACGAGCTTCACCCCCGAGCGGCTGACCAAGCTCGGTACCAACCTCGACACCTCCGACAACCTCTTCCGCAATGATCCGGAGGGCACCACCGCCGATGTCTGGCTGACCATGATCAAGTCGGTGAATGGAGGCGGTGGTTCGTTCGTATTCGAGATCACCTGGGACTGAGTTTCCTGGCACAACGAAAGCAGGGGCGCGACGGACGGTCCGTCGCGCCCCTGCTCATTCTGACCGAGACCGATGGCTAGGCGGTCTGCTTAGCCCCGTGACACTGCTTGTACTTCTTACCTGAGCCGCAGGGGCACGGCTCATTGCGGCCGACGACCGGCACGCCGGCATCGGTCTTCACGGTCGTCGCAGGTCGAGCGCCGGCGGGCATGCCTGCCCGTTCGGCAATCGCAAGGTCAGCTTCCTGCTGGGCCGATCCGCGGACGAGGTTGGCCGCCGCGGAGAGCGCTGGTGCCGCGGGCAGGACCTCGGTGGCAGCGCGCTGGGCGGCATCGGCTTCCGCTGCGGCTCGAACTGCCGCGTCGGACGAGGCCTGAGCTTGGGGTGCCTGACGGGGCCGGGCCACCGGGAGGCGACCCTTGAGGACCAGCTCGGTGACCCGATCGCGCACGCCTTCCTGCATCTCATGGAAGAGCCGCGAGGATTCCTTCTTGAACTCGATGCGAGGATCCTTCTGGCTGAAGGCCCGGAAGCCGATCGAGTCGCGAATCTGATCCATGCCGTGAAGGTGGTCCTTCCATTCCACGTCGAGGATCTGGAGGAGCACCCAGCGCTCGAACTGGGTCACTTCGGTGCGAAGCAACTCGGCGATGCGAGCCTGGCAGAAGGACTGCGGGTTCTCAGCGGCCTCCTCGCGCTCGAGATCGCTGAGGCGCACCGCGCAGTGCTCTTGGAACCAGGCATCGATCGCCTTGCCGCGCGCCTCGGAATCGGTAGCGGACTGGGCCGCTCCGACCGCCTTGGCGGCGCGCTTGGCGATTCTCGCGTCGTCCCAGCTCTTGGCTTCCTTGATGAGCATGTCACGAAGCTCTTGCGGGACGTTGGACGGCAGAGCTTCGGGCGTCCACTCCAACTCGTAACGCCACTTGACCCACATGCAGAACTGGCCAAGGGCGGCGGCGGGGTTGGACTGGAGCATGGCGCTGGTTACCTCGATCGCGTACTCGATCGGGTAGGTGAGCTCGCGCTCGCGATAGGCATTGAGGGCAATCTGGACGAGCTTGGTGGTGGCCTCGTCGACGTTGTCGATGCCGGCCTTTTGGGCTCGGTCGCTCAGGGCGAACTCCTTCGGATCGCAGGGGATCCCGAACGTCCTGGTCGTCCACTGTGCCAATTCGCCCTGCCCGTAGTTGGGCACGAGATACTGGTCCAGTGGCGAAAGGTCAATCGCGTTGTACTTCCGTTCCGCGGCGGCCTCGAGCTGACGGATCACGTCGAGCTGATCAAGGTTGCGGAACTTCGCGGCGTCAATCTCCGCATCGAAGGTCGCCTTCACCCAGTTCGCGAAGCCCAGCATGTCCCAATCGGTCCGGTCGAGTTCCTCGGACATGTACTCGCCGACAGTGACGCGGATGACCGACGAGCTTTCCTCCAGGCAATCCGTGAGGATGAGCTTGTGGATCTCGCTGCGGTCCTTGCCCCGGAAGCGCTCCGCCTCGATCGAGAATCCGCAACGGTCGCGCACCCAGTTGGCAATGCAGCTTGGAACGTAGTCGCGACCGAGGTAGTGCTTGCAGGCATCGCCGGCGGCGTCCTCGATGTAGCTGACGATCACCGTGCGCACGCCGCGGCTCTCGACGATTGGCTGACGCAGGCCATAGAAGCCGCGCCGCTGATATTCCATCGGCTCGTCGTACTCGAGGATGTTCTTGCGGATCTGGAAGTTCCGCTCCTCAACCTTGCGCTGTGCCTTTTCGATGGTACGGGTGAGCATGCCCAGCTCCATCGCCTCGCCCTCGCGGAGGCCTAGGCGGCTCATCGCATTGAGCGCCGCCTTGCCCATGAAGAGCTTCATCAGGTCGTCATCGAGGGCCAGGAAGAACCGCGACGAACCGTTGTCGCCCTGACGTCCGGCTCGGCCGCGGAGCTGGTTGTCAATGCGGCGGCTTTCGTGGCGTTCGGTGCCGATGATGTGCAGGCCACCCATGTCCTCTACGCTCTGCCACATTGTGAGGCGATGAAGCGGCGGGAAGACGATGGCGTCGAAGAAGTCGACCAGTTCCGATTCGGGCATCTTCGCCGCGGTCTTCTCGGGGACGCGCTGCTCGATGGCCCAGGCTCGCAGAAGTTCCAGCTTGAGCTGGCTGTCGTCCTTGCCTTCGATCGCCTGCTTGCCGAACTTCCGTCCGGCCATGTGGCGGTAGCAACTCTGGATGATCTGATCGTCGGGCCAGTCGCTCCTGACCTCGTGCGGGCAGACGTTGCGCCGCTTCCAATGGTCGATGAGCTGCTCACGGCTGATCCGGCCGAGCTTGATGTCCGTGCCGCGGCCGGCCATGTTGGTCGCGATCATCACCGCTCCGAGCTGGCCGGCGCCGGCGACGATCTCGGCCTCGCGATCGTGCTGCTTGGCGTTGAGGACCTCGTGCTTGATGCCGTACTTCTTGGTCAGCATCTGGGAGAGCATCTCGCTCTTCTCGACGCTGGTCGTACCGACAAGCACGGGTCGCCCCGCGTCGTGCATGCGGTGGATCTCGTCGACGATGTGCTCCCACTTGTCCTTCTGAGCCATGAAGACGACGTCGTTGAGGTCAATGCGGGCCACCTGCACGTTGGTCGGAATGCTGACCACGTCCAGACGGTAGATCTCGTGGAACTCCGTCGCCTCGGTGTCCGCGGTGCCGGTCATGCCGGCGAGCCGCGGATACATCTTGAAGTAGTTCTGGATCGTGATCGTCGCCATGGTCTGGGTCTCTTCCTTGATGCGGACCCCTTCCTTGGCTTCGACCGCCTGGTGCAGACCGTCGGACCATTGCCGGCCGATCATCTTTCGGCCGGTCGACTGGTCGACGATGATGACGCTGTCGATCCCTTGGTCGTCGGGCGAGACGACGTAGTCGCGATCGCGCTGATAGACCGTGTGGGCACGGAGCGATTGCTCGAGGAGGTGCGGCATGTCGATGTTGTCACCGACGTAGAAGCTGCCCATTCCCGCGACCTTCTGGGCCTCGGTGATGCCGTCGTGGGTCGGCGTCGTGCGCTTCTTGTCCAGCTCGACCTCGAAGTACTGCGTGTACTTGTCGCGTTCGCTCTCCAATTGCGGCAGGCGCTTGCGGGCGGCGTCCATACGGCTCTTGAGTTCGGGCACCTTCTCCCGGTCGCGAACGGTGCGGATGTCGCCTTCGCAGGCCGCGATTTCGGCGAGACAGGCTTGGACCTTCTCGTTGGCGGCGTCCCAATCCGACTGCTTGGCCACGAGATGGCGGGCCAAACGATCGGCAAGGTCGTAGCGCGGCTCGTTGGCGTGCGCGGGGCCAGAGATGATGAGCGGCGTGCGGGCCTCGTCGATGAGGGTCGAGTCGACCTCGTCGACGATCGCGAACTCGCGGTGCTTCTGAAGCTGCTCTTCCTGGCGCACCTTCATGTTGTCGCGGAGGTAATCGAAACCGAATTCGCTGGTGGTTCCGTATACGACATCACAGGAATAGGCCGCCTGCTTCTCCTGGGGGTGCTGCATGTGCATCGGATGGATGCAGCCAACGGTGAGCCCGAGGGCTCGGAAGAAGGGGAAGGTCCAGTCGCGGTCGCGCTGGACGAGGTAATCGTTGACGGTCACGACGTGCACCTGCTTCTTCTCGCAGCAAGCGAGGTAGCAGGCGAGTGGTGCGACGATCGTCTTGCCTTCGCCGGTCTTCATTTCGGCGATGCGACCTTCGGTGAGCACCGTGCCGCCGATGATCTGGACGTCGAACGGCCGGGCGCGGAAGGGCGGACGGCTGTCGGGGAGAATCTCGCGGACCGCTTCGTAGATCGGCAATGGGATGTCGATGTACTGCCAGCCGGCGATTCCGCCGCTGCAACCCCGGAAGTCGCCTTCCGGCGGCATGACCGGTGCGGCGTCCATCTCCGCCTTGGTTCGGGCGTACAAATCGCGCACGTTTGCCGGCAGAGTCGAGGGATCGAACTTCTGGGTTGGGTCAAAGATGTTGCGAATCCCCACTGCCCGATCCATCGCCTCTCGGGCGACGGCGAAGACCTCCGGCATGAGGGCGAAGGGCTTCTCGCCCTTCTTGATCCGAGCGCGGAACTCCTCGGTCTTGGCCTTGAGCTGCGCGTCGGTGAGGGTGCGGGTCGATGACTCGAGGGCATTGACTTGGTCAACGATGCGCTCGAAGCGCTTGACCATGCGCTGATTGCGGGACCCGAAGATCTTCTTCATCAGCGGGCCGAAAAACGGAACGCCCATGGTGGGGCCTTTCTTAGATAGTGACCGATTCGAACGCCATCACCACGATCGGGGAGAGGGGAGTTCGGCCACGCGAGCGATCATGTCGGATCGCGGGTGTTGCGATGTCTGGATCAAGAGGGGCTGCGGCGATTCGGTGGCGAGACGTGCGGACTCTGAAGGCACCCGTGTCGCGCCGACGTGTTTGCGTCTCAGTGCATGACGGGGGCGTGCGCCAGGAGGCGCTACCGACCGCTTCGAGTCGGTATCAGCGCAGTCGCGCTAGGCCAGCAGCGGGGGCGGGAGGTTGACGAGCCGTCTCAGTGTGGCCCGTCGTTCGTCGAGGGTCTGGATCTCGTCAACGCGATGGCGATGACAGAGTGCCGACGCGCCCAACGTGCCAAACGAAAGGTCGTGGCCTGCCCCATGGCAGCGGGCAGAGAGCCCGAGGCCCGAGAGTCCAGTGGTACCGGTCGATGTTGGTCGCCGCTGGGCGGACCAATCCTCCTCGAGGCGCTCCGCAACGGAGGCAAGGGCCGTCGCCAACGCTCGACTCGAGACCACCAGGGAGGAAGGTACCCTCCCAGCGGGGTTCTCAGCCTGAACCGTACCGAGCCCGGCGTCTGCCAAGGTCGATGCCATCGCCACCAAGACTGCCACAACGATGGCTGTGGCGGTTGGAAGCGGGGATCTGAAGGGGCGGGCGGAACGCATTCGTTTGACGGTCAGGAGCGGGCTGCGCCGTGGCGACAGCCCTCAAGTAGACGGTTGACGGGGAGCCAAGGAGTATCGGCTGCGGGACCGTACAAAGCAAACAGAAGGCCAGATCTTGCCCGATGGGGGTTCGGAGTAGGCGGTGCGGGGTACGAAGAGCCGGTGTGATCGGTCTCGGACCGTTCTGTCGTCACTGAACCGCGGCCGCGGAGGCGAGCTCGCTGCAACTGGTCCTCAGGGTCAAAGCAGGTCGCACCCGCCAAGACTTCGTTCGGGAGTGCATGCAGCCCAATGACTTGCGCCGAGCTTGCCGATGCCGTCGCAATTGGTTGTCGGCTTCCCTCGGGAGAGCACCCATGATGGGCCGGGCTCTTCTTCTGAAATTCTCTGAGCTTTCTTGTCAAACCGGCTCGTCAAAGTCCGTAGTGATCAAGTGGGAGCTCTCAGCCCGGACCCGTGCGGATCGGGGCTCAAAGAGGTCGCCACTGGGTGGTGTGTTAGGACGCCGAGCCTGCGAAAGCAGTCGGAACAGAGAGTCTTGACCGAAGTGTGTTTCGGGGGAAATCCCGAGTGCCTGGGGAAAGGTAGCCTCTTCAGACCCGCCGATCGTCCTCGAATCGGTGCGGTGGCTGGCCAGACCTCGCAAACCAGGCGCTCAGAACATCCTCGTTCACCTCTCTCGCAGGCTTGGCGTCCTAGGCACACCGCGATCCATGCGGTCAGGCCGCATCCGATCCAGCGTGGTCATTCGGTGTCGAGCGCGTCAACCGGAGTCACGTTCCGGGATTCGTCGGAGCCTTGGAGCTCATCAAGGTGCTCCTTGAGGCCGACTGCCTCGGTGGCAAGGACCGCGTTCAGTCCACGACGCACAGCCTCCGCGACACCCTCGGACTGTCCCCGACGGAACTCGATCGTAAGGATGGCAAGGTGGCGGTCGACTCCGAGCAGCGATCCGAGGGAGCCGGGCGTCGGGTAACCCATGGACGCCCGAACCCGCCACGGGCGGTTCGCAGTGGAAGCGGCATCGGCGAAGACCTGCGCCAAACTCCTCGCTGGCCCGTCGAAGGTCACGAAGGGGCCTGACGAACTGGAATGGAACACCACGATGAGCTCCGGTTGCACCACTTCGATCAACCGGTTTCCGACCATCGATTCGGGTTCCGAGAGCGGTTGGGCACCGTGGGAACGATGCGACCGAAAATTCGATGCTGGCCAGTTGCGATTGAGGTCCACTCCCTGTGCGTTTCGTCGAGTTCGGTGTGCCGTGCCGTCAGGGTTCAGGTCGCGGATGATGGCCGTCATCCATCGCGCGGCATGGCTCCTGGCGACGCTGGCGACCTCATCCACCGCACTCAGCCCTTCCGGTTCGTCGCCGTGTATGCCAGCGATGATGAGGCAGCGCCGCGCCCCAACGTCCGCAAGCGGCTTCGTGGGACCGATGACCCGAGCTTGAATGGCTCGCCCCTCGACCGAGTGTCCCACCACCGACCACTCCGACCCCAGTCCGGGAATGCCCTCAGGAAGGACGCCGAATTGGTGTGGGGCAACTTCCTCGACCGACCTGCGAGCGGGAGCGCAGGCAGGAGCCTGACACAGAACCGCCACAGCAATCGCTCCGTGACGGAGTGGCGTTCGCCATGCTGCGCGTGATGACCCGACTCGTTGAGTGAGCATTGCCACCTCCGTCGACCTCGGCGAGCCGATTCTCACCTCGCTTCGCCCGGGTTCCTTCCGCAAAGGGCGAATATCGGTCGACTGACCTCGCCGAGGACCAATCTCCGGGGCACAATGGGATCATGCTCGTCAGTGCTCTTTTCGCCGCCGTCGCACTTTCCGCTCCGCCGATCCCTCCGCCCGTAGGAAGGTCGGGCGCCGATGCTCGTGCCGTGGCGATCGACTCCCGCCTCGCGATGTGGGTGTTCTTCCAGGACCGAGGTGACTTGACCATCCGACTCGAGGATGCACAACTCACCGACCGGGCGCTTCAGCGACGGGCCAGGCGCGGTGAATTCAACGACAGGTCGTTACATCGCGGCATGGTCCTCTCTGCACGTGACATGCCGGTCGAGCCGGCTTATGTTGCGGCGATTCAGGCACTCGGGGCGCGGGTCCGCGTGACGAGTCGCTGGCTCAACGCGGTGAGCGTCGATGTGGACCGTCACCACGCCGATGTCATCGCAGGCTTGCCCTTTGTGGATCACGTGCAGCCGGTTCGCGCAGCGCCGCGTGCCCCTACCGCCGAGCTCCCTGTGGACGGCGGCTTGGCGGGTGGCGACTATGGAGCTGCGACGGCCCAGACGCTTCAAATGGATCTTGCGGCCCTTCATGCCCGAGGCTTTTCAGGGCAAGGGGTCGTGGTCGGCATCCTCGATACGGGCTTCAACCGCGTGCACGAGGCATTTGCGAGCGCAGCTCATCCTCTCAACGTCCTCGCGGAGTATGACTTCATCAATGACGACTCGAACACGGGAATCGAGGTTGGCGATCCCGAGAGTCAGCATCGCCACGGAACTTGGATTCTCGGGACCATGGCGTCGTATCTTCCCGGCCAGTTGGTAGGGGCGGCGTACTCGGCATCGTTCGTCCTCGCAAAGACGGAGAACGTCGCAAGCGAGACACCGGTCGAGGAAGACTACTACGTTGCAGGTCTTGAGTTCGTCGAGGCACAAGGTGCCGATCTGGCAACCTCATCCCTGGGATATTTCGACTGGTACGCGAGTGAGGATCTCGATGGTTCGACGGCGGTCACGACCATTGCGGTAAACATCGCAACGGCAAACGGTCTGGTGTGTCTCACTGCCGCCGGAAATGGTGGCCATGACGACAATCCTTCGACACACCATCTTGGAGCGCCCGCTGATGCCCTTCAGGTCATCACCTGCGGTGCGGTGGATGAGCTCGGGGAGACCGCCGACTTCTCGTCCGACGGGCCCACGGCTGATGGCCGGGTGAAACCCGAGATTCTGGCCCGCGGAGTTGCAACGGCGACCGTCAACTCAACGCAGCCGACCGGGCTTTCCGGCGTGAGCGGCACCAGCCTCTCGACGCCTCTGGTCGCTGGCGCGGTGGCGTGTGTCCTGCAAGCGCGAACCGACTACTCGGTGAGCGGGCTGCGCGAGGCCCTAATCGCGACGGCCACGGAGTCGGCATCCGGCCCCGATCCGCTCTTCATTCGCGGCTTCGGGCTCATTCAAGCAGACGCGGTCGCCCGCCATGGCCGATCGATTGCCGACATTGATCTTGACGGTGAGGTGGACGCGTCGGATTTGGCAGTCCTGCTTGGTGCGTGGGGTAGTTGCGGCGATTGTGCGGCATGTCCGTTCGACTTGAACGGCGATTGCGGCGTCGACGCAGCAGACCTGGCCATACTGCTTGGCGATTGGGGCTAAGCGCACTGGGTGGAAGCCCCTCGCTTGTTGAGGACCAACCCGACGCAAGCCTTGGTCTCAGATCGGCACGGGGTCCGCGGCCAAGCTCTCGCGCGATTTCGGGCGGCACGGCCGCTACGATTTGGTTGTGACTGCCCTCCAGCCTTCGAGCCGAACGAACCCGAGGCGCTACCGCGTCGGAGGGATGGAATGCGCCGGCTGCGCTTCGGGGTTGCACTCGGCGCTAGTCAAGCTGCCGTCCGTCACGGACGCAAGCGTCGATTATGCCTCGGGAGTTGCGACGATCCAAGGCGAGGTTCCGGACGAGGTGGTACTCGCGACCATCCGGAATCGCGGTTTCGAGGTGGAACCGTTCGCGAGCGAGAGATGGCCGCAACTCTTGGCGGGGGAAGCCACCTCCGAAGGCCAAGACCTCGATTGGGACAGCGTGCTGGAGGTGGATCGGAGTGCGATCGAATCTCAGCAGTCCGCACGGGAGACCCGCTGGCGATGGCGAGCGATCATCGGCCTCTCGTTGTGGATTCCACTCGAGGCCCTTCACTGGTTGGGACATCGCTTCCTGCATGAGGCGCTCGGCCCGACCCTGCTGGACTCCATCATGCTCGGCGGTTCATCGATCGCGGTGGTGCTAGCCGGCAGCGGGTTCTTCGCCTCAGCCTGGCGAGCGGCGCGACATCGACAAACCAACATGGACACCTTGGTCTCGTTGGGGGTCCTGAGCGCTTACGGAACATCTCTGGTCACGTTCATCGCCCAGCGTTTCGGCCAGATGGCAAGTGCACCGCTCTGGTTCGCCGAGGCAACCGCGCTTCTGGGGATCATCTCCCTCGGGCACTGGCTTGAGGCGAGAGCCACCGTGAAAGCGGGCGCTGCAACCCGTGACCTGTTGGACCTACAGCCAGAGAGCGCCGAGGTGCTCAACGGCAGCTCCCTCCAACGTGTGCCCAGTCGAGCGTTGCGTCGCGGAGATCGGGTCCTGATCCGTCCGGGAGGGCGCATTCCCGTCGACGGATTCGTCGTCGATGGGGCGGCGTCGGTGGACGAGAGTTCGCTCACCGGCGAACCTCTGCCGGTTCGCAGGGAGCCTGGGGACAGCGTTCGAGCAGGGTGCATCGCTCTCGACGGTTCGTTGACGGTGGAAGCGACCACGGCCGGAGATCGGACGACGCTTGCCCGAGTCGCAGCTCTCGTCCAGCAGGCCCAGTCCAGTCGCGCGCCGGTCCAACGACTGGCGGACCGCGTCTCGGCCGTCTTCGTGCCCGCGGCGTTGGCGATCGCGCTTCTCGCGTTGGTCGCGTGGTGGATCGCCGGAGCTCCGATGATCGGTGTTCTCGCAGCCACAACGGTGCTGGTGATCTCGTGCCCGTGCGCTTTGGGCATCGCGACACCCATGGCCGTCATGGTCGGCACCGGTGAGGCCAGCCGGCGCGGCATCCTCATCAAGGACGCTTCGACGTTAGAGAAGGCCGCGGCGACGGCGGTCGTTCTCTTCGACAAGACCGGAACGTTGAGCGAGGGGCGACCTGAGGTGACCGAAATCACGCCCGAAGGCGCGGAGCGACGAAGCGACGTGCTCGCGCTGGCAGCGAGCGCGGAGACGACGAGTGAACACCCGATTGCCCGGGCGATCTGTCGACGGGCCGAGGCGGACGGGATCGTCGTTCCACCGGTGGGAGAGTTCGTGGCGGTGACCGGCGAGGGCGTGCGAGCTCGGGTCGGCACGCACATGGTTGCAGTGCTGCGCGACGAGCATGCGTCGTGCCGGATCGAACGCGACGGTGCCCTGATCGGCCGCATCACCGTTGCCGACGCCATCCGCCCCGGATCCCACGAGGCGGTGCGGTCACTTCGGACGATGGGGATCGGGGTGCACCTTCTCACTGGCGACAGGCCTTCGCCTGCCCGAACGCTCGCCATGGCGGTCGGCATCGACCCATCCATGGTCTTTGCGAACCAGACGCCGGAAACGAAATCCTCGCTTGTGCGTCGTGCCAGTCCAGCGTCGATGATGGTCGGAGATGGCATCAATGACGCAGCAGCGCTCGCCATCGCGGATGTCGGTGTCGCCATGGGACGAGGCGCGGGCATCGCCATCGAGGCCGCTCCGGTCGTCCTCTTGCGTGACGACCCGCGAGCGGTCGCCGAGTTCATCCGCCTTGCAAGGGCGACGATGACGACGGTTCGGCAGAATCTCGCCTTCGCCTTCGTCTACAACGCCATCGCCATTCCGCTTGCGGCCGGCGCCCTGCTCGGCACGAAGGGGCCGCTCATCGCGGCGATCGCGATGGGGCTGAGCGATGTTTGTGTGGTGGGAAACGCCTTGCGATTGAAGGCCCGGCTGGCCCGGGAGCGACATGCGATCGCGAGGTCACGATGAAGGGTCGTCCGCCTGCGATTCGCATGCGCTGGCATGACCTCCTCTTCCTCCATTGGACCGTGGATGTTGCGGCGATGCGAGTCCTGGTGCCGCCGGAACTGGAACTTGACCTCTGGGAAGGACAGGCCTATGTCGCGCTCGTCCCGTTCGAGATGCGAGACACCCGATTCCGCGGGCTTCCGGACATCGCTCCGCTCCGCCAGTTTCCGGAGTGCAACGTGCGGACCTACGTCAGACATGGCGGTCAGGCCGGCGTCTGGTTCTTCTCGCTCGACGCCGCGCGCCTTCTGCCGGTGATCGGGGCCCGCCTCACCTGGAGCCTCCCCTATGTATGGAGCCGAGTGTCGATCGTTCGCGACGGTCTGATGACACGCTATGACCTGCGAAGAGTGGTCGGCGGAGGGGCGTCGCATATCGTTTGGAGGAAGGGCGAGCCGCTTCCGGAAAGCCGCACAGGGTCGCTCGAGCACTTCCTCACCGAACGCTACTGGCTCTTCGCCAAGCGATTCGGCTCGATTCGGCGCGGGAGGGTAGCGCACGCTCCCTGGTCCCTGCGCAAGGCCGAGGTGCTTGAACTGAAGGACGGGCTCCTCGCCGCGTCAGGGCTTCGCGTGAGCGGGGCGCCGCACGTTCTTTGCAGCGACGGCATTGATGTTGAGGGATGGACGCTCGAGGCCAGCGGCGGCCCACGGATCGGTGGGGGAGAGGCCTAACAGTTTGCCCATGCCGACACCCATTCTCTTCTTTGATGGCGAATGCGGCCTTTGTGCCCGGTCGGTCCGTTGGGTCTTGCGGCGAGATCGGCGGAGAACCTTCCGGTTCGCGCCGCTGCAGGGAGAGACGTACCGAACGCTGGGAATCGCAGCGTCGCGGGATCTCTCGACCATGGTGGTGACTGATCATCACGGGGTGCACGTGATGAGCGACGCCGTTCTTGCCATCGCCCGGCACCTCGGCGGCGGCTGGCGGGTCCTTGGAGCGATTGGAGGCATTGTGCCGCGCCGTCTGCGCGATGCGGCGTATCGGGCGATCGCGAGCAGGCGTCATCGCTGGTTCGGAACGGCCCGTGCGTGCGAGATCGTCGCCCCTGACGAGCTCGTACGTTTCCTGAGCTGAACGCACAGCGCGGGCGAAGTGTTATGTCAATCTCGGAGGGTCCCCGCTCGTTCGGGTGTCGCCAAGTGGCTGTTGCGCCAGAAGGAGTGTGCGTTCGGAGGGCGCTACGGACTGCTTGGATTGGTATCAGGATCGCCCTGCAACGCCCCATCCACGCCGAGTCGCTTCTTCCCAGGCGGTCAATACACGCTCTCGGGGAAGTAGTAGGACTTCGCGTTCGCCGGCGTGATCAGGTCGACATCGATCATCAGGTGCCGCGGCATGAATCGGAGCACTTCCGCCCGTTTACCATCCCGGAGGACGCCGACCGCCAACTGCACGCCGGTCGCGATCATCGAAGGCGGATAGGTGATATCGGCGGGGTACATCGGGTCCTTGTCCATCACCTTCTTGATGATGTCCTTCATGCCGGCGCCGCCGAGGATCCAGATCTCCTTCTCGCGACCGGCCTCCTTGATGGCCTGTTCGGCGCCAAGGGCCATGTCGTCGTCGCTCGCCCAGACAACATCCACCTTCGAATTCTTGACGAGGAGCGTTTCCATGACCTCGAGAGCCTTCTGGCGGTTCCAGTTGCCGCTCGCCTGGCCGACGATCTCGATGCCTGGCGACGCCTTGAAGACCTCCATCGCCGCGGTCACGCGATCGGTGTTCACCGTGCAGGGAATCCCCTCAAGCACGATCACCTTTCCCTTGCCGCCGTTGCGCCGCTTCAACTCGTCAACGATGAACTGTGCCGACTTGCGGCCGAACGCCTTGTTGTCGCCCTCAATGAAGATGTCGGCCACCGGCTCGAGGAAGCCGCGATCGACGTTCACCACCAGAATTCCCTTGGCTGCCGCGTCGCGGGCGGTAGGGGTAAGCGGAGCGCTCTCGGTGGCGAGGATGACAAGGCCGTCAACACCCTTCACCATCATCGTCTCGAGGTCAGCGATCTGCTTCTCGGGATTTTGGGCGGGCATCAGAATGAAATCGATCGATGGGTAAAGGGCCATCGCCTGCTTCGCCCACCAGATGACGCCGGCGGTCCATCCGTGGTCGGCCGCCGGAACGCTGATCCCGATGGAGACCTTCTTGCCCGAGGCTGCTTGCGAGGCAAGTGCCGGGGCGGCGAGAGCGGAGGCAGCGAGTGCGCCAAGCGTGTGACGACGGGAGAGAGCCATCAGGATCCTCGTAGGTCGGAGGTAAAGTCGGAGGCGGTCTAGCGGCGTCCGCGCTGGATCAGGACCGCCAGCACGATGATCGCACCTTTCACGCAACCTTGCCAATAGGGGGATACCTCAGCGACAACCAGCATGTTGTTGATGATGGCGAGAATGAGGACCCCAAGGACGGTGCCCCAAACGCGTCCCCGGCCTCCCGCCATGCTGGTGCCGCCGATCACGACGGCGGCGATCGCATCCAATTCCATGAGTAGCCCGAGCTGCGAGGAGGACATCGAGTTATTTCGGGCCGTCAGGATCAAACCTGCAACGGAGGCCAGGCCACCGATGAGGACGTAGGTGATCAGCCGCACCCGGTTCACGGGGATGGCCGAATACCGAGCCGCCGTCTCGTTCCCGCCGACCGCCACGACATGTCGCCCGAACCGGCTTCGGCTCAGGATGATCTCACCAAGGATGGCGATCGCGAAGAAAAGCAGGATGTTCCAGTAGACGACGAGGGCCGTGCTGCGACCGATCAGGGATCCCGGGACGAGGGGGATTCCACCCCGACCTATCAGCGTCAGGACCTCGGTGGCGTCAGCCCGAAGTTCACCACCGTCCGCGATGGCCAGGGTGATCGAGCGAAACGCCGAGAGGCCGCCAAGCGTCGCGATGAAGGCAGGCAGCCGGCCGAGCGTCACTAACAGTCCGTTCAAAGCGCCGCAGGCAAGACCGATGGCGATCGCGATCGACCCCGCACAGGCCACCGCCGTCCATTCGGACATGCCGCTGGCCAGAAGGCTGTTCATGATGAGGATCGCCGAAGCACCGGCGAGGGCCATGATGCTGCCCACCGAAAGGTCGATACCTCCAACCACGATCACCAATGTCATGCCCACCGCCACGATCCCTGTTGCCGCGTTCTGGTTCAGGATGTTCCGAAGGTTCGTGGGATCGCGAAAAGTCGAGGCCCCGCTCGAGAAAACCGCGTTCCAAAGGATGAGCCCCCCGAATGCGACAAGGACTCCATATCGCTCGAGGACGAATGCCACCTTCGCGGTCGATGGGGTGGAGGGTGAGATGGCTGTCGGTTCGGTCGGCGTCATGGGATTTCGGTTCGGTGTCGGTGAGGGATGCCGTCGGATTCAGGCCGAGGGGCGGGGCGCGGCGTCGACTCCAGCGGCGAGGTGCATGATCCGCTCTTCCGTCATTTCGCCCTCGCCTACGACTCCGACAGTACGTCCCTGTCGCATCACCACGATCCGGTGACAGAGACCTAACAGTTCGGGCAACTCGCTTGAGATCACCAGGCAGGCAAGTCCCTGGGAGGCGAGTTCGGCGATGAGCCTGTACATCTCGCGCTTGGCCCCGAGGTCGATGCCCCTGGTGGGTTCGTCGAGGATGACGATCCTCGGATTTGCGTCAAGCCACTTGGCGACGGCGAACTTCTGCTGATTGCCGCCCGACAGCGTCCGAATCGGGGCGGTGATGTCAGGGGCACGAATGGCGAGGCGATCGACCCAGCGCCGGGCAGCAGACTGTTCGCGGGCAGTATTGGGGAAGAACCGCCCATACGCGCCGAGGTGGGCTAGCGTGACGTTCGCGACGCAGGACATGTCCAGATGGACGCCGCGTCCCTTGCGGTCCTCGGAGACGTATGCCACTCCCGTTGCCAGTGCCTCACGGGGATCACGGAATGAGACGTCCAGCCCGAACACCCGCACTTGGCCCCGGCCGACGTCCCGGAGGCCCACCACGGCCTCGGCGCTCTCGGTTCGTCCGCTGCCGACGAGGCCAGCGAGACCGACAATCTCCCCAGGAGCCACCGTGAGGGAAACGTCGAAGACGGTCGGCTCGACGCAGAGGGACCGGAGCTCGAGCGCCGGCGCCACATCGACAGGTGGCAAACGCTTTGGAGGGAAGACATCCGAAAGCTCGCGGCCCACCATGAGCGAGGCGAGCGATGACTCGCTCGTGTCGCGGGGCAAGAGCGTCGTGACGAGCTTCCCGTCGCGCAAGACCGAGATACGCGTGCAAAGGGCCAGGACCTCGGGCAGAAGGTGCGAGATATAGACGATGGAGACGCCGCTTGCGGCCAGCCGGCGGATGAGCGAAAAGAGAGCCTTGGTCTCGCGAGCGGAGAGGACGGCCGTGGGCTCGTCCATTATGAGGAAGGTGGCGTCGGCGGCCAGGGCCTTGGCGATCTCGACGAGCTGCTGCTCAGCCACGGAAAGCCGCTCGACAACCGCACCCGGATCGACACTGGCGCCGACATGGACCAGGAGCGATGCCGCTAGAGCCTCCATCCTGCGTCGTCGAACGAATCCCATCGTTCGGGGCTCCCTGCCAAGAAAGATGTTCTCGGCGACCGTAAGCGAGCCGACGAGATTCAGTTCCTGGTGGATCATGGCGATGCCCAGGGCATTGGCTTCGGCTACTGATCCGACGGAGACCGTTCGGCCACCCACCCGGACTGCGCCAGCGTCTGGCTTCAAGAGGCCCGCGAGTATCCGCATGAGTGTTGACTTGCCCGCGCCGTTCTCGCCGATGAGGCCATGGACCTCACCCTTTCCGAATGCGAGCGTGACGCCATCCAGTGCCCGGGTAGCGGGAAAGTCCTTGATGATGCCATCGACCTCGACCGCCACCTGGGGCGGTTCGACCGGACGCATGAACACTCCCGAGCGGGGCAACGACATCGCAGACGGAAGATAGCGGGAACCCGCGCTGCCTGCGAGCAGAGGGTATCCTCGTGGATGGCCCACGGCGCTGGGGGATGCTCCGCCGGAGTGCGAAGCGCTGTGCCGGGACGGTAGCTCAGCGGCCAAGAGCCAGCGACTCATAATCGCCAAGACGTGGGTTCGAATCCCACCCGTCCCATTCCTCCCGGCAGCGACGGCGCGCTTCGGGAACGAACCCGTCTCAGTCGAACCGCGTTCGGCGCTTCGCGCAGTGGCAGGTTGCGGAAGGCGCGAATCGTTAGGCGTCGCTTCTCACGTAGGACTCGAGCACACGCAGAAGACGATCCGCCTTGAGTGGCGAATAGCCCGGTGAACGGGCAATGATGAGATGGGTCGGCGGGGCGCAGAGGCGAAAGTCCTTGGTGCGCACGAGTCGCAAGGGGATCGCAGGCTCGAATGCAAGCGGCGGATGATCAGCTAGGCGTTTGGGCGAGTCCAGGGGAATCGGCGCGAATCGCTTGAGCTGGATCGAGTCCGCCGCGATGTCGTTCCCGCGAAGGTAGATGTTGGGGATGTCGTGGTAGCTGGGTCGGAGATCGTCGTGATGGACGTACGTCAGTGTTCGAAACCAGCGACATGCTGCAGCAAACGCAAGCCAAGATGATGAGTTGAGGCCACTTCGGTCTCCACAGGGAGGATCATCGCGATCCTCGGCGTCACGATTCAGCATCTGGCAGCAGACCGTGTGATGGGATTGCGTTCCCATGCCAAAGTCGGCGTGGGCGTCAGCATGGACAAAGTCAAACGGCTTGACCAAGCGGCCAGACCTGACAAGGTCGCGCAGATAGTCGAACGCGGAAACGTGTTCTTCGACCACGATTCCTGAAGTTGGCGAACTCCGGGAGAGTCGGCACCGCTCCTCCAGCCAAAGAGAAAGCTCCTCTTCGCTCCACATGGCGGTGGCGTCATCGTCGGGGCGAATGTCGGGATCTCCGCCGGTCTTGATCGGCGTCACGAAGAGGTCGAGGTCGATGTCGAGTACCAGCAAGGAGGTGGGCATCCGGTGAGCGGGCAGGGTGGTTACGTCGACATGAGCGCTAAGTTAGGCAGTCGAGAATGTGCCAGCGCGATCGTGGTCGGTGCCCGATTGGTCGTGTCCGCCTGGCTACAGGGACCAATCCTACGATCGTTCGGCCCACGCCAGTGCTCGACGATGTTGCGGGCGACGATCGGAGGCGGTTTGGTGTGTTCCCTCTCAAAGTCGGCCCTTCGATGCCTGAATCCCGAGCCAATCGGATCGTCTACGCGACTGTGGGCCACGTGGCACGTGCGGGTTGGCAGGGCCGAAGCGTCAGCCATCCACCTCGTGCGGTTGGTTGTAGGGGCCGGTCTAGCGGTTCAGCCCGGGCGCCGACTGACGCAGCGATTCAGGAGACTGAACCGAGGTGACGATGAAATAGGTCTGAAACTGCCAGAGTGCTTGCTGCTGCGGGACGCCGTCCGCCTCGGACACCTCGGGCGGTACGCCGATCCAGCGGCCGGATTCGTAGCCCGAGAGTCGGCAACGGGCTCCAACTGGAAGGGAGAGATTGTCGAGCCAGATCTCTCGCGGCGGATCGCAAGCGAGCCCGTTTATCGTGTCGACGCGCAAGGTGGAACTCCCAACCTTGCCGGAGTCGGCACGAACGCCTTCGATACGGAGGAAAGTGCCGATTCGATGGTCAAGTCGGCCGACGGGCGCACCGTGTTCTTCCGATGGTCTAGGCGCCGTAGCACAACCTCCCGTGAGGAGGGCGCAGAATGCGGCCGAACAAATCTTCTGGGGTCTCTTCTGGAGTCTCTTCTGGAGTCTCTTCTGGGGTCTCAAGTGCACTCCTGTTGTGGTCTCGCTGACCACCGTGAGCCGAACCGCACGCACGTGCGGCTGACACTATGCGAATGGCAACCATGGTATCAAGCACACGCGTGGAGGCTTGAGCGATACGTTAGCCAGTCTTGCCAAGGCGACGGATCGACTTTTGAGGCTTGCTTCAGGCAAGATCGCAGTTGCCTGAAGATGCAGTCACATCTGCGGCGTCGTGCCCAGTGCCTGGGAAAGAAGCCCGGCGATCTCGGCAGTGATGCCGCGTCGGCCCCGCGTGATCTCGTTCACCCGCTGGAGCGGTACGCCGAGGTGCTCGGCGAACCCGATTTGGGTAACGCCGAGAGGCCTGAGGAATTCCTAGAAGGAGGTTTTCGCCGGGAGGACTGGGCGTGCGGTTGGTGGGGTTCTTGGCGTTCCCAGGTGTGGTACTAGAGGGTGCGAATGTTCAGCGCGTTGCCGGAATCCCAGCGGAAGACGCTGCGCCAGGGGTCGTTGATCCGGATCGACCAGAAGGTCCGGAGATCGATCCTGAGCGGCACAAGCCGGATTCCGGGAAGAGTGCGGAAGTCCGAGATACGTGCGGCAGTGAGGCGATCGAGCTTGCGGAGCGCAGGCCTGACCAGGTCTGGGGCAACCGCGGTAGCCGATTGCGACTGTTGCGGAACCGCACGGTGTAGCGGTCGCCGAAGGAGGCGATCAACTCGCCGATTGCACCGCCTTGCACGCCAGGTGTGCAACATCGGCGTTCTCGGATTTCGGGATCGGGGACCGACGCCTGATCTGGCCGACGACCGTGAGTTGTGCCGCACGTGCGTGCTGCCGAGGCCGTAGGCCTCGCACAGGAGTGTAACGCACGTGGGTGTCGGCATGAGCGATGCGTTAGACGGACCCTGCCCACGCTTGACAGCGGTAGCACAGATGTCATACTTCCCACACTGGAGGCCCTATGGTGCGGCAAGTGACCGTTCGTCAGGTTGGCGGCTCGCTCGGAGCGACGCTGCCTAAGGAAATCGCAGACCGGTTGCGGCTGGCCGCTGGTGACCGGCTCTTCGTGACGGAGACGGAGCGGGGGATCCTGCTGTCCCCGTTCGATCCCGAGGTCGAGAAGCAGCTTGCAGTTGCGGGAAAGCTGGCCAAGAAGCACCGGCACGCCCTCCGAGAGCTCGCCAGGTGACGCGGCGAAGGGCGAAGGAGCCGGTCTGGCTGCTGCGCGCGGTGGCTGAGGCAGTGCACTACGACCAGATTGTCGAGCACGGCGGTCTGCCGGGGCTTCGTGACGAGCCCGGACTGGAGGCGGCGCTGGCACGGCCACGGAACAAGTGGCTGTACGAGAAGGTTGCGATGCCGGCCCTGGTGACCGCATATGGCTTCGGGATCGCACGATCACACCCGTTCAACGACGGCAACAAACGAACGGCGCTTTTGGCGATGGCGGTGTTCGCGGAGCGGAACGGCTACAGCATCGAGGCGACCGACCCGGATATCGTGGAGACGATCTTGTCGCTTGCGGATGGCAAGCTGTCAGAAGCGGGCCTCAAGGCGTGGGTGGCTTCCAAGCTCAAGCGACGGGGCCGGTCCGGTTCCGTCTAGCGACCGTGAGCTATGCCGCACGCACGTGCGGTCGAGGCCGTAGGCCTCGCGACCATGGTACAGCCGCACGTGGGTGTCGGCATGAGCGATACGTTAGGCGGACTGGAGCTTGAATTGTTCACGGCAGTGGCGAAGGGACCGGGAGCGTCCAAAGTGATGGCGGACCGGAGAATCCAATGCCTGCACACGCCGACTTCTCCGCAGCCAGCCACGCTGAGATCGCGAGTTCGTCCTTGTGAAGTCGAATGAGGTGCAGATACTCGGGCACGTCGGCTGGATCGGCAAGTGAACCGATCCAGGCCGCGGCTTGCGTTGCCGAAACACTGCGAGACTTTGCCCGGCCAAGTTCGTATGGAACCCAAAGTGAGCCCTTAGTGTTGGGCGTCATGGCGACAAGCACGTGAGTACAATTGAGTAGGGCGGTCTCGATCAACGATGCGATCGCTAAGGTCGCGGCGGCGCTCGCTGGTGCTGAGTTCAGCGTGCATAGTGTGGGATCTAGGACATCGAGCCAGTAGCCAAAGCCAGCGTTGTAGGCCAGCCATGCGAGTCGCAAGGCCTGTGCTGAGTCTGATCGGCGATGGGAGATGAAGATGGTGGGCCAGGGCGGGGCAACCGGTTGAGAGGCGCACAGTCGCTCGTACAGTGCCCGAAGCGAGTCCTCCGATGGCTCGACTCCGTGCCAAAGCTCACGTCCCAAGGCCGCTGGAGGAAACCGATCTGGCCCCAAGGTGTCGTGGAACTCGCGCGAGTCGTAATAGAGCATCGGGATGGGTTCCGCCTAACGACCGTGAGCTATGCCGCACGCACGTGCGGCCGAGGCCGTAGGCCTCGCGAAGATGGTAACACGCACGTGCGTGTCGGCATGAGCGATGCGTTAGGCCGCTTTCAGGTTGGAGGGTGTTTGGGGAGGTCTCCGCTAAGGCGCTTCCGCGCCAGCTTGTCGGATCTTGATTAGCGCGTGAACGGACATGAGCGGGTCGAAGTCCGCATCGATCGGCGTGCTCTCCACGCAAGATCCAACGAGACGCTCTTGCGGCCAGAGCACGTCGTGCAGGCCACGGACCACGAAGAACTGCCAATCGTCGACGGGCCAACAACTCACAATCAGGTTGATGGAGCCGAATCTGAGGCCGGTCTTGAGACTGCTCTCGGCGAGAGACTTCGTGCTCTCTGCGGGGAAGTCGGCCAACGTGGATGCCAGCCAGAGTGCCCCTTGAATCCACCAAATGGGCGTAGGGCCAGGAGCCATAGTGAGCGTCACCAGCGTTCGCGCGGGCAGCGTGTCTGAGTGATTGAAGAGGTGCCGAAACGCGCCAGCCGGCACGACCTTTCGGTAGTTGGACGCATCGTTCAGGAGCCAAGCGACTTTTGCGGCCCACTTGGCGACGAGTGTGCGATCGGAAGCCGTCAGATCGCTGGGGGCAAGAGTCGCGTTCAGAAGGCCGCGGATCAAGGGCTGCACGGCTGTTTCCAGGCGGCTCATCCAGCCGTTGTTGCAGCAGGCGCAAACCTTCCCGTTTCGAAGGCTGTCAAGATCGTGCGAACGGACAGTCAGAACTGTACCGTAAGAAGACTGGTGGGTAGGCGTTACTGCTTGATCACGAACGCCGAGCGTGTCGAGAAGCCAACCGGGGATGATGTGCTCCCTCGAGCGATTGTCGTTCGAGAGCGCAACGTCACAGAAGCTGCAGTTGGGCATTGCGAAAATCGCCTCGTCGGCCTAACGACCGTGAGCTATGCCGCACGCACGTGCGGCCGAGGCCGTAGGCCTCGCGCCAAGTGTACAGCCGCACGGGCGTGTCGGCATGAGCGATGCGTTAGCCAGTCCTAAATCGCGATCCATGTCGGCTACTCCGGAACAGGTCTGCTGCTGACGTCGGGGAATTCCTTGACCAGCTGCTCCAAGACTAGAAGGAGACGCGGGTTTGCAGAGCAATCGGCTCGGCCTGCGAACTTTGGATGCCGGAGGCGAATCGGTTGCCACGAGGAACTGAGCAAGTCGTCACGACGACTGAGAAGCCCGGCGATTGTCAGATCGGGATCCATGATCACCATCGCCCGGATATCCGAGAGTTGGGCAGCTGGATAGTAGATGCTGAGTGCCTCTAGGTCCGGAGGCAGTTGGCCCTTGTACTGGTGCCCATACACGGCGAGTGCGTCCACGACACTACGCAGAGCGCCGCGTTCAGCCATGAGAGCTTTGGTCTGGGCGGCGGTCCACGCCAGCCACGAAGCAAGACCAACGATGGTTGCGGCGGCAAAGCCGAGAATGGCCGCTTTGTGACGCTGCATGCTCTTCGACTGGGTGCTAGATCTGGCTAACGACCGTGAGCTATGCCGCACGCACGTGCGGCCGAGGCCGTAGGCCTCGCGCCAAGTGTACAGCCGCACGGGCGTG
>JAEUIU010000001.1 GCA_016795065.1 Phycisphaerae bacterium
AAGTCGCCGTGGCCTCGATGTTCTCCGCATCCACTGCACGACCTCCCGGGCCCCGCGCAACGCGGTCCTGTTGGGCCAGCCGCATCGCTTCGCGTCGGGCGGCGATGGCCCCGGCACGCTCGCCCAAACAGACCGAGGCCCGGGCCAGAAGGTCAAGCGCCTGGATCGACGTCTCGATGCACCTGTCGTCCTTCGCCTCAAGCACGGCAGCCGCGAGATCACGAGCCTCGGTAATGCGCTCCTGGGCGAAGCGGAGGTGTCCGTGAACGAGCATTACCGAACGGTTCCTGCCATCGAGTTCGCCTAACACGGCGCCCGCTGCGTCAAGCCTTCCGCGGAAGACCAGAAGCGATGCGAGCTCGGTACCCGCGGCGATTGCCTCGTCGCTTACCAAACCGAATCCGATGCGGGCACTCTCGAAGGAGAGCCGGAACTGCTCCTCCGCCTTCGCCAGCTCGCCCCACTGCCAGTAGAGCCTCGCCACCGTCAGCCGAAGCGGCGCTTGCGTGCGTGGATCGTTGGCAAACTCGACGCCGATCTCCGGCACGATCACGTCTAACGCGTCGCGCATCGACAGGTTCGCCGCGCCGGGGCGCGGGCCCCCTAACGCGAGGATCTTCGAGAGATAGTCATTGACGCGGTCGACCCGACCCGCCTCCTGCCTGGCGCGGTCGCGCTCGGAGGCGAGGTTCATGGCCAAGACGAAGGTACCGATCGAGAAGGCCACAAGCACCGCAGCTGCTACGGCCGAGAGCGTCACCGCGAGGGTATGACGTTGGACGAAGCGCCGGGCAAGCTCCAGCCGACCAGGCGGCCGAAGCAGAAGTGCCTCACCCGCGATCGCCCGACGAAGGTCTTCCGCCAGCACCGCAGCGCTTGGGTAGCGCCGCTCGGGCTCCTTCTCCAGCAGGCGGTCGATGATCGCTGCGCAATCGTCAGGGACATCAGGCCGGACACTTCGCACGCCCGGCGCCCGTTCGACCAGCAAACGCCGAAGCGTGGCGTCGCGATCATCGCCCTCGAAGACCGGACGGCCGCACAGGGCCTCGAAGAGCGTCGCGCCAAGCGAGTAGAGATCGGCCCGCTCATCAACGGCCCTGCCGCCCCGTGCCTGCTCGGGAGACATGTAACGCACCGTGCCGACGATGTCGCCGGTCATGGTGATCGAGACACTCGCATCGCAGCGGGCCAGACCGAAGTCCGTGATCCACGGATCCTCGGCGCGGTCGATGATGATGTTGGATGGCTTGATGTCGCGATGCAAGACGCCATGACGGTGAGCATGGGCAAGGGCGTCGGCGATCGCATGGCCCCAACGGAGGACGAGTCGCGGCTCGAGAAGTCCCGCACCGCGGCCGTCCGAACGCGCCTCGCCAATCCGCTGGCAGAGCGAACGACCCTCGATGAACTGCATCGCGTAATAGGGCACGCCCTCCCAAATGCCGGTCGCGTACACCGGGACGATGTTGGTGTGATGCAGCGAGCCCGCTGCCGCCGCCTCGCGCCGAAACCGCTCGACGGACCGTGTCGAGAGACGCACGCCGGGAGCGAGGAGCTTGATCGCCACGCGTCGGGCAAGCGACACCTGCTCGGCCTCGAAGACGACGCCCATGCCGCCCCGGCCGACCTCGTTTAGCAGTCGGAAGTCGTCGATGGTGACCGTGCCGAACGCGCGCAGCGTATCGATATCGAATGTCGGATCGCGCAGCGGACCATCGGCGCCTGAACGGACGATCCGGACCACTTCGGCGAGTTGTCGGATTTCAGCCTCGTGGCCGGGATGGCAACGCACGATCGATTCGACGTCCTGAGACGGGTCGTCGCGCAGGGCATCGAGCACCGTCCCTAACAGTTCGGCCGAATGGTCGCGCTCGCTGGGCGTGCCGGCGACCATCAGTGCCCGCCCGCCTCGTCGGAGTTGAGGACCTCACCGAGTCGGCGAACGGCCTTGCAGAGAAGCACGCTGAGTGCTCCAGGCGTGCGTTCCATGACCGCGGCGGCATCCATGGTCGAAAGCCCTTCAATGATTCGAAGCCGGATGACCTCCCGATAGGACGCGGGAAGCTCGGCAAGCGCCCGATCGAGACCGCGTGAACGTTCGTTGGCCCGGGCGTCCTCACTCGGCGGACAGAACCGAAGGAGAGCATCGCCGACTCCGGCATCTGTGGCCAGCGGCGTCGCCCGCCGGACATCGCGCTTGGCCGTCAGCAGGTGTCGCCGACGGGCGTCAATAAGGCGCTGTTCCGCGATCGAGCACAGCCATGCCCAGAAGTCACCCTCCCGGGTCACGGTCATGTCGCGCACCCGGTCGGACGCGACCAAGAGCGTCTCTTGAACGACGTCGTCGGCGCTGAGCCTGGCCCGGAGGGCCGGATCAAGGCGCCGTCGTATCAGCCCCCGTAGCCGGTCGGCGTAGCCGGCGATCAGTAGGTCGAACGCCCCGGGGCGACCGTCGATGGCGGCACGCACCGACTCCAGCTCGGCGGTCGGGAGATTCGGAGGAGCCGGATGATGATTCGGGGAGACGGACATGCGAGGGCGTGCAGAGGGTCGTTCGAAGGCGACGGCGCACAGCGACGTCTCTTGGGAAACGCGAACCCACGACGGAACCTACCCTCGAACCACCCTTCGGGGAAGGAATGGGACACCAATCGACGGCGAACGGTGGGCGAAACGGGCCCACTTCGAATGAAGCCGCAGATTTGAGGGAGAGCCCGAGCGAGTCGCCGCGTTTCGTGGACGTCCGCGGAACCGGTTCGGCGGACCTGCGGACGAGGGGGGAGTCACCTTCGCCGCTTTGCCACCTAACAGCCCGTGGCGAAAGTCATTCGGGCTCCGGACGAGCAGAAGGGCCTTCCCCTCTGTCGTTTCCCGTCTGTTCCCGCCGCTTTCTCACTCAAGAATCGACCCGCCATTCCGTTTCCAACACCAGCATTCTCCCGTGCGGCCCGTCCGCTGCCAGCCGTCGCCCGCTGGATCGCGGCCGGAGGTGTCGCTGCAGCCTCGCATGCCTTCGCCGCCAACGGTGGAGATACCCGTCCCCCGGCCCGGGTCCATGTCGACGCCCATCTGACGACCGGCCGCAACGACGGCAGCAGTTGGACGAACGCGTACCGAGGTCCACTTGGCCTTCAGCATGCACTGACTTCCATTCCCGCAGACGTGCAGGCCGATGTGTGGATCGCGGACGGCGTATACGTACCCGCGCCGCCGAACGGCCCGATCACGTCGCACTTCGCCCTTCGCAACGGCGTCGCTCTCTACGGCGGCTTCGACGGAGGTGAGCGTTCGATTGCCGAGCGTGATCCCACGGTCTACCTCTCCATCCTCAGTGGGGACCTCTTGGCTGACGACGTGCCCGGCGAGGTTGGACTCTGGCAGAACATCGACGACAACGTCCGCAACGTCGTGCGCGGAAGCGGGGTCAACGCCAGCGCCCGGCTCGACGGCCTGAACATCCGTCACGGCATGGCCACGAGCACCCCGCAGATCAAGAACGATCGCGGCGCGGCCCTGCGACTGGAACAGGCTTCGCCAACCATCGTTGATTGCACCGTCGAGGACAACGTCTCGGATTGGGGCGGCGCGGTCTACGCGAAGGAGAGCGTCCTGCACTTCGAGCGTTGTACGTTCCGGCGGAATCGCGGCGCCACGGCCGGAGGCGGAGTCCTGATTGAGGGGGAGTTCCCGGTCGCCTTCATCGAATGCGTCTGGGAAGGGAACGTCGGTGGCAGCGGAGCCGGGCTCTTTCTGGGAACGCTGTCGCCGTCGGCCGCTCCCGGCCCGATCGCCACGATAGACCGCTGCCAGTTTCGGGAGAACCGCGGCCCGATCGGCGCCTCGTCGGGCATGGGATTCTTCGCTCTGCTCGCGCACGTGACCGTGTGTGACTCGCGCTTCGACGGCAACACGACCGTCGGCGGCGGAGGCGGCGCGTACCTGTCCGGATCGCTCGTCACCTTTGCCCGATGCGACTTTGTAGGAAACGTGGGACAGGGCGATGGCGGCGGTGCGCTGTATGCCAATGGCCTCGACACGACCTCGGCCCAAGTCCACGCGATCGACTGCCGCTTCATCGGCAACAACGGCGTCGCGGTGGCCGTCGGCGGCGGCGATCCGAACGGCTCGCTGCGATTCACGAACTGCTCGATGGTCTCGAACTCGCCGGCGCTGGAGTGGAGTTGGCCGATCGTCTTCTGCCAGGCGCCGTCGACGGTACACCTGCGGAACTGCATCGCTCGCCACCACACCCCGATCGGCAAGACAGGCCTTGCGGGACATTTCATATCGATCATCGCCCCGGGCATCTCCATCGACCGTTCGTGCATCGAGGATTGGGACGGATCGTTGCCGGGCGAGGGCAACATCGCCGCCGATCCGCTGTTTGTCGACCGCGATGGCGAGGACGACATGGACGGCACTTGGGATGACGACCTTCGGCTTTCGCCCGGTTCGCCCTGCATCGACCGATCCGAGCACGCGTTCCGCACGATCGAAAGCCACTTCGATGTCAGCGGCTCGCCTCGCTTCATCGACGACCCGCACTCGACCGACGCGCCGGAATCGACCGCTCCCGTCGCCGATCTCGGCGCACTCGAGTTCCAAGCGTCCACCTCCTGCCTCGCCGATCTGGACGGGGACGGATCGGTCGGTGGCGCGGATCTCGCGGTCCTGCTCGGTGGGTGGAACGGCGTCGGTGCCGGCAACCTGAACGGCAGCGGCGTGATCGACGCCGCCGATCTTGCGATCCTGCTCGGGGCGTGGGGCGCGTGCCCGGAGCCGTGAGCGGCGTCGCGTCCGACGCTGGGCTTGCCACGGAAGCGCTGCCGGTTGGTACATATCCCTCATGCACTCGCTCCGCCCGTTCGACGCCAAACGCGATACCGCCGCGATCTCACGAGCCATCACGCTGGCCTTCGCCGGCACGCCCGACGGCGTCCTTGGCTACTTCGACCTGGTCGGGCGGGAAAACCTCCGCGTTCTGGACGAGGGTCCGGCGGCACCGACCGCGTGCCTGGCGAGAATCCCGATGGGCCACTGGTTCGGCGGGCGTGTCGTCCCGACGATCGGCATCGCGGCGGTAGCGGTCGCACCGGAAGCGAGAGGGAGCGGGCGCGCCAAATCGCTCATGGAAGAGGCGGTGCGCGAGGCAGCCCGCGACGGCACGCCGCTCCTCTCACTCTTCGCCTCGACACAGGCCCTCTATCGCAAGGTCGGCTTCGAGCAGGCGGGGTCGAAGTTCGAGACGAGCATGCCGCTCCGTCAGCTTCACACCGGAACGCGTGCGCTCAGCATCGAACCCGTCACCGCGCTTATGCATGGAAATCCAAACGAGCGCCTCGTCCGCTGCTACCAACGATACGCATCGGCCTTCGAAGGCTGCCTCGAGCGCGGCCCATTCATTTGGAAGCGCATTCAGCAGAACCGCGATCAGACGTTTCACGGTTTCGCGGTGGTTCCCGACGGGCCCGGAGGGGACGTCGAAGGCTACGTGTTCATTGGCCAGGTGAGGCGCGACGGCGGGCGCCACGACGTCGTCCTGAGTGACTTAGCGTTCACGACCGAGCGCGCCGCCCTGCGCCTCCTCGGCCTCCTCAGCGATTACACGACGATGGGCCTCACGCTCAGCTTCATCGGTGGCCCCTGCCATCCGCTGGTGGCGCTCCTTCCGCAACAGTGGATCGAGATGCAGTTCAAGGACTACTGGATGGTGCGGATCGCCGATCTCGGCGCGGCCGTGAACGCTCGTGGATTCGCTTCGTCGATCGAGCTTGACATCGTTCTTGATGTCTCCGATGACCTCGTCCCTGCAAACGCTGGTCGCTGGCGACTGCGCGTCAGCGGCGGCCTCGGCAGCGTTGCTCGCACCGATTCGCCCGCTGTGTTTCACAGCGATATTCGGGCTCTCGCAGCGATCTACACCGGCTTCCTCTCGCCGAAGCAGGCCGTACTGCTGGGCCACGCACGCGGCGATGAACGTGCCGCTCGGGCCCTCGGAGGGGCGTTCGCGGGGACTGCTCCGTGGATGGTCGATCACTTCTGACGCGAGCGGCCGACGGAACCAACCTGTTGCGACCGCGACGCAGCCGCGGGGGCGCGGTTCGCGGCGCGACCGTCGGTGAGCCGATATCGCCTGTTGGGCCCAATTCCCAACTCAGGAGAACATCACGTGGGACACCTCATTGAGCTTTGGCTGCCGATTCTCGCCTGCTCCATCCTCGTCTTCATCGCCAGCTCGGTCATCTGGATGGCCTTGCCGATCCACAAGAAGGACTATCGCGGGCTCCCCAACGAGAACGCGATCGTGGAGCCGATTCGCCAGCAGCGCCTGACGCCGGGCGTCTACATGTTTCCGTGGGCCGATTGTCACGGAAAGAAGCTGACTGACGCTGAAAAGGCCGCACACGCCGAGAAGTTCAAGCAGGGCCCTTGGGGCACGCTGACCATCGGCCCGGGTGGATTCAACTTCGGCAAGACGCTCGGCACCTGGTTCGCCCACATCCTCATCGTCACCTGCGTCATCGCGTATCTGACCTCGGTCGCCCTCCCTGCCGGAGCCCACTACCTGTCGGTCTTCCGCGTCGCCGGAACCGCTGCCCTGCTCGCCTACGCCGGCGGCGCCCTCCCTCGCTGCATTTGGGAAGGCAAGCCGTGGAGCCAACTGCCCGCTGCGCTCTTCGACGGCGTCGTCTACACCGCCATCACCGCCGGCACGTTTGGCTGGCTCTGGCCGCACGCCGCGGGCTGAGAAATTGCGGGCGAAACGCCGTACCGAACGGAGATGTAGACGCTCGCTGGAAGGAACAAAGCAGCTCTCCTCGGAGGGCTGCTTTTCCATTTGGCGCGCCGTCGCCGGAGGAGGTCGACCGCACCAAGTCCGCCCGCCCCGGACCCCCCGACTTGACATCTATGCATCCCGCTGCATAATCTTGCAAGCGATGAAGGCCCGACGCCAACAGCTCATTCGCCGGCTGGTCTCCAGCCGGCCCCTGCATAGCCAGCATGAACTCCAGGATCTCCTCCGCGCGGAGGGCTTCGAGGCCACGCAGGCAACGCTGTCGCGCGATCTTGCTGAACTAGGCGTTTTGAAAGGGCCGGAGGGATACCGTCTCCCGGGCGGCGATGTCGTGCCGACCTCGACCTCGCGCCTGGAGCAGACACTTCGTCGAGAGCTGCTTTCGGTCGTGTCCGGAGGGACCACAGTCGTTCTGAAGACGCCGATCGGGCACGGCAGCGTGCTCGCGGTTGAGTTGGACGGCGCCCGTATCCCGGGACTGCTTGGCACCATCGCCGGCGACGACACGATCTTCCTGGCCGCAACCGGCCCCGCAGCGGCACGGCGCATCTCGGCACAGCTCGCCCGGCTCGCGGGACTCGATGGCTCCCGTGGCGGCGCGACGGTGGGACCGGCCGGTGTCAGCAACGGCGCCCTCAACGGTTCGGCCTCCACGATCTCTCCCGCTGGCCGCATCGCCGGCCGCACCGTGGGACGAACCGCAGGACGCGGTGAACAGGAGCGCTCGGCATGACGAAGCGGGTCGTTGTTGTCGGTGCCAGCGGTTACGCCGGTGCCGAACTTGTTGGCCTTTTGGCCTCGCACCCCGAGGCCGAGATCATCGCTCTCGCCGGCTCCAGTCGGCGCGACGACGGTCCCTCTCGCTTTAGCGAACTCTTCCCGCGCTTCGCGGGCGTGGTCGATCTGCCGATCACGGCCCTCGACACGGCCGCACTCCTCGCCCTCGAGCCGGACGCCGTCTTTCTTGCGACGCCCCACGAGCTGAGCCATGAGCTCGCTCCGGTTCTCGTCGCGAAGGGCGTTCCCACCTTCGATCTTTCCGCGGCGTTCCGCCTGCCCGACGCGGCGACGTATCCGTCGCACTACGGCTTCGCCCACGAACATCCGGAGCTCCTTCCCTCCTCGCCGGGCGGAGCGGTCTACGGGCTGCCCGAACTCTTCGCCGCGCGCATCGCCGACGCCGACCTGATCGCGGTGCCGGGGTGCTATCCGACGTCGGCGATCCTCCCGCTTCGGCCGCTGGTCGATGCCGGGCTCCTGCGCACCGATCGTGAGATCATCATCGACTCGACGAGCGGTGTCAGCGGCGCCGGCCGCAAGGCCGAGGTGAAGAGCCTCTTCTGCGAAGTCAGCATGCAGGCCTACGGCGTCTTCAAGCACCGCCATCGGCCCGAGATCGCCGCGTACGTCACCCGGCCGGTCTGCTTCACCCCACACTTGGGCAGTTGGGATCGCGGCATCCTCTCGACGATCCATGCCTGGCTCGCCCCGGGCGCCGACGAGCGAGTTGTGAGGTCGACCTTGGCGAACTGTTATGCCGACCAGCCCTTCGTGCGGCTGCTCGCCGCCGGCGCCTGGCCGTCGGTCGGCGCCGTCGAGCGAAGCAACTTCTGCGACATCGGCCTCGGAGTCGAACGCAGCATCGACGGCGATCACCTCCTCATCGAGAGCGCCATCGACAACCTCGTGAAAGGCGCCGCCGGCCAGGCTCTGCAGTGCTTCAACGTGCGCTTCGGCCTGCTTCAGACCGAAGGCCTTTTGTGGCAGCACCCCATCTCGCACCGCAGCGCTGCGAAGGAGGCTGCCGCATGGAACGCATGAACAACGGAAATCTCCGGGCGCCCGCCGCGGCGACGCGACAGGTCGCGCCGATCGTGGTCAAGGTGGGCGGCACCCTTCTCGACGAACCCGAACGGCATCGGGCGACGCTCGACGGGATCGTCCTCCTGCACGAGAACGCCCGTCGCAGCGGCTCCGGCGTGGTCCTCGTCCACGGCGGCGGCGTGCTCGTCGATCGGCACCTGGCTCGTCTCGGCATCACCACCGAGCGGATCGACGGCATTCGCGTCACCCCGCCCGATGTCGTCGAGGAGATCGTCGGCGTCCTTGCCGGCCGCGTGAACACCCGTCTCGTCGGACTGCTCGCCGGCTCCGGCGCACGGAC
>JAEUIU010000087.1 GCA_016795065.1 Phycisphaerae bacterium
TCATGTCCAAGTGAAACCACGTCCATGCGGACCGCACCAGCGGAGCCAGCGGATCGCCGCTCTCGCACCATCGCAACGACTCGAACTCTGCCCGTAGCAGGTCCTCCCGCACGGTTGTCCGCAGATTGGGACCGCCGCCCGGAACGGTGTCCAGCGGCGACCATCCGTCTTGCCCTGGGTACTCAGGGATTCTGGTCCGATTGCGCGGAACAAAGATGGCCTGGGGTTCGGGCTCGTCGGGTCGGGCACCCGCTCGTACCTCGACGTCAATCGCCCCGCCGCTCGGCACGTCACACTCCAGTACCACCGCGGTCCATACGCCAAATCGCCTCAGGACGGCGAGCGAAGGAAAGGGCGTCGCGGCAGGCAACCTGATGCCCTCCTCGCCGCGACCTGGATGGAGCGCGACGAGGAGACCGCTGGCCATACCGGTTTTGTTCTCGATGCGAATCGTGGACATGAGGACATCCGATTCAACTGACCGCTCGATAGTTCATTCGGTAGACCAGGTATGCCGTCGCCATCACCGTTCCGCCCTTTTTGATCGGGAACGACCACCACGTTCGGCTCATCCCCGAAACCTTCTCGACCTTGCCGATGATCTGGTGAAGCGGCCCGACCGGTCGCCAGTACACCTTCGAGACAGAGGGCAATTCCGGCACTGCCGTCACGCCTATCGCTCTCGCCGCGGCGAGTTCGAGGGCAAGAAACGCAAGGAGCGCGTCTGCGGCATCCTCTTCCCTGGCACCTGACCGCAGTACCGAGCCTGTATTGCACTTGCTGAGCGCAGTCGACTTGAAGTCAGCGAGGACGGCAGCTCTGGCCAGTTGATCGAGTTCGGCAGGGTCGATCGAACCGATCGAGCCCGACGCAAACTCGTACACAAATTCGAAGTCCGTCGCTTCAAGCACAAAGTGATACGTCATGAGGTGCCTTTTCCAAAGGAGGCCAAACGAGACAAGGGAGTGTGCACACTGCGTGCACATCGAAATCCGTGATCGACGGCGCAGGAACCCAGCGGCGCAAGTCCGATCCGGCTGAAGTCGGTGCTCTGAGGAAAGTCCCACGCACAGCGACCCTTGATCACCACCGCTCGGGATTCGAGTAGGACGGTTCCGGTGATCTCGCGCACGTTGCCGAAGGCATGCGCCAAGCCATTCGGAAGCGCGTAGGGGTCCAACGCATCGACCGGCACCATGAAGCGGGCGAACTCGGCCGCGAGGTCCTCCGCTGTCGCCCCTTCCCGCGCCCGGAGCATGTCGATCGTCGGCTCCTGCGGCGGTGCGATCCCTTCGGGGTGCCGTGGGCGAAGGCGTTGCCCATCGGGTCCGCGTGTGGCGGCCTCCCACTCGCCGCGGGTCGGCAAGCGCTTGCCCACCCACCGGGCATACGCCTCCGCTTCCTCAAGAGAAATGCCGGTGATGGGATAGTGATCGAGTCCGGGTGTGAAGGTGAGCGAACCGTTCTCGCGCCGATCCTTCCAGAAGCGCGGCGGTGGAGAGCCCGTCTCGTCCAGGAACGCCTGGTAGGAGGCGTTCGACACCTCGCGCTGATCGATCAGAAACGCTTGCAGATCAACCGACTGAGGCTCATGAAGCGCGCCGCTCTCGTCCTTGGATCCGATCGCGTACGAGCCGCCGGGAACCTCGATCATGCCCGCCGCCGCCTCGCTCTTCCAGAGACGGGATCCGAGCAACCGGTCAGCGCCGTCGCCGCGAACAAGAGCGAGGCGTTCCGTCGGCGCGATAGCCACCACGTTCAGGTGCTCCCCGCAGTCGGCCTCGGTCACCACGAGATTGAACTCGGAGAACGCCTCGCCCTCCGCCGCGACGACCGTCAGCCGATACTGCCCCGGTTCGAGACGCAGCGACCGCTCCAGCGAGATTGGCGTCGCCGGCCGTTCGGCCTCGAACTCGCCGCTTGTCGGGTCAGCGCTGTGGAGCCAAGCGAGCGTCCCGTTAGGTGCCGTGATCGCCACGCGCAGGAACCGACTTTCATACAAGCTCCGCCCTTGCCAAGCAGTAGCGGCGAGGGCCGCCGTCGCTGCCAACCCAACCGTCGCCCGAGCCGTCCCCCGATGCGCGCGAATCCACTGCCGCATCCGACGCACCCGACCAGGACGTGAGGCCAGAACGGGCGTTCCATCCAGCCACGCCCGCAAATCGGCCGCCAAGTGGCCGGCCGTGGGATAGCGATTGTCCGGATGCTTCTCGAGGGCCTTGATCGAAATCGTTTCCAGATCACGATCGATGCCGCGAACGATGCGGCGCAAGGGTGGCGGGACCTCATGGATGAGGGCACGCAGCACCACCAGCGGATCGGCCCCGTCGAACGGGCGCCGATGGGCGAGTCCCTCGTACAGGACCACACCGAGCGAGAAGATGTCGCTGCGATGATCGATCGGCTGTTGAGCGCGCGTCGCCTGCTCGGGGCTCATGTAGTGCATCGTGCCGCCCGCGTCGGGCAGCGACGTGCCGTCGCGAGAGGCGCCGGTCCGCACGGCAATGCCAAAGTCGGAGAGTCGTGCCCCATGCTCGGAGTCGATCAGGATGTTCGACGGCTTCACGTCGCGGTGGATGATGCCCGCTCGACGACAACCCTCCAGGGCGTCAGCGATCGACGCGATCCATCCAACCAACCGACGGCGACAGGCCTTGGCGTCGCCTTGTCCACCGAGGGATTGAAGCTCGCCGAATTGCTCTGCCAAAGTCGTTCCATCAACGAACTCACTCACGATGAAGTGACGATTCCCGTCCTGAGAAGCCTCATAGACCCTTACGACAGAGGGATGACGCAAGGCCGCGGCCATCCTCGCCTCCTGACGGAAGCGGTCGATCATCGTCGTCACCCCCGGCATCGAGTCGGCAATCACCTTGAGGGCGACCTGACGGTCCAGCTCGTGGTCATGGGCGAGAAAGACGACACCCATGCCACCCCGTCCGAGTTGCCGCAGCAGCGTGTAGCGGCCGATGCGCTGGCCCGGTTCGAGCGGTTCCGTGGTCGGCACCTCCGGGGCCACTCCGGCAACGCGCGTCGCGAGGGCGTCGTGGTGCCTCAGAAGGGCCCTGATGCGTTCGCGAGCTCCCTCGTCGGCACACCGCTCGGCGAGCAACGCCTCCCGCTGCGACGGTGCCAAGGCGATGGCCTCGGTGAAGATGCTCTTTTCATCGTTGTCGGACATGGGAGCGGGGCGGGTCGCTCGGCACGAGGGATTCGTCGCCGACTAACCGCAGAATGATCGAAGTGCGATCGGGACAAATGATCGAAACGTCCAAAATCGCCCGTTGCATTCGCGCGGGCAAGGCCGTCAGTTGCCGCCCTCCAGTCGCCGAGCCAACCATGCCCGGCCGTACTTCCAGTTTCGGTCCGCCTCCGAACGCGTCAGCCCGAGCAGGCCCGCGGACTCCTCAAGAGATCGACCGCCGAAGACGCGAAGGTCGATCATGTCGGCGGCCTGGGCATCGGCCTGCCGAAGCTCGTCCAGTGCCTCCTGGATCGCCAGGACGTCGATGCGAAGAGGCAATCCGTCTGCTTCGAAGTCGATCAGCTCGACGCGCGTGGCATCGCCGCCTCGCCGTTGGGCGCAGTCGTGGCGGATCGAATCCACCAAGGCGTCGCGCATCGCTCGAGCGAAGATGGCGAAGAAGTGACCTCGATCGCGGGCGCCGAGTGCGTCGCGATTCGTCAAGCGGATGAAGGCGTCATGAACCAGCGCGGTTCCGTTGAGCGAACGGCTCGAAGAGCGTCGAATGCGGTCGGCCGCGAGGCGACGAAGATCCTCGTAGACGTGATCAAAGAGCTGGCCGAGCGCACCAGGCTGTTCCGCGCGCACGAGCCCAAGGAGATGCGTCACCGTACCCTCGCCGCCCGAATCGGATTCATTGTCCATGAATGCAACAGTATCAAGCGGGCGAGCGATCGGAGCCAATCGTTTCGGAGGCAAGCCGATGCAGGGAATGGATAGTACCGATGAGCATTCTCGGAAGAACCACCATGTGCAGATCGCATCTTCCCTGTCCGAAGGATGCGTTCGGCCGCACTTCCGGCTGTAGGGTGACCCCACGAGGCCGGTGGGTCCGCTACTCTCCACCCTCAGGCCCATGAGCGCCCGGATGCCAAACGATCCCCTACCGCCCAATTCGCCGCCCCCGGCGACGCCCCGTGGCGAGCCAGCCAGCCAACGCAGCCTTCGTGCGGTTGCGATCGGGATCGTTGTCAACGCGTGTTTGGCCGCCATCAAGGCGATTGCTGGCGTCCTCGGCAATTCGGCGGCGCTCTTGGCCGACGCGATCGAGTCGACGAGCGACATCTTCACCTCGCTCATCGTCTGGGCCGGGCTCCGGATGGCCGAGCGGCCGGCCGACGAGAACCACCCCTACGGCCACGGAAAGTACGAGCCGTTGGCGGCCATCGTTGTATCGATCGTCCTCTTCGGTGCCGCCATCGTCATCACGCTGGAGGCCGTCCGCCAGATCATTACCCCGCATCACTCGCCGGCCCCCTTCACGCTCGTGGTCCTGGTGGTGGTCATCGTCGCGAAGGAGCTGCTCTTTCGGGCCGTCCTCAAGGCAGGCAAGGATGCCGAGAGCCTTGCCATCACCAGCGACGCCTGGCATCACCGAAGTGACGCCATCACCTCGGCTGCCGCATTCGTTGGAATCCTGATTGCCCTGATCGGGGGCGAGGGATATGAACGGTCCGATGACATCGCCGCCATCGTCGCCGCGGCGATCATCGCCTTCAATGCCATCCATCTCGCCCGGCCCGCCGTGGCCGAACTGTTAGACACCGCCCCCGCCAAGGACTTCGAGGAGCGCACCCTCGCCGCCGCCATGGCCGAGCCCGGCGTCATCGACGCCCACAAGTGCCGGGTCCGGAAGATCGGGTTCGACTTCTTCGTTGACTTGCACGTCCACGTCGACGCTTCGATGAACGTGCGAGAAAGCCATGCCCTCGCTCACCGCGTCAAGGACCGGATTCGCTCCGGCGACACGAGAATCCGGGACGTCCTGATTCACGTCGAGCCGGCCGAAACGGCGCCTATCCCACCAGCGTGATCCGTCCGCCGAACGGCCAGGCGATCATCACCATCGGCCAGCCGCTCGCCCGTCGGGCGAAGGCAATGCGAATGCCCCTGCGGCGCCGAATGCCTCCCGTCCCGCAGCGCACGCCCAATCGGGCGCGGAGTGCCTCAAGTCGAATCACGTCGGGGGCCTCATCATGGGCGATGAGCCACTCCGCGAACGCCATGCCGTCGCCAAGCGGACCGCCCGGCGGAGCCGAAGGCCGCCTGGCGACGTACCGGGAGAAGAGGCCATCGAACCGTTCTCCTAACGTGGCGCCGGTCACTGGCCAGGATTTCCGCAGGGCCTGACTCCGCTTGCGAAGGAGCCTCTCGGCGGCGAGCCGCACACGTTCGACGTGGAAACCCGGAGGCGGCGGGACCTGGCGAATGAGCGATTCCACCAGCCTGGTCTGCTCGACAGCGAGCCGGGCACGGGCCTCATCGGTTGGCATCGCGATGCTCCCGGTCCGTACGTCCTCGCTCGATCGCCCGCTGAATGCGGCCCAACTCTTCGCTCATGTCAGCATCGGGGCCGAAGCAATCGTCGTGCTCCCAGAGGATGCCCGGGACCTCGACGCGCCGACAGAGTTCGCTCAGGAGGTCCAGCACCGGCGGCTGGATCGGGTGGACGTGCGTGTCGTGATAGACGCCGTGATGCTCCGAGCCGCCTGCGACGTGGACGTAGGCGATTCGCTCCAGCGGCATCCGGTCGAGATAGCCCGCGGCGTTGAAGCCATGATTCACGGCATTGGCGTGGACATTGGCGATGTCCAGAAGGAGCAAGGCCCCGGTGCGCTCCAGCAATTCCCCGATGAACGCCGGCTCGTCCATCTCGGCGTCCGGCGGCTCGAAGAGCGTAGCGATGTTCTCAAGCGCCAGCGGCACCGGAAGCCTTGCTTGGGCATCGCGCACATTCTCGACGAGAATCTCAAGCGCCTCGCGCGTGCGCGGCACGGGCAGCAAGTGCCCCGATTCGAGACCGTCGCTACGCACGAAGGCGATGTGCTCGCTGACCAGCGGAGCGCCCAAGCGCTGCGCGACCCGGGCCAAGCGGTCGAGACGCTTCGGGTCGGGGCGTTCGGCCCCGCCGAGTGAGAGCGTGACGCCGTGCGGTATCGCCACGAGACCGCGCTCGACCAGCCGTCGAATGGGCGGTGACAGAGGCGCATCGGGATCGATGTCCTCGGCCATCACCTCAAGAAAGCCGAGGTCATCGCGACGGTCGATGAAGAGGGCGATGTCCCGGCGCCAACCGATGCCCAGGCCCAACGACCATGGTCCGGGCACGTTGAATTCGTGCGGCACCGGACGCTCGGGGCGAGAGCGGCTCATCCGCCGCACCCTCCACAGCCGCCGCCACCTCCACCGCCACCACACCCGCTGCTTCCGCAGCCCGATCCGCTTCCCCCGTCACTTGTCACCTGAGGCTTCGGCGGCAACGTGGCAGCAGCCGCCTCCGAGAACGCCGATCCCTGAAGGACTGTGGTCCCATAGAGCGAAACCGCCAGGGCCAGATCGTCGGCGGCGAGGCGCGACGCATCCGCCGAGGCGCTCGACCTTAGCGACAGCATGGCGCTTCGACGCGACGCGAGATGGCGCCAACCACGCACGGTGCGACCTTGCCCGGCTGCCGCAAAGATCACCGCGAGGAGGACAACGAGGAGCACCTCGCCGACGAGGAACCCGACCGGCCGGTCGCGATTGACGCCGACCCCGATCTTGGCGATACCGAGCACCACAGCCGCGCCCATCGGCAACAGCCCGATGGCAACACTGAGGAACCGGCGAAACGACCCGAGCAGGAGGCCGTGACGCACTAACGTTTCGATCACCTCATCAAGCTCGCTTCGCGAGGCCTCGATCGCAGCCTCGATCGTGAAGCTTTGCTCCTCGGGCAGTCGGCGATGGACGCGATCGAGATACTCGAGCATGCGTCGGTCACCCACCGAGCCGCGGCCAGGAGCGGGGCCGCGCTTCCAGTGGCGATCGTGGTCGAGGACGACGTGGCCACCTCGCATCAGGGCCATCAGGACCGCGGTCATGATTCCCCGGCCTCGGCCTTCAAGGCCCGCGACCTCGTGCGGGGAAAGCTCGCCCATCCGAGGATCGAACGCACCGAACGGCCCCGACGCAACCATTCGCAGCCCGATGCCGACGATGATCGACGCCACCGCGATCAGGGCGAATACACCCAGGAACTGGGGCCCGGGCAGGTTGAGAAGCTCGTTGAGGATGCCTTGCATGGAGTTCATCCACCTCGCCCGGCAGCGGCCGCTGCCGCGCCGATCGCTTTCAGGACATCCATGGCGAGCTCGTCCAGGGGTCGACCGCTCCCCTCGCCGTTGCGAAGGCGAGCGAGTTCGTCGAGGACCTTGGCATCGAGTCCGTACCGCCCCGCTGCCTGGGCGAAGATGACGGCGGTCCGATCGTCGTCGGGACGTTCGAATCCGTCGACGGCGAGGAGCGATGCGAGCTCGACCGCGAACGGGCGGGCCAGGGACGCGAGGCACTCCCGTGTTTCCTCGTCGTCACCGAGCACGGAAACGAGTCGACGACGGGTCCGCAACTCGAGGTTGCGAAACTCCTGTTCGACCCGCAATCGGGCATTCGTGAGCGGAACGGCAAGCCGCCCGAGGATGGCGTCGTCACCGGCAATGGTGATGTGCCGTGCGGCGATATCCAGGAACTTGACCGGGAAGACCAGAGCCACGCGGGACAGCTCATCGCCCGTGACAAACATCGGCTCGAGCCAGAGGCTACTGGGGGCGTTCTCCATCGGGTCGCGCAGTGCGGCAAGTGCCGCATGATCGGCGGCGGCGAGAATCACCAGCACATTGATGTCGCTGCGCCCCTCCACATAGCGACCGCGGGCAACGCCGCCATAGACCGCGATGGCCCGAACCACTCCAGTGGCCATGAGCTCGCCGGCGACGCGAGCCAGTTTCTCCTGAACCTCCTCCGGCATCGCCAACGTCTTCACCGCCGCTGAGATCGTGTCGCTTTGCGTAGCCATCGATTCTCCTCGATTGGGGCTGCCTGATCGTACCCCGAGACGCGATGGTCGAAAGGCCTTGCCCGATGACAGACGGATACAGTGCGACCGTGATCCTTCGCACCGAACGCCTCGACCTCATCCCCGGCACCATTCCGATCGTCGACGCCGCCCTTGCCGGGCGCGCCGAACTCGCCGAGGCGCTCGGAGCGACGGTGCCCGCGAGCTGGCCGCCCGAGTTTCTCGACGACGCCGCGTTCGCCTGGATCCGCGGCAAGCTCGGGGAGCCGGAAACCAGCGATCCGGCGTGGTGGATGTACTTCGTCGTTGCCCGCGATCCCGACGGGTGCGTCCTCGTCGGGACCGGCGGTTACAAGGGAGCGCCCGACGCTACCGGAACGGTCGAGATCGGCTACGGAATCGTCGCCGACCGCCGCCGTTGCGGACTGGCCAGCGAGACCGCCAGGGCCCTGATTGCCCAGGCCTTTGCTGACCCACGTGTAAATCGGGTCATTGCAGAAACCCTTCCCGAACTGGAGGGTTCGCTGGGCGTCCTTCGGGTGTGCGGCTTCCTGCCCACCGACGGCGCCTCCGAGCCGGGCACGCTCCGATTCGAGCTTGGCCGCGACGCTTGGGCCCGACATCCCGGCCCGTCCGGCGAATAAAAAAGCGGCGGCCCTTTCGGGCCGCCGCATCAGTGACGTATCAATCTCCCGGGTCGTCTCCGCCCCGTTCTAGCGACTCGTCGGCTTAGCCGAGGAGCGAGAGAACGGCGGACGGTGACGAGTTCGCCAGGGCCAGCGACTGGGTCGCGGCCTGACTGAGGATCTGCGACCGGGTGAGCGCTGCGGTTTCGGCAGCGAAGTCGGTATCGCGGATCGCGCTTTCGGCGGCCGTGGTGTTCTCGAGAGAGACACCCAGGCTCGAGATGGTCGCACCGACGACGTTCTTCTGGAACGCGCCGAGACGGCCACGGAGACTCGAGACCTGCTTGATCGCCTGTTCGATGATCGACTGGGCGCTCGAGATGTCGCCGTTCTGGACGTTGGCGTCACCGCCCGACTTGATGTCGGCGAGGAAGCCATCGGCCTCCGTGCCGAGGTTACCCGTGGTCACCGTTTCGATGCCCAGGGAGACCTTACCGGCAAGGTTGACCTTCGGCGACAGGCTGAAGTTCGCACCACCACCGGTGATGTAGAACGTCGTGGCCTGACCGTCGCTGTTGAGGGAAGCGTCCCCGTCGAGGGCGATGCTGACGTCGAATCCGTCCGTAGAGACTCGCGCCGTGAGGCCATTCGTAGTGGCTTGCGTACCGTTGATGAGAACGGTCGCGTCTCGGCCATACTGCTTCAGGTCGTTGGTCGCAGACGTTTCGGCCGCCGAAGCGAACACGAAATCCGTCGCACCCTGGTTGGACAGTTCCTTCGTGCGAACGAAGGACTCGCTGCCGTAGGTGGTCGATCGGATCTCGACGCGAGCCGTGTCCGTACCGTCCTGCGCGGCGGAAACGCCGAGCTGGTCCTTGTAGGAGTTGATCGCGTCGACGATGTCGGACTGCGAGGTGCCGGAGGCGAAGGTGAACTGCTGCACACCCTTCGTGCCGGTGATCTCGAAGGTCACTTCACCGCTGCCGCCGTTCTCGAAGGATGCGCCGGTCGAGAGCCAGACACCGGCCGTTCGGGCCGAGGTGAGCACCGTGACCGTCACCGAGCGAGCGGATCCGTTGTCCGAAAGCCGTGCGCCGTTGATGCTGACGTCCGTAATGCCAGCGTTGACGGCCGAGGTGGTGTAGTCAAAGTTACCGTTCAGGAGCTTCGATCCCTGGAAGCTCGTGGCGTTGGCGATGCGGTCGATGGTCTGCAGGATCGAGTCGATCTGCAGCTGATTCGCATCCTTCTCCTCTGCGGAAACGCCCGCTTCGTTCGCCGTCGCGCCGACGAGGCCCTGAAGCTCGACCAGAAGGTTCGAGACTTCCTGAAGACCGCCTTCGGCAACGTTGACGACCTGGTCGGCACGCTGTGCGTTCGAGATGGCGCTGTTGATGGCGCTCTTCTCGGCTCGCAGGTTCTCGCTTGCGATGAGACCTGCCGGGTCATCGGCACCGCGGTTGATGCGAAGACCCGTCGAGAGGCGTTGCAGGCTGACCTGCAGGCCCCTGTTCTGAGAGCCCAGCGTCCGCTGGGCAATCAGAGACGAGATGTTCTGATTGATACGACTCACTGCTTGTGTCCTCCGTGATCCGGCCCGACCTGATCGTCGGTGGCCGGGCCTTTGAATCGGCCCTTCCGATGGTGCCGACCGACCTCTCACCACGCGCGAGAGGCTGTGGGACGCGAGCGGATCCTCCGCGTCGCCCCGATCCTGTCATCACCGGAACGCGTCCTGCTACCGTTCCGACTGTCCTGTTCCGCGCGGCCGCGCCGGAGAGTCCAGTCCAGAGGGTCATCGGAGCGCATGAAGGGCGACTTCAGCCCGTCGGTGCGTTTCCCGGTCCTAGAGGTCGATTCGTGGTGGTTTTGAACCAACGAAAACGCCCCCGAGGCGTGCTCGGGGGCGTTGAGGAGGACGTAGCCGGACCGGTCAGGTCCGAGATGTTCCGATGAACGAGGCGTTGGCCCCGATCGGGGCGTGGAGGTTACTGGAGCAGACGGAGCACGTTCTGCGACGTCGTGTTCGACGTGGCCAGGACGGACGTACCGGCTTGCTGCAAGATCTGAGCACGAGTCAACTTGGCCGTCTCGGCAGCAAAGTCCGCATCGCGGATCTTCGACTCACTGGAGGTGATGTTCTCCAGGCCGATCGACAGGGCATTCATGTTGGTCGTCAACGTGTTGCGTTCGAAAGCGCCGAGCCGGCCGCGAAGGACCGCGATCTCGGTGATCGCCGTGTCCAGCACCGACGACGCCTGCGACTCCCGATCAGCCAGGATCGAGTTCGTTTGCCCGCTCTTGAGGCTATCCAGGAAGTACCGGACATCATCAATGTCGGTGCCCCCAATGCGGGTAGCGGCGATGGAGTGAATGCCGACGCCGATCTGTTGGGTTGCATCGACCGAAGGCCCGAGCTGGAAGTTCGCTCCGCCGCCGGTGATGTGGAAGGTGCTCGGCGTGCCGGTGATGGCCGTTGCGAACGATTCCGACAGGTCGACGGAAAGCGAAAGGGCTGGCGTGTTCAAAGAGACGGACGTACCGTCGCCGGTCGCCACCGCACCGTTGATGATGGCCCGAACGTCTTGGCCCTCATCGCGACTCTTGGCGACGCCGCCCTGACCATCGTAGGTCTCGAAGAAGTCGCCGCCCTGACCGATCCGTCGCACGCTCACGAAGGCGTCGCTGCCGTAGGCCTTGGAACTGAACAACAAGCCTGAGGTCTGATCGGTGGGGTCGGCCAGATAGGCCGAGACACCGGTCGTGTCGCGGACCAGGTTGACGCCTGCGGCGACGGCGGAGAGAGCCGTCCCGGAGACGAAGGTGAGGGACTGGACGCCGAGGGGGCCGGCGATTTCGAGGGTGACGCTGGAGAGGAGCGCCCCTGCCGCCCCGGCCGTGTTGCCGGAGAGGAACAAGGTACCCGTCTGAGCGCTTTGCACGACCTCGATGGCGACGGCGACGTCGGCATCGGTGCCGAACTGCACGCCCTTGATGTCCAAGCCAGTGACCTCGCTCGAGGTGACGCCGGAGGTGATGTACCCCAACGACCCGTTGAGGAGTTGGAGTCCGGCGAAGCTGGCCGTGTTCGAGATGCGGGTGATCGACTCGATCGCCGAATCGATCTCGAGCTGGTTGGCCTCGACCTCTTCCTTGCTCACGCCGCCGTCGTTGGCGCTTTTCACGATGAGCGACTTGATCGAGTTCAGCAGGTCTGCGACCTCGGCCAGATAGCCTTCCGCGGTCGAGATGACCGAACTGGCCCGCTCGGAGTTCTCAATCGCCGTGCCAAGACCGCGCATCTCGCTGCGCAGGCGTTCGGAGACGATGAGACCGGCGGGGTCGTCGGCGCCGCGATTGATGCGGAGGCCGGTCGAAAGGCGCTGCAGACGCACCTGGAGGTCAGAATCGGATCGCTTGAGGTTGTTTTGGGCGATCAGCGATGGGACATTCGTATTGATGCGAGCCATGGCAATCCTCCTTGACTGGAAGGCTCGAGCCGGAGTCGCTTAAGCGATGTCACGCCGGCCGTCGGTGCGTGCGGCGACTCGCGCCGCTGCGGGTAGGACCGTCCCACCCTCGGGTCGCCGGTCTGGTCGCACGGTGACACCGCGCGGCCGGAAGGCTGTGATCTCGCCGCGGAAGCCCGCGGCCTGCTGATTTTCGTTTCGGATCGCGTCATACACCTCTTTGCGGTGCACTGCGATATGTGGGGGCGCCTTGATCCCAATCCGGACCTTGTCGCCCCTGATGTCGACGACCGTGAGTTCCACGTCGTCGCCGATCATGATTGTTTCGTCCCTCTGTCGAGAGAGGACCAACATGTGCGGGCTCCTTCCCTGGATGCGGTTGCGCTGCCTCGTCGCAACCCGCCGCGCGAGCCGTCGCGTCGGCGCCGTCAACGGTAATCCCGCGTGTGGCACACGCGAGAGTTGCCCCGTCCATGGGGACTTTGATTACGCCGACGCCGCTCGGGCCGTTTCGCCGGTCTGACCCAACTGCATGAGCGTGTGCCGAGTGGTCCATCGCTTCTCAGCGAGTACCAGTTGCATCGCCCGGCAGTTCTTGGCGTTGATGACCAGCGGCCCTTGCAGGTTCGCGGTCAGCGCCCCTTCCCGTTTGTTCACGATCACCAGGACCTGCGCGTCGGCAAGATCGGTGAGGCTGAGCTCGTCCATCTGCTCGCGGCGGATCTGGGCCTGGAAGTCAGCGATCCACAGGGCGGGATCGGTGACCACGAACGCCAGATCCGGCGCTTCGATGGACTGGAGCCAAAAGAAGATGCCCTGGTCATCGGGCTGAAGCAGCGCAAAGCGCCGGTAGCTCGAGAACCCAAGCAGGCCGGCCGGGAACTGGATGATCCGTTCCTCGTCCACGTCAACCGGACCAAATCGGGAGGTCTGAACAAGCATGAAACGCTCCGTTTCCTGCGGCCATCCAATCCTTGGAATACCAATCCTTGGTGCTGAGGGCTGGGCTTCCGACTCCGGGCCATCCTGGCCCGAGGCCGTCTCGCTAGAGACCTTGGAAGCGGTCCTCACGGAACTCCGTCCTCGACGTCCGCCGGCCGCGGGCAGGCGCCGATCAACCGTCATGTCTGTGCAGTCAGGTGATTCGTTGGGGGAACCGAACCTCGTGTCAGTGATGTCCAGGACGGGACTCAACTGAGGAAGTCCAGAAGGGTGAGCTGTTGGGAGGCGGCTGCCGTCTGGTAGCCCGCCTGGAGGATCTGTTGAAGGTTGGCGAAGGTCATCGCAGCCTTGGTGTAGTCGAGGTCACGGATCTGCGATCGGAGGGACTCGTCTTGCACGGAGAGGTCCTCCTCGCGGGCCGTGGCGTCTTCGATCCGCTGGGCCCGGACTCCGACATCTGCCCGCGCTTCGACGCTGCGGCTGAGGTCGTCGTCCAACCGATCCGTGGCAAAGCGGATGCCAGCCTCGTCATTGGCTAGCAGGGCGTCCCGAAGGGCAATGAGATGGCTGAAGACGCTTTCGACCGCAACGGTTGCGCGATCCTCCCCTGTGAAGGTTGCGCTAGCCGTCGAACCGAGGATGCCGAGGTCGTAGGCCGCGGGCGAGTCGTTGAGGTCGGCGACGCTGGTGGTGGTGCCGACCGTCGAGTCGGTGAGCTCAATCCCGTTGCCGCTCGCCGCGAGATCCGCGGAGAACTCCAGGGCGGTGATGCCAGCCGCGAGGGCGGCGCCATTGATCAGGTCGAGGACGGCCTGGACGGTGGTTGCCCCATCGATGTCGACATCGAAGGTCCGGCCGTCCTTCACGGTGACGCGGAAGTCGGTATTGAGGTCCGGATCGGGCAGGCCCGTCTGGGGATCGCTCTTGCCGGTCACCTGCCCGACGCCCGCGCCGTCGTTGAAGTCGGCGAGAAGGGTCGAGGTATGGAAACTGCGGATGCCCAGCGCCGAAGCGGTGGTGCCGCCGGCGAGTTCCTCGATCGAGAGAGTTCCCCCGCTCAATTCGTTCTTGGCGTTGATTCGGTCGCCGCTCTCGGCGATCTCGATGCGAACACCGATGCCGAGCGCTTCGACCTCGTTCATGAGGTCGCGGATGTTGCTGATGCCGGAAAGGTCAAGGTCCCGAACCTGGTTTGCGTTGCGAATCCGGATTGTCCCTAGCGGCAAGGACAGGCCGGACATCGAGGCCAGCGTGGTCAGTTCGGTGATCCGCGGATCGAGGTCGCTCGAGGTGGTCGTTGCGCCACCCGCGTAGGTACCAACCAGGCCAAGGTCGCTTGCGGTCGCCGCAGTGGCTCCATCGGAAATGGTGACCGTGAAGCCGGCGCTGGGCGTGATCGCCAGCATGCCGCCGTTGGTCGCATCGATGGCGACGGTCGCCCCGGGATCGGTGGCCTGAATGACCGCCTCAAGACGGGTGATGACGTCGCCCACCGTGTCCGCGTCGGTGAGGTCGACGGTGCCTTGGGTACCGTTCACGGTGACGGTGAAGGTGCCTAACGCGACGCCGTTGCCCTGGGCCCCGTTGATGTCGGCGAGGCGGGTTGTCGCGGTCAGCGACGGGTTCAAGTCGACAAAGCCCTCGACCCGGGCGGAGAGGGCCCCGAAGGCCTGTTCGGCCCCCATCGTGACCGGCACGCCGGTGCCGAGACCGATGTCGGTGATCATCCCGTCGCCCTGACCGAGGTAGCGGTAGCCGCCATTCAGCCCCTGAAGCGGGGTGTTCATGTGGGCCGAGCCGCCAAAGAGGTGGATCCCCCGCTGCGATCGGTTGCCGATGTCGACCGCCGCGTTCAGGATCGCGTCAATCACCTGGGCCTGGTTCTTCCGCGTCGCAGCGTCGCTGCCGATGCCGATCTGGGAGAGGCCGATGGCCTTGGATTCCTGGAGAAGGTCGGAGAGGTCGCCTAACGCGCCGTCCACCGCGTCGACCATCCCCTGGGCCTCGGCGAGATTCTTCATCCGCTGCTCGCGGCGCTCGATCGCGTCGTCGAGGGCCGACACCGCGCTGGTCCCGACCGCATCGTCGCTGGGACGGTTGATCGCCTTGCCGGTGGCGAGTTGCTCCTGGATCCGGAGCATCTGCCGCGTCGTCTCTGCGATCGACCCGTACGAGAGGCGCGACGCAAGGAGCGTGGGCACGCGATTGAGGTTGGAGGGAATCGGGTTCACGGGATCGGAAGTCGGTTCGGGAGGAGGCAAGCGACGTGCCGCGGAAAGCGCCAACTGTTAGGAACCGGATCGCGCAGTGACGGCCGTCGTTGGCGCAAGGCCTACGCGATCGAGAGCAGGGTCTGCATGGCCTCGTCGATGACGGTGATGTAGCGGGCGGCGGCTTGGAACTGTCGTTGGAAACTGAGGAGGTCGATGGCCTCCTCGTCGACGCTCACCCCGCTGACGGCTTGAGCTTGGGCCTCGAGGCTCTGGCGAACGAGCCCAGCGCCGTCGGCCTCGTCGTTGGCGGCCGAGGTGCGGACGGCGTGATCATTCACCGCGGCGAGCCAGTAGCCGCGCAGCGAGCGGTTGCCCAGGTCGGCAATGGCCAGGTCCTGGAGGGCGACCATGTCGAGCGCGGCGCCGTTGGAGCCTTCGACGTGGTCCTTTGCCGTGGCCAGCAGTTCGGGGTTGTTGAGAATGATCTCGTTCAGCTCGATGTCCGACGCGTCGCTTCCCCCGAAAAGGGCGTTGACGCCCAAGCCCGCCATCGCCCCACTCGAGTCGTCGGAGAAGCTGAGTTCATAGCCGCCGGCGGCAACCAGGCGCAGGCTGTTGTTCGAGGTCACGCTGGCCGTGACGTTGCTCAGGCCCGCCGCGTTGATGGCCGTGACGACGTCGGTCAAGGACATGGTCGACGGGTCGATCAGGATCTGGGCGCTCTCGCGGAGCCCGGTCGTCGTGTTGGTGACGTGAAGCTTGAAGGAGCCGTTGGTGATCCGGAAGGGCGCCTCGGTCGCATCCGCGTTCAGGGCGTCCGTCGCGCTGGCCAAGCGAACCAAACCGGTCACGTTGGTCCATCCGGCCTTACCTTGCCCTTGGCTGTGGATCTTGTTTACCTGATAGATGAACTGGGTCGTGAAGGTATCGAGGGTGTCGATTGCCGGGTCGACAGTCTCCGCACGCTGACGGAAGAGAGCGCCGATGGAGCCATCTTCGGGAGTGAGCGTACTGCCGTCGGAACTGATCCGAAGCTGAACCTCGGTCTCGCCGTTGTTGCTGGTCGTGCGGAGCTCGATACCGCGGCTGTCGCCGGCCAACACGATGGGGAGCGAACCGACGAAGACATCAAGCGCCCCGTTGGCCTGCTCGACGGTGGAGATGTCCAGGAACGAACTGAGCTCGTCGACGAGGGCGTCCCGACGGTCACGTAGGCCGTTCGCCTGGGCCGCCCCCTGCTCGACCTGGGTGATCTCGGCGTTGATCGCCGCGATCTGGCCTAACAGTCCGTCCGCCGCCTCGATGCTCGCCGCGAGCGACCGATCGACCTCACTGCGGACCGCGACGTACTCGCCGCGAAGGCTGTTGATGTGGCCGGCGATGCCGCTCGCTTGGCGAAGGACGACGGATCGGACCGCGTCGTCGTTGGGGTTGTTGGAGAGTTCGCTGAAGCTGTTGAAGAACTCGCTCAGCCGCGTGGAAAGGTCGTTGTCGGTCAGTTCGTTCTGAAGCGACTCGATCGAGGAGAGGAAACGCTGGTCGATCGACGTGCCGGACTCGCGCGAGATCGCGCTGCGGATGCGCGACTGGAGGGCGGTGTCGACCACCCGCCCGATGTCGCGCAGTCGCACGCCGGTGCCGACAAAAGAGTTGAAACCGACGCGATCATCGCGGGCCGGCACGATGCTCGCGACCTGCCGGTGGTATCCCGGCGTCGCGGCGTTGGCCATGTTGTTGCCCGCGACCTGGATCGCGGCCTGACTGGTCATCAGCGCCGACTGCCCGATCTGTAATGCACCGTTGAGTCCCATGTGGTGTATCCCGCCGCCGTCGGCAACTCAGCTTCGAATGTCAATACTCCGAATCGCTCCCGCCGTAGCGAAGCGACCGGCGCGACCGTAGGTTCTGGTGGTGGCGAATGCCGAGGAAACCGACTGGAGAATGCCCGCGACGTGTTGGGCGAGCCGCTCGGCGGCGTCCCGAACCACGCCTGACTCGTGTCGGGTGGCGTTGATCTCGTCGCGCAGCCGGCTGGCGATCGGGCCCAACCGTTCGCGCCACTCCGTTGGTGCCTTGGCAATGAGGTCACTCAGGGCGGGCGGTGCCTGATTGCGACCACCTTGTGTGGCCAGAAGCCCAAGCCGCCGGGCAAGGTTGACGGCAATCTCGGTTCGCTTGCGGTCGAGTTCGCCGAGCCGAGCGATGGCGACCCGCTCGTGATCCAGCGTTCCCTTGAGGCGCTCGAGGTCGGCGACGCGAATCGCGTCACGACGGGCTTCGACCGAGGCGCGAAGCGCCCGGTAGCCGGTCTCTTGGGCCACGAGCGTCTGCTCAAGGGCGGCGAAACCTTCGATGATGGGGTCGGCGTGGCGGCTCATGTGGTTGCTGCGAAGGACGTGGCGGTTCGGGCGTCGGTTTGCGTCATCCGGTTCGAAGCGGTCGACACCTGGCGTAGGAGCGATCGCTTCACACTGTCAACGAGGTCGAATCGGCTTCGCTTGACGATGCCGACCGCAACCTGTTCGTCGAAGACCGGGCCGAGCCGCTTTTCGGCATCGGAGACGCCGAAGGGCTCCGCCGCGTGATTCGTCTCCCGAATCTGGGCCAGCAACGGGGCGATGAGGGCCTGAGCGACGAGCGTCTCGGCGGAGTCGCGGGCCTTCTCCTCGATCGCGAGGTTCGCTTCGTCCGACCCGGGCTTCGGGCGGGAGACCGCGATGCCGAATGTCTCCTTCATGACGGCGCGAAACGCTGGCGCGGTCGAGGCCTTCTCGCGCGGGATGTCGATGAAGGGCCGCTCGGCCAGGCGAATCCCACCAATGGAGGTCGCGCTCATTGGATCACCAACTCCCCTGTGAGGGCGCCCTGGTCTTCGAGGGCCTCAATGATGGCAACCTGCGTATCGAAGCCGACATCGAGCTGTTCGAGGGCATCGAGGAGGCTCTTCAGCTTCGGCGAGACCTTGTCCTTCTCGTCCGTGGCGACACCCGTCCAGGCCGTCGAGGTTGCAATTGGGTTCTCCGGCGTCGCCGTCGGCGGTGGAGTGATCGCGGTGATGCGAAGGCCCTCGGCGCTGACGGCGCTGGGACGGAACTGCACGCCCTCATCGACGGTGATGACCTTGCGGCGCTTGTCGATGATGATCTTGCCGCGAAGGCGGAGGGCGTCGGCCGACATCGAGTAGCCGAGGATCTCGGCGAGGAACTCGTTGCGGAGAGACCGGGCCCTGGCCGGAATGCGGACCAGAATCGTCTGCTGGTCGACGACCGAGGCGACGCCGGTATCGCCGGCGAGGGAGATCTCGTCGTTGATCGCCGCCGCGATGGCCGTCGCCGCGGGGAAGCCCTGATAGCGGGGTTCGAGCACCAGCGTGACGCTGTCGCCGTCGAATGGGTTCTTGATGATGTCGCGCACCAGGCGTGCCCCCTTGCGCACCACGCCATTGGTGAGATTGTCCGAGCCGACTTCGATCGGGCCGCCCTCGGCGATGGCGAAGGGAATCCAATCGGTGCGATCCGCGGGCACGACGTCCGGGAGCAGGTAGGTTGAGATGAGTCGGCCGCCCTTGATGCTCTTGGCGGTGCCGATCGTCGAGATCTTGGCGTCAATCGTGTCGCCGATCCGGGCACCACCATATGGCACGCGAATGGTGACGAGGACGACCGCGACCGACTTGACCTTTTGGAGGTCGCGCGGCGAGGAGCCGACGTTTCCGAGCGTCTTGACGAGCTGGGCGTAAGGTTGGCCCGCGATCATCGAGTCCTTCATGGAATCGCCCGTGCCATCGAGGCCGACGACGAGTCCCATGCCGACGAGGGTGTCCCCTTCGAGCCCTCGGACCCGGACGAAGTCCTGCACCTGACCGGCACCGGCAGGTGTGGTGAACGAGTCGGCGCAAAGGATGCCGACGAGGACGGCAAGAACCGCAAGCCACGTCCTGCGCTGGACGCAATGGACGGATGCGGGTTCAGAACCGAAGAAGGCCGGAAGTTGAGGCCAGAGACGGGTTTCGGACATGGGTGCCAGCTCCCTTGGCGTTGGTAACGGAACATCCTGTTCCGGCCGATCGATGCGAATGGCGTACCAGCGGCTGGAACCCCGGCTCGGGCCAGACCGCCCGTACACTCCGGCCCATGACCGGAGGACGACGGCGAGCCGCCCTTCCCATCCTTGTCACCCTTGCTGTGGCCTTTGGCACAATGGCGGTCGCAGCACGTTGGACCGGCCCCGAAGAGGTCAGCCTGCTCGTCGAGTCGCTCACCGTCTGGGGCCAAGCCGGTTCGATCGCCCTCCTTTGGCTAGCGATGGCTGCCGGCCTTGGAGTGTGGCTTCTCGAATGGCTCGGTTGCGAGGGTCGACCCGAGGGGGAGCGCGTCGCCCTGTCCCTCGCGTTGGGCATTGCCGCCGCCCTCGCCCTCGACGCACTGTTCGGCACGCTCGGTGTGCTCATGCTCGGACGTGGCATCGGAGCGTGGGGACTCGTGGTGGCGGGACTCGTTCTCTTGGTGCTTCGGCTCAGGACCGGTGGTGTCCCGTGGCCCCGATGGAGGACCGCGTGGCCCATGGTTGGGCTGGGAATCCCGCTTGGAGTTCTGCTTCTGGCCGCGACGAGTGCCCCGGGTTGGCTCTGGCGATCGGAGTTCGGCGGCTACGACGCCCTGTCCTATCACCTGGAGCTCCCAAAGGAGTGGCTGGTCGAGGGTCGCCTCACGACCTTCACGCACAACGTCTACTCAGCCTTCCCCAGCTTCGTTGAAGCCGCCTTCTTCCACCTGACCATCCTGAGTGGCGGATATGAGGTCGGCGCCCTGAGTTCCCAATGCCTCGCCGCCCTTCTGACGGTGGTTGCCGCAACAAACGTCGGCTATGCGGCTCGACGCGTCGGAGGGCGCCAGGCCGGCTGGCTTGCATCGGCGCTCTACCTCGCGACGCCTTGGGTCGTCGTCGTTGGTTCGCTTGCCTACAACGACGGCATCGTCTGCCTTGTCCTGGCTGCAAGTTCCCTGATGGTCCTTTCCCCGCCGAAGGGCCGAGGGCGTCTTGGTATTGCGATGGGTCTTCTCTTCGCCGGAGCCTGCGGGGCAAAGCTCACCGCGGTCGGTTTCGTCGTCGCCCCGGTTGCCGTCGCCTTCCTGCTTCGGCTCCGGATGCGAGCGATCGCCCCGCTTGCGATCGCTTGGGGCGTCATGACGCTTCTCTTGGGCAGTTGGTTGGTCCGCAACGCGATCGCGACCGGCAACCCGACCTTCCCCTTCCTGAGCGGCCTGTTTGGAACCGGCCCTTGGTCAGCGGAGCAGGCTGCTCTCTTCGCCTCGGCCCACGCATCGCCGTTCGGGCTGGCCGAGGCCGTCGGTCGCCTCTGGACGCAGTGGATTGCCTTCGGGTTCGGGGCAGCGCCGAGCCCGAGCGAACCATGGGCAATGCAGTGGTCCATCCTGCCAGCCTTGGGCCTCGTCGGCATTGGAACCCTCTGGTTTGTTCGACGCGGCGGTCGCGCCGCAGCGCTGGCCGGCGGCCTTGGGGTGCAACTTCTCTTCTGGCTCTTCTTCACGCATGTCCAGTCGCGATTCCTTCTTCCGACGGCCGTGCCATTGGCGATAGGAGCAGCGGCGATCCTGCGCTGGGCACCTCAGCGTTCGCGAGAAGCGATCGGCACGGTCGCAGCCATCGGTGCGTCGTTCCTTCCGCTCGTGGTCTACAGCCACGAGGGAGTCATTCGGCTCCCGGAGCCTCCTGGTGGGCTGCTTCACGCTCCTGCCCTGTTTGTGGGCGCCGTCGCCGCAGCCAACGGGACCATCACGAAGGCCGCCATCGCCAACGCCTCATCCGAAGCCGAACGCGCTGCGATCTTCAACAGCAGCCCGGTCAGCTTCGTGATCAACCACGCGATTCTCCCGGATGCGCGCATCCTGCTCGTCGGTCACGCGACCCCGTTCTGGTATCGACGGACGAATTCGACGATGAGTTACACCACGGTATGGGATCGCGGCATGCTGGACGCCGCCTGCGCGGCTGAGCCCGATCGGCCCGAGGTGTGGGCGCTGCGCCTGCGCGAACAAGGCGTGCGTTACGTCCTGCTGGACTGGACCATGCTTCGAAACTGGAGCGAAAAGGGCTGGCTAAATCCGGCGCTGACCCGCGAACGGCTCACCGCCTTTGCCCAAACCATGGCGTTACGTCGCCGAACGCCGGATGGGATCGAGATTCGGGAGATCAGCGAGACGGCCCCGACCACCAAGTGAACCGGTGTGCCGGAACCTGTGCACCGGTTCTCAATCCCACTGAAGGGTCGGGACACCTTCGCGCATGAGCAAGGTGAAGGCGAGGATCGCATCGCCGCCTTCGGCCTCACCTTCCATCGCGTAGACGTTGTCGGCCGAACCGTCCTCCAGTTGCATGTTCTTGGCGGTGAAGATCTCGGTGAACTCTACGTGGCCATCGCCAAAGACGTGAAAGCCGCCCCATCGGTTGTCGCGGCCATAGGTCATGCTGGCCGGGTTCGGCTGGCCATTTGCGGGGCCGCGTGAACCCATGAGCGGAAAGCGTGTGTCAAGACGGACTTCGGTCCAGTAGGTCGAGCGACTGCCACAGAGAGGAACGTGAGCGAAGGAGACGTTCGATTCCTTGGTGAGGTCGGCCTTGAAGTTCTCATCCCAGTAGCTGCGCTGGCTCGGCTGGACAGCCTGGTAGTTGTAGTTCTCTCGCTCCCAGACGTTCGGGCTGCGCTCGTTCTTCGAGACGAGGAGGGATGGGTCGGCGTAGCGCTCGGCGATGAGCAGCGAGAAAACGTTGGCCGTCGTATCAGAGCTGGTGCCTTTCGCTCCAAGTCGCTGACTGGGCGTTGGGGCCCCCTTGAGCCCGTTGTTCTGGCCAGCGATAAAGCACGCTTGGGCCATCTGGGTGAGTTGCAGCTGGTCGGAGAGGCTGTGCACCGAGCCCGAGGTGGTGTTGCCGGCTCCGGTGACGGCAACATTCAACGAGTTCATGAGCACGGCGAAGAGCACCACGAGAATCGCCATGGCGACCAGAATGCCCACCAGTGAGTTGCCTCGATGCGAACAACGTGAAGAGGCCCGCAGCGAAGTCCTCCGTGCAATCACACCGTCGTGCGTCAGCAGAGGGCCAGTTCGGGCATGGTGTTGGCCTGGCTGATGGACCTCGTTCGCGGGATGCCACTGAGGGTCTCGTCGGCTACCGGATGACCTGAACGAACGCTCCGGCGTATGGCACAAACGGGACATTCCTTGCAGCATGCGTCGTCCTCCTCGAGGGGAAGTGCCTCCCGATTCGAGCGCGCCAAAGATTGGACCGCTTCGATCGTAGCCATAAGAAGGTCACGCGCCCGGGCCTTTCGAGCAAGGCCCTCGCCCAGGAAGATGGCCGAGGAAAGCAGATTTTCGGAAGCAACGCCCGCTCGCTCTGACCGGACCGCGCCATGCTCACAGCGAGTGGCCCGCTGCACCAGGGCCATACGAGCCGCCGCAACCGCTGCGCCGCTGGGGTGGTGCTTCCCGTCAACGGGGCCGGCCTCGGTTCCGCATCGGGAGATCGGCCCTCGCTGCGAGGCTGGCCGGGTTCGTTCGGTCTCGGACGGCCCGGCGAGGCCGAGCAGGTCATCGTTCATTGGCATCATGTCCACGCACGTTCCATTTCTTCAACAGGGGCGTTCGAGAGGAGGAGCGGCAAGAGAGCCAAGAGATGCTTCGGGTCGCTGGAGGCGTGCCATGGGCGCCAGCAAACATCCCACGGGAGCGGCGAGCCAGTGTCCGCCTCTCCGTTTGGTTTCTCTCTCAAGCCGTGCTCTTCGGAAGTCCGGCGAAGGGTCGGCCCGCACCATGCGAACCGACGGCATCCCGTTGCTGCCACAAACAACCCATGAGCGGAGAAGCCCTTTCGAGGAACTACACAACTCCGAACGTTTTGCGTCAACAGGGTTTGAGCGGGCTCACGTTGCCCACGGAGACCGGCACAAAATGCCGACGGTGCGGGCAAGGGACCTGCGTCGAAAGCCCGGAGGAACCACCGAGCCGGTTGCGGACATACCGCGATCTCGCACTCGCGTGCTTTTGCCCTGGATCGCTTCCTCGCGGGCAGCGAAACCGACCCCGGTCGAAACGATCATCGTCGAGTGTGCTTCTCTCCCTGCCTCGACGGCAAGGATGCCGCGGGACCGGAAGCGGACGCTTCCGTCAGCCGCAGGGATGCTCCGGCGCCAGGGACGGCGTGGAGGTCGGCGGCGAACACCCATCTGCTCACTCTCCCGGGGAGTCCTGGTCCTGCCTCATCCAGGCTCCCCCTTTCTTCGCCATCCTGCGGCCCGCGCCGCTTGGGTAGGAGATGCCTTCCCACGATCCGTTCGTGGGCACGGCGATGACCCCACCCGGTCGCGTCGCGTGGCCACGCGGACATCTGCCGCGTCGAAGGTGAGTTGCATCGGTGTTCGCATCGCTTGGCCTCAATGACCCACCAGTCCTTGACGCAAGGATGCACCATGACTTCCCATCGAAGATTTCCACGACGAAACACCGGCTTGGATCAGGGTTCGCGCCGCAGGTCCCATCGCCCCACGGACCATGGATACGAATCTCACGAGGCGCTGGACCACGAGGAACCGCCAGCCACGGATCCGTTCCCGCAGCGGCGCGAAGCAGGCTGCCACGACGCCCATGTGCCGATGCGTCCCCACCGGAAGGAAGACTTCGTGCGCTGTTGGACCGGCTCGCTCGATCCCGTCGTGCGCCATTGGCTTCATGCAAGCATCCAACGCGAGGCGATGGAACGAAGCGGCAGTGATCCCGATGAGAGCGTGCTGGCTTCGGCCATCGATGTCCTTGTCGAAGCCTGCGCAGACGCCCAGGGAGTTCGCATCGCGGAGTTGCGCCTGCTCGTCCCATCGATCGACGTTGAGTGCGCCGAATATGTGCTGTCCATACTGCGGTGGGACCTCCAACAGGCTGCGGCGCGACGAAGCGGGTCGGCCGGGCGTCTCGGCCCGGGACATCGCTCCGGTCGCGAGGAGCCGGGCGACCGCAGAACGGGGTGATCGCCCTCCGCGCACCATGCCGTTTCTTACGGTGCGCCCCGTCGCGGGCCACACCCATTGCTCACCGAGCCGAGGGCACCGACTGCCGTCCCGCCTCGGGGAGGGTGTCGAGGGTCCGCCGGAAGCGAGCGATGGCCGCCTTCTCGAAACCGGCCAGAAGGGGCGCGAGCGAGGGACAGTCGCCCTCGAGTTCATAGACGAAGCTCTGCGAGGGCGTCACGTACTCAATGAGTACGAATCGACCTTCTTCGCCATCGATCAGGCGAGGTTGACAAGCCGGCGGACCCGACGCAAGGTTGGCGTCTTGGGAAGCGCGGAGGATGAGGTTGATGTCATCGGCGCTCGGACGTCCCTCCCAATCGGTCTTGTGCATCACGGCGGTCTGCCCCCCGCCAACCTTGAGCGTGCCATCGGCGTGTAGCTCGAAGCGCCGAAATCGGGTCTCGTGGGGAATGCGCTCCTCGATCAGGATCGCGATGCCGCCGGTCGGCGAACTCCCATCGGACGGGTCCCCGGCTCGCATCGTGGCGGGCGTCGAGCAGGCTGAGAGCTGGACGGCGAAACAACCGCCGAGCGTCATAGCGAATGGGCGAAGTCGAGATGAGCCGAAGGAACGGAATCCACGGTGCTGCAGGAAGGGCACGGGCGAGCTCCGATACGAGATGGGTGGGGACACCGGTGCCCAAGGAACGAGCGCGGCGCCGCAGAGCGGGCCGCTCGCGTGCGGTCGCGCTCACGTCGAGTCCGGCTGTCGCGGATTATTCACAGCCATGTCCAGTTGTGTCGAAAGGGCGCCTCCCTTTCTGGCGATTCGGACGACTTTCCTTCGCTGATTGGATGCCGGGCACGACGACCGTCCGCCGCTTGGGATGGTGACGCTGAGAGAGACGGGCAAAGCTCGCCGGCTGGCTGCATCAGGCTTCGGGCGAACGGCACTTGTCGGGGCCATGCGCGTTGCTCTCTCGCTCCTCACCGGTCTTCTCATCACCTCCTCCTTGTCGGCTGCCGGAACCTGGCAAGTCACCACGTCCTTACCGGTCTCGAAGGCCCAGAACTTCGCCGTGAAATGGAACGGATCGGTCTACGTCGTTGGCGGCGCCCCATGGCGCAACGGAAACGACTACGACGGTTCCGTCTTCAAGCTCCAGAACGGGGCGTGGGTTGAGGTTGAGCCGCTGACCGGCATGGGTCCGATTGTTGACCAGGTCGGCGGTGTCGACGACCTCAATCGGGTCGTCGTCTTCGGCGGCCACGACTCCATGAACGGTGACATCGGCTCCGCCCGATCCTACACCCCGACGGATGGAACCGATGGCGAGATCAACGAGCCAATCAACCTCCCCTTCGATCGCGTCGCAACGGCGGTCGACAATCTGAATCGCGTCTATCGCATGGGCGGAGGTCCCGGCCCGATTGGTTTCAACTACGGCCATGTGCTCCGCTACACCGGCTCGACCGACTCGTGGGAACAACTTGCCTACCTGCCCTACACCCGAGCCTCGGTAGCGACGACCTACGACGGTCAAGGCCACATTTGGGGCTTCGGCGGATACACCTCGTTCGGACTTCCGCGCCTGTATGACACGATCCGCTACACCATCGCCACCAACACGTGGGAGTCGATCGGCGTCTCCTACCTGCCGGTGCAGACGAGCAATGCGAAGGCAGTACTCGGGGCCGATGGCAAGATCTATGTCATAGGTGGGCTGATCGGCTCGACCGCGACCGGAACGTCGACGGCATCGGTCTGGGTGCTCAACAACCCGGGCGGTGTCAATCCGGTCCCGGTCGTTGCCGGTCCGCCACTGAACATGGCCCGGCACGATTTCGCTGCTGTCCTTGGCGACGACAAGTTCATCTACGTGATCGGCGGCAGCTCGACCGTCGGCGATGCCAGCAAGAGTGTCGAGCGCCTCTATACCGGCGTGTGCCCATCGGTCGGGAGCCAGTCTCCATCAACGACGCTCGACGCCGGGGCCACCCTCACCCTGACCGCCGCCGCCGCGGGCGATGCGCCGCTCACCTTTCAGTGGAAGCGAAACGGCGTCGCCCTGGTCAACGGCCCGACCCCCAACGGCAGCACAATTGGCGGCGCCACGCTGACGACCCTGACCATCTCCAATATCGCCGCCGAAGACGCCGGGTCGTACACCTTCTCGGCGACCAACCCCTGCTCGACTGCCACCGGCGCCGCGATCTCCGTCACCGTGAACGCCTTCGAGCCAGCCGACTACAACCATGACGGCCACGTCAACGGCAGCGACCTGGCCCAGTTGCTCGGTGCTTGGGGCACCGCGAACGCGACCATCGACCTCAATGGGGACGGAACCATCAACGGGGCGGACTTGGCGGTCCTGCTCGGAGCCTGGGGCTAATTCGATCGCGCCGGTAGGCGCCTTCCCGGGAGGCTGCTCCGCTCGAGGGTACGGCGCGATGCTCGCGTCCCCTCGAGGTGTCGCTGACTGTCACCTCTCGTCGACAAATTCGGGCTTTCCTGTTGCGCACCCTCGCCGCGTTGCGTGGAAGGGGTGAGCGCGTTCTGCGCTCTCCTCTTGAGGGACCCTTGATGCGATTTCGACGATTTCGGGCGTGGATGGCGGCGGCCACCGCGATCTGGACGGCTGCAGTTGCCTTGGCCCAGATCACGCCCCCGACCGACTTCTACGTCCCCCCCGTCTTCTCCCGAGGGTGCAGCGACGCGTCGGACGGCGTCTCTTCTCCAACAGACGCTCGACTCGACCTTCCGTCCGGCAAGGGCACGATTGAGTTCTGGCTCAAGGCAGAGTGGATGGGCGGCGACACGCGCAAGCCCCTGTACTTCGTGCTGGGAAACAACCGCTACGCGACCGACGCCCCGTTACCACTTCCGACCCCTGAGACGGGTGCGGGGGCAGCGGATGTGGTCGATCCCGCGTTCGACCCAGCCGCAACGGGGGCGGGTAAGCCCACGGATGGTCCGGCCCAGTTAGGACAGGGTGGAGGACAGGGGGGAGGCCAGGCTGGCGGGGCCGCTCGCCAGAACGACGTCGTCTACGCCCCGCGATACGCCATCTACCTCAGCGAGAACGCGATCTTTCTTCAGGTAGGACGGAAGCTCTGGCGGCAGCGGCTCACCCAGCCGGTGATTGAGAAGCTCGCCAACCATTCCCGAATCCACTTCGTCCTGGTGTTTGACAAGAACCTCCTGGTCTACGCCGACGGTGCGCAGTGCGCCAAACTCAACGGCGTCCCCCTCCCCAGCACCGCCGACGACCCACGATTGGGCCAGGCGGGCAACAACGGCGACCCCGCCCGAGGAGTGGGTGGAAGCGTGCTGGTGGGCGGCTCACCGGTGCTCACCGAGCGCGACACGGTGGCGCTCTTCGAGCCGCAGGTGACACGGCCGCTGATGGACGTGCCGCTCTCGCTCAGCGAGGAAGTCCGTCCCCTGGACGGCTCGATCGGCGGCGTTCGCGTCTGGAGCCGCGCCTTCCCCACCAACTTCTTCGAAGGGACGCGCTCGGTGCTCGAGCAGCGCGGAGAGGAGGACATCTTCCGGAGCCTTGAGTTCCCCTCGCCCCCCGGTTCCAACGACGCTCCGCGCCTCTCGGAACTGGTCGCCTACAGCTCGTTCGCGGAAAGCGACGCGGCGCGGCACGCCATCCTCATTCAGCACCCCGTTTCTGGGCGCTGGGTGAACGACCTCCGCACCGAAACCCACCCGTCGGACAAACCGCCGCCAGGGCTGGACGACCCCTATGGCAACGTCGACGACTATCCGCTTATCTCGATCGTGCCATCGCTCAAGCCCGGGCACTTCTACGTCTATCAGGACTCGAGCCTCCTCGGCATCCTGATACCGGGTACGGCACCGAATACGTTTGAATTCACCCACGACGAAGGCGGCACACCGATGGGCTGCACCGTGCGCGTGCTGGAGAGCGGCAAGCTGGACGTGCGCCTGTCGGGTAGCGTTGCCTTCTTCGGGGGTGACAAGGACGGCAAGCCTGCGTCGCGGCTCACGCTGGTCCGTCCAAGCCTCAAGTGGTCGGGCCTTCCCTGCAACCCGTCATCAGGCTTCTTCACCCAAGGGTTCGTGAAGTACTACCGCACGGCCTACCAGGCATTCGACATTACCAAGATGGACCCGCTCCGCGCCTACCAGGGCGAGACGGGGACGGCCCAAGAGGTCTTCAAGGAGCCGACGTCCGAGGAGTACTTCCTCGACATGAACGCCGGCGGCACCGTCGTCGCCTTCGGATTCCGTTACGTCGGGATGGATCAGGGCAAGGCCCGCGCCACGGCGACGCTGACCACGGACTCAGCGCAGCTCAACCAGACGCTTTCGGTGAACGTCGGGACGAGTCTCGACATCGAGGCAGCCACCGGCCCGAACATGTCGGAGTCACTGAAGACGAAAAACGGCGGCGGGTCCGAGCACTTCACCCGCACCACCGAGTCGCTCTCGGTCGCGAGGTCCTTCAACAAGGACTTCATGATCACGGTCAACAAGTCGACCGCCCGCCTCAACCCGACGCTTGTCGAGGACGTGGAGAAGCTCAGGGCCGCGCTGATGACCGACGGGCCGAACTTCCCCGCCTTGGAGAGCGAGTGCGAGTGGTTCATCGGCCGTTGGGGCACGCACTACTCCATTGCCACCACCTTCGGCGGCATGTTGATCTCCACGCGCACCGTGAAGGAGGAGGACATCCGGGCCTGCACCGAGAGCTCACTCTCTTTGGAAGCGAACCTGAGGCTTGGCTTTGCCGAGAAAACCAGCATGAACGTCGGCCTCGAAGGGGTCGCTTCGGCCACCGTCGACACGAGCCTCAAGGTCATGGCCGGAGTGGAAGGCGGCATGGAAACCACCTCCAAGGAGATGGCCGAGCGCCTGACCAGCACGACCGAAAGCGAACTCACCACGCTTCCCGCGGGCCAGACCCTCGGGTCGGCGTCGAGTGAACCAGGATCACACGGCTACCCGCACCCGGTCCCCATCTTCTTCGATCTCCGACCGATCTCCGAACTCCTCTCCCCCGTCTACTTCGACGACCCCGTGATCTACCACGCCGTCCGCGAGACGCTGCGACGCAAGACCAAGGAGTACATCGCCTCGCGCACGCCCAAGATGACCCCGGGTGTCGAGCAGCTCGATTGGTCCGCCAGCACGAACGCCAAGACGGTGAGCATCAGACTTGTTTCCTTCTGGCACCCCAAGCTCGACCTGAAGGCAGTGGTGTCGGCTTTGCTTGCCACGGAAGACGGGCAGCCGTGCACCATTGCCCCGACGTCAAACTCGGTCGGGTCGTTTTCGCGGGAGATTCTTGATGGGTCGCGTCGCCCATCCCAACACACAGACTTCTTCGATCCGATGGTGAAGAAGGACGGGTGGGTCAGTTACGACATCGTCGGGCCGACGGACTCGCTGAGCGAGAAGTACGGCGCCAACGGCAGTCATCGATACGCGCTCGATGACCTCCATCTCCTCATCGTTCTGAATGCACAGAACGACAACGGCTCGATGGGATCGCGCCCCCTCTCCGAGATGAAGCGTTCCCTCGCCGCGGGCCGTTACGACCTTCGCATTCAACCGACGGAGGACTGGTACGCGGATGTCGAGATCCAGGTGAAGGACCTCCCAGGCAAGCTCTTCAAGCGCCCCCGCGAGAGCGTTGAGAAACTCACCGCGTATCGGGAGTACACCGAAGCCAAGGCGGCCGTTCCGCTGACAGGGCGTGAGATCTACAGGAAGGTCATTCCTGTTCCGGCCTTTGGCAAGCCGAGCGAGACACCCGTGGCCAGCTCGCCGGATCAACCGGCTCCGACGGGACCGGGCTCGCGGGAGCAAAGGCCGCGTTCACCCGAGGAGGCTGCCCAACGACGTCCCGCCGTGTCGAGCGTTGCAGACGACGGAACGGTCACGATCGATTGGAAGGACCAGGAAGGCGTCGAGACGTACGTGATCCTTCGGACCCCTTATCCGGGCTCAGGCAACCCGGAAGGACAGAAGCCTCGCATGACGCGATTCACCGCGTCGAATCCGCCCTTCAGCGACAAGCCGCCTGCCGGCAAATGGATCTACCGCGTGTTCCCGGAGGGCGGGCGCATCGGGCCTGACGAGGTCATCGGGGTCGCCATCGTCACCGTTCCGTGAGCGACCTCGCAGCAAGGACATCCCCATGGCATCCCGCACAACCACGTTCTTCCTGACCGCCTTGATGGGTGTCGCCTTCGTCGCCCCCATGGCCTCTGCTGACGACGAGCAGCTCAAGCGCAGTCTCGCCCAACTTGGCGTCGGGCATTCCGAACTGGGCGCCATCTCCAGACTGCAAGGCATCTTCCTCAATCAGCTCGCCGACCTCCGTCTTGCAGACCGCGGGACCTCGGAAGTGAATTGGAAGGTGCGGGTCGGCATTTCCGAGCCGGCGCCGGGGAGGGCCGATCCCCGCAATGCCGAAATCCTCTCGGTCGTGCAGGCCATCGAGTCGTTCAACAAGGGACGCCATCCGGAAGGCGGCGCCAACCTCGCGGTGCAGTACAAGATCCTGACGCCGGAATTGCACGACTCCCTTGTCAGCAAGGCGAAGGCCGAGATCGAGGCGGCCCGCCAGGCGGGTCGCGAGCCCAGCTCCTCGGCCCTGAAGGACGCGGCGCTCGAGGGAAAGTACGTCACCGTCTACGTCGACAAGAAGGTCGCGGCGAACGACGCTGCCGCCGCACGGCTCATCGGCGAGCTCGCCCAACACGTGCAAAGCCGGTTGCCTGCGGAAGGGACGTCGCTGCAGCCTCTCAGCGATCGGCGCGTCGCCGAAGGCTCGAGGCTGTTCCTCTCCTACGGCGTTCATACGGGAGCGGACCTGTACCAGGTACCGCGGGAATGGGCTGCGAAGAACGGGGAGTGGCTTCAGGCCAACCGAGCGTTCTGTTCCCAGAGTAACGGCGAGTGGTTTGTCGACGACAACAAGGCTCGCCGATTGGGCGGCATGTCGGTGCCGCCATGGAAGGAGCGCGGTGAGTACCTGATCCGCGCGACGGCGACGGTGACGGTGAATCCGCAAGCAGCGACGCCCCGCGTGCGGGACCTCCTCCCGGTCTCCCGTGCTTCCACCTCGTCGCAGGTCGACGTGCAGCGCACGGTGAGGGACGTGCTTCAGTCCCGCGCTGCACCGAACGTGGCCTCGGGCGGCGCGCGACCCTACATCCAACGCATACCGGCGCCTCCGGGGCAGGCCAGTCCCCCGTCGCAACCGGAACAGCCTCGCGCCGCCCAACCCTCGTCCGCGCCGGAGAGGGTCGATCCTTCCTCGAGAGAGCGCCGCTTCGGCCTGCTTCCGTCGGCCATCATCGAGCGTGCCGAGCAGACCTTGGCAGAGGGTCGGCGGCGGCTTGACCAGATGCGCCAGAACCAGGTGGCGCGCAGCACCGGGCCTTCGGCCGAGCGTCCCCCGGAACGCTTCGTCCCCGAGATCGAGGACCCCGATCAGATTCGCCATCGCCAAGCCTCCCTGGATCGTGCCGTCGAGCGAGCGGACGCCCTCGAGCGTCTCTACCGATCACAGCTTTCAGAGGCTGCCGAGACGCGAGCTCAACACGAATGGCAGATCAAGGAGAGCGTCCAGCGGATGGCCTCCAACGCCCTGCTCTCGGTCGGGCTGGAGCGGTACACCATGATCGCCCGCGGCGAGATCGTCCCGCGTGCCGGCGTCGCACCCGTCGAGCCCACCCCGGCCGAGCGGGGACGACTCAGCGCTGTGGAGTCTGTCTCCAGGGACGCCGAGAACCGCGCCCGGGAGACGGCGGCGCGACGCGAGCTTGATCGGCGGATCGCAGGGTTGGAGTCGCGTGCGAAGGCGGCCGAACGGGCGACGCAAGCCGCGAAGCAGAAAGCGGCCGTGCAGTTCACCAGCGTCAAGCGCGTCCGCCCAAACGCTCCACTGCCGGCTCCGCCAAAGCCGGTTCGGCGGTGAGCGCCAGTCGTCTCCCGTGGCCTGTCGCATTCTCCCGCCCTCTGACGCTCACCAGACTCCCGGAGTTCTACCCGTGCTTCACCCTCTTGCATGCGCCCTTCTGATCGGCTCGCTCGCCGCGACGGCACCTGCCCATGCACACCCGCAGGCTCCGACCGCCCCGAACGGTACGAAGGCAGCGCCGACGCAGCCGCCGACGCCCCTCGCCTTTGACGGCGCGGGAACGCTGCAGTACGCCGGCACCCCGGAGTTTCAGATGCTCCAGGGCGGCATGATCGATCTGCACTTTCGGGCGGGATGGGATCGCGGCGGGAAGAACACATCGCTCCCCGTGGCGGTCGACCGATGCCTCGTTGCGTGTACCGGTGGCGTCGACAAGACCCGCTACGCGGTGTACGTCCTCGGAGACATGTCCGGCCTGGCGATCTGGAACGGCGTGACGTGGGCAGAGGTCGCCGTGCCCCTGCAGACCGATCGGTGGCACCACCTCGCCGTCCTCTTCTCGCCAAGCCGCACTGCGTTCGTCCTGGACGGCGTGCCAGCGGGCGTCGTCCCGGTCGGGCCCGGAAGCCCGCTCTCCAAGGAGCCGCTCGACTTCTTCGTTGGGTCCAATGGGCATGGTCGCAGCAATTTCTACGGCGAGATGGCCAACCTCCGAGTCTGGCGCACGCCTCTTCCGGTTCACGAGATCGCTGCCGCCGCCACCTACACGCTTCCGGTCCGTCCCGACATCGCCTGGTGCTTGAGCGCCTACGCCGACTGGTCGGCGGGCCAGCAGACGATGAAGACATTGTCGGGGAATGGACTGGCGGACAACATTGCCCAAGCCAAGAACGAGGCCCCGTGGATGAGCAACGTCTCCTGGACGCTCAAACTCGAGGACGCCGCGACCCGAGCCGTTGAGAACGAAGCGCTCATCATCGCCTATGCCACTCGGGCCGACGGCTACAGCCTGGCCGGTGCCGCCGCGGAAGAGACGTCGCTCGCATCCCCGTGGTGGAAGAACCTGGGCCTGGTCTACCCGATGCTCCTCGTCCCCGCGACGGCGAGCAATCTGCGCCCCATGGGTCTGTCACCGGGGCAGTGCGCGTTGCTGACGCCCGAGGGCAAGGTGGTGCGCGTCTTCATGCCCATCAGTCCCGAGTTCGTGGATTACGTCATCGACTCCACGGTTCGGGCCCTGGAGGTGAGCACCTCGCCCGCCGAGGCGGACGTGGCGTATACGCTGGCCCAGCAGGCCGAGTGGCGAGAGAACGCGAACCTGGTCGAGGGCCTCACGAAGTTCGCGGCACGGAAGGACCTCCCACCCATCACCCAACTCGGCGTCGACTACGGGTTGAGCCTGTCGCAGATTCGGAGCCTCTCCGCTTCGTTCCGGACGGGCAAGCCATTTCAGAAGGGGAAGGACCTGGTCCCGTTCTCAGAGGCCCAGGACCTTTATCGGGAGCGTTCCCTGCTGCTTCTCGGAAGCCTCCACCGCGATCTCGAGCCCGCGCCGGACCTGGTCGACTACGCCCATCTCGTCTGGGAAGCCTCGCGCGAAGCGCCGGCGTTCCTTGCCGAAGCCAATGCCTACAACTTCATCGTTCCGCTGACCGCTCTCGATCCGATCCTCGCCGTGTCGGTGGCCTCTGCTGCGCCGGCTCCTTCGTCCGTGTCGGACGCTCCGCCGTCCTCGGCATCAGCGAAGGACACCGCCCGCTGAGCGCTCCGCCCATCGACGTCTTGGATTGATGAGGGTTGTTCGGGGATTTCCGAGCGCACGTGCTTCTGAGTGGGACGCCTCGATCGACGCCTTCCGGCGTTGCCGATGCGACATTCGTGCATCACGTCATCCTGCACCTGCACTTCCCGATGGATTCGGCCCCGCTCTCTCAATGCCGAGCGTGTGAGAGCCGTGCGACCGCTGGGAGACCATCGTGCCAACATCGATTCGCTGCCTTCGACCGGCCGCTGCTGCCTTGTTTCTCGCCCCCGCCGCTTCGGGCGCCGTGCTCACCTTCGACAACGTGTCGCCTTGGCATGTGGTGATGAATGACACTGGCTCCCACGTCGAGAGTGGAGTGCGCTTCACGCCGACCTCCGGGAACGCCAACGGACACATCGTCGCCGGTCTCTACCAGCCCGATGGCAACCCGCAAGGGAATCAGGCGATGGCGAACAACGGGACGCCGAACCTGGTCTGCGCGAACTGGGTGAACCTCCATGTCGATGCCGCGAGCGGTGCGAGCTTCGACCTCACCAGCCTCCAGATCGGCGGCACGTCGAACCCCGAGGAGGCCCAAGCGTGGATGTGGGCAGGAGCGGTGACGTTCGTGGGCCATCGAGCCAACGGCGGCCAGGATCTTGTCCACACGTTCGAGATGTCCTCGGAGTGGGAACTCACCACCGTCACGCTCAACTGGACGGACCTTGCCTCCGTCGATTTCCTTCCTGCGTTCGATGAGGAGAACGGCAGCGGCCCCAACTCCTACGAGTTCACGCTCGACTCGCTCGTGGTCACGGTCCACGAAGCACCCGTGACAGGCGACTTCGACGGCAACGGCTCGGTGGACGGCGCCGATCTCGCTGCGCTCCTCGGTGCGTGGGGCACGGCGAACGCGACGATTGACCTGACCGGCGACGGCGTTGTGAATGGCGCCGACCTCGCGGTCTTGCTGGGCCTCTGGGGGTAATCCGATGACGCCCGCCCTGCCTCGCACTCGGTCGCTCGTGGGCCTGTTCACATGTCTGGCCGTGACGCCTGTCACGCTCGCCGACACGCAGGCGCTCCAACTGCCGAACGAGACGATCAAGAACCTCGGCTACGTTCGCATCGCCGACGCTCCTTCCCTCGAGCCCCCGACCTTCACCATCGAAGCCTGGATCAGGCCGATGGGCCCAGGCGTCGGAGGCGGCGACGTGTGGGGTTGCGCCATCGTCAACAAGCCGACCGAGGGCGGAAGTACCTTCGTGCTTCCCTCCTACATGCTTGGCTGGTCGCCGACCACCAAGCGCATCACGGCGATCGGACGCACCGAGGATGGCGTGAACTTCAACGGTTTCTCGACCACGCTTGTCCAGGTCGGCGAGAGCGTTCATGCGGCGATGACCTTTGACGGAACATGGATGCGCGTCTACGTGAACGGCGTTCTCGAGTCCACCGTGCCCTCGCCGGGAGGAGCGATCGCCTACGGCGCCGAGGACGTTCTGCTCGGTGCGTCCAACTTCTCCGGCGGGAAGCTGCGCCGCTTTGATGGCGTCATCGACGAGGTGCGCATCTGGTCGACCGTGCGAAGTGCCGCCCAGATCGAGGCGGCCTTCCAATGCCCGCTTCCCTGCACCGACCGCGCATCGCTCGAGGCGTGGTATCGATTCGAGGGCGGCTCGCTTGAGGACTTCAGCGACGGCGGACATCCCGGAACGATGGTCGGTTCCGGCTCATTCATCGATGGCGTCACGCAATGCCAGGATCCGATCGTCTCCGGCGATGTCGATGGCGACCTCTGCGTCGGCGCGATCGATCTCGCCCTGCTGCTCGGCGCTTGGGGTTCCACGCAGAGTCCCGCCGACTTTGACTTCGACGGCGAGGTCGGGGCCAGCGATCTTGCGATATTGCTTGGCGCCTGGAACGGATAGCGAACCACTGTTGGAGTGTGCACATGAACCTGCTTCACAACCGAGTCTTCCTTCTCACCGCCGCCGCTACAGCACTGTGCGTTGGAGTCGCCAACGCCGGTGTCTACACCTTCAATGACCTTGTGATCGGGCCGCTCAGCGGCCAGGACTCCTGGGGCGCGACATCGAACGCTTCGGTCGTCGCCACCACGAACGGCTCGCTCGGCTTCACCGGAGGTGCTGCCGCACGCCAGAACACGCCAGCGTGGTCGTTCCCGACCATCACCGCGACCACCGCACAGGTCGGCTTCGACTTCCGGGTGGATCCGTCCGCGACCTACTCCGTCGCCGAGTTCGTGCTGTGGGACCAGGATGAGACCTGGCTGTGCGGCGACGGCGAGGTCGGGGTGAGCTACTCGTTCCTCGCCTCGCGGAACCCCTTGGATCGCCTCCTGGTCCATCGCGGCGATTGCGTCCAGTACGCCGGCGCGGCCGTGAACTTCGCCCATCAGCATGGCGATTGGTATCGGGTTCGGATGACGATGGACCTAAGCCCCACCTTCTACAGCACCAGCGAGGGCATCTTCTACGGGCGAGGGAGCGTCACCGTTCAGAACCTGACCGCCGGCTCACCGCCCGTTGCGGTGGGGCCACTCCAGAACATCGCCCTCATGATCCCCGCGGACGTGGACACCTCGACGTGGGACCTCATGGACATCGAGGCCCAAGGGGTCACGATCGACAACCTCTACGTCCTGAACGGCGCCGCCCCAACGCCCGACCTCGACCAGTCGGGGCACGTGGATGGCGCGGATCTGGCCATCCTGCTCGGCCAGTGGGGAAGCGCAGGGAGCGCTGACTTGGACGAGAGTGGCGAGGTGGATGCCGCTGACCTGGCGATCCTGCTCGGCGCGTGGGGCTGAACCCCACGCGGCCTGCCGTCGGTTGAGCGTGCTCTTGGGGTCAGACCGCCTCGCTCGTCGGTCAGGCCGCCGACATCGCAGCTCACCGAAGGCAAGCGATGGCCTGAACGAGCGTCCCCTTTCCCCGTCTGCGGCGAGGATCTTTGTCCTCCTGTTCGGTCGATGGGGCGGCTCATCGCAGCCGATTCGCCGACGACAGCGACCCGCCATTGCCGAACTCATGGCACAATCCGTCGCACGCATTCGGAGGCGCGATGACCCGTGCGGCCATCGCGACTCCCAACGCCCTTCGGAGGCCTCGCGCATGGTCGACCTCGCCTGCTTCACTCGCGTCTGTTCCGTGCCCATCCTGAGCTCCCTTCGGGTGAATCCTCATTCCAACGCGACCGACATGGGCGGAGGCTGGGGCATGCACGGCGCCGTTCGGGTGGGAATGGCTCTTTCGGCCCTCCTTCTTTTCGGCAGTCCCTCGGTTCGCGCTCAGGCGAGCGATGATTCGACGACGCCCGTCACCGTCGAGCCCTCGCTCCTTCCAATCGACGCCGGGATCGACGCGGTGACGCTCTACCAAGGCCGGGCCGCCGTGACGCGAAGCGCCTCCGCCACCTTCAAGCCCGGGGTCTATCGCGTTCGCTTCGCCAATCTCCCGGGCACCGTTTTTCCCGATTCGCTTCAGGCCACCGTCGGGGCGCCCGCGAAACTGCTCGACGTCAACTACGAGGAGCGGGCGGTCGAAACCGATGTGGCGAACAACCCCGAAGCGATCCGCCTCAAGAAGGAATTGGAGACGCTTGAGCGGACCCTCGGACAGTTCAACGCCAAGCGCGAGACGATGACCTCTTCGCTCAAGCTGCTCGATGCCCTTTCGACGCGCATGCTGGAACAGACCGTGAAGGGGCTCGGGACCGATGCCCTCGATCCGGCCAAGTTCGCCGAGCAGATCGACGCCGTCGCCAAGCAACGCGATGCGATCTCGAGCCAACGCCTCGCGCTCGAGGTCGAGATCGTCGACCTCTCCAATCGGATCACCGCCACCGCCGAGCGGCTCGAAGCCATCGGCGACACGACCAAGGTCGAGCGCACCGGCTACATGACGATCGCGGTTCCGACCGAGATCACCACACCGGTCGACCTCCACTTCACCTATCTCGTCAGCGGCGCCACCTGGCGACCGAACTACTCGGTGCGGGCGGCGAGTGACCTCTCGGGCCTCCAGGTGGATTACGACGCGGCCATCACCCAGCACAGCGGCGAGAGCTGGGAGAACGTCCGTCTGACCCTCTCAACGGCCCAACCGGCCCACGCCGCCGAGCCGCCCGAGATCGAGCCGATCTATGTTGAGTTGGTCGACGCTCGCATGTTCTCGAAGGCTGCGAGCTCAACCCCGCCGGCATCGGCACCGGGTGACCGAGCGAACATCGTCGGTGGCGGCAGAGGAGGCGGCGGAGGCTTCGCGGGCGGAGCCGAGGGCGGCGTTTTCGGCGACGCCGGCGAGGATGCCGAGGACGCGGCGAAGGATGCCAATGTCCAGCAGAATGCGACCGCAGCAACCTTCGCCTTGCCGCGCACCGTCACGCTCACCAGCGACCGGGAGCGGGAGCAGTCGACCCGCATTGCCACGATCGACCTCAAGCCCACCTACACCTACGTCGCCCGGCCGCTGGTGGACCTCGCGGCCTACCTGCGCGGAACGGTCAAGAACGACAGCAAGTTCCAGATCCTCCGCGGCCGGGCCCGCATCTTCCTCGGCGGCGACTCGGTCGGCGTGACCATGCTCAACGACGTCGCCCCGGATGGCGAGTTCGAGCTCTGGTTCGGGGCCGACAAGCGGATCACGCTCGACCGCAAGCTCATCGCCCGCAACCTCTCGACCAGCGGCCTCCTCTCCAAGTCCGACGACATCGAGTGGCAGTGGAAGATCACCGTGAAGAACGCGATCGAGACGGCGACGTCGATCGAGATCTGGGACCGCATGCCGGTCTCGCGCGACGAGGACGTGGACGTCACGATCCGCGACGTCGTGCCGCCGCTGGCCAACGACAAGAAGTACGAGGCCAACGAGCTCAAGCAGGGGCTCCTGAAGTGGGCGCTAACGCTCCAGCCCAAGACCGCCGAGCGCGGGCCAAGCTCGATGAGCATCTCCTGGACGGTGAAGCTCTCCAAGCCGGAGAAGTCCATGATCTCGCCGTTGCCTGAGTGAGCGACGGGCCATGATCGGATCCGCAAGCGGCAAAACCGAAAGGACCTGATGGGCGTTCCCTGGATCGTCGATCGTCGCGGCGACATCATGCTGGTCGCAACCGGTGGGCCCGGTGCGCCTGAGCCAAGCGACTGGCCCGGGATCCTCGCCCGAGCGTGCCTGCGCCACGGGCCGGCGGTCGTCGCGTTAGGCAAGCGGGTGTCGACTGCGGGCTCGTTGATCGCGATGGGCGAGGTCGTCGTCCATCCGAAGGGTCTCCATTCGGTCGGCCACGCCCTTCCCGCGTCGGCCCATCGCTTTCCTGAAGAGGTCGACGGGGCGATGGATGGGATCGCCGCCTTCCCGCTCGCCTTGGTCGAGGGACTTGATGAGCCGCGCGGTGCCTTCGGGCTCCTTCGCTGGTGCCTTGAGGCGCGACTCCGCGGCGGCCGGGTCGTCGCGGTCCCGGACATCGTCTGGGTCACCGGCGAGCTTCACCAACCCATTCCCCACGAGGACGTCGACGACTTCATCGCCCGCTTCGGCTTCCATCCCTTCGCACCTGACATCGACGAGATCGCCGCTCGACCCGACCTCGCTCCCCTTCGCTGGAACGTTCGCTTCTTCGGGACCCAACAGCCCTTCGACAAGTACGTCGAGCGCGGCGCGTTCCACTGGCACGCGTTTCGCGACAACGAGAGCTTTCGCAAGCGGGCGGAGTTCTTGGTGAAGCTCGCTCGACAGGAATTCGAATCGGGTGATGGGCCCGTGCTTGATGTCGGCTGCGGCGACGGTCTCTTCACACAACTCCTCGCAGACGCCGGCATTCCCGTGCGCGGCATCGACGAGGACCCCATCGGGATCGGCGAGGCCGAACGGATGGTCGCGGCCCGACCGCACCGAGCCGTCTTCGAACATGGTTCGGTCTACGGGCTGCGATCGGCGGCCGGGAGCGCCCGCGGGGCGATGCTCCTGGACGTCATCGAACACCTTCACAACCCCGCCCGGGCCCTCTGCGAACTGGCCCGCGTCATCGCTCGTGGCGGTTCGCTCCTCCTCTCGACCCCCGAATGGCAATACGGTCGCATGAGCGATCCGACTTACCACGCCCACGAGTTCACGATGGACGAGTTGCAGCGGCTCGTGACTGCCGAAGGCCTCTTCACGATCGAACGCACCGCCCGTATCGGCGGCGTGTACCGCGACATCGTGGTCGTCGCGCGGCGGAGCTGATCGCTCGTTTCACGGTTTTGCTGGCCGGATTGTGAGCTCGGGGATAGGCTCTCGACATGGCGTGTCACCGCTGGGAGGCAGAAGGGCCGGATGTCACGGCGGATACCCGCAATGCCTGCATCGCTCTCCCCCGCGCAGGCGGGGGAGATGTCCGCGCAGCGGACAGAGGGGGCATTGCGTGTCATGGCGTTGGTTGAGGCCCCCTCTGTCGCCTTCGGCGACATCTCCCCCGCTATCGCGGGAGAGAGCAGCCTTCCGAGGGCCTCGCGTCGACACGCTTTGGGCTGTCGCTTCTCGCTTCTGCAATTCTCCTTCCCTCCCCCAACGACGTGAAAGTTCACACGATGCTTGGAGCCTCGTTCCCTCTCGACGCGATCGACGCCCTCGCCGCCGGATCGTGGACGTCCCCCCTGGCGGATCGTTGGATCAGCTTCGATCATCCCGCGGCGCTCCTCCTCATTCCGCTGTTGGGCGGACTGGCTGTACTCCCTCTCCTTCTCCGACTCCGATCGCGTAAGCCAACCGGGCTCGCGTGGCTGCATACCGGCCTGCGATTGGCGGTGATCCTCTTCGCCAGCGTCGCCCTTGCCGATCCGCAATGGACCTGGACCACCAACCGACTTGCGGTCGTTCTGGTTCGGGACATGAGCGCCTCGATGCCACCGAGCAGCCAACGGGCGGTTGAGTCGTTCATCATCACCGCGGCGATGCCCGACCCCAACCGCCACGATCGCATTGGGGCCGTTGCGTTTGGCGCCAACGCCGTGGTCGTCGAGCGTCCGGCCGAAACGCCGCTCCCAACACACTCCCCCGTCGGCGTGCAGCCCGACGGGAGCAATCTCGCCCAGGCGGTCCTCCTCGGGGCGGCGCTCCAGGCCCCTGATGCGGGGCTGCGCATCGTGCTCGCCTCCGACGGCAACGAGACCTCGGGTTCGATCCTCGCTGCCGCTCGCGACCTCAAGGCCCGGGCGATTCCGCTGGACGTGATTCCGCTCGCAGCCGATCGCGATCCGTGGGCCATGATCCGTTCCTTCACCGTGCCGCCACGCTCGCGGGGAGGTTCGACGATTCAGGCCAAGGTCGACGTCGAATCCACTCGCCCGCTGGTCGGTGAGCTGCTCATTCGGGCGACGGTTCCGGAAGGTGCCGCGACGCCCGACGGGGAACTCGCCTTTGCACTTCCCGTCGAGATGGACGCAGGCCGCGAGACGCTGGCCTTCTCGTTGCCCGTCCCGACGTCCGATGGGCTTTCGACGGTGCAGCGTTACGACGTGCGCCTCAACGTCCAAGCCACGACGGGCGACCCGCTGCAGGTCGATCCGGCGGGCCTACGAGCCACGGCCCTGACGCTCATCGATGGGGCGGCTCGGGTGCTGGTCGTGCGCCCGGATGGCGTCGACTGCTCGCCCCTCCTCGGCGCGATCAACGATGCCGATCTCACCTCCGAGGAGCTCTCGCCCGCCGGCACACCGCTGACCATCGAAGGATGGGCAGCCTACGACGCGGTCATTTTGGTCGGCATTCAGGTCGAGGATCTTGGCCGCGTTCGGCCGAAGCAACTCCGCAGCTACGTCGAAGACTGCGCCGGCGGCCTGATCGTGCTCGGTGGCCCGATGGGCTTCGCCCGCGACTGGGTCGATACGCCTCTTGAGGAGGCCCTCCCGGTCGACCTGCGGCTGCCTGAGGAGCGCATGCCCTCGCGCGGCGCGGTCGCGATCGTGCTCGACCGTTCCGGATCGATGTCGGCGCCGGTCGGCCTCACCGGACAGAGTCAGCAACGTCTCGCCAACGAGTCCGCCGTCACCGCCCTCTCGTCGCTGACTCGCGTCGACTTCGTCTCGGTCATCGCCTTTGACGGCTCGCCCACGGCGGTCGTGCCGCTTCGTCCCAACGACGAGCCGTCGGTCATCGCCGGTCGCATTCGCTCGATCGAACCCGGCGGCGGCACCGATGCCTTTCTCGCCATCGAAGCGGCGGCCCACGAACTGGAGAAGGCGTCCGTCGCGTCGCGGCACATCGTTCTCCTCACCGACGGCAACACCCAAGGCGATCCCGTCGCGGGGGTGCGCCGGGCCGATGAGCTGCGTCGCTCGGGCATCACGCTTTCGACCATTTCGATCGGCGACGGGGCGGCCGATGCGCTGCTTCAGCAGCTCGCCCAGGCCGGCGGAGGTCGCTACCACCGCATCACTAGCCAGGCCCTCGTGCAGCAATTGCCCAAAGTGCTGAAGCACGAGACCGAGTTGATCCGCCGCGCTCCGATTCGCGAAGGCGATCGATACGAAATCGCCGTCGTCACCTCGGAAGGGCCGATGCGCGGCACGGCGGAACTTCCCACGATCACCGGTTACGGCGTGGTCATGGATCGCGACCGTCGGGCGGTGGTCGGCGCCCGCGGACCCGAGGGCGATCCGATCGTGGCCTTCTGGAACCACGGGCTCGGACGGGTGAGCGTCTTCACCGGCGACCCCTTCGGACGATGGGCCGACGGTTGGGCGGCATGGCCTCGCACCAACGCCGCGGCCCATGACGCCTTCTGGCGGCAGATGCTCCGCTGGACCTCACGCACGCCGAGTCATGAGAACGGCCCAGTGCAGGCAACGTTGGCCGTCGAGCAATCGGCGAACAGCCAAGGCACCGGGTCGCGGATCGTCTTGTCGTTGCGTCAGCAGTTCACGCCGGTCGGCGATGAGACGGGAACGACGATCGGTGGCAAGCCGGTCTCGAACGCGGTGGCTTCGGTTCGGTTCGTCACCGACGACGGCACGCGCGGCGAGCTTGCTCTGGAGCCCGAGGGCCCCGGCCGCTTCGCCGCTCCGCTCGGCTTGCCGCCCAACGCCGTGGCCCTGATCACCGCCCGCTACGCCGGTTCTGCCGGCGGCGAGACGGTCACGGGCATCGCCCGCACCGTCGTCGCCCATCGGGGGGCGTCGGAGTGGGACCGGCCGCAAGCCGACGAGGCCCTGCTTCTTCGCGCGGCTCGCGAAGCCAATGGCGTGACCTACGACGTCCACGCACCGACCTCCCTCTTCCGCCGCGATGGGGTGACCTTTCCGACGTGGACGCGAGCGCTCTGGCAACTCTTCACCGTGATCGCAGGCGTCCTGTTCCTTGCGGACGTCGCGTGTCGACGACTCATCCTGACGTCGAGGGATCGTCTCGTGCAACGGCTCGCAATGCCCTTCGTTCCGGCGCCGGCCGCTCACACGTCGCCCGAAGCGCCGACCACCGCAGCGACGCTCTCGCGCGAACTCGACGAACGACTCGCCCGGCTTCAGAGCGCCAAGCGCCGCGCCGGGGATCGTCATTCGTGATGTGGCGGTGCCTTGGGCTTCGTCGGGTCACGTCCACCACGGCGTGGCCGGCTGCTCCTCGATGATCGCATCGTTGAGGAAGGTGATCGCTCGGGTCAGCCCTTCCTCGATCGACATGTAGGCATCCTCATGTTCGATCGAGAGGACGTGGTCGTAGCCATAGCGGCGGAGCATCGAGACGAACGGCTTCCAGAACTCGTGGCCGTGACCGTAGCCGCAGGTGCGGAAGCTCCACGCCCGATGCTTGAGATCGGTGTAGGGGCGAGCGTCGTTGTAGCCGTTGATTCCGCCTTCGTGCCGATCGAGTTCGGTGTCCTTCGCGTGGCAGTAGAAGAGAAGCCCCGCCTCGCCGAGCGCCCGAGCCGCAGCCACGGGATCGATCCCCTGCCAGAAGAAGTGGCTCGGATCGAGGTTCGCACCGAGAACAACCTTCTTCGTGCCACTCGCCTTGGTCGCCCGTTCGCTCAGGCGAATGAGCGTGTCGGGGTTGTAGACGCAAAAACCCGGGTGCGCTTCCCACGCGACCTTGACGCCGTGCTTGGCGCAGAACTTCGCCTGTTCGGCCCAGTAGGGCACGAGCACCTCGTCCCACTGATACTTCAGGACGTTGGTGTAATCGTTGGGCCAGGGGCAGGTCACCCAGTTCGGCGTCTTGTCGCCTTTCGCACCACCCGGGCAGCCGGAGAAGGTAATGACGACGTCGGTGCCGAGCTTCGGGGCCAGTTGCACGGCGACCTCGAAGGCCTTGTGGTCGTTGTCGGCGTGCTTCTTGTCGGGGTGGACCGGATTGCCGTGGACCGCGAGCCCCGAGAGCATCAGGTTGTGGTCCTTGAGGAGCGCCTTGATCCGGGCCTGCTCCTTCGGGTTGGCGAGAACCTTTGCAGGGTCAAAGAAGGGCTTCCCCGGATAGGCCCCGACGGGCAATTCGATCGCCCCGAGGCCGCATTCAGCGCAAAACGCGGCCGTCTCCTCCAGGGTGCGGTTGGAAAAGAGCGCTGCCATGACTCCAAGCTTCATCGCGTTGAACCCTTCTGTCAGAGGATGGACCGAGGACGGGTGAAGCGGGAAAAGCCCCGGTCAGCAAAGCGGTGACCCGACTTCGAGTCAATCCGCGTGCGTCCGCCGCGCCCGCCGATGCCCCAGCTCGATGCATCTGGTGCAGGATGGGCAGCGTATCGACGGGTTGCCTCAAGCTGGCGGCTTTGCCTGAAACCCTCTGTGGTCACGCATTGCATCTGACCCCGATCCCCCGGACAATCAACGCCCCGATGCGTATCTTGCGTTCCGCCCTTCTTCTGCCGCTCGCCGCCCTCCTCGTGGCCACCTCGTTGGACGGAGCCCTCACCCGAGGTGCCTGGGCCGACGACCCGACGCCAGCCGCGCCACCCACCCCGCCTCCGGCGAACACCCCGCCAGCAGGTGAGGCGACACCGCCTGCCAAGGGCGACACGCCGCCGACGGCTCCTGAGCATGTCGCCCCCGCCGACCGGCTTCCGGCCGACAACGATCTGAAGCGCGAGAACCTCCCCGCCCCTCCGTTGGTGAACGGCAAGAAGAAGCGGGTCTACATCATCGAGGACCGCTTCAACGAGTGCGGCGGCACGGTCGAGGCCGAGACCGACGACTACCTCGTCATCGAAACCAAAGGCAAGCTGCGCGGCTTTTACAAGGCCCGCGTCAGCGAGATCATCCCCCTCCTTGATCCGCCGCCGAACCAACCGGGCGTCGTGATCATGCGCGATGGACTCGAGTACCGAGGCCTGATCATCAAGGACGAGGTTGATCACGTCGAAGTCGAGGTCGAAGGCATCCGCCAAATCCTCCCCCGCACGACGGTCTTGCGTTGCTTTTTCACGCTGACGCCGCGCCAAACCTACGAGCGGCTTCGGGTCGAGATCAAGCCCGACCAGTACACCGACCGCTTCAAGCTCTGCCGCTATCTCTTCGATCAGAAGATGTACGAAGAAGCCCGCGAGGAACTCGTCGCCCTGCTCGAGGCGGTCGACATGTTCGAGGCGAAGGACCTCCTTCGCACGGTGGAAGCACAATTGGAACTCGGCCGGCCCGTCACGACGCCGGACGACGAACCGCTCACCGAAGACAGCCCCGACGATGAGACGCCGCTCCCGAACTCGATACCGCTCCCGACGCGGATCCTCTCGCCCGAGGACGTGAACATCATTCGGGTCTACGAAATCGACTTCCGTAAGCCCCCGAAGATGACCGTGCCCCAAGAGGTCATCCGGGAACTGATTGAGAAGTACTCGGCCAGTGAGCTCATTCCTGCGAACGCTGAGGGCCGGGCCGCCCTCTACCGTGCGGAACCGGAGCGGCTGGTCCGGCTCATGTTCGACCTGCGGGCCCGGGACATGTACCCCAAGGTGATCGTCCGCAGCGAACCGACTTCGCTCTCGCTCTTCCGCCGCCGCATCCACAACAGTTGGCTGATCAACAACTGCGCCACCAGCCAGTGCCACGGCGGCGTCGACGCAGGCAGGTTCTTTCTCCATCGCCGCAACGCCAAGTCGACCCAGGTGCGGTACACGAACCTGCTCCTCCTCGAGCGGACCAAGATCGACGGCCGTCCGCCGCTGGTCGATTGGGAGAAGCCCCGCGAGAGCCTGGTCATCCAGTTCGGCCTGCCCCGCTCCGAGGCCCGCTATCCGCATCCGGAGGTGAAGGGCTGGAAGCCGGTCTTCGGGCCCACCAACCGGCGACTCATTGATGACTTCGCCCGTTGGGTCGAGACCATGTACCAGCCTCGGCCAGAGTATCCGGTCGAGCTCGCTCCACCGGACCTCACCGCGCCGGATCATTCGACACCGGTCGACGCCCCGGTTGTTCCCCGCTGACGAGTCCCCTCGTTACACTGCCCCCTCTTCTCGGTACCTGTGTCTCGGCCGACGCTCAGCCCCAACTTAGCGGCAGGCGCGCTCACAAGCGAACGGGTCTGTTTCAGCCTTCCGCTCGGATGAGCACCGCCCCGACTCGCCCCTCTCAACCCTCCGACACCCCCGCAGCGATCCATGCGAACCTTCCTGACTTCGACTCCTGCGTCGCTCCGGTCCCGCCCGAAGGCCCCGTTTGCGGCGTTCCTTCTCGCCGGAGCGGCCACCGTCCTTCCGCTCGTCGCCCTGAGCGGCTGCAAGGACGCGGACCTCGAAGCCCAGTCTGCCGTCCAGCAGACGATCCTGAAGGTCTCCCACGAGTTCGCGGACACGCTCGCCAAGCACAGCTCCTCGTCGGCTGAGAGCTCGATCAGTTCGCTGAGCGCCCTTCAGTCGCAGATCGATCGCCTCGACAACCCGAGCGACGAACAGCGGGCCGCCGCCGGCCTTCTGAGCGCTGCGATTGCCCAGGCCACTGCGGACGTGCAGTCCGTCGTCGCCTACGAGTCGCTTCGCAAGATCCAACAGGATCGCGCCTACGCCGCTGCGATGGCTGATGCCGCCGCGACGCTCAAGACCATCGCCGACAGCCAGGCAAGCATCTCGCTTGCGACCGACAAGACTCGGCTTCGCGAGGAACAGAGGAGCGCCGACGAGACCTTGAAGCAGGTCCAGGACCAGCTCAAGCAGCTCGAAGGTCCGATGGCCCAACTCAAGGCCCGTATCGAAGAGCGCCGCACCGAGATCGTCGCCCTGCAGGGCAACGTCGAAGAGTTGCGTCGCCGAGCGATCGAAGCCGGTGCCCGAGCTGGACTGCCGCTCATCGAAGAGGCCGCGGGCATCAAGGGTTCGATCCGCGCTGCCCGGGCCGATGCTGCGATAGGTGAGCTGGATCTCTCCCGCGTCGAACCTGAGCACACCCGAGCCAACATCGCCCACGAGGGTGCCAAGTCGCTGAAGTCGGCCGCTTCGTCGGGCCTCGACAAGCTCCAGAACTTCGAGAACGTGCTGAACTCCGAAGCCGCCGCCACACGAGCGACCGCCGACGAGGCTAAGAAGAGTGCCGAGACCGCCCTTGCCGACATCGCCACGGCGAATACGGCCCTGAAGGAGACCTTCAGCGCGATAGAGGCCAACCTGACCAAGGCCGCATCCTCCGCGGGCAGTGCGAGGGGTGGCGGACAGAGCGGCGCCCAGAACGCAAAGTTTGCCAAGCTCGCGGCCCAGGCCGGGCTCGCCTCGCTCTATGCCGACTCGGCCGCGAACGCGACCTCCCAGCTCCAGTTGCACGAGGCCCTCGGCGCGGCCGGTGACCTCTTCGGTGGTTCGGCCAAGCAGGCGGACGCCATCGCTTCGCTCAAGCAGGAACGCGAGGAGATGCTCGCCAAGGCCAAGGAACAACTGGTCGATGCGATCGGACAGTTGGGAGAGGCCAGTGATAACGATCAGATTGCCGTGCGCGGCCTGCGGAATTCGCTCAACGGAATCCTTGCCCGCATCGATGGCACCGCAGCGCCAACCCCGGCCTCCGGTTCCGCTGGTATGGCCACACCGGCTGCCGCCTCCATGAGTAGCGGCGGCTTCGAGTCGCCCGAGGCGGCCATCGCCTTCATGCAGAAGCCGGGGATCACCGACGCGGATTTGCCGCTCCTCAACTCGGGCTTCATCGCCCGAAGCGAAGCTGGCAACGCGCTCTTGGCCCTCCTTCGAATGGATGCCGAGGAGATGGGACCGGCCTACGCCGCGGCCGCCGCGAAGTGGCCCGACGATTTCGGCAAGGACTCGCGCGATCCCGAGTCCGGCTTCCCCGACTTCAACGATGCCACCGTCAAGTCGGTCGCCGACACGACCGCGGTCATCGAGGCCAAGGTGCAGGGTCAGCCGGTCGAGTTGCAACTACTCAAGGGTGGAGCTGGCTGGCGTCTCGACGTCGACAGTCTGGTGAAGGCATTCGATCCTGCGGTCGCGATGGCTTTCTCCATGATGTCGGGTGTCATGGAAGCCCAGCGTCCGCGATTGGCCGCGATGCGGCAGTCGATCGTCGAGCGCATCGCCTCAGGCGAGATCGCCACCTACGCCCAGTTCAAGGACACGCTCAAGACCGAGACCCGTGAGCTCGGCGAGGCGGCTGGACGCGATGCGGCGAAGAAGATGATGGAAGATCTTCAGAAGCAACCGTCAGGCGGCACCGAAGATCAGTGATGGATCGCCCCGGCACCCATCCCCTGGCCAACCGTTGAGCGTCGAAGGCCCAACGCCGCCACCGCCCCCACCGCCGCGTCCCTCGCGCGCCACCGGTCCAACACCGCCGCCACCACAACTCACGCCTGAGGCCCGAGCCTTCATCGAGCGAGGTGAGGCCCGCGCAGCCCGTTCGCCCGTCCAGCGCATGGTGGACGGGATGATGGTCCTCAAGGGGATCTTCACCATCGGCGCGGCGCTCCTCATCGCCACCATTGGTCCCCTCGCGCTCTCGCTCTCGGTTGACGCGGCGGCGAAGGCCAACGCGAACATTCCGCCGTTCGCCCAGCCCTTTGCCCAGCGTCCATGGCTTCTTTCGCTGGTGGCGATCCCCGCCGTCGTGTGCGGCGTGCTGATGGCCATGACCCGTCGCTACCGTTGGACGGCCCTCATCGTCTCGACGCTGGTTCTTCTCTTCGTCCTCGCGGTGGTGCTGGTGGTCTTCCTGCAGGCGATCACGACGGCGTATTCGGATGCGATGAAGCCGCTCTAGGCTCTGCTAGCGGCTCAACAGCACACCTGTCGAGCGGTCTCCCGCACCAGATCGTCCTCGGAGGGATCCTGACTGATCGCCACGAGCCTCGCGCGAAGGCCGGGGTCCTCGCGTTTCGCGAGAGCATTCGCGAGGCAGATGATCGCGTTGCGCTTGAGCATGGAAAGCTGGGCCCGGCGCAGGGCGCTTCGCATCGTGGCGTTCAGTCGATCCGCCTCACTCCAGCCAAGGACCTCAAACAAGTCGAGGTCCACCATCCGTTCACGGTAGTGCTCGTCGACCGCGGCCTTCGCCCGCCGTCGCGTGGGTTGGTTATGCGGGCAAACCTCTTGGCAGATGTCGCACCCGAAGAGCCAATCGGCGGTCGGGCGATGGAACGACGAGTCGATCGGCCCCCGATGCTCGATCGTCGTGTACGAAAGGCATCGCGAGGCGTCGACGGAATAGGGCGAGATCGCCGCGGTCGGGCAGGCGTCGATGCAGCGGGTGCAGCCACCGCAGGGATCAGCCGCTCCGGCGGTCGGCGCCATCGGTAGGTCGAGTGTTGTGATGACCTCGCCGAGCAGGAAGTACGACCCCTCGCCCGGGCGAAGGAGGAGCGTGTGCTTCCCAATGCCGCCGAGGCCGGCGCGTGCCGCCAGCTCGCGCTCGAGCACCGGCAGGAGATCGCAGGCGATGCGGAACTCCTCGCTCGGGAAGCGCTCCCGCAGCCGAGCCGCAAGCCGTCGCAACCGCTTGCGGATCCAGACGTGGTAGTCATCGCCACGGGCATAGCGGGCGATCCGTCCTCGCGGCGGCCACACCTCGCTTCGAGGATCGCGCTTGGGCAAGGCGTAGCGGTCGGCGACGCAGAGGACCGATCGTGCCCCGGTCAGAAGCCGAGCCGGATCGATGCGTACCTCAAGGTCGTCCGCGAACCACGCCATCGAGCCGTGCTTTCCTTCCGCAACCCACCTGCGGATCGCTTCGGCATGATCGCTCGGCCGGGCATCGGCAATGCCCGCGAAGGCAAAGCCCGCGTCGCGGGCGATCCCTAACACCTCGTTCATGACGGCGGCGTCGTGCATGGAGAAGCTAACGGAGCCCGAGAATGCCGGCGAGCAACCCGATCGGAACGTCGTCGATCACCCCCCCCTGTCCAGTGACCGCCGTTGCGGCGGCATAGCCCGAGCGGCAGGCCCCTTCCATCGTCGCGGGCCAACCATTGTCAGTCCAATCGCCGGCGAGAAAGAGGTTCGGAATGCCACCCCGAACGTCGGGCAAGGTGCTTGGCCGAAAGGCGTCGATGCCGGGCACGACCGCGAAGGTCGCTCGCTTCTCCTTCACCGCCCGCGCCTCGAGCGGCTCGAGCCCACGCGCCGCCGGCAGCGCCCATTGCACGTCGGCCATCACCCGCCGAACGATCTCCTCCTCATCGAGTTCCATCCACGCCTCGGCCCCGCTGATCACGGCATGCACATGGTGTCGACCGCCCTCGTCCTCCCCCTTCGCGAAGAGCCACTGGACGCCGCGACCAGGCAGGACCAGATGCGGCGTCGTCATGATGGGTGATTCGAAGAAAAGATGGACCCCAAGAATGGGGCTCGGCGTGATGCGATCCAGGCTCCGCAGGCGGTGATCGGCAGCCTTCACGACGTCCGAGGTGAGCTTGTCCAACCGATCGGCCGGCACGGCGCTGATGACCGCGGCCGACGGCACCAGTCCATGCTCGGTGACGACGCCCGTCACGCGGGTTCCGTCGTAGGCGATCGCCCGGGCCGAGGTGCCGAGCTCGACGTTTCCGCCGCGCTCGCGGATCAGGGCCTCGGCGCGGTCGTAGAGTTCCACCAGCGGCACCGTCGAGATGCCCATCGTCGCGGCCCATCCTCCGCCGATGAATCCCTCCTGGAAGACCTTGATCGCGTAGGAGGCGTCACAGCGATCGACCGGAAGGTTGCACGCACTCACCACGACCGCGTCCCAATAGCGCTGCACCACCGATGGCGGCTGTTCAACCGAGGCGAGAAACTCGGCGAAGGTCCGCCCCCGCCAGGTGAGGCGACCCTTGATGCCCATGCGGATGAGAGCCCAGACCGCTCGTGCGATGGCCCGCTTCTGGGCGAAGGTGAACATCCGCATCCGCAGGAACGATCGTGTGAAATGGGCTGGCGCCGGCAGCCAGCCCGGCTCCAGCACGTCGGGTTCGTGGGGCGGGTTGGCCCAATAGGTGCGCGGATGCCATTCGATCCGGTCAAGCACCCCGAGGCGCTGGTAGAGGTCGATCAGGTTGGTACAACACCCCATCAGGACGTGCTGGCAGTTGTCGAGCGTCTGACCGGAGCGCGGGTCGACGAAACTCGTCGCCCGGCCGCCGAGTCGCTTCCGCGTCTCGATGAGCGTCACCCGTTCGCCCGCCTCGGCCAGTCGGATTGCCGCAGCGATCCCCGCCACGCCTCCGCCTACCACCGCGATGGTGCGGATCACGACGCCGCCGCTCCGGCGGGCAAGCGACTGCCCTCACCCCGACCGCCCGCGAACGTGCGCCGCTTGGCCCGGAACCCGATCCAAAGTTTCTCCCACGTCGGCACGCGCACCCGCTCGCCGACGATCGCCCTCCGCGGATCGCGACCGATCCGGTGAAGGAGGCGATGGTAGATCTCCGTCAGCGCCCAGAGCGTTGGGCGACAGTCGGCGTCGATCAGCCTGTCTAACGGTTCGCTCGCTTGGTAAAGCGCCTCGGCTCGCCGCACCTGGAACTCCATGAATGCCCGGCAGCGCGTCGCCATCGCGGGATTCCCCTCGGGCCAAGCCAGGAGCGATTCCGGCGTCAGGCCATGGCGGGCCAGTTCGTCCTGGGGAAGGTAGACGCGGCCGTTGGCAAAGTCCTCGCGGATGTCGCGCAGGATGTTCGTGAGCTGGAAGGCGATGCCGCGATCGATCGCGCAATCGACTGCCTTTGGATCGGTGTAGCCCCAGACCCGAATGCAAACCAAGCCCACCGTGCTCGCCACGCGATAGCAGGTCAGGCGGAGCTCTTCCCAAGTCGCACAACGAACCGTTCCAGCCAGATCCGCCAACTGCCCGTCGAGCATGTCGTGGAAATCCTGGCTGACGAGATCGTGCCGTCGGGCAACATCGGCCAAGGCGATCCACAGCGGCCGACCGTCGGTGGGTGTGCCGGTCAGCGCCGCGTCGGTCTGGGCCCGAAACCTCTCCAATGTCGCGAACCGCTCCGCCTGGCTGTGCCCCGCCTCGTCGGCAATGTCATCGGCCTCGCGCATCCACGCATACACGGCGTACATCGCCGAACGCTTTGGCTCTGGCGTCAGACGCAATCCGTAGTAGAAATTCTTCGCCTGGACCCGCACCACCGCTTCGCAGGCGGCGTAGGCCTCATCGAGTCGGGTGCCGCTCATGCCGCACCTCCCGCCGGAACGTGGCCGCTCGGGCCGTGGACCGCCGCGGCCCGACCACTGCGCTTGCCGATCCACCACGCCTTCATCACCAACCAGAGTTTCGAGGCCTTGGTGAGATGGGGCCGGTGCAGGACCGTTTCGCAATTCCAGAGTTCGATCTGCCGTAGGGTTCGGGCGCCGCCTGCTGCGAGGAGCCAGACAAGGGCCCGCGATCGTGGTGCGATTCGGACGAAGAGCTTCTCGCCCTCCTCGTACAGGGGCCAGGTGCGGGTGACGAGCGTGCGCACCAAGGAGCGGGCCTCGCCGAAGAAGGCCGGGTCGCAGCCATGCCCGAGGGCGATCGTCTCCTTCAGCCGTCGCTCGAAGTCGTCGATCTTGGCCTCGCGAATCAACTGCTGCGGGAGATAGATCCGATCGCGCTCCGTCACGTCGCGACGAATGTCCTGCCAGTGGTTGGTGAGTTGGAGCGCCGTGCAGAGCCGATCGCTCAACGCGAAGAGCTCTTCCGTCCGTGGCTCCCCGAGCATCATCAAGACCAGCCGGCCGACCGGATCAGCCGAGTCCCGGCAGTAGTCGAGCACCTCGTCCCAGGTCTCGTAACGGGTCTTGGTCTGGTCGAGCTCGAAGGCCCGGATCAGCCGATCGAAGAGGTCGAAAGGAAGCTGGTGCCGTCGCACCGTCGGGGCCAAGGCGACCATGACCGGATGGCGCGGCTCGCCGGCGAAGCATGCCTTCAGTTCGTCTCGCCACCATCCCAGAAGTTCGAGCGATCGCGTCCGGTCGCCGATCTCGTCCCCCAGGTCATCGGCCCAGCGGCAGAAGGCGTAGACGGCCCCGAAATCGTCCCGCAAGGCCACCGGAACGATGCTCGAGAGCACCGAGAAGTTCTCGTAGTGCCCCCACGCCAAGGCCCGGCACCAGCTTCGGGCTTCGGCCTCGCCCACCGTGGCGCCCGCCGTCGTACAACGGTCAGGGCCAAATCGCTCCAGCGATCCTCGGACGTCGGCAATCGGGCAGCGCATGCGAAGCGGCAAAGCGTACCGGAAGCTGCCCCGTTTCGGGCAGCGAATCGCTCCAGCGTGGTTCGTCGCCCTCGCAGGGCCCATTCCGACACGAAAGCGGCTCGGCCGAGCGACTATCATCGCCCGTCGATGAAGCTCATCTTGGCCAACCCCCGCGGATTCTGCGCCGGCGTCTACATGGCGATCGATGTCGTGGACCAGCTCCTGGACATCTGCCCCAACGAGACGATTTCGGTCTACCACGAGATCGTCCACAACCGCCATGTCGTCGAACGCTTCCAAAGCCGGGGCGTTCGGTTTGTCGAGTCGATCGAGGAGGTTCCCGATGGCTCGATTGTGGTGTTTTCAGCCCACGGGGTGAGCCCCGCCATCCGCGAACTGGCCCGCTCGAAGAAGCTGACCACGATCGATGCCACCTGCCCGCTGGTGACGAAAGTCCATGCCGAGGCGATTCGCTACGCCCGCAAGGGCTACCAGATCTTCCTGGTCGGCCATGCCAATCACCAAGAGGTCGTCGGCACCCGCGGTGAGGCCCCCGATGCGATTCAGGTCGTCCAGAGCCCGACGGACATCCCCAACCTGGTGATCCGCGATCCAAGCAAGCTCGCCTACCTGACCCAGACGACGCTTTCCTTGGATGACGCGAAGCTGATCATCGACGCCCTCAAGAAGGCCTTTCCCCAGATCAAGGACCCTCCAAGCGAGGACATCTGCTACGCAACGACCAACCGCCAAACGGCGGTGAAGGCGATCGCCCAGCAAGTCGACCTGGTGCTGGTGGTGGGCAGCCGCAACTCCTCCAACTCGCTGCGCCTGACGGAGATCGCTGAGAATCGCGGCACCCGGGCCAAACTGATCGACGACAAGAGCGAACTGGACCCGGCTTGGTTCGAGGGGGTGGACAGTGTCTTGGTGACTGCCGGGGCCAGCGCTCCCGAGGACTTGGTGAAGGAACTCGTCCTCCATCTGGTGGAACGGTACGGCGCCGAGATCGAGCAACACGACATCTATCGCGAGGAGGTCGAGTTCGGCCTGCCCGGCACCCTCAAGGAACTCATGCGCGGCCGCGGCATCGATCCCGCCGGACGACGCATCCGCATGGACCTGCGAGCCGACTTCGAGGAATGGCTTCATAGCCGCAACATCCCGATGAAGGTCGTCGACCTGACGGTCGGCGCCACGGGCTGAAGCGACCCCCGCGTTGAACGAATCGTTAGCTCCCACGGGCGCGGGCGGCCTCTTTCGGCCCGTTCCCCGGAGAATCGGATCCCATGCCGCAACCATCCGTCTTTGATATGACGCCCGAGACCTTCGCAGCGATCTGCGAGGCCAACGACTTGCCCAAGTTCCTCGGGAAGCAGGTCCTGGATTGGGTCTACGCCAAGGGCGTCACCGATCCGCAGGCGATGTCCAACCTCTCGAAGGCCAACCGCGAGAAGCTCGCCGAAGTGATCGACTTCGAGCAGGGCGTGCTCTTGGCCGAACAGGTCGCCACCGACGGAACGCGCAAGCTCCTCCTCGGCTGGCCCGACGGACGGACCCCGGTCCGTGATGCCGGCGCCGGGATCGCCCTTCCGATCGCCCTCCCCATAGCGAACGCCGAGGGGGTGCCAGAGATCCCGACCTCGCGCCAGACCGAGTGCGTCATGATCCCCAACCCCGAGCGGCGCACCGCCTGTGTCTCGAGTCAGATCGGCTGCCCGGTGGGCTGCGCGTTCTGTGCCAGCGGCATCGGTGGGCTCGACGGCAACCTCACCACCGGCCGGATCGTCGAACAGGTCTGGCGCCTCGGCCAGATCGAGCGGAGCGAATCGCCCGAGGGCCGCGTCTCCCACGTCGTCTTCATGGGGATGGGCGAACCGTTAGCCAACCTCGGCAACGTCACCGACGCGATCCGGATCATCAACGCTCCGTGGGGCCTCGGCGTCTCGGCCCGCCGAATCACCATTTCGACCGTCGGGCTTCCTGCGGCGATCCGCAAGCTCTGCGACTTCGAGCTTCCGGTGACGCTGGCCCTCTCCCTCCACGCCCCCAATGACGACCTGCGGCGGACGATCATCCCCTGGGCCGAGTACTCCACGGTGACCGAACTGTTAGACGCCTGCGACGAGTGGTTCCAGAAGACCGGCCGCGAGATCACCCTCGAGTACATCCTCCTCGGCGGCTTCAACGACCAACCCGAGCACGCCAAGGAGCTTGCCGGGCTCGCCAAGCGCCTACGGGCGAACGTCAACCTTATCCGCTTCAACGAGGTGAAGGGCATCACCTTCTCGCGCCCGGCGACCGACGACGTGCTTCACTTCCAGAAGATCCTCCGTGATCGCAACGTGAACACCCACATCCGGGCCAGCCGCGGTCGCGACATCGCCGCCGCCTGTGGCCAGTTGCGCCACGAGAAGCGGACCGTTTCGTAGCCTCCGACGCGAACCGTTAGCCCTCCCCAAAGCCCTCGACGCGGGCCCGCAACTCGGCTGAGGTGATGTCGCGGAAGCCGCTGGTCGCCTCGCAGCTCTCGTGCAGCCGACGCAGGACCAGGCTCCACTGTCGCGGGTTGTCGCTTGCCCCGCGGATCGCCCGCTCCACAAGATGCACGATGTAATCGCGCATCTCCTGTTCGGCCTTGGAGCCCCGCACCCGTTCGGGGATCCACGGCGCGACAACAGCCAGAATCCGGGCGGGCCAGTCGCTGGTGCGAACGTCCAAACGGAATCGCTTGCCGAAGGCGGTCCCCTCGATGCGGTTGAGGTAGCGACGCTCCATCACGTCACCGCGGGCGAAGCGGACCGCGAGGCGATCGCGCGTCCGTCGCCGGTGTTCGAGGCTGGTCGACATCGCGGCCAGGTGGAGGAGGTCGCGAATGAGCATCCCCTCAGCCAGCGGACGAATGACGTGACGGGTCATCGCGAATCCCGCCTCGCCGCGGTCGGCGGCATGCAGCGACCGCACCATGTCGGCGTATCGGCGGGCCAGGGGCATGCCGCCCCAGGTGAGGCAGCGATGGAGCGCGACCAGGAACTCACGGCGGGCGAAGTGGCCGGCCTCGCTGGTCTCAAGGCCGGGGAGGGCCCGAATCGACTCGGTGGCCAGGGCCCGAAACTTCTCCGCCCGGCGCTTGCCGCCCCAACCGCTCGTGCGGGTCTCAAGCAGCAGCCGGCGCAGCAATCGCTCGCCGCTCGCGTCACGGGACTCGTCGTCACCGCCGTGAGCAAGCTCGAGAAGCCGGGGATCGACTGCCAAGCGCCGACCATAGTCGAAGGCGTCGACGCAGCGACCGTAGCCGCGCGACTCGAGCCGACGCACCGCCGTCTCCATCGCCTCGACCGTCGTCGGAATGAAGCCCCGCTGGAAGGCGATGCCGAGGAGAACGATGTCGATGACGCGATCGGTCAGAAAGCGAGCACGACAGGCGACCGCGAAATCGCCGAAGGCCCGATGCTCGGGATGGGCGACGGCGCCCACGGTCTCGGCGAGCTTGCGACAGCACTCAACAGCCTGCTCGTCGAATTGGTCCTCGAGCGGTCCGATGTTCACCACCGCTGCGGTGCGATCGGCCGATGCCACGCGCAGGGCCGGATCGGGCCCGATCGCCCGAAGCGTTTCGACGCCATCGGCACCTACCAGGAGGTCGGCCTCGCCGTAAGGCGTCTCGGCGGGAAGCGTCGTTCCAAGCTCCGAGGTCGACGCATCGCCGCGCCCGCTCCCATCCACCCGACGGGTGAAGAGGACCTCCGCCCACGCTCGGCGGCCTCGCCCAATCGGATGGCCGAAATAGGCGGTCTGCACGCGATAGCCCATCAGCGCCCCAGCGTCGACCAGGGCGGTTGCAACCAGTCCGGGTTGGTCGCCGCGGAAGCCGGCGCAATGGGCCCGCCACGCTCCCTGCTGGGCATGCAGCGGTCGCGGCGGAGCGAGCCGTTCGCTGTCAGCGGCGCGCCACATCGGCGCTGGCGGTCTGGTGCGGATGATCTCGACCTGTTCAAGGAGCGGCCGAGCGCTCAGGCGGAAGCGAGTCGAGGCGCCGGCCGGCTCGAGGAACCACGAGCCGACGATCTCTTCGCTTCCCCGATCAAGCCCTCGCTCGATGAGCCACTCCGTGGTCGGCGGCCGAAGCTCGCAGGCAACATCGACCGGCCAGGTGAGTCGCTGGTTCGGCGTGAAGCCGAGCCGGTCGGTCTCGCTGAGCGCCCGTTCGATTCCCGAGGCGTCGCGTCGGGCCGGTGGGCCGTCGCGCCCAACGATGATCGTGACGCCATCACCTTGGGCGGCCTGCCGAATGGCCTCGCGAAGCCCCGAACGGTCGTTCAGGTCAGCGGACCGGATCAACACTCGCGCCGCCGAGTCGGCCGGAACCGACGCGCTGGCGAGTCGCTCGAGGTCGATGTCATCGTCGCCACCGATGTCGGGCACGACGACCACGCGCGGACGGGCCTCCCGCGCGGCCTGGCGCACCGCGCCGACGCCCTCCACCGCAAAGCGCCGCCGATCCCACACCTCGGCGATGACGGTCCGATCCCACTCCCCCATCGGCTGGACGCCATCGATCGCCAGCGCCGTGGTGCGGACGTCGGCCCCGCTCTCGCCGGGCAACTCGGCGCGGACCAGAGCATCGGCCTCGATAAGAATGGCCCGGACCAGTTCTGCGGCAGCAGCGGGTCCATATTGCTCGCCGCGCGGCGGGACGTTGATCCGCTCATGGTCTGCCGGCGCCGGAGCGAGCCGCGATGCTACCTGGTGATGCGGCCGAAGCTGGTGCAGCAGGTGAAGGAGCTTCCGGGCCAGCGCCGACGGCCGCACCGCCTCGCCGTCGGCAAAGGACCACCCGTCGGCACCACGATCGTCGTCCTCGGGCGGCGGGACCTTGCCCGTCCAGAGTTCGCCTAACCGTTCGCCCATGCCGCGCCCGCGCTCGGCCGCCTCAAGCACGTCCGGGGCGATCGCGCCAGGTCGCGGCTCGAGCAGGACCACGCGATCGCAGCGGGCCAGCAGCCGCGTGACGACCGAACCGTCGAGCGGTCGGGCGAGGCCGAGCTTGAGCATCGGCACGCGTCCCATCAGGCGAAGCTCGCCTAACAGATAGCTCGCCGCGGTGAAGGTTGCCCCGACGCAGATCAGCCCTAACGGTTCGCGCTCGCCGGGGCTGGGCAGGGCAACGATTCGATTGAGCTCCAGCCGCCTTGCCATGCGCAGCAGGTCGTTGGTCTCGCCGATCCGCGCCGACTGCCGCATGCGGCGGATGATCGCGGCGGCGTCGATCGCATCAACCATGCGGTTCGGCTCGGCCTGAAGCGTGTCGGTCGAACGGAGGAGCGACGCATGGGCGACGATCGCGACAGCGCACTGTCCCGCCCGCGACAGGCGCGTTGCCTGCTCCACCGCCGCGCGCAGGTCGTCCAGCGTCGCCGGTTCGATGATGGGGATCGGCAGGCTGCCCAACAGGCGGCGCGGACAGAGGGCCGGCACCGTGTCCGGTGCATCCTCGACCACCAGGACCAGTGCTGCCTCGGGCAAGCGCGGGAGCGGAAGCGCTGCCTGCAGCGGCGAGATCACATAGGGCAACGACTCGTTCGGCACGAGGGCGATCCCGCAGCGGTTGTTTCTGGTTTGGCGCAACGCCATCGCCAGGGCCCGCACCGCGTCGGCGGTGACGGTGATCTCCAACCCGTGGCGATGCAACAGTCGCTGAATCGGCTCATCGGGGGCGACGCGACCTAACGCTTCGAACGGCATGCGACGCGACCCGGCGATCACCGCGATCGGAAGCTCACTCTCGAGCGCTCCCTTGGCGATCGCCTCAACCGCAGTGCAATGGGCAAATCCCTCGGCCCTGGCGAGGAACGGCACATGCGCGGCGAGTTGGGTCACGGCACGACGCCCTCAAGCAACAGGGTGACGGCCTCGGCAAATCCATCCTCATCGTGGTGTCCGACGTGGGCCTTTGCCACCTTCGTCACGCGCTCGTCGGCGTTCGCCATCGCGATCCCGAATCCGCACTCGGCGATCAGCCGTCGATCGTTCAGCCCATCCCCCACCGCCGCCACCTCGTCGGCGCGGAAACCCCGGTCGCGACAGAGGGCCAAGGTCATCGTCCACTTGTCCGTTTCGGGAGCGAAGCACTCCAAGAGATGCGTCGCACTGCCGGTCACCTCGTGCTCGGTGAGGGCCGGCCAATGTTGAAGCATGATCCTGTCCCCGACATCCTCGCGAATGACGTGGGCCAGCTCGGCCAATTCCGCTCCGACCGCAACGGTCCCGACTCGAATCGTCGCCCCGAACGGCCTTGCCTCCGCAAGCGTTGCGAAGGTGCGAACGGTCAGAGGATGCACGCGAAACCACCATTCGCTCGCCGCGTCAAGTCTGGCGTCGCCAACGAGAACATAGTCCGCGCCGGTCTCGTTTGGATCCTGCAACATGTGGGCGAGGTGCCCATGGCGGATGATGCTCTCGGCGATCGACTCGACCAGATGCGTGTCGACGGTGCGGCGGGTGAGAATCCGGCCCGAGCGGCTGTCATGGAGGACGGCACCGCCCGCGCCGATGAAGACGCCGGCATGGCCGATCGCCTCGAGCGCGTCGCGGCTCTCAAGCCAGGAGCGGCCAGTCGCAACGACCACCTCGACGCCTGCCGCCTCGGCCCGTCGGACGGCTTCCGCGTTCGCGGCGGACACGCGCCCCTGTCGGTTCAGGAGCGTCCCGTCCAAGTCGACCACCAGCAGTCGGGGAATCGACCGCGGTCGTGTGACCATGGCTGCGTGGCGGTCTGGGCGATGCATGCGTCGGAGAGGCCTGAATGGAATCACGCGGGACACGATGCCGCCGTGTGTGTGAAAGCGTACACGACCCTGCTTGCCGGAACGGGGCGTTGACCTGCGCCGGCCGTCGAGGCGTTTCTCCCCCTCGCCTTTTGCTCTCCACAATTTCGACTCCTTCGCGCGAAGCCGCGGGACTGTTCGCGGGACCGTTGTACAGTGTTGACGTCGTGACGATCAACGACCCGCAGCAGCACGCGGAGACGGTTCGACCCGTCTCCGCACACGCGCTTGCCCCCGCGCTGGGAGCGGAGTTGCTTCAGGCGCTCGACGGTCGTCTGCACGACCTCCATTGGTTCCGCACCGATTGGCAGCGTGGCGGCGCAGCGACCGGATTTGCCAAGTGGCGCGACGAGCACGGTCGCGACCGCGATGTCGTCATCAAGGTGCCGGTGAACCTGCGCGAGTTCCGCTGGATGCGTCGGACGGCGGGAGATCCCGACGGTCCCGTTGCCCAGCTCCTCACCTCGGGGACCGCCCT
>JAEUIU010000055.1 GCA_016795065.1 Phycisphaerae bacterium
TGAAGGGCCTGCTCGCCGATCTTGGCCTGCAGGTCCTTCAGATCGACGCTTTGAAAAAGGTCTCGCGCTTGCTGGAGGGGCCACGCCAGACTCCGTGAGGACGGTGTTCGGCAAGATGCGAGACGACGGCTCGGACGTCGACGTCTCCAGCCTCTGCCGCTGGCTCGGCGTCCCGCGATCGACGGTCTACTACGAGACACGGCAGCGGGCCTCGAAGCCCATCGACGGCTTCGTCGCCAACCTGATCTACGAGATCATCCAGACGCAGCCGGCCTGGGGCGTCCGTCTCGTGTGGTCCTACCTGCGCTTCGAGCTCGGCTTCGCGACCCTCAACGTGAAGAAGGTAGCGAGGATCATGCGACGCGAGGGCTGGACCGAGCGGCAGCGCAAGGCCGGCAAGAGGCCCCGCGTCGAGCATCGGAAGAGCATCGCGGAACGCCCGGACGAGCGATGGGCCATCGACATCGCCCTCGTCCAATGCGGACAGGACGGGTGGTGCGCGTTCGTGCTGGTCATCGACTGCTGCACGCGGCAGGTCTTGGGCTGGGAGCTCGCCGACACGGCGAAGGCGCGGACCGCGGAGCGGGCCCTGGAGAGCGCGCTCTTGGCGCGATTCGGGCATTGCAGGGCGGCGCCGAAGGACCTCGTCATCCGGCACGACAACGGCCTGGTCTTCGGATCGAGGCGGTACGTCGCGACCGTCACCGACTACGGCCTGAGCCAGGAGTACATCGCGCCCTACACGCCCGAACAGAATGGGCTCTGCGAGCGATTCATCCGCACGATCAAGGAGGAGTTCGTCTGGCACCGGCGCTTCGCATCGATCGACGAGGCGATGAAGCTGCGCGTCTTGCTCGATGACCAGATGCTGGACCTCGATCGCGAGGTCGTGGTGAAGCAGATGGGCGAGAAGGGCGAACGCGAGCTCTTCCGTGGGACGGTTGCCCGCAGCCAGGCGACGCTTGATCGCACGCTCAGCGAACGCGGCGATCCGGGGATGGTGTTCGTGGCCGAAGTGGTTGTCGATTGGACGACAAGCCCTTGAGGGAGGCGCCCTGGTCCGCTTGCCTGAAACCCTTGAGGCGATGCGTTATCGATTTGGGCTCCTTCGCGCTCGGAACGGAACGACCCGTTGGAGCCGAGTGCGTCCACCGCAGCCAGCGGCGTCGAGACGGCTCCGCCGAGGCGTGGAGCAACGCAGAGACCCGCTCGAGGAGTTGCGTGGGCACCTGAACCGGAGCCCCTTTGTCCCTCTCTGCGTCCGGCTCTGCGACCTCCGCGCCTCTGCGGTGAAGCTGCCTCTCCTTACACCCCCACCGCCAGCGCGTCGCGTTCGCTCAGCATGCCGCCGTCGGCGCGCTGACGCACAGTCCCGTCGCGCTTCCAACTGCGCTCGCAGCGCGGCTCGGTGCGAAGGTCCTTCACGGAGGGGGCGGCCTCTCCCGCGACCAAGGACACGCGGCTGACGCCGAAGAGGTCGGGCAGTTCCGCCTTCACCGGCGCGAGCTCGCCGCGCGGGTCGGGCAGGACCAGTTCGGCGTCGAGCGGGTTGTCGATGCCGCCCTGCTTGGCCCTTTCGAGGGCATCGAAGGCCGAGGCCCGGGCCGCCAGCGCCGTCGTCCACGCCGCGTGCGGAGCGGGCGCGCGAGCCGCGAGATTGCTGAAGGTCTCGGTATGGACACAGCGGCCGTCGGACTTCCACAGCGCCCGGAACGCCTCGTCGGCGGTGTGGGGCATGATCGGGGCGGTCAGGCGGATGAGCATGTCGGCGATCTCCCACATCGCCGTCTGGGTCGCCCGCCGGCGCGGCGCGTTCTTCGCGTCGCAGTAGAGGCGGTCCTTTGTGGCCGCGCAGTAGATCGCGGAAAGCGTCTCGTTGCAGAAGTCGTAGATCGCCAAGTGAGCGACGCGGAAGTCGTAGCGAGCATAGGCCTCGCGCACTGCGGTCTCGACCTTGGCCGCCTCGCCGAGCGCCCAGGCGTCGATCGACGCGGGATCGAGCTTCGCGAGCTCGGCCGCATCGCCCTTCTCCTCGCTCGTCCGCGGTTGGAAATCGTCGAGGTTCGAAAGGAGGAAGCGGATCGTGTTCCGCACCTTGCGGTAACTCTCACCCGCGACGCGGAAGAACTCCATGTCGACCTTCATGTCGTCGTCGTAGGCGAGGCTCGACGCCCACCAGCGGGCGACGTCGGCGCCGACTTCCTTGAGGAGTTCCTCGACGTCGAGAGCGTTGCCTTCCGACTTCGACATCTTGCGGCCGTGCTTGTCGACCATGAATCCGTGGGTCAGAATCCGCTTGAAGGGCGGCTGACCGGTCGCGCCGAGCGCGGGCAATAGCGAGAGCTGGAACCAGCCGCGATGCTGGTCACTCCCTTCAAGGTAGAGGTCGCACGGGTAACCCAGATCGCGAGCCCGCATGACCGAATTCCACGAGCTGCCCGCCTCAAACCACACGTCGAAGATGTCGTACATCTTGGCGAGCGTGTTGACGTCCAAGCCCTTCGGCGCCGCCGGATCCTTCGACGGGTCGTAGCCAGCTAACAGTTGGCTCGGCGTCTCCTGGAACCACGCGTCGCTCCCGCGCGTTGCGAAGGTCGCGGCGACCGCGAGGACGCTGGCCGCGGTCATCAGCACCTCGCCGTTGGGCAGGGCAAACGCCGGGATCGGCAGGCCCCACGCCCGCTGCCGCGAGATGCACCAATCGGGCCGGCTTTCGAGCATGCCGCGCATGCGGTTGCGGCCCCAGGATGGAGTGAACTCGACGCGGTGGACGATCGCGTCCAGGGCAGCGGCCCGCAGGGTCTTCCCGTCGCGCTTCGCCGGGCGATCGACACCGATGAACCACTGCTCGGTGGCCCGGAAGATGACCGGGGTCTTGCTCCGCCAGTCATGCGGATAGCTGTGGGTGAAGCGGTTGGAATGGAAGAGGTGCCCCGATTCGCGCAGGCGCTCCGCGACGAGGTCGTTGGCCTTCCAGATGTCCATCCCGCGCAGCCACTCCGGCACCGAGTCGTCGTAGGTGCCGTCCTCGAGCACCGGGCAATAGATCGGCAGCCCTTCCTTGAGGCCGGTGCGATAGTCCTCGGCGCCGTGGCCGGGAGCCGTGTGGACGAGACCGGTCCCGTCCTCGAGGGTGACGTACTCGGCGTGGACGATCTTCCCGACGCGGTCCACAAAGGGATGGCGATAGGTCAGGCCGACGAGGGCCTTACCGTCGACCTCACCTAACACGTCGACCGTCTCGGCCTTCGCCGCGGCGGTCACCTTCGCGACGAGATCGCTGGCGAGGATCGACTGGTTGCCGTCGATCCGGACGAGGCTGTAGCGATAGCGCTCGTGTACGGCGATGGCGAGGTTCGCCGGCAGCGTCCACGGGGTCGTCGTCCAGATCATGAACGAGGGGGTCATCTCCAATTCGACGCCGAAGGCCTTCTCGATCGCCTCCCGATCGGTCGCCTCGAAGTCGACGTAGATCGAGAGATCCTCGCGATCCTCGTATTCGAGCTCGGCTTCGGCCAGGGCGGTCCGGTTCGCGATCGACCAGTGGACCGGCTTCTTGTCGCGGTAGACGAGGTCCTGCTCGATGAGCGAGGCGAAGACCTCGAGCGTCTTGGCCTCGTAGGCCGGGGCCATGGTGAAGTAAGGATGTTCGTAGTCGGCGAGGGTCAGGAGCCGCTTCATCTGCCCCGCCTGGAGCTGGATGAACTTCTCGGCCGACTTCGCGCACTCGCGACGGATGGCCATGCGGCGGTGATCCGGGGCGAGCGTCTCGAGCTTCGCCGCCTTGCCGCCCTTGACCAGTTCGGTCATCACCTTGTGCTCGATCGGCAGGCCGTGGCAATCCCAGCCCGGCACATAGGGACAGTCGAGCCCCTCCATCAGGCGGGTGCGCACAACCAGGTCCTTCAGCACCTTGTTGAGGAGGTGCCCGACGTGGATCGAGCCATTGGCATAAGGCGGCCCGTCATGAAAGACGAACGCCGGCTTGCCCTTCCGCGACTCGGTCAGCTTCCCGTAGATCCCGATCTCGTCCCAACGCCGCTGCGACAGCGGCTCGTTCTGGGCGAGATTCGCCTTCATGGCGAAGGTCGTCTTGGGCAGGTTGAGCGTGGCTTTGTAGTCGGGCATGGGATTCACCGGAACGTCGGAAAACGCCGCAGGATAGCGGTTTGCGGGGGTTGGAGGGGTCGTTCACCGCAGAGGCGCGGTGAATCCCCCGCTACTCCGGGTGCTCGCCCGGCTTGACGGTTTCGTTGAGGTACTTCTGGAACTCACCCATCTTGTAGCTCACGAAGCAGAACGCATGATGCAGGGCGAACCACTCGATATCGGTCGGGTCCTTCGAGAGGTCCGTGCGAAGTCGGTTGAGCTCGGCCAGGACGGTTTCGGCCTTGACCAGCGGCTTCTCAGGCATGGCGACCTCGCAGTCGTTCAGTGGGCGTGATCATGGTCGTGATCATGATCGTGGCCGGCGGGAATGTCCACGTGCACGTGCGATCCCGCCTCAAGACGGGCCAACCCGAACGCGAAGGCGAGGCCGAAGGCAAGGGCCAGCGACAACCCAACCCGATCGTGGCGGTGGAACTGGAGTTCGGGAAGGAGATCGCTCGAGGCGATACAAACGAACATGCCCGCCGAGAATGCCAGCGCCCACGCGGCGACGCTGGTCACGTCGTGACCGGTCGCACCAACCCAGAAGAGCCCGATTCCTGCGGGCACCAACATCGCGAGAAGAACATTGGCCAGCATGCGGAGCCGCACCGGCGCGCCGCCGCGGCGCATCAGTGTCGCCAGCGTCATCGCATCGAAGGGCTTGTGCAGGACGATGACCAGAAACGTCGCCAATCCGGCGAGCGCACTTCCATGGGCGGTGACGACGACACTGGCGCCAAGAGCGATGCCTTCGAGAAGGCTGTGAACGCCGAGCCCGGCAAGGGCCCCAACCCATCCGATTGATTGTCGTTGCGGACCATCGTGTCCGTGCGCGTCGAGGTGCCCGTGATCACATCCGGCGTGGTGATGATGCGCGTCCGACGCGCTGGCCTCATCGCACGCCTCATCGGACTCCGGCTCATGGTGATGGAAGTGGAAGAACCGCTCAAGGAGAAAGAGCGTGAGGAAGCCAACCACTGCCAGGAGCATCAGCGGGTCGAGAAGGTCATGACCAACCGCATGGCCGTGATTATCCGCTGTAGCACCGGCCGACTCGGCCACGGCGTCGGCGCGCAGCATGATCGCGTGCGGCAGCATGTGGAAGAAGCCGACGCCAAGCATGACGCCGGCCACCGCGGAGAGGACGAACTGGAGGCTGCGATGGCCAAGTCGCAGCAGGCTCGGCAGGAGTCCCCCGGCGAGCGAGACGGCCACGATGATGGCCGCGTAGAGAATGAGGAGGTTGGTCGGTGACACGCGATGGGCCGGCGCGCCCGGAAGCGCCGAATGTGGCGGCGAAATGCCTTCACGCCGGGGCGGAAGCGTACCGCGAGGGCCGCAGGCGTGCCCCGCGAACGATTTCCTTGGAGCGGAGGGTCAACCCCGCTCGTCCGAGAGGTCCGCGACGATCCGGCTGTAGCACACTCTCCGGCTCGCCGATATACTTCCACGTTCCCAAAAGGGGTGGTAGCTCAATTGGGAGAGCGCCTCGGTCGCATCGAGGAGGTTGAGAGTTCGATCCTCTTCCACTCCATTCCATCCGCGCGGGCCTGGGTCTTCGAACGGCCCGCTCCGCGAAGAACACGCAGGTTGAGACGGTCGCGGCCCGATGGCAGCGGCCGTTTCGCTTTTTGCCCCCCGCCGGTGCCGCCGCTGGGACGAGGGTCGGCGGGTCGTAGGAGTCGCCACGATCACCGACTATCCTGACCGCGTGACGACCTTGGCCTCATCCCGTATTGCTGGCGCCGATCCGGCGACGCTCGAGGCCAATCCCCTCTTCCAGACACCGGCGATGCGACAGTGGGTCCGGTTCAAGAAGCAGCATCCCGAATGCCTGCTCTTCTTTCGGATGGGGGACTTCTATGAGCTCTTCGACCGCGACGCGGTCATCGTCCATCAAGCCCTCGGGCTCACCCTGACCGAGCGGACCAAGGGCATGTCGATGGCCGGCGTGCCCTTCCATTCGGCCGAGGGGTACCTGCGACGGCTCATCGACGCCGGCTATCGGGTCGCGGTCTGTGACCAACTGCAGGATCCGAAGGACGCCAAGGGTGTGGTCGATCGCGGCGTGACGCGCGTCCTGACGCCGGGCACGCTGGTCGATGAGACACTTCTCGAAGAGGGACGCCCCAACCAGCTCGCGGCCATCGCCTTCCGCGACGCCCACGCTGCAATCGCCCTCCTCGAGCTTTCGACCGGTGCCTTCACGGTGCTTGAGACGCCGAGCGTCCGGGCCTCGGACGAACTCCAGCGACTCGCCCCGGCCGAGGTCCTCTTCGCCGAAGAGATCGACGGCTCGGTTCCCCCCGCCCTGGAATCGCTGCGCTTGGCGCACGGGACAGCTCTCACTCCGCGCCCGGCCTGGACCTTCCGCGAACGCGATGCCGTCGATTGCCTGCGAAGCCACTTCCGCGTGACAACGCTTGAAGGTTTCGGCCTCAGCAACGAGGAGCCTGCCACCGCTGCGGCGGGTGCGCTCCTCCGCGCCGTCCTCGACACGCAAGCCAGCGACCGCGCCCCCGGCGAACCCTCCGGTTCCCTCGCCCACTTGCGGCCCCCGCGCCGCCTTGCGAGCGGCGACTATCTCATCATCGACGGCACCAGCCTGCGCAGCCTCGAACTCGAGCGCACGCTTCGCTCGGGCGGAACCGAAGGCACTGTCCTTGCAACCCTTGATCGCTGCCGGACCTCGATGGGCCGTCGGCTTCTGCGGCAGTGGCTCTGTTTCCCGCTTCGGGAACGCGGGGCGATCGAGCGACGCCAGCGGCGGATCGGGGCATTCGTGGGCGACGAGCGCTTCGACGACAGCCTGCGCGAGCGAGTCGGCGCCGTACAGGACGTCGCCCGCATCGCCGGCCGCATCGGCACAGGGCGTGCCACACCGCGCGATCTGGTTGCCCTCGGAACATCGCTCTCCCAACTCGATGCCCTGCGCGACCTGCTCGACCAGCGTCCGGCTTTCGCGGAAGACATCGGCACGCTGACGGCGGTGCGCGTCGCCCTTGGCCCACTCGCAGCCCGCATCGCCACCTCGTGCGTCGACCATCCGCCAGCTCACCTTCGTGAAGGCGGCCTCTTCCGCGACGGCATCGATCTCATCCTTGACGAGGCCCACCTCCTCCAGCGCGACGCCAACACCTGGCTCGCGGCGTACCAGAAGCGACTGATTGATGAGAGTGGCATCCCCTCGCTCAAGGTCGGCTTCAACAAGGTTTTCGGCTTCTACATCGAGATCACCCACGCCAACAGCGAGCGGATCCCGGCTCACTTCAGTCGCAAGCAGACGCTCAAGAACGCGGAGCGGTACATCACCCCGGACCTCAAGGAGTTCGAGGACAAGGTCCTGACCGCCGAGTCACGTGCGATCGAACGGGAGCGGCAGCTTTTTCTTGAGCTCTGCGCCGCGACCGCGGCCCATGCCGATGCATTGGGCTGCTACGCCGATTGTGTCGCCCAACTCGATGTCCTGCGTTCCCTCGCCGAGATCGCCCGCCGCGAGCGCTGGTGCTGTCCGACGATCGTCGACGCGCCGACCTTGGCCATTCGCGGCGGTCGCCACCCGGTGCTGGAAGCGATCCTCCGCGACCGCTTCGTCCCCAACGATTGCCAGTTGGGCGGGTCCGTCGACAGCGCGAACGCATCCGCCGAGCCGCACGGTTCGCTTGCCCTCATCACCGGCCCGAACATGGCAGGCAAGTCGACCTTCATTCGCCAGGTCGCTCTCATCGCCCTGCTGGCCCACGTCGGAAGCCACGTCCCTGCGGAGAGCGCCACGATCGGTTTGGTCGACCGGATCTTCACCCGCATCGGGGCCAGCGACGAGCTGCACACTGGCCAATCGACCTTTATGGTCGAGATGACCGAGACGGCAAACATCCTGCACCACTCGACCGAGCAAAGCCTGGTGATCCTGGACGAGATCGGCCGGGGAACAAGCACCCTCGACGGCCTCTCGCTGGCGTGGGCCATCGCCGAGACGCTCGCCGCGAAGGGCTGCCGCACGCTCTTCGCGACCCACTACCACGAGCTCACCTCGTTGCCCGAGCGTTTCCCGACGGTCACGAACCTTCATGTCGCGGTGCGTGAATGGGAGGACCAGATCATCTTCCTGCACCGGATCCTGCCCGGACGCACCGATCGCAGTTACGGCATCCACGTTGCCCAGCTCGCCGGCCTGCCCAGCGAAACGATCCAGCGGGCAACCCAGCTGCTGGAGACACTCGCCGTCGAAACCGACGTCGCCAGCGCCCGGGCCCGGTCCGCCGCGACGGCCCCGCCTCCGGCCAAGGCGTCGCAGCAGCTCTCCCTCTTCACCGAGTTCCTACCCCACCCGGCCGTCGAGGAGCTAAAGCGCTTGCGGATTGAGGAGATGGCCCCTCTTCAGGCCTTTGACGCCCTGCGCACGCTGAAGTCGTTGGTCGACCGGGGCACTCCTCCGGCTTGACCCTCGAGCCCTTTTTCGCGCTTTCGCCCGCAGCCCGGCGACGTTCCCGCTCGTACGCTGTCAGCGGTGATCGTTCGCCTTCCAATCAGCCCTGCCCTTGCGGCCGTTGCCCTGCTGGCGGTGGGGTCCATCGGAGCGACGACTTCCGCCCCGTACGGTGACGACGAACCATCAAAGGGCACGCAGCGCACCCCCGACGCCCCGCCGCCGGTGACCTTGGCGAAGGCCAAGCAGGAGGAGCGGGACCTGATCGAGCGCCTCCGACACAGCCGCTCGTGGGTGCGCCGGGCCTTCGCGGCCGAACGCCTTGGCCGCTTTGATTGCGAGCCGAGCCTGAGCTACCTCCAGCTTCTCGTCGAGGACGACTCATGGCGCGTCCGATGCTTTGCTGTCCTTGCCATGGCGCGGCGCGGCGTTGCGATTCCCGAAACGCGTTTCGCAAAAGAGCCGGAGCAGCGGGTGATCCGCACCATCCTGCGATGCCGCTACACCGTTCCGAAGCGGCCCCTGGTGGACCTTGCCGACCGTCTGGCCCGCAGCGAGCGGCTGGACGACAAGCTCATGGCCCTCGAACTCGCACTCGCCGGCAAGCTCGCCGACGCGAAGGGCAAGCCCGATCCGGCGTTGGGCTTTGATCCAATCGAGATCCTCGGCCAGGTCATCCTGCGCATGGATCGCGTCGAGGCGGGAAGCCTCTCCCCGCGCCTCGCCGCGATCACCAAGGGTTCCGACAGCGGACGGAACTACAAGTGGCGCGAGTGGTTCCGCAAGCACAAGCGTGACCCAGGACTGGACGGGGCGTTCGTCGTGGTGGCCGATCCGGCCGAACGGGACCGCGGAGCCATCGCGGCGCTCCCGCTCCAGCGAATCGTCGATCTCGAGGCCCACATGCAAGACCTCTCGACCAAACCGCTGGAACTGGCGATCGCCCTCGACTGCACCGCCAGCATGTCCGGCGAACTGGCCGAATGCCAATCGGGGATCGACTCCCTGATGCTGTTTGCACAGGACGTCGCGAAGTCGGCTCGCATCGGGATCGTTGGCTATCGCGATGAGCAGGACGATTGGGAGACGAAGGGATGGGACCTCACCGCGTCGCTCGATGAGGCCCGCGATCACCTCTGGCAACTCAGCGCCGACGGCGGCGGCGACCGGCCGGAGTCGGTGCTCCCGGCGCTCAAGCTCGCCTACACCAAGATGCGCTGGCAGCCCGATGCCTTGAAATCGGTGATCGTGGTTGGCGACGCTCCACCTCGCCCAGGGACCGGCGAACTCTGTGTCGACTTGGCGCGGCGGGCCTTCGGCTTGTCGCTGGGCGATAGCTCGGCGGCCGATGGCGAGAAGGGCATCAAGACCTACACGATCGCCCCGCACGCTGAAGTGGACGACGCCGGCGATGCCGCGGATCCTTCCGAGACGATTCCTGCGAAGCCGACCACCTCGTCACCGAAGCGAGGATCCCCGCCCCAAGAGCCGGAGGGCACCCCGAAGGAGCCCCCGCCAGCGACCGAGAACCCAACCGAGGATCCACGTCCGGAGAACAATCGGCCCGGTCTTGCCCCGTGGACCAAGCCCGCCAAGAAGCCCGTGAGCCCTTGGCGCCAGAAGCTCAAGCCCGGTCAGGTCGAGTATTGGAAGGAGATCGCGGAAGCGGGAGGAGGCCGTACCGTTGGCCTGCCGCGCGATGCGAGCCTGATGGCCGAGATCGCCGGACTCACGCTTGGCGATACCTATCAGGACGAATTCGAGTCGTTCTTCCAGAGTTGGATTGCGCTCTGTCGGTAGCGACGAATACGACCGCACAACATGACACCGACCCCAGCATTGACGCCGGGGTCGGTCTCTCAAAAGCTCCGGGCCCGCCCGGGGGGGGGATTTGGTCGAGGCCGGAGCCGAACTGGAAGTCGTTGTGAAGTCGCCGCACGGTTCCGATGGAAAGGGCTGGCGACGGTCAGATCATCGACCGCTCAGACGACACCGCAGTGAACCCGGAATGAAATTCAACTCATCCGAGGAAGTGGTGGCACCGCTATGCTGGCCCCATGCGAGTCCTGATCATTGAAGACAATCCGAAGATGGCTGCGGCACTCCAGCGCGGGCTGAAGGACCACGGTTATGCGACCGATGTGTGCCACAGCGGCCTCGACGGTGAGGAAATGGCCGCGAATCAGGGCTACGACGTGGTAATTCTGGACCTCATGCTGCCCGATCGGGACGGCGTGCAGGTCTGTCGGAACCTCCGTCGCCGGGGCTCGACGACCCGCATCGTGATGTTGACGGCGCTCTCAGGCATCAAGGAAAAGGTCGAGGGACTCGACGCCGGAGCAGACGACTATCTCGCCAAGCCCTTCGAGATCGATGAGTTGCTCGCCCGCATGCGGGCGGTGATGCGCCGTTCGGAAGCCTCCGAGGCCCGCCACTTGCGCATCGAAGATCTGGAACTGGACCTCTACTCCCGAACCGCGACGCGCGGCTCGGAGCGGATCGAACTCTCCAACAAGGAGTTCGCGATGCTCGAATTCCTCATGCGCCATCCCCACCGGATTCTCTCCCGCGCTCAAATCGGCGAGAAGGTCTGGGACATGAATTTCGAGCCGACGAGCAACATCGTCGATGTCTACATCTCGTCGCTGCGCAAGAAGATCGATCGGGGTTACCCGCAGGAGCTAATCCACACGATCAAGGGCGCTGGCTACCGCTTCGGTGTGAGCGAAGGCAGCTCGCCTACAGCGATGTGATCGGAACGCAGCGTCCAACGGGGGCACCGGCGTCGCATGCCACGAAAAGCGGTTCAAGATCGGGATCTGGCAGGCCTGCCTCCGAGCGGGGGCCGGACCACATCGCTCCGGTCGCGGGTCACCTTCTCGATCCTTCTGCTCTCCGGCCTGATGCAGATCACGCTCGGCGTGATCGTCGCCCTCTATCAGAACGCGTCGACCGAGAGGCTCTTCAACACCCGCATCGGATTGCGATTGGCAGACATGGCCAACCGCATCGAGGGACTTGGCCGGGTTCCCAACGCGGACGATCTGAAGCGACTGGAAAGCGAGTCGCTCCGATTCATTCTCTTCGACTACGTCGCCATCACCTTGCATGGCGCCAACGGGGAACTGATCGCCTCCACACAGCCCCCGAATGCCTCCATCAACCAGTCACTGATCGAGGCGGCGACACCGCAGCCGACGTTTCTGGCCCCGCGCGAGGAGGTCCGCATCGTGGCGGACGAGCCGGAAATGCCGGCCCGTTTCGGGTTTCGCTCGGTACGCCTCGCGGACGGCCAACGGGCTGTGCTGGTGCTGGCCGCGGGCGACCAAAATGCCCGAGAGTTCACGGCGAGTACGACAAGGCTCCTCCTGGTGGCGATCCTTGGCGCCCTGACGGCGTCCACCCTTGCGACCTGGCTGATCGTCGGACGCGTGCTGGCGCCGCTCCTTCGCATTGGCTCTTTGGCGAACCTCGTCCGTCCCGAGCAGCTGGTGTTCGATTCGGCGTCGCCCCACGACCTGCCGCCTGAGCGAATCGAGGAGCTCGCCAGTCTTCGCCACGAGCTCGAGTCCGCCCGTGTTCGCCTGCGCGAGGCGTTCGCCGCCCAGGACCGGTTCATCTCGAATGTATCCCATGAATTGAAGACGCCGATCGCGGTGCTGCTCACGGAAGCCCAAACGCTCAGCCCGGCGGAGCTCGGTCCGGCCGGCGAGGAGTTTGCCCGCTCCGCGACCGAGGAGATGAAGCGACTGGCCGCCATCATCGAGAGCTTCCTCCTCCTCACCCGCATTCGCGTCGGCAAGGCCCTGCCCCGCGACCAGCGCTTCTCGATCGTCGAGGCAACCATGGACGCCGTTGCCCACTGCGAACGCCTGGCCTCCCAGCACTCGGTAGTGCTTGTTCCAGAGGCAGTTGACGACGTTGGTCTTGAACACGAAATCACCGGCGACCCCACCCTCATCCAAGTCATGATCGAGGGACTGGTTCGCAACTCGGTGCGGTTCTCGCCCTCCGGCAGTCGGGTACGTATCACCGTGGCAATCGAGGGCGGCACGCACGCCGCGATTCGCGTGCGCGACGAGGGGCCGGGCATTCCCGACGAGATTCGGGCCGTCCTCTTTGAGCGGTTCGTGCAGGCCCGCGCCGAATCGCAACGCGGCCGCGGAACGGGTCTGGGCCTCTCCATCGCCCAAGGCATTGCCGAACTCCACGGCGGCGTGATCTCGTTTGAGAATCACGCTCCGCGCGGCTGCACGTTCACGATTCGGATCCCGCTCGCCCGGGGACCGAAGCTCCCGTCGACCGCTGCGGCGCAAGGGAACTCGACCGGCACCGCCGCGGCGTAAGAGCCCTCACTTCGGTCACCAACCAGGCTGTTCGATCGGTTCGCCCTTGGCTTCGCGCACCAGCGACCAGCAGCGCTCAAGCAAGGCTTGGCGACCCTCGCCGGTGACGCCCGAGATCGCCAGGCAATCATCCTTGGTCAGGCGAAGGCGGCTGCGAAGGCGTCGCACGAGGGCCTCTCGCTCGCTTTCCTCGATCAGGTCGAGCTTGTTGAAGGCGACAAGTTCGGGCTTGTGAGCCAGCTCCGCCGAGAACGCGGCCAGTTCCTTTCGGATCGTTCGGTAGTTGGTGATCGGGTCGCTTCCGTCCACCGGCGCGACGTCAATCATGTGCACCAGGACGCTGGTCCGCTCGATGTGCTTGAGGAAATCGTGGCCGAGGCCCGCTCCTTCGCTTGCCCCCTCAATGAGCCCGGGGATGTCGGCGACGACCATTCGACGTTCGCCGGCCATCTCGGCGATGCCCAGTTGCGGGGTCAAGGTCGTGAAGGGGTATGCCGCGACCTTCGGGTTGGCTCTGCTGATCGCCTTGAGCAGCGTTGACTTGCCGGCGTTGGGAAGACCAATGAGACCGACATCGGCGATGAGCTTCAGCTCGAACCGAAGACGGCGCTCGACAGGCTCGCCACCAGGTTCAAACTCCGTCGGCGCCTGATGGGTCGACGTCTTGAAGTGGTCGTTTCCGCGTCCGCCGCGACCGCCCTTGGCCGCAACAAACTCCTGGCCCGGCTCGCGAATGTCCACCAACAGTTCGTCCGTGTCCGCGTCGAAGACCAGGCAGCCCAGCGGGAGCCTCACCCGCATGTCGACGCCATCGCGGCCATGGCTCTTCTTCCGGTGACCGTTCTCGCCTTCCTGGGCGAAGAAGTGCACTTTGAAGGCGAACTCCAAGAGCGTGTCCAGATGCGAATCGCCCACCAGAATGACGTGGCCGCCTCGTCCACCATCGCCGCCGTCCGGGCCGCCCTTGGGGATGCCCTTCTCGCGTCGGAAGTGAGCGCTGCCGTTGCCCCCCTTGCCGGAGCGAACGGTGATGATGGCGGAGTCAATCAGCATGGTGAAGGGCGTCGAAGTCCGACGGGAGTCAACATGTGGAAAGCGCGATCCGGAAAAGGAAACGACCGGCACGCCTCTCGGCAGCGCCGGTCGATTGAGCGATTGCGAACGGTTGGCGTTCTGAAGCGAGTCAGCTGCGACGATGGCGGCAATGCCCGTCGCGCGCTCCCCGCCGCCAACGTCGGCCCTTAGCCGGCCGCTGTGTAATGCGGGATCGCCGGGTCCGCCGGCACGATGTCCACGGTAGCGCCGCGGAACCGCACGGTGCCATCGACAGTCGCCATCAAGGTGTCATCCTTGCAGCGCTGAACGAGGTAACCGGCCTTATATCGAGTGCCACACTGCCGAACGATGATCGACCCTGCCCGGGCGCGCTGGCCGCCGTAGAGCTTGATCCCGCGGAACTGCGGGTTCGAGTCGCGACCGTTCTGAGTGGAGCCTTGTCCCTTCTTGTGAGCCATGACGTAACGCCCTCTGTCGATGCTGAAAACGAGCGAAGATCGGGGAGTATACAGAAGCGGCGGGTTGCGCCAACTGGTTGCCTTCTGTCGACCCCTTCCGGGGAAGGGATTTCGATCGGAGTCGTGCACTCCTCCGATCCGCCCGCATCAGCGGGACTTTGACGGCTTATCAGCCACAGGCTTCAGCCACCCCGACCAAGATTGGGGGGGTCGCGGTTAGCAGCCCGAATGACTTTCGCCACCGGCTGTTAGCGCCACAGCCAGACGCCGATGTCATCGGGCCGGCGCTCGGCGCCTTCCTTGACATCGTCGTCCGCCCGCGACGGCTCGATCGGCTGGCTTCCGCGCGGCACCGCATCGCCAGGCAAGTGGTAGTTGAATCGAAGTGTCCAGCGTTCGGCCTTCAGTTCGCCGCTCAGGGCGTCCGGAACCTTGCGGACCCGCCCGCTAGCACCCGTCGCAAAGACCGTCAGTTCGTTGACATCGGCGTCGCCGGCCGGCCAGACGACCAGACCTTCCTTCGCGTTCTCTTCGCCGATGAGAATGTCGCCGAGAATCTCGTTCTGGTCTTCGAGCAGCGGATTGCCCAGTAGCTCGAGAATCTGGTCGGTCACGCGAGTCGGCACTTCGCGACCGGAGATCTTGATCTCGCCTCGCTCGGAGAAGAACTCGAAACGCGGCGCCCAAAGTCGCTCAGCGCCAGTCCGGTTGACGACCTTGTATGTGAAGTACCAGAAGTTGTCGCCGGTTGATGCGTCGACGTAGAGCCGAAGCAGTCCTGGCTTGAACTCCAACTGCCAATCCGAGGCTCGCGAGTAGCTGCGGACCACGCCTCGATTCGGCGGCGTGGAAGCGGGCTTCGCAGCGGTCGCCTCCTTCGTGCCACCATCGCGGGCCGGCGACTCGTCCTTCTTCTCGGTAGCGGATCCCGAACCGCCCTGCCCTGTCGGCTTCGACTCGGTGGGCGCCGCAGGCGTCTTCTGGGCAGGCTTCGCAGTGGCCGGAGCATCGCCGTCGTCAGGCGTGGGCAACGCGAAGGCTGCCGACGGCACGGCGACCGACAGCATGCCGGCAAGGGTGAGCGAGATCAGGTCGGTCGAAGGAAACGGTTGACGCATGTAGTGACCCCAAATCGGGAGCGATACCGACATCGGCAGCGAAGGCGGACGACCTGCCGGGCGCCCGTCGAGAGCGGGGCAGTGTAACCACCGGGACGATCCTGAATGTTGGCCCCAGTGGCAATGAAGGGGGCTTCGACGAGCGTGCGTATGGAGCCGTCGCCGGGCGAGCCGCTCCTACAGCGAGCGACCGGACCTCATACCTGAGGCCGCCACCGACGAGTACGCTTCGAACCCTCATGTCGGTTCCCGGTCAATCTCATGAACCGCCGAAGGAGCCGGGGACGGCAAGTACCCCAAGTTCGTCCGGCTCACCCGATCGGCTCCCGCCGTCGGCGTTTGTGCTCCGTGTTCCAGAGGGCCGACGGCTTGAGGCAGTGCAGGCCCTCCTACGGTCCGACCGCGGGGCCGCCGATCGGTTTCTGAACTTCGCCCGCGAGCACCGCATCCGCCTCGACGGCATGTGGGCCCGCCTGGACGACGCAGGTCGCATGGTCATGGCCGCCTTGGCCTCGCCGGGCGCTGGACGGACCGCCACCCTCTTTGCGACGGCGGCCCGAGCGGCGAACGACATCGCCCCCCTGTCGGACCTGCTTCGGCGGGTGCTGCATGGCTTGGCTTTCCCCCATGACCAGATCGATGGGTCGGCAACGACGGGTGAGGCCACTCCGCTGGACATTGATCTGGTCCAAACCCTCATTGACCCGAGCGAGTTCCGTCAGGCCGAGGCGATCAGCCGTAGCGGGATGGCCCGACTTGCCGAACTCTCCTATCTCGAGCGGGCGACGCCGCGAGGCCCCATCCTGAAAGCCGTTGCGGGACCAGGCAAGCCGATCGCCGAATGGCCCAGCGACATTCGCGCCGAGCGATGGGATCCGGCCAACCGCCGCGAACTCATCCAGACGCTCGAGCGCTCCTACGTCGGCACGCTCGATTGTCCTGCCCTCGCTGGCTTGCGGCGCGGCGAGGACGTCCTCGAAGGACACATGCACAGCGGGACCTTCGAGCCCTCGCTCTGGACGGTGCTGCGATTCATCAGCGGTCCCCACGAAGGTCACACTGCAGGGGTCTGCCTCTTCAACTCCTCGACCAGCGGCGCGGGACAGACCGGTTCGTTGGAACTGGTCTATTTCGGTCTCGTGCCGGAAGCGCGCGGTCGAGGGCTTGGGCGAACGCTCCTTCGACATGCTCTTGACGGATTGCGAGAACGGCGCGAGGCCACCGTCCTTCTCGCCGTCGACGATCGCAACGAGCCGGCCCATCGCCTCTATCGCGAGGCCGGATTCCGCACCAGATTCCGACGAATCGCCTACATCCACAGCCTTCGCAGCGCGGGGCGCGGTGCGGGTTGACGCGATCAGGCGTCAGCGCCGCTCGCCGATACTTTCCGACGCGCGGAGATGCAAGCGCGATGATTCGACCTCGTCATCAAGCGGTTTTCCACAGTCGACGCGAGCACATTCACCCACGCGCGGTGGAGAACTCTTTTTGTTCGCGCGCAAGTGCCGGTTTCTCCCATGATTCCGCTTGTGGATGGCTGTGTTTGAGTGAACTTCGACTTGTCGCCGTGCGAAGGCACGCTACATTTCGCATCGCCTTGCAGGGACGCGAGGATGCTGACCAACATCAGCACCGGCCCATGGACGAACGGGACAGGACGGCTGGCCTTCATCGGTCACCGTGAACAGTTCCCGACCGTCGTGAAGCCAGGCATGGAGACGCGCGTACCTCCCCAACAGTGAGCGTCACTTGATCGCGGTGCCCTTGGTACCGCTGTCTGTTGGGTGTTGTCCCCTGACTGGTCAACGGTGACCGTGACAGGTGACGGATGAAAGATGGATGAAAGATGATTCGTGAGCGGTGACCGGCCGCAATGCCCTTGAGTCCTGTTGGGGTCCTGTTGAGGGGCCTCGTTCGGGGCTCTGCCTAAGTCTGGGCCTAGGTCTGGGCCAAGGTCTGGGCTTGGGTCTGGGTCTTGTCCGGGGCGGTGTTTCCCGGCTGTCGGTCGGGTTCGATCTGATTCGGTTTGGACCTTTCGAGGTCCATGATTCTCGGCTAGGTCTTCGGGTTCTTCCTTCCACAATCCACTGCATCCTCAGCCATTGACCGATTCTCCGGCGTCAGAGCTGGCTCGGTCTTGCCTCACGACTTCGGTGGTGGGCTGTGCTGAGGTGTTCCTGACGGATCGGTTCCCTTTCGCGAACCGAGTCACTCGTCACCGGTGGGGGCAACGGGATGACCTGCTCAACGCAGGCCACATGCGTTGTCGCTTGGGATTGTCGCTCGCCTTGGAATCCGACCCTACTGCTTGAATCAACCCTCCGCGGGTCTTGACCGACGCAGACCGAACCACACGGACCGCGAAGCGACCGCTGCGAGGCTTCTCGTCAGCAACTTCTGACTCCTGTCATTCCCGTCATTCCCGTCGTGTCATGCCGCCTCCACGCGGCACGATTCGCCGCCACCAGTCTCTGCGACCACACCCGAGCAGACACCGAGCGTTCTCCTCCTCGAACGACGTGCCCCTCGAGTCCCACGTGCCTACCAATGTTTCCTCCTCCGCGTCTTCTTCAGCAACCTCCTCCGGAACCAGCTCGGGCGCTGCCTTGGCTTCGGCTTCAAAGCCGGCATCTCATCCGGCTGCAAGCCTCAGCCTGGGCTCTGCTCTGGTAACCGCAACGGGAAGCGCCACCGGCCAACCGGCTGGCGTCGCCGGATTGGCCCAGCGCATCGGGCAACATCTCGGCGAGCGGATCGGAACACGCAAGTTCGGACTCTGGTTTGATCGGCAGACGACCCGCCTTCGGGTGGAAGGCGGGTCTCTGCTGGTCGACCTGGCGACGCCCTATGTCGCCGAGTGGATCGGGCGGCACTTTGCTACGGAACTGGCCGAGGCCGCCCGCCGCACTCTCGGTGCGGAAGCGACGGTTTCACTCCGAGTGGCTCCGGAGGTCTTCGGACGCTCGGCTGACGAGGCCTCGTCGACCCAGGCCAGTTCGTCGTCCAACGGCAGCGGTTCGATCCCGGGCTCTTCGGGTGTTGGATCGGGTGTTGGCAGCGACAATCGGACCACACGACGCGGCTCGCCCAGCTTCGACCCCGATCGGGTCACGCTCCTCCCGCCGCCGCTGCGGCGACCGGGAGCAGAAGGCCGGCGAATCACCTTCCGCAAGCTCGATGAGTTCGTCTCGGGCCCGTCAAACCAGCTTGCCTTCGACGCAGCCCGGCGGCTGGCCGAGGGCGCCCCCGGAGCCACGCACCTTCTCTTCGTTCATGGCGATTGCGGCGTCGGCAAGACCCACCTGTTGCAGGGAATCTGCGACCGCCGCAGGGCCGTCGCACCACGGGCCCACGTCCGCTACACCACCGCCGAGCAGTTCACCAACGAGTACCTCGCGGCCCTTCGGGAGGGCTCGTTGGAGGGCTTCCGCAAGTCGCTCCGTCGTCTGGACCTCCTCGCGATCGACGACATTCACTTCCTCTCCAACAAGACGGCGACCCAGAGTGAGTTCCTGCACACGATGGATGCGATCGATCTGGGCGGGGCCCGAATCGTCCTGGCCAGCGATGAGCATCCTCGCCAAATCAAGAAGTTCAGCCAGGCCCTGGTGAGTCGTTTCCTCTCCGGCATGGTGGTTCGGATCGACCGTCCCGACCGGCAGACTCGGATCTCCCTGGTTCGCCGCCTGGCTCGCGATCGCGGTATCACTCTTCAGCCGGCAGCCGAGGAGATCGTCGCCAACCGCTGCGTCGGCAGCGTGCGCGAGATCGAAGGGGCCTTGGCCCGACTCATGGCGTTCGCCTCCCTCGCCGGACCAGCCTGCGCAGCGGGTGCCCCGCCCATTGGACCGATCGAACCGGAGACGAGCGAGTCCGGCTCTGCCCCGCATGGCGAGTCCGATGTTCCCACCGACGCGGCCCACAGCCCCCAGGACGCCGTTCGGGTCCCCACCTCGACCGGACGCCGCATCACCGACATCGGTGCGTTGATCGCTGAGCGGGCCTTCGAGGACGAGGGTGCCAGCCGGCCGGCGGGCCCCATCCGTATCACTGAGATCGTCGATCGGGTCTCGAGCCGCCTTGGCGTGGAACGCGAGGAGGTCATGGGCTCTGGCCGCCATCGCCGGGTTGTGCTGGCCCGGAGCATGGTTGTCTTCCTTGCCCGCGAGCTGACAACCCAAAGCTTCCCCGAGATCGCCCGTGCCCTCGGCCGCGACACCCACTCGACTGCCCACACGGCGGCCAAGCGGATCGAACAGATGCTGGCCGACGGTGAACGGGTCGAGGTCAGCGACCCGAGCTTGGCCGGTCCCGATGGAATGACCCCGCTGAAGGAACTGGTCGCCCAACTACGGCACGATGTCTTGCGATCGGCCCCCAGAATCTGACCGCCCCCAACACCAGAGGCCGTCGCGCCAGCGATTTCTCATCGCCTTCGCCAACGCCGATGCGGAGCATGCGGCAGAGCCTACACTGCGGCTCTGTTCGATCGCCCGCCGCCGTGGCGACGCGACCGTTGCGCGACGGTGTTTCGCTCCCGGAGGTCCCTGCGCGTGCCCCATCACGTGACGAGGTTGCGAAGTCGGTCTCTAGCAGCCCGTGGCGAAAGTCACTTGGGCTGCGAGCCCAATGAGGGGCTCGGCTGGGCGGGCATCTGCGGCGTCGCCGCGATTCGCGTCATGGGGGCACGCGTCGCGTGGGTCTCCACTCGCTTGTTGGGCGCGATGTCAGGCCTTTCGATTGTTTTGGCCTCGAGCATTGTGCCTGTTGCACTCGGTGGTGCCGTCGTCGCGACGCTCGCTGACGCCTGCCACGCCCAGTACAAGGCCGCCGCTCCGTGGGACGCGGCGATTCGCGAGTTGCGGGTCGCTACCTCGGTCGCGCCCGACGGCTCACACCATCCGCGCCTCGTCGCGTTGCGACAGCTCCGCGACCCAACGCTCAAGCCGCTCTTCCAGTCCCTCGTTCAGGGGTCGCATTGGACGATCCAGATCGACGGCATCCTCGGTCTGGCCGAACTCGACCCCAAGGGCATGGTCGATCCCTTCCTTCTCGGCCAACTGAAGGGCGAGAACGACCGGTCGACGGCGATTGGCGCGGCGTGCGGCCTGGACATGGTGGGCGTCGAACAGGCCCAGGCGATGCTTGGCTGGGACGACCTCTCACCGCGCGATCGGATCCTCCTCCTGGCAGAACTCTTCCGTCGAGGCGGCACGCCCGATGTGGAGCGGATCAAGGCATTGGTCGATCACCGCAACGATGAGGTGAGCGGTGTGGCGACGCTCCTTCTGGCGACCATCACCAAGGATCCGGCCCCCGTCGAGAAGTTCCGCACCCGCTTCGGTGCGCTCCAGCCTCGCGATCGAGGTCTCGTCTTGGGCTCCCTCGCCGACGCGGCCGCGCGGTTCCGACTGACGGGCGGTAGCGCGTTCCTGCATGGCTCATTGCAAGACGCGACCTTGGCGGCGGAAGCGAAATTCGCGGCCATCGCTTCGCTCCTGCAGGTGGAACCGGCCCTCGGTTACGCGGATTGGAAGCAGGCCGTCGAAGGCGATCCGAGTCAGGCGAGCCGGGTCCGGCTGGCCCTGCTCATCTTGGCGAGCGAACAGGACATGAGCGGCGCGAGCGCCGTCCGACTGCCTAAGGATGCCGGTGCCCCCTTGCGTCAGATTGCCGCTGGCGAGACGCTTGAGCCCCTGCTGGCGAAACTCGCCGATGCCATCGATGCTCTCGGCGGAGGCGCGGACGCGACAAAGGCGTTCCCCGCCTTGGTCCAGACGCGGCATCGCGCTGCCCTCAACGCAACACTCGATGTGGTGAAACGACTCGGTTCCGACGCCCAGCGGGCCACCTACGAGGCGTTCGCCGATCTGATCACCGGCGAGGATCGCACGACGCTTCCCAACGCCGTCGGCCAACTTGCCGTCGATGCCCTGAGCCGACTCGGCGCACTGGATCCGGCCGCGGTCGGTGTGCGACTCGAGAAGGCCTCCGCCCGTGATGCCGAAGACGCACGCTTGCAAGAGCTTCTCCTCTTGGCCCTCCTGCAGACCAACACGAAGGAAGCGGCGACCGTGGCGATGAAGGCCCGTCCCACCGTCTCGCGCCGCGGGGCGGCGATGGCGCTTCTCCTTCACGCTCGTTTCGCCGAACGGCTGGAGAGGTCGGATGTCGATGAGCTCGGCGTGATCGCCTCCGGCGGTTGGTCGCTCGACCCGGGCCTCGAGATCCAAGCGGCGTGGCTCTACGCCCGACACAGCGGCCGCGCGGACGAGGCGATCGCGACCATCCTCAAGCCTTCGTCATGACCGACGGCGAACTCGCCTTCCGTCAGGTCCTGCCCCTGACCCTTCCCCTTTCGCGCCGGAGTCGCCGCTCGTGAGTGAGACCATCCCGCTCTTCCTGCCTGAGATCACCGAAGACGATCGGAATGCCGTCGATCGGGTGCTTCGCCACCAACGGGTGGGGTTTGGTGACGCTACGCGCGAGTTCGAGGCCCTCTTCGCGGCCCGAGTCACTCGACCCTACGCGATCGCCACCGGCTCTCTTGGCACCGGGTTGCGCATTGCCCTCACCGGCTGCGGGATCGGCCCCGGCCACGAGGTCATCCTTCCTGCCTTCGCCCCGGTCGTGGTTGCGAATGCTGTCGCCTTCACCGGCGCTCGACCCGTCTTCGCCGACGTCGACCCGCGCACGCTCAACGCCACCTCATCCACCGTCGAGCCGCTCGTCACCGAACGCACACGGGCGATCGTCGCCAGCCCCAACTTCGGCAACCCGCACGGGGCCGACACGCTTGCACACCTCTGCACCAAGTTCGAGATTCCGCTCATCGAGAACGCGACCGAGATTCTCGGGTGCCTCCTCGGACGCGAGCCGTCAGGCCGCTTCGGGCGAATCGCCGTCTTTGGATTGCCCCCCAGTGGCGTCGTCTGCGGCGGCGACGGAGCGGTCCTCGTGACCCACGATGACATCTTGGCGAATGCTTGCCGTTCGCTCCGCGACGCGGGGCGGCCTTACGTCGATCCCGAGGAAGGGCTTCCGAGCGAGGTCGGACGGATCTACCAGCACGAGCGATTCGGTTTCGACAGCCGCCTCGACGAGTTGCGGGCGGCGCTGGCGGCCAGCCAGGTGCGCCGTCTGGACCGCACTATCGAACAGCGGGCCCGCATCGCCGAACGCTATGTTTGCCGGCTCGGCGGCATCCCTGACCTCATCCTGCCCACCATGCCCGACGGCTGCACCGTCGCCTGGCCGGGCTTCGTTGTGCGGCTCGCCGACACCTTCACGGCGGACGACCGCGACCTCATCATTCGGGGACTCCACCGCCACGACATCGGTGCGACCAATCCCTACCCGGTCGCCCCGCTCCTCCCCTTCTACGCGATGCGCTTCGGCAATCGGCCCGGCGACTTCCCCGTCGCCGAGCGCATCAGCGCCCGTTCGCTGGCCCTCCCCTTCCACCACGGGCTCGGCGAACGCGAGCTCGAACTCGTCTGCCAGACGCTGGAACTGATGATCAGGCGGCAGACGTTCAGGCGGTAGGTGCGAAACCAAGAAGCTACGCCGCGCTCCCCCGCGTTCGCGGGGGAGATGTCCGCGCAGCGGACAGAGGGGGCGGGCGCGAAACGGCGTTCCATGCAGCGCCCCCTCTGTCGCCTTCGGCGACATCTCCCCCGTCGCTGCGCGCCGAGGGAGAGCGGTGATCTCGGCGTCTCGGAGCCCCGGGCACTCGGCTCGCCGCCCTCCCCCGCGTTCGCGGGGGAGATGTCCGCGCAGCGGACAGAGGGGGCGGGCGCGGAGCGGCGTTCCTTGCAACGCCCCCTCTGTCGCCCTGAGCGACCGCCGCCCGGCAGAGGCCTGTTCACGCGAAGAACCCAGGACCTCCTGCGACGACAGCACCGTGGCCCGGTAGGGGCGACATGCGCCATCAACTCTCCCTTCCGATCCGTGCCGCCAGATTGCTCGCCACCGTTTCCGTCGTCGCGACGATGGCGTTTGCGCCACCGCCCGCCGACACCGCCGGCGACAAGCTCCGCACCGATGCTGCGGCCCTCGCGCCCCTGACCAATGAGCCCTTGGCGAAGGCATTCCTAGAAGCGACCCGCGACCTCCCCGTGATCGCGCCCCGCACCATCTGGCGCTCAGCCGACCGCTCGAAGGCGATCACCGACAGCGCGTATCAGGCCCTTCCCGAGGCGGAGCGGTCCCAGTACACCAAGCGCGACTGCGATGCGACGTTCTACTGGAACACGGGCTACGGCTCGCCGCTGGCGTACCTTCGGCCGATCGAGATCGCAGCAAGTCATGGGCTCAAGGACGTGCGCGGCAAGCGCATCGCCGACTTCGGCTTCGGCACGATCGGCCATGTGCGCTTGCTCGCTTCGCTCGGCGCCGACGTTCATGGGATAGACGTTGAACCGCTCTTCCAGGCCCTCTACTCCGAGCCGGGCGATACGGGAACGGTCACGGGCCGCGAGGGCGTCGAGGGTTCGGCGTCGATCCACATCGGTCGCTGGCCTGCCGACGCAACGACCGCACGCGACGTCGGTGGCGGCTATGACCTTCTCCTCTCGAAGAACACCCTCAAGCGCGGCTACATCCATCCTGCGCGCGAGGTCGATCCGAAGTTCCTTGTGCATCTCGGGGTGGACGACGCGACGTTCCTCAAAAGCGTGCGCGACGCCCTGAAGCCGGGTGGCCTCTTCCTTCTCTACAACATCTGTCCCGCCCAGAACCCGCCTGACAAGCCTTACCTCCCGCATGCCGATGGCCAATGCCCCTGGGATCGCTCGGCGCTCGAGGCCGCGGGGTTCGAGGTGCTTGCGTACGACGTGCATGACATCGAGGCGTTGCTCCCGATCTGGAAGGTCCTCGGATACGACGACGGTGCCGACGACGCGAAACTGCGGGCGAATCTCTTCGTGCGGTACACGGTCGCCCGACGGGTCAGCTCCCCCACGCTCCCAGCAGGATCGCCAGGTCCGGCGCGCTGACGATGCCGTCTTGATCAAGGTCCGCAGCCCCGGACGAGCCCCATGCTCCGAGAAGGGACGCCAGGTCGATCGCGTTGACAAACCCGTCACCGTTGAGGTCGCCGACTGTCGTCGCCCCCTCGAAGGTCGCCGTGACAACGCCGTCCTTCACATCGATCGAGAACCGCCCGCTCTCGGCATTGACCTGCTCAAACGCGCCCGAGACGGAGCCGGTGGCACGCAGCACCGCAAACGACTGACCGACCTTCGGCACCCAACCGTCGAGAAGATCGATATGGAGGACGCCACCGAGGGCCACGTCACCGTCGACCTCCACCTGGTCATGGCTTGCCCCGGAGTCGCCGCCTGCGACCTCGATGGCCAACGTCCCACCGGGCAGTTGCTCGAGCGTCCCGACGAGATGGAAGCCGCCGATCGCATCCGGACCGCCGGGACGGATGCGCCCTCCATTGACGAGTCGTGGCGTCACCAGTCGCGGCGGCGGCAGGCCATCGGCCAAGGACCCGACGAACACCTCGTCGATGTCCCCAAGAATTGACTCGAGCTCTCCCTCGACGTTGACGGCCGATCCCGGGCCCCCGTCAAGAATGAGCCGGCCGCGGATCGTCTCCAGGTTCGTGATGTCAAGGTCCCCCTTCGGCGCGAGTTCCAGCACGCTTTCCTCGTCGATACCAATGAGAGCCCCGAGGAAATTGGAGTCGTCGCCAACGATGGTGACATGCGTGCCGGCCCCCAACGTGGTCACGGACGCGCCAGCGAAGAGGATGGACGCGCCACTCTGAACCACCCACCGTCCGCCGGTCAGGACGGATCCCTGGATCTGCACGACGTTCCCGAGTGTCAGGATGCCGTTGGCCGCCTCGACGGTTCCTTGGTTGTCGAGCTTGGCCGCGACGGTCGATGAGGCATGCGAACGGATCGTTCCCGTCGGCCGATTCGAGATCGACGCGAGGGTGTCGGCAATGACATTGCCAAAGACAATCGACCACGTCGAGTCGTTTCGGATCGTGCCGCCAAGGAGCGTGATGTCGCCGGCGAGGGCCATCGACGCCCCCGTGTCGTTCCACAACTCCCCTCGCACGGTGTTCGCGCCCGTCAGATTCAGGCCGCCTCGATTCTGCACGCGACCGGTCGGAATGTTGGTCGTTCCGATCGAACAGCTCGCCAACCGAAGATGTCCCTCGTTACGGATCGTGACCTCGGTTGGGCTCGCTGCCGTGATCTGGGCCGACGTCAGGATGCACTCCGATTCCATCGGATGCTGGTTCACCAGTCGACCGCCAACGGCATGGAATCGCACACTTCCGCTTCCCGCGAAGGTGCCTTCGCCCTGCATGGCCAGATCGGCCTCAAGCTTCCAGACCCCGCCCGCGAACGTCGTCACCTGGCCCCACTCCGTGCTGACCGTGCTGGCTCCCTCCACGCTGCCGCCAACGAGGAAGGACATGTTGCCCGGGCCCTGCACATACACCAATCCGCCGTCGAGGACCATCGGCGCCCCGATCACGGTGGGATTCCCCCGCGTCCCGAGTTTCTCCACGACGCCTTCGACGCGCATCTCGCCACCGACGCCTGCCTCGAAGAGGCTGCCGTTGCCGATCGTCCACGTCGAGCCGCTGAGCACATCGATGGCCCCGCCGTCGAGGAAGACGTTGCCGTTGTGATAGACCTGCCCGAGCGCCTGGTTGCTCAGGACCGTCCTGAGCAATCCCGGGGAGATCAGGATGAGCATGCCCGTCGAGCCGTTCTCGAATGTCCCGCCCCCGGAGATGATGCCCGTGTCCCAGGTCATCTTGCCTGCGTTGTGCAGCGTGCCGTCCAGTTGGACGCCGGCGGTCCCGCCGACGAAGGACAGCCCGCTGATACTCCCGGCATCGAGCTCATTGCGCAGCGTCGTCCCCGAGGTGATGTGCAGCCCACCTCCGTTCAGGGAAACGTTGCCAAGCCCCTTGAGCGTGACGTCCCCGCTGATGGTCGACGTGACGGTCACGTCGGGCCAGAGGCGGATCGCGGCGTTGTTGGCCAGCGAATAGATGCCGCCCTTGTGCTCGCTCGCCCGCTTGAAGAGGATCTCCCCTGCGTTGGCCACGATCGACGCGCCTGCGGCCTGCTCGACCTCGAGAAGCAGTTCGGTCGAACCGGCCCCGATCCGCTTGAGGACGCCGTGGTTCACAAACCGTTCGACGGCGCCCCCGCTTTCCTCCTGGAGATTCGCCGGCCCGACGCTGGGCAGCTCCCACGTGCCGATGTTGGTGATGAGGTGACCTCCCGCGACGGAGACCTTTCCGCCTTGCGAAAAGGTGCCGATGTTCGTGAGCGGGGTGCGGAGCGTGCGGACCTGCGACGTCGCCGGCGTGACGATGGTGCCCATGTTCTCGAGGATGCCACCGCCATCGAGGCGACCGTGGATCCACTGCGTCGTTCCCCATGTCGTCAGCGGACCAAGGACGTGCAACTCGGCATCATTGGTCAATTCCAGATCGGTGACGACGCCACCCTGCACGGACACGAAACTGCCGGCGAATCGCACCGCCGAGGAGAACTGCACCTCGCCTAGCGTCAGCGGAAGCAGGCCCGCGACGACCACCCCGCGCGCTCCGGGAATCTGCACGTTCGCCCCACCGACGTCGAGGCCCGGGACTTGCCGCGGATTCCAGTTGCTCGCGGTGCCCCAATCGAGATTCGTTCCACCCACCCAGGTGAACCCACCCGGGGCAGCGACCGCTGAGGCGGACGTGGACCAGAGTGCCGTCGCTACGCAAAGCGAGCCCAGGCGAAGGGGGAAGCGATCTCCGCACGACGTGGACGGTTCATGAACCTGCATCGCGGATCGAGTCTACTTCTCACCGACACGCTGCCAAACGAACATCGTGCGGAGCGTGCATATTCGCAATCTGCGTCCGACTTCCATATCCCATGTCCGGTGCGGCGCCGTTTTCCCATACGCGGCGTCCGTACCGGGGGCTTAGACCTCTACCGAGCGTGCACCCGCGTCACCACATCACGCGCAAACAGCGTTCGCTCTCCGCTCGCCGCGCCGCTCTCGCCCGTGAAGGTCCAGCGATCCACGGCTGGGTCGTACTCCCAGGTGTTGAAAAACGGGCCGCTGGGGTAGTCGAATCGCAGTTGAAACTCGATTCGCCCGACTCGTTCAGGTCGCGTTTCGAACCCATTTGGGGCGCTCACTCGAGTTCCAGCGAGGAACTCACCAACTCATCGCCAACCTGATGGAAAGGCGTTCATCGGACCTTCACCCACCGGCGCGATCGTGTGCACCGGGGGAGGAGTTCCGGAGATCCGCATGTCCGCATCCATCGCATTGCTGCTCGCATCCCTCGCCGCTCCCCTGCCACCCGTCCATGTCGGCGACGTGGACGGCACCAGCGCCGTCGTCCTCGTCAACGCAAACGCCCAGGTCACCTTCGAATGGGCCCTCGCGTCGAGCCCTGCAGCGGTGCTCGGCACCACCACCGCTTCGCCCGCCGGGCCGAATGCTCCGGCGAAGTCGACACTCACCGGCCTCATGCCCGGTCAGCGCTATGTCGTCCGGGCCAGCGCTGGCCCCGATGTCTCGGTGGACTCGAGCTTCACCACCGCCCGCATCGCTGGACGTCCGGGCTTCCGCTTCGGCGTGTCCGGCGATTGGCGCGGCGAACTCGCTCCCTATCCGGCGATTGCCAACGCCGACGAACGCGGTCTTGGGCTCTTCATCCGCCTCGGCGACACGATCTATGCCGACTACCCCTCACCTGATGTCTTCATGCCGCAGTGCCTGTCGCTGGACGAGTACCGGTCAAAGCACCAGGAGGTCTACTCGCCGCGCTACGGCGTTGACACCTGGAACGACCTCGCCATCGTCACGCCGTCGCTTGCGACCATCGATGACCACGAGGTGACCAACGACTTCTCAGGAGGCGAATTCACCCAAGATCCGATCTATCACGCGGTGCCCGCAACGTTCGAGACGCCGCAGCTCGCCGACACCGACGAGGGCGGTCAGGCCGATGCCGACGACCCGTCAATCTGGCATCACCCGACCGACATCACCCAAAGCCGGGTGATCTGCGTCGCCAAGAACGGTGGCCTGCGGGTCTACGACCTTGAAGCCCGGCTCCTCCAGACCGTCGCTCCCGATCCCGAGACTATCCGCTACAACAACATCGACATCCTGACCGGCGTGCGCGTCGGTCGCGAGACGATCGACGTCGCGGTCGTCTCCGATCGCATGAACGACCTCATGGTCTTCTTCCGCATCGATCCGGTCACCGGGCTGGTCACGAACATCACCGATCCGACGGGCCAGCGCGTCTTCCCCGAGGTCGACGTCGAGGAGCAGGAGACCTGCTACGGCGTCGCCACATGGACCAGCAACCGCGGTGAGCACTATGCCTTTGTCAGCATGCGATCGAACTCGCTGGTGCGGCAGATCAAAATCGTCCCGAACGGCTCGCTTCTCACCTGGGAGTTCGTCCGCGACATCGACCTGCCGTCCGATTTTGGCGGCTGGGTGCCGAAGAACCCGCAAGTGGAAGGCATGGTGGCGGATCCGGTCCACGACATCCTCTACGTCGGCCAGGAACAGGTCGGATTCTGGCGTACCAACGCCGATCCCGCCGCTGCGGACGCTCCGGTCCTCGTCGATCGCGTTCGTGAGTTCGGCGGCCTCGCCGGCCCCGGCACGTGGTTGAGCGCCGACGTCGAAGGGCTGACCATCGCCGACTTCGGCGGCGGCACCGGCGACATCGTCGTATCGAGTCAAGGCGATTCGACCTTCGCGATCTATGACCGCGTCACCAACGCCAAGGTCGGACGCTTTGCAATCGGCGGCGGCAGCATCGATCGCGTCGAGGACTGCGACGGCGCTGCCGTGTCGACCAACACCTTCGGCGGCATGTGGCCGGGCGGCCTGCTCGTCGTCCAGGACGGCAACGATCTACCATCGATCCTCGGCGAGGACGACGGCGAGATCGAGAACCTTGCCCGATCGTTCAAGTACGTCAGCTACGCCGCCTGCCGCAACGAGGCCCTCGCCGCGCCGATCCGCGTCAACGAGACGCCGCTCTATCAGAACGGTCTGCAGGCCTTCGAGGAGTGGAACGCCTTGGCCCCGGCGACGTGGTCGGGGACCGGTGACCCGCGCATGGACGGCAAGCCCGATCTCTATCGGGCCCGCTCCTACGGCAAGGACGCTGCGGTCTTTGTGCTTGACGCTCGCAGCTTCCGTGACGCCCCGCTGCCGGCGGCCGATCCGACCAACCCGACGTCGGTCTTCCAATTCCTCATCGCGAGCTTCAATCCAACCCGCACGATGCTCGGTGTCGCCCAGCGCGAGAGGCTCAAGGCGGATCTACTCGCGGCTGAGGCAGCCGGTGTCACGTGGAAGTTTGTTGTGGTGCCCGAACCGATCCAGAATCTCGGAGTCCTCGCAGCGAGCGATCGCTTTGAAGGCTACGCAGCGGAGCGCACCAACATCCTGAAGTTCGTCAACGAGAATCAGATCGACAACGTGGTCTTCGTCTCGGCGGACATCCACGGAACGTTGATCAACAACCTGACCTACCAGATGGGACCTGGACAGCCGCAGATTCCGACCGGTGCTTTCGAGATCACCACCGGGGCCGTTGCGTTCGACGCTCCGTTCGGACCGACCGTCGCCGGTCTCGCCTACGGACTCGGTCTCCTGTCAGAAGCCGATTATGCCTTCTACCAGGCCGCACCGGTGCCGGTGAAGGACTTCGTCATCGGCACGCTCGTTGACAGCCAACTCGCCCTGCTCGGCTATGACCTCCTTGGTCTCGAGGGCGGGCCAGTCGACGCTGAGTTCACGCTCGGTGGGCCGGTGGCGACCCACGTCTTTGGCTGGAGCGAGTTCGAGATCCTGCCCGGGAGCCGGGCCCTCAAGGTGACGACCTGGGGCATCGAACCCTACACCTGGTCTGACCTGCTGGCCGATCCCGCCTCGGTGGTCGATCGCATGCCGGTGCCAGTGAGCCAATTCGTCGTGAACGCGGTGAATGTGCCGTGCATCGCCGACCTCGACGGTTCGGGCCAGGTGTCGGGCGCTGATCTCGGAACCCTGCTGGGTGCGTGGGGCACCGCCGAGGCGGGCGCTGACCTCGACGGCTCGGGCGACGTCGGATCAGGCGACCTCGCCATCCTGCTGGGGACTTGGGGCGGCTGCGGCTAACGCCTGAGCCTCGCGACCACATTCACAGGCTCATCAACCCATCCATCAACCCATCCATCAACCCATCCATCAACTGGAACGCCGGCGGCCAGGAGGAGGCCGTCGGCGTTCTTTGTTGCAGCGGGCCGAGGATCTGGGCTTGCACATGACGCGTTCGTTCGAGGGAGCCGCATCGCAACTCGTGGCTTAGACCTCTACCGAGCGTGCACCCGCGTCACCACATCACGGGCAAACAGCGTTCGCTCTCGGCTCGCCGCGCCGCTCTCGCCCGTGAAGGTCCAGCGATCCGCGGCTGGGTCGTACTCCCAGGTGTTGAAGAACGGGCCGCTGGGGTAGTCGAATCGCAGTTCGAGGCGTTGCCCGTCGCGCTTGCCATGTCCGATCGCGGAGTAGGCGGGACCGAAGGAGTCACACCAATGGGCGACGTACTCACCGCGCGATGTATCGAATCCGACCAGTACGATGGCCTCATACGGGTCGGACGGCGTCGTACTCTCCATGTGAAGGCGCACAAACGCCCCACCGAGCGCCGACTCGACCGACATGCGATTGCCGACGACCTTGCCCCGGATCGAGCGTTCGATGGACCATTCTCCGACGAGGTTGCGGAGATAGGCGTCTTCGGCGAGGACGGTCCCGCTTGGCTCGCGCTGCGCCGCACTCCCCGAGCAAGCCTGCAGGGCCACCGTCATCACGACGCAGACACCTGCTCCATATGCCATACGCTGTGGAGAACGCGACATCCGCGCAGGGTATCGAAACCAGGCGGACCGCGGAGGCACGTCACGCGAGCCGCCCCGGTGCCCCTCGTCCACGTTGGACATCGGGCCATCCATGCCTGGTCGTCTGATATCGGGCGATCATGACGTTGCGTCGGACACACCGGCGCTGGGAATCGCCCGAGAACCGGCATATCGCGGGACAGCTCCCCATCCCTCGGATTTGTCCCACATGATTCGAGAGCACATGGCAGAATGCGGTCCATACAAGGACGCAACGTGAGCGACGGTTCCGACCACCAAGACCTCTCGGTACTCCTGCGGGCAGCAAGCGAAGGCGATGCCCGGGCAGCCGAGGCGATCATCCCACTCGTCTACGACGAGCTGCGGGCGATGGCCCGAGCCAAGCTGCGCCGTGCCCGGCCAGGCGCGACCATCGAGGCGACGGCCCTCGTGCATGACGCGTATGTGCGGCTTCTCGGCAAGGACATGCAGTTCGCGAATCGCCGTCACTTCTTCTTCGCCGCGGGACGGGCGATGCACGACGTCCTCTGCGAACGGGCCCGGAGAGCCGATCAGCGAGCCGGTGCCGAGCAGGGCGCCCAGGAATCAGCGGCCGCCACCGAGGATCCCGTCAAGCGTTCGACGATCCTCGCCATGGAGGAGGCCCTGCCGCGGCTTCAGGCGGTCGACGCCCGCGCTCACGACGTCGTCATGCTGCGGTTCTTCGCGGGTCTCACCTTCGAGCAGATCGCCGAGACGCTCGACGTCACGCCGCGCACGATCGAGCGCGATTGGCGCTTCGCCCGCACCTGGCTGTATGACGCGCTGCGCTCCGAGCACGGGCTGTCTGGCGTGGCCACGCTGGTCGCATCCGACAACGACAGCGAGGCGGGCTGACACCCGATCCGCCGACGCATGAGCGAGCAACCCTCGTCACTCGAACGCGCCCTCTTCGATGAGCTGATGGATCTTCCGCGGCATGAGCGGGAGCGTCGCCTCAACGAGCTCGTTGCCGACGACCATGCCCTTCGGACCCGCCTGCTGCGGCTGATCAGCGTTGCCGACGACGCCGAACGGACTCCGGAATTCCTGGGCGCGGAACACCTGCATGGGCTCGACCCGGGCGAGGAGATCGCCAGGCCCGCTCCGCTGCCCCGCCCCTTCGGCCATTTTCGCCTGGTCGGCATTCTCGGGTCCGGCGGCATGGGACTCGTCTACGAGGCCGAACAGGATCACCCGCAACGCTCGGTTGCCCTGAAGGTGATGCGAAGCGAGATGGTCTCCCGCGAGCTCGTCCGTCGATTTCGTCGCGAAACCGACACGCTCGCCCGCCTGCAGCATCCGGGCATCGCCCACGTCTACGAGGCGGGAAGTGTGGCCGATGCGGCGTTGGGCGGCGCCCTCGTCCCCTACATCGCGATGGAACTGGTGCGGGGAGCGACGCTCGACGCCTACGTGCGGACGATCGGCCGCGATCCCCGCCGGATCACCGCCCTCGTCATGGCGGTGTGTGATGCGGCCCAGCACGCTCACGAGCGCGGTGTGGTCCATCGTGACCTGAAGCCGGCCAACATCGTCGTGGTCGGCGGGGACGGCGATCGACCGCAGCCGAAGGTGCTCGACTTCGGCATCGCCCGCCTCGTGGGGAGCGAGTCCCATCGCCCCGCGGCGACGATCGCGACCTCCACAGGACAGATTCTCGGCACGATCGCCTACATGAGTCCCGAGCAGATGAGCGGGAATGCCAACGCGATCGATGCTCGCACCGACGTCTACGCCCTCGGCGTCATTCTTTTCGAGCTCCTGACCGGCCACCTTCCGCTGGATGTGCGCTCGCTCCCCATTGCCGACGCCGCACGTGTGGTGCGTGACGAGGAGCCGACGCGTCTGGGCATCGCGGACCGTCGGCTCAAGGGCGATCTCGAGACGATTGTGGCCAAGGCCCTCGAGAAGTCCCCCGATCGGCGCTATCCGAGCGCCGCGGCGCTCGCGGCCGATCTGCAGCGATTTCTTGCTGATGAGCCGATTCATGCCCGGCCGACCACCCGCCTCGAACGGGCCCGTCGCTTTGCCCGACGCCATCGCGGGGTCGTGTGGGGTGTGACGTCGACCATCGTGGCCCTCACCATCGGCGTGATCGCTGCCATTGCGTTTGCGCTGCGCGAGAGCGATTCGCGACTTCGGGCTGAACGGACCAGCTATCGCGCCGGGGTCGCCGCGGCCAACGCCGCGCTCATCAACAACGACGTGCGCTCGGCGCGGCAGCATCTCGAGTCGACGCCCGCCCATCTGCGCGGCTGGGAGTGGCGCTATCTCGTGGGGCGGCTCGACCAGAGCGTCGCCAGGGCGAAGGCAACGATCGACGAGCGAATCCCCGAAGACCAGGCCGAATCGAACCTGAACGCGTGGACGGTGATCGCCGCGAACGAGAGCGCACTTCCGCAGGAGTGGCCAGCGAGCGCCACGATGCCCACGCCTGACGATGCCGCACCGGCGACCGCATCCGGCATCGCTCGGCTGATCGTGACGGATCAGGGGCGACGGAACGAGCTGTGGACCGTTGAGGGCGCGGCGAACGCCCAACTCATCCTTCGGCGTCGCGGTGTGGAGGGCCGCACCGAACCGGACACGACGGTCGATGTCGAGATGCCGGAGGGAAGCGTCATCGAGGTCGCGGCGATCAGTCCGGACGGGACGAAGGTCGTCGCGGTCTGCCGCCGACCCGACGGCAGCCGTCGCTGCGAGTACCGGAACCTCGCGTCAAGAGCGTCCGGGACGATCGACGTGCATCGCCTCTTTGGTGTCTACCTGCCCCTCACCGTCAACGACGCCGGTGATGTCGGAATGACCGCCGGGCCTGAAGCGTCCCCGATCATCTGGCGACCGGAGCGGGGCGAGGTAACGCGGATCGGCACGCTGCGCGGCCTGCGGGCGATCGCGATCAGCCACAACCGATCGCAGGTCGCCATGTCCACCCAGGATGGATTCGTCCTTCTCTACTCGATCGACGGCACGCTGCTGGAAGCGGAGCGTCAGCACAAGGAGGGCGTGCAAACCGTGCGGTTCTCGCCCGACGATCGGATGGTTGTGACGTCGACCCAAGAGGGAACGATCGGCCTCTGGACGGTCGAGCGCGAAACGCCCGGCCTCATGTTCCAGGCCATGGGGATCGGCCACGACGAAGAGGTGCAGGCCGCCGACTTCTCCGCGGACGGGCGATGGATCGTCTCGGCGTCACGCGACGGGACGGTGCGGGCATGGCCGACATCGCGAAGCGCCCTGAGCGGCGACCTGGTGGTCCCGCTCAGCGCCTTCGGCCGGATTGACCTCAGTGCTCGCGGCGACGTCCTCGCCGCGGTGAGCTTCTTCTCGATCGCCCGGATGTGGGACCTTTCCCTTCGGACGCCGGAGCTCCTCGCCGAAGGACCGGCGTGGAGCGATCAGGAGCGCGTCCTCGGTGCGGTCGCGTGCCATCCTGATGGCTCCAAGCTCGTCTCGATCGAGACCGACGGTGTGCCGCGGATCCGAACCCGAAACGGATCGACGCTCGACGAGACGTGGCGCGGAGCGGAGCAGATGGTCGAGGTCGGCTATTCCGTCGACGGCGTGGCCCTGGGTCTCCTTGCGGGCGATGCCCCCCCGTTCACCCGGCTTCGCGCGCTGCCCGCGAACGAGCCGGTGGCCTTGCCGTTGCCGCGATGCACGAGCCCGGGCATGACCTCGACGCGCGACGGGCGCCTGCTGGCGATTCGCGACGAGATCGACGTGAACCACCACCTCTTCCACGTCCTGGACGGAGCGACCGGCGCCGCGCGATGTTCGGTTCCCTACGGCCACGCCGGTGGCTGCGCGCTTGGTGAACTCCCCGACGGCCGCGCGGTGATCGCGGTCGCCGAACTCAAGCCAGGCGGCAACTCCGACGTGATTCGCGATTGTCTGGTGCGCGACGCCTGGACCGGCGACCTCATCACCCGACTGCCCGGCCACACCGGTCACATCTTCGGGATCGCCTTCAGCCCCGACGGCAAGCGCCTTCTCACCGGCGGCCGCGACGGCGTGCTGCGATTCTGGGACACCGAGACGTGGGAAGAGGTCGTCGGCCTCCCCGGTCCGGGAGGCTACCTCTGGTCGCTGCGATTCTCGCCCTCGGGCGACATGCTGGTGACGAACGGGAGTTATGGCGTGTATCGGGTGTGGCGAGCGCCGGGTGGGTAAGTGAACCGATGCTCGGCCCCGTGCCACCGACGGTCACAGCCACAAAGCCGCAACTTCCCTGTCGGTCTCATGCCCGAACCCGGGGCTGAGGTCTTGAAGCGTCTCGTCCCAGCCCGACCCATGGTGGGTCACGGCCCGAGGGGAGCACGCCCTCACCTCAGAGGAAGGACCGGCCGTGATGGGATCACTGACGAACACGTATGGCAGATGGAGCTCGATGCTGACCGGCGTCGTGGCGAGCTTGGCGCTCGCACAGACCTTGGTGGCCCAAACGGTCACCGCCCTGTCCGACAACCGAAGCGGCACCACCTTCGCCTCGAACGGGTTGGGCGATTCGGTCCAGGGCGGCTACGCGATCACGCCGCGAACGCTCTACGACGACGTCGACTACCTCGGCTCAGCCATCGACGGCCTCGCTTCGGCGTCGATCGACGCCCAATCCGGCTGGCTGGGACTCGGGGCGGGCAATTCGACCACCGGCTTCTCGGCGAGTTCAGCCCTCGACGTCGCCCTTGGTGGACATGGCTTCGGCTCCTGCAACGCCTCCGAGCATCTTGCGATCTCCTTCTCCGTCAGCGGCATGCCCGGAGGTCAGACGGTTCCCTTCGGCTTCCAAGGCTCCATCGCCAACACCTTCTCGAGTGCGACCATCCACCTGATGGGCCCCGGCGTCAACATCACCCACGCGAACAGCGCGAGTTGGGGTCAGGTGCTTGAGCTCGGGAACGGGACCTACACGCTGACCATTGATGCCGCGACCGGCCTGAACGGCTTCGGCCCGGACATCGGCAACGTCGACTATTCCGTCTCGATCGAGCGCATCCCGACCGCACCGACCAACGACGACTGTTCGTCGCCGCTCCTGATCGGTGAGGGGACGATTCCTGTCTCGATCACGAACGCGACCGGCTCGTTCAACGTGCCGCCCGCGTGCACGCAGCCGTACGCCCCGACCATGTACAACGAGGTCTTCTATCGCTACGTCGCCCCGGCGACAGGGGTCGCCACCATCTCAACGTGCGAGCTCGTGGACTTCGACTCGATGCTTGCGGCGTTCACCGGCCCCTGCTCGAGTCCGAACATCCTCGCGTGCAGCGACGACCATTGCGACGTCTTCGCCCAGATCAGCTTCCCGACGGTGTGTGGGGAGGCCTACACGATCGTCCTCGGATCGTACTGGGACGAGCCAGTCGGCGTGGGGTCCGGCAGCATGCTGGTCACCCAGACGGGCGGCTGCTTCGATCCCGATGCGTGCTCGCACGCGTTCGACATCTATCCGGGCCAGAACAACGTCACGAACTTCTACGACTGGGCGAGTGACGTGGTGCTGCCCGCGACCTGCGGACTCGGCGGCGACTCGACGATTCATCGCGGCAGCTTCTGGACGTTCGAAGCGCCGGCAAGCGGGCAAGTCACCATCACCACCTGCGAGACGGTCGACTCGACCGTCGATTCGCGGCTCGCCGTCTTCACCGGCGGCTGCGACGACCCGCAGTGGATCGCCTGCAACGACAACAGTTGCGGTGTCTTCTCGACGGTGAGCTTCTATGCGACATGCGGCGAGACGTTCACCGTCGTGGTCGGCACGACGGACGGATCGATCGCCAACTGGACGCTTACCGTCACCCAGCCAGGGACGCCCTGCAACGACGCCTGCAACAGCCCGAAGCAGGTCTTCCTTGGCTACAACACCGTCACCAACGTCGGTGCGACCGGTGAGACCGTCGTGCCGGCGACTTGCGGCGGCGAGCCGATGGTCATCTCGAAGGACGTCTTCTATACCTACGTCGCCGAAGCGACCGGCACCGCGACCGTCTCAACCTGTGGCTTGGTCAACTTCAACTCGCGCATCGCGGTCTACACCGGCTCCTGCGCCGCACCGACGTGGGTTGCCTGCAACGACGACGCTCCCGATTGCCACTACTACAGCTCGACGGTGTCGTTCCCGACGAACTGTTTCGAGACCTACACCATCGTTCTCGGCGAAATGCCTGACTTCACCGGCTCCGGCTCCGGCCAACTACTGATCCAGCAGTCGGGCGGCTGCCCGGACACGTGCAGCGGCGCGGCACCGCTTTCCCTTGGCGTGAACATGCTCAGCACCATCGGCATGAGCGGGGTGAGCACGCTGCCTCCCGAGTGTTTCGAGGGCTTCGGGCTGTTCATGTACAACGATGCCTTCTACACCTACACCGCCACGGTGACAGGCACGGTGACGCTCTCGACGTGCAACGTCGGAACCGACTTCGACACCCGACTGGCCGTCTACGACGGATCCTGCGGCGCTCCGCAACTCATCGGCTGTAACGACGACGTCCAGGGGTGCGGTGTCTCCTCCGTCCTCTCCTTCCCGGTGACGTGCGGCGACACCTACATTGTCCAGCTCGGTTCCTACGGTGACCTCGCAGGCCACGCCGTGCTGACGGTCGCCGAAGCCGGGACCTGCACCGCCGCTTGCCCGGGCGACGTCAACCAGAGTGGCTCCGTCAGCGCGGAGGACCTCGCCCTCCTGCTGGGAGCATGGGGTGGCGCGGGCAACGCCGACCTCGACGGCAACGGAACGGTCGCGGCACCGGACCTTGCGATCCTGCTGGGCGCGTGGGGACCTTGCCCGTAAGCCGACCGTGACCATGAAGCAGACGGTCGTCGAACAACGGCCAACGAGCGGGACGGAGGGCAACCTCCGTCCCGCTTCATTCGCCTGAAAGCTCCCGGCTCGCCTTCGCCGAGTGGAGCAGCGCTTCGACCGCCTCGAGCCGATCCGCCTCCGCGGGCCTCTTGTCGTGACGCCAGCGAAGCATGCGCGGGAAGCGCAGGGCGATGCCTCAGCCTCTCCTCGCATTCCAACGACTTTCGGACCAACTGCACAACTCGATTATCAGCAACGACGGAGCCGAAAACGGGCCGGCTTGCCTCGCCGAAGTGACCGAATCCACACAACCGGCTCGACTTGGCGCCGTCGAGGTGGCACGATCGGCCAGAGAGAATTCGGGACAGAGGTGTCTGTCCTTGCTGGCTCGCTTTCGAGATCACGTCTATGCCCAAGTACACCGAGACTCTCGCCGCCCTCGCGGCGATGGCCCTTTCAGCGCCGCTCCTCGCTCAGACCGTGACGCCGGAGTTCGCCCGCAATTACGTGGTTCGGGACATCGGCCCGCCGCCTGGCGTTCTTACCAACCTCGGCGGCCTCACCATTCGCGACGATCAGCCAAACGTGTTGTACATCGGTGGCGCCGCGAACGGCTTGACCGCGAAGATCTTCACCGTCCCTGTAACTCGGGATTCGGCGGGACACATCGTCGGCTTTGGCTGCGGGACCGCCGTCGAGTTCTGCGCGGCGAATGGCGTCTCCGGCGGTCTCGACGGCGGACTCGAATTCGGTCCGGGCGACGTCCTCTTCTACACGACCTTCTCGGACAACCTCATTGGCCAGGTGCGACCGGGCGAGTTCTCGCCAGCGCGGCTCATCAACCTGAGTTCATTGGGCGTCGCCTCGTCGACCGGCACCCTGCGATTCGTGCCAGCCGGGTTCGCGGGTGCCGGCCGCTTGAAGATCGCCAGCTACAACGCGAGCCTCTGGTATGACACAACCGTCGTCCCCCAGCGGGACGGCACCTATACCCTTGCGCCGCTCAGCCCCGGGATCCAGCTCCTCGGCGGCCCGGAGGGCATCGCATACATCAAGGCAGGTAGCCCGAACTTCACCCAAGACTCGGTGCTGCTCTGCGAGTACTCATCTGGGAGTGTCGTCGCCTACGCGATCGACGGAAACGGCGATCCGATCCCCGGCACGCGACGAGTGGTCATCTCCGGCTTGGTCGGCGCCGAAGGCGCTACCTTCGACCCGATCAGCGGTGACTTCCTCTTCTCGACGTTCGGTGGCGGCAACCGAGTCATCGCGCTCTCCGGCTTCGATGCCCTCGCCTGCTCGGCCGACCTTGACGGCAGTGGTGCCATCGACGCCGCCGATCTCGCCGTTCTCCTCGGGGACTGGGGCGATTCGGGCGGCGGTCTGTCGACGGACCTCAACTCCGACTGCACGGTCGATGCGGCTGATCTTGCGATCCTGCTCGGCACGTGGGGGCCGTGCAGCTAGGTTTGAAGAGGGGGTGAGCCGAAGGCATCGCGTATAAGCGATACGCGAGCGACCTCCCTGCGAACCCTACGGAACAGTTCGCTGCTGACTGCGGGCCCGGGGCAATGGGGCCAGATCGGGCTCGACGAACTCCGATTTCGCCTTGACCTGCGAGAAGGCATCTTTCGAGTAGAAGAGGCGAAGGACCTTCTTCTGGAGCAACTCCGGATGGGCGTCGGCGAAGACGTCAGAGGACTCCTCCGGGCCATACTCACGGAGGATCATGTCAACAAGGCGAAGCCACGCGATGGTCATCGTCTCGTGGTAGCCGGAGGTCGGCGAATCTCCGAGCCCCCACACCAGATTGTGAGCCTTGATCGAGGCGCGGATCCGATTGGCTGCCTCATAGAAGGAATAGCGGCGGAGATAGAGATACGCGAGGCGAACGTGGTCGCGATGGCGCCATTGGTTGAGGGGCCACTGTTGCGATTCGAAACTGGCCAGAAACTCCTCGTCGGTCGCCTGCATTGTCATACGGGCACTGTAAGCGAGTCGGACGGGGGCCGGTACGGACACGATGACCTCTTGATCGGAGCCGTTTCCCCTCGGCGCTCAAGCCAGCCGTTGGCTCGGGAATCGTCGGCTCGAGCACTCACTCCCACTCAATCGTCGCCGGCGGCTTCGAGCTGATGTCGTAGCAGACCCGGTTGACGCCCTTCACCTCGTTGATGATCCGATTCGAGATCGTGGCCAGCACGTCGTAGGGAATGCGGGCCCAGTCGGCGGTCATGAAGTCCTGGGTCTCGACCGCCCGCACCGCCACGACCGAGTCGTAGGTGCGGCCGTCGCCCATCACGCCGACCGAGCGGACCGGTAGGAGCACCGCAAACACCTGGTTGGTCGAGCGGTAGAGGTTGTTGGCGACGATCTCCTCGAGCAGGATCTCGTCGCAGTCGCGAAGAAGATCCAGCTTCGCCTTGGTGATGTCCCCGAGCACCCGCACCGCAAGGCCCGGACCCGGGAAGGGATGCCGCCAGACCATGTGCGGCGGCAGGCCTAACACTTCGCCCAAGGTGCGGACCTCGTCCTTGAAGAGGTCCTTCAGCGGCTCGACCAGATCAAAGCCGAGTTGTTCGGGCAATCCGCCAACGTTGTGGTGGAGCTTGATGTTCGCGGCGGTGCCGGCGTGGCTCTGGCCACTTTCGATTCGGTCGGGATAGAGCGTGCCCTGGGCGAGGAACGCGATCTTGCCGCGGCCGTCACGTTCGACATCCTTGGCCGCCGCCTTGAAGACATCGATGAAGCGATGGCCGATGCGACGGCGCTTCTCCTGCGGATCGCTGATGTCGGCGAGGTCGCCGAGGAACTCCTTCTCGGCATCGACGACGCGAAGGTCGATCTCGAAGTGGTCGCGGAAGGTCGCCTCGACCAACTCGCGTTCCTTCTTCCGCAGAAGGCCGTTGTCGACGAAGATGCAGGTGAGCTGCTTGCCGATCGCCTTGTGGATGAGGGCCGCGGCGACCGCGCTGTCGACGCCGCCGGAAAGTCCGCAGATCACTCGGCCGTTGCCGACCTGCTGCCGCACCCGCTCGCACTCGGCGTTGAGGAAGTCGCTCATTCGCCAGGTCCCGGTGCAGCCACAGACGCCGTAGAGGAAGTTTCGAAGGAGATCGACGCCATGCGGCGTGTGGGTGACCTCGGGGTGGAACTGCACGCCGTAGAACTTGCGCTGGGCGAAACGGACCGCCGCGAAGGGGCAGGTCGGCGTCGAGGCCAACGGCTCAAAGACGTCGGAGAGATCGGTGACCTGGTCACCATGGCTCATCCAGACGCTCGTGTTGGCCGGAATCCCCTTGAGGAGATCGTTGGCGTCGTTGATCGAGAGCCGGGTGCGGCCGTACTCGCGGGCCGGGGCCTGGGTCACGGTCGACCCGAGCATCTGACAGGCGAGTTGCATGCCGTAACAAATGCCCAGCACCGGCACATTCAGGTCGAAGAGCCGCGGGTCGCAGCGCGGGGCGTGGCGTTCCGTGACGCTCGACGGCCCTCCCGAAAGGATGATCCCCTTCGGATGAAAGGCACGGAGCTTCTCCAGCGGCGTGTCCGGCGCCATGAGCAGGCTGAAGGCTCCCGCCTCGCGAACCCGGCGGGCGATGAGTTGGGCATACTGGCTACCGAAGTCGAGAATGAGGATCGTCTCGGGCTGGGAGCTCGTCATGTCGTTCTCAGGGATTCCCGGCCCGTCGCGGGCCGTGCAGGTGGTGCTTCGCTCACGCGAGTCACCTGTCGGATCCCCGCGGAGGAAAAGGGCAAGACTGTACCAAACCCCCACTGCTCTCGCGGCCGTCTCGGGCAAGAACGGCTATCCTGACCCTTCGTGGCAGGCGTCGCACCGCGACAACACCAGAGGAACAAGCGGCTGACGGCCTCGTCCAGGCTGCCGTTGCGATGGCGCGTCCGAGGTTCGCTTCCCGCTGCCCTCGTCGTCGCTGCAGTTGGCGCGTTACTCACAACCCCTTTCGGTTGTGCGGGATCGCGCGAAGGCGGATTCGATTCGCCCGTTCCGGGAGCCCGCTTGGATGCCATTGAGGCCGTCGCCCGCGAGTATCAGGCGACGAAGCGCCTGCCGGACCTTGCCGTGCGGCGAAACCTCGTCGAGTGCCTGCGCTCGGACGACCCTCTGGTGCGGTTCATGAGTATCGGCACGCTGAGCGATATCACCGGCCAGACCAAAGGCTACCGGCATGATGCCCCGGAAGCCCTTCGCATGGTCGCGTTTCCCGCATGGGCCGCGTGGGCCGAGGACCCGACTGACGGCGGCGCGATCGCCGCGCCGCAGGCTCACACCGATGCAACGGAGGCACAGCCGTGAGCGGAGGCGCCACCCCTGAACGATCCGGTGCGAATCCGCCCTCTCCAGCCCAAGGCGCGGGCGACCCCAGCGGCATCGAGATCCGCTGCTGGAGCCGCGCCGAGAACCTCAGCGCGATTCGGGCCTGCGTCGAACGCTTCGCCGCCGATGTTGGTTTCGACGAGGAACGTCAGGCCCGCATCGCCCTCGCCGTCGATGAGGCGGTCGCGAACGTCATTCGGCACAGTTACAAAGGGCAGAAAGATGGCCCGATCACCCTGCGGCTGGCCGAGCTGGAGGGGGGCGGCGTGCGTGTTGAATTGGAGGACGAGGGCGAGGCGTTCGACCCTTGTTCGATCGCGCCACGCGACTTGGCTGAGGTCAAACCCGGCGGACTTGGAATCCACATCATCCGTTCGACCTTCGATCGGTGCATGTGGAAGCCGAGGCCGATTCGGGGCATGGCCGCGACCTTGGAGGTCGGCTTGAACTCCCCGCTCCGCTCGTTGCCCAGCAACCTGTCCGGTCGCATGCCCGCGGCTCCTTCGGACACCCCCGACGGCACGGATTCGGGTCACCCTCACAGCACTCCCTGACGCGTCGCCGTACGCTGTCCACTCGCCCCGACACGACCATGCCCGTTCCCCTCACCATCACCAGCAGCAACTTCGAGGAGGGAGTGACGCTCGCCCTCGCCGGTGAGATTGACCTCGCCCGCTCTCCCGACCTGCGGGTGCGGTTGCGCGAGGAAGTCGATCTCCGCCCGAAGCGACTCGTCATCGACCTCAGTCGCGTCACGTACATGGACAGTTCCGGCGTAGCGACGCTGGTCGAAGCGCTCCAGCGTTCGAAAGCCGGCGGCACGAAGCTCCTCCTCTGTGGCCTTCAGCCGAAGGTCCGATCGATCTTCACGATCTCGAGGCTGGATACGGTGTTTGAGATCACGCAGGGCCCCGACGAGGCCCGTTCCAAGTAACCTCGGCGACCGTTGAGAAGGACGCCGCGGATGGTGCCGACCCGGGCGCCGGACCGCCCGCTGCGTGCAGCCCCCTCCGATGCAGACCGGACGAACAACCGCTTCTCCGCTCCGCCCGATCACGGGCATCCTTCGCCTCATCGGCGAGCTGGTGTATGCGACGATCGAGTTTGCGGGCAGCCTGACCTGGCTGGGCTACGACGTCCTGATCTGGCTCCATCGCTCACTCATCCAGCGAAACGTCCGCTTCGGTCACGATGCCTTTGTCGCCCAGATCGTCCGCGTCGGCGTGCGCAGCGTGCCGATCGTGATGCTGGTCTCCGGCTCGATCGGCGTGATTCTCGCCCTCCAGACCGCGCCGAGCCTTGAACAGTTCGGCCAGACCGACAAGGTCGCGAACCTCGTGGCCGTGGCGGTCTTTCGCGAGTTGGGGCCGCTCATCGCCGCCATCGTCCTGACCGGGTTTGCAGGAGCATCGATCGCTGCCGAGCTCGGCACGATGGTCGTCGGCGAGGAGATCGAGGCCCTCGAGGTGATGGCCCTTCACCCGGTGCGCTTCCTGGTCATGCCGCGCGTGCTGGCGACGACGATGAGCCTGATTCTCCTCTCGTCGATCGCCGACCTCACCTCGGTCGTCGCCGGCGGCATCACCGGCGTCGTCGGACTCGACATCGCCTACGAGGTCTACCGCGACAACACCCTCGACCAACTGAAGTCCGCCGACTTCCTCACCGGCCTCATCAAGGCCGGCGTTTTCGGCCTCCTGCTCGGGCTCATCGCCTGCCGCAACGGCCTCATGGTTCGCGGGGGCGCGGCTGGCGTCGGCAAGGCCACGACCGACACGGTCGTCCAGACGGTCGTCACCGTCGTCCTCGCCGACCTCCTCTTCACGGCCGTCTTCTACGCGATCGGCTGGACGTAAGCCGCGAAGCGACCGTCGCCTTAGCCCGACGACTTGCCCGGGGACTTCTTCGATTTGGCCGGCGCCTTCATCGTGGCGCTGACGGTCAGGGCTCCGCACTGCGGCGATGCGGTGCGCGAGCCGGGCGTACTCACCTCGGCCAGCGTCGTCTTGCGGAACGCGTCCTGGATACTGGCGATCGCGTCATCGAGGCGGCGATGGAGCGGACAGAGGTTGAGGTGGGTCGGATTGCCGAGCGGGCAGGACTCGATCCGCTGCAGCGGCGTGACGGCGTTCACCACGTCCAGCACGGTGATCGCCGCCGGATCGCGGGCCAGGGTGAACCCGCCGTTGGGCCCGCGCTGCGACTCGACCAGCCGGGCGACAACGAGGTCGCGCATGACTTTCGAGATGTAGCCCGGCGGTACCTTCGTCGCCTCGGCGATGCGCTCGCTGCTGGCCGACTCGCCTCCGAGCGAGGCAAGGAAGACGGCTGCGCGAAGGGCGTACTCGGTGGTGCTGGAGAACATGCGAAGGCGTCCTGGCGCGGCCTGTGCCGGTTGCGAGACCGGGCGAACGGGATCAGGCAAGCGGTCCGCGACGTTGAGGTGCATGGGTCACTCCTCACTCGCAGGTCTGGTCCCATCCGTATCGGGTATGGATCGGTAGGCGGCGTCCCGTCGTGCGAGCCAGGCGAGGCGAGCGGCCTGAAGCTCGTCCCAAGAGAGTACCTGACCACCGTGGTTCGCACGAGCGGCTTCGGCGACCACGGCGTCTGTGAAGCCCAGAAGCCCCGACGCCATGGGGGTACGCACCTCAGCGCCGTCCAAGAAGCCCGCAACGCTCGCGTCGCACCAAACTCGTGTTCCGTAGTCTCGGACGAAGCGGATCTCGACGGCCTCCTCGGCGTGGTCTCGCTCCCAGTCGAGGAGGCATCCGATGTCATCGAAGAGCCTGTACTCCCGGCCCTCCTCCCCCTCGACGATCGACGCGGCAGAGCAGCGGTCCTCGTTGATCATCATGCCGCACTCGACGCATTCGTCGCGACCCAGGCGGATCGTCGGCGGGCCCTTTGGGCCAGCGTCACCGCAGGCCACCGGCAGGAGAAGCGAGGCGGACAGCATCAGAGAGGCAGCGTTCCGGCGGACTGCGCCGGCCTGGGCGAGTTGCCTGTTCATACCGGTGACCTCCGTGCAAAGAGAGCCATCGCCGCGCCGAGCGGCAGGATGATCCACGCCACGAGCGCCGCTGCGAACAGGATCGCGACACGATCGCCGAAGGTGTCCATCGCATAGAGGCCAGCCGGCCCCAGAACGTCAAGCGTGGCGTCAACGGCGTGCAACGACCACATCTTGAACACCTGAAGCGGATTCACGAGGGAGAGTCCGAACAGGGTCTCGATCCTCAGGCGCAGGGCCAGGGCCCCCGCCATCAGGGCAAGGTCGGTGAGAAAGACCAAGGCCAGCCAGACGAAGATCGCGGTGCCGACGGCCACGGACGCTCTTCGGGCAAGCACCGAGATGAGCATGCCGAGGCTCAACATCGCCAAGGCCAAGAGAAGCGACAGGCCCGTCAGCCAGAGGATGCTCGCTGGGCTCGTCCGCAATCCCTTCCAGGCGAGGATGAGGGCGCAGGTCCCGAGCCCGAGGCTGAGGCATGCAAGTAGGGCACCGGCGAGGCCGAGGTACTTGCCCAGGACGACCTCCAGGCGCGAGACCGGCTGGGCCAAGACATACGCCAGCATTCCCCGCTCCCGATCGGAGGCGATCGACGCAGCCCCGGAGGTCAGGGCCATGAGCGGCACCACAAGGAGGACGAGGTTGATGAGTCCCGCTGTCGTGCGGCCGAATCCGGAGAGTCCCGTTCCGCCGGTGCCTGCCGCCGAGACGAAAGAGACGGCGAGCCCCAGGATGGCGAAGGAGAGCGTGTAGAGCCAGAACCAACGGCTCCGGATCGCATCGCGCAGTTCGCGATGGGCAACCGTGAGGACGTTGCGCAGGAGACCAGGTGGAACGCGGACCGCGGCCGATGCGTTGGGCGAAGAGGTGACAGCGGTGGGAAGGCTGGTCATGACGAGACCTCCGTTGCAGCAAGGTGGGGCACGGCGTTTCCGCCTGGTGAGGAGGAAGCGGAATGCGGCACGTGGGCCACCCGCCGGGCATGGGTCGCGGAGACGATTTCGAAGTCATCGACCGGAATTCGGGCCTCGGCGAGGAGCCGGAACGGCGCGGCTTTCCGTTCGGGAGTCACCGGCACCAGAATGCCGACGCCATTCAGGTGCGGCGAGAAGCCGCCGACCCGCAGCGACTGCATCGCCTGGTCGCGCACCGACGGCGCGAGGAAGAGGTGCAGGACCGTGCCTCGATCAGTCTCGGCCACGAAATCGGCGCAGGGAACGACCCTGGTGATTCGTCCGGCCTCGAGCACCGCCACCCGGCCGCTGAGTGCCGCCACTTCCTCGATTCGGTGCGAGGCGAAGAGAAGCGTCCGTCCGGTGCCGGAGAGCCCCGCGAGCAGGTTGACGAACTCCTCGCGGCCCACCGCGTCGAGGCTCGCCGTCACTTCGTCGAGGACAAGGACCGGCGGATCGCCCAGGAGCGCGATGGCGAGGGCAAGCCGCTGCTTCATGCCGCCGGAGAGTTCACGGATGCGCTTCCGCTCGTGCCCGAGCAAACCGACCGTCGCCAGCGTCCGGTCGGTGTCGGTGTGCGGCAGGCCCTTGAGTCGTGAGAAGAACGCTACCGCCTCACACACCGTCAGGTCGTCGTAGAATCCGAGTTCCTGCGGCACATAGCCAATCAGGAGCCGGGCCGCCTTGCCGTCGCGACGGACGTCATGTCCCCCAACGCGAATCGTGCCGCGGAACCCCAGTAGCCCGAGGACGCAACGAATGAGGGTCGTCTTTCCGGCACCGTTCGCCCCCCAGAGGGCGAGGCTTTCGCCGGCGCCGAGGTCGAGCGTGGCGTCGTCGACCGCCGCCGCCCGACCGAATCGCTTGGTCACGTGCTCTATGTGAATCATGTAGCTCATGTGGAGACTCCTAGGACGTTCGCCGTGAGGTGCGCGCCGCGGCGATGAGAAGGCCCCCCACCCCGACGAGGGCGATGCCGCTCAAGGCGATGGCCTCGCGCGCAGGCTTGCGTTCGACGACGGCCGCCGGCAGTGCGACCGGCCGCATCAGGGGTACTTCGTCGGTGAACTTCGCCTCGGGGCGCACGGCCGGAATGGCCCGGCCGACGAACTCGACGGCCTGCTGCGCAGGGCTGAACAGGAACAGGCGCAGGGCCGGCCGCTTGTCCATGAGATTCTCAAACAGCGTCTGCGACTCATGAACGAAGTCGCCGACGCCGTCGTTGTTGAGGTCGTATCCCGTGTAGTCGCTCCAGAAGTTTCCGCGCTCGCCCTTCCAGAATCGGTTCGCATCCAAGGCGCCGCGTCCGGCGACGGCCACCTGGTCGATGTTGTCGACGAAGTTGTTCTCGGTGAACTCGTTGCCCCGCGCGGAAGGCAGGAAGGTGCAGCCGACGTCGTTGTAGGCGAAGGTGTTCCGGGTGAACTCGCCGGGCTTGGCGGCGGTGAAGGGCGAGCCGTCGATGTAGACGCCCGAGCGGTTTCCAGCGATGAGGTTGTCGCGGATCGAGAACTGGTCGGTCTCCTTCAGGCCGATGCCGTACCCACTCGGTCCGCGGTTGCCGACGAGGGTGTTGCCGACCAGCTCGACGCCGGTGGTGTACATGAGATAGATGCCCACCGAGTTGCCGGCGAACTCGTTGTCGAGGATCGTGATGTGGTCGCTGAACATGAGGTGCAGGCCGTAACGGCAATCGAAGCCGTGGTTCCCGCGCACCACCACGTTCGAGGAATACCAGAGAATCGCGTCCCGCCCGTCGTGGATGGTGTTTCGCTCGACCAGCGTGCGATCGGAGCGCCAGAGACGAAGCCCGTCGCCGCGGCGTGCGACATCGAGGTCCTTGCCGCCGATGCGGTTGCCGACGATGCGACAGTCCGGGGCCTCGCGCAGGTCGATCCCGAACAGGATGTCCTCCAGCCTGTTGTTCTCCAGCGCCACCCGCGGTGCGAGCACACGCACCGCTGCGTTTTCCTTGTCGAGGTCGATGCCGGTGTTTCGAATGACGAAGCCGCGAAGGGTCACGTCGGGCGCCACGATCTCGACGATGTCCCCGCTGCCGCCGCCGTCAATCACCACGTCGCCTCTGGCCACGATCGTCAGCGGCTTGTCGATGCGCAGGTGCTCGCGGTAGATCCCCGGATCGATCTCGAGAGTGTCCCCCGGGGACGCGGCCGCAATGCGCATCCCGATCGGGCCGAGCGGCAATGTCGATCGCCCGCCCGAGACTGGCGCCGGCGCTGCGTGGTCGGCCTGACCTGCGAAAGCGGTCGCAACGACCAGCACGGCGGCGAACGCACTTGCGGGATGGACGGCGTTGGGCATCATCCGATCCGCTCCCCTCCGGTCTGGGCCATGCGCAGGGCCAGCGGCCGATACGCTCGACGATGGAAGTAGAACCCGAGGATGGTGAGCCCGGCGCAGGCCACCGCCAGCCAGTAGCCCGTGCCGAGCTCGGCGAACGTCCTGAACTGTCCGATGCCTCCTTCGCCGATGACGGTGGGCACGAAGGGCTTCACCGAGGAGGAGAGCGGCGCGGAGGGATCGAGATTCAGCCCGAACGTCCGCATCCAGTAGGAGAGGTCGGCCAGGAAGCCGCCCGGAAAGGTGATGGCGGGGATCGCCAACAGAACCGCCCACTTGCTGTGAATGAAGGCGGCGCCCTCGACGAGGAGGAACATCGCAATGATCATCCACACCGACGCGGTCCGCTCGAATGCGGCCGCCTCGCCGAGCGGGCGCATGCCGATGTAGTGGTTCAGGCCGTCAATCTCGCGCACATCGCCTGTCAGGTGGTTCACGTAGGCGGTGAGGAAGAGGCCGTTGGGGTATTGCGGTGCCTCCAGCTCCATGTGCCAATAGGGGAAGAAGATGGAGACCAGCAGCAGGACACGGGCGATCATGAAGATGAACGTCGGCGTCAGGTAGCGCACCCGGTGGGTACGCAATTCCTCCTCCGGCACGCGCGGACCGATCAGCGATCGAAGCAGGTTAGCCATGGTGCAAGTCCAGTTCGGATGATGCCCGGCGCCGGCCGTTTCGGCCGGTTGGCGCCGGGGAAAGGCCCGCCGCAGGCGCTAGCCTGCGGCGGACGGAGGAAATCAGTTCGATGGCCCCGCAGATGCGGTCTTGGTCTGCGGCTTGACGTGCAGGTAGCCCATCATTTCCAGGTGCAGCGCCGAGCAGAACTCGGTGCAGTAGAAGGGATACGTGCCGGCCCTGTCGGCGATGAACCTGAACTCGGTGTACTCGCCGGGCTCGAGCGAGAGGTTGATGTTGTAGCCGCCGATACAGAAGCCGTGAGTCGCGTCCTGGGCGCTCTCGGCCGCGACGATCCGCCAGGTGACCTCATCACCCTGGTTGACCTCGACGTGCTCGGGGAGGAAGTGGCTGCGGACCGCGGTCATCTTCACCAGGACCTTGTTCCCGTTGCGGGTCACGCCCTCTTCACCCTTCTTCGGGGCGTTGGGGTCAAGCTGCTGGGTGTGGGGGTTCCAGCCGATCTCCGGATAGACCTTCCACGAGTTCAGCTTGTCAGCCTTGATCATCTGGCAGTAGTGGGGCTCACCGACGCCGATCGGTGCGTCATAGAGGACCGGCATCGTCGTGCCCGGCTGGACGATGTCGAGAAGCTGGAAGTTCTGCGGGAGCAGCGGCCCGGTGGTGAGGAAGCGGTCCACCGACCACTTCGACATCGAGATCAGATGGTTGCCGTCCGGGCTGACCGTGTCGCCTTCCGCCGCGCACAGGTGGCCAATGTTGTATTGCACCGATGTCTTGTGGACGAGCTTCCACGGCTGCTCCTGGTGGAGCTTGGCGTAGTCCCCGCCGAGGCTCCAGCGAGCGACCGCCGAGTCGAGGAAGAGCGACGTGTAGGCATAGCCCTTGTCGTCGAATTGGGTGTGCAGCGGCCCAAGGCCGAGTTCCACCTGGGCTTCCTTCACTGCGTCGAAGTCCAGGACCTGCACGCCATAATCGTCGGAACCGGAGAACTTCTTTCCGGCGATCGCCGCCTTGATCCGGTCGATCGAGTAGACCGTGACGTGAGGGTCGAGCTTGCCAGCCACCACCATGTACTGTCCGTTGGGGGTGACATCAACGCCGTGCGGGCTCTTGGGCTCGGGCGCGAAATAGAGGATCCCGTCGGCGATGCTTGTGTCGAGCATGATCACGGGGAAGCCGTTGATCTCTTTCGCCTTGCCTGCCCTGAAGGCGGCCTCGGCCTTCTTCCAGTCGATGATGTGGAGATAGTCCATGTCGCGCTTGCTGGCGCCGGCCTCGAACGGCGGCTTGCCGCTCTCGATGCCGCCCGTGGCCATCTCCGAGTTGAATGAGTTGATGAAGAAGAATCCGTCGCTGACCGCCTTGCCGGCGTCGGCGAGGTCCTGCCAGTAGGGAGGCAGTTCGAGAGCGAAGGAGTTGGCCACGTCGATCCGACCCTTGGTCCGATCGAACTTCCACATCGTGACCATGCCACGGTAGGACTTCTTGTACTCCTCCGGCGGGGCATAGCCATACCCAAGGACGGTCGCGTACTGGCCACCCTCGATGACGTAGTCGGTGTTGGGCGTGACAAACGCAGCGCCGTGATCGCTGACGGTGAGCGGGTTCTTCACGACCTGCTTGGTCTCCCAGTCCCGAAGGTCAATCACCCCGACGCGGGCGTTGGCCTTGTCGCCGATGAACAGAAACTGCCCGTCGTAGTCACCGTTGGTCTCCGAGAGCGCCGGGTGGTGGGTGTCGCCCCAATTCACCGGGCGTCCGTTGATCTCAAGACCCTTGAGGACCGGGTCCTCCATGCCCGCGAAGCCGTAGCCCTGCCACGACTCGGGGGTAAACACGGCAATCGAGCGGAGGAGCCGCATGCTCGGCACACCGATCGCGAAGACCTGTCCGCTCTGTCCGCCGGAGGAGAAGAGGACGTAGTCGTCGTGGCGACCGCTGGGCATGTACGTCTTGGCGGCGGCCAGGAGGTCATCGACGTTCAGCTTGCGGTCGTTGGCGATCTTCGTGAACTGGGCCACCTGTTCGGGGGTCAGCTCGACGGGCTTCGCGGCCTCGGCACCACCGCGGCGACGCCGCGTTTCCTGACCGTTGGCGTCGGGGGCAATGCACGCGAGCGTCGCGCCCGCGGCCAAGAGAAGTGCCGCCATCCTATGTGCGGAATGGAAACGTGTATGCGTGGACATTTGCATGACTCCGAAAAGAAGCAGCAAGGGGCAACCCCAACAAGGGTCCTCTGCCGCGCGATGAGGTGAGCTAGTTCGAGGCTGGGCCGCCGGTGGCAGCGCCGTTCGCGCCGCCCTGAAGCGTGCGCAGGTAGGCGATGATGTCGAGGATGTCGTCGTCGGAGAGCGCCGGATTGCCACCCTTCGGCGGCATCTGGATGCCCGTCGTGTTCTTGGGGTCCGAGGGGCTCCGCCCCTGCTTGACGAAGGCCAGAAGGCCGTCGTCGTCGAGCGACCTGACGAACTCGTTGTCCACGAGTGCCTTGCCGTTGTTGGGCATGCCGACGCCACCCTTGCCGTGGCAGGCCACGCACAGCGAGTGGTAGAGCTTGTTGCCGCTGGCGATGTACTCGGCGAGTTCGGCGTCGCCGCCGGCGGCCGCCAGAGCCGCAGCCTTTTCGTCCGCGCTCGGGGCAGCCACCATCTGGGCAACGCTCACCGGCGGGGCTTGAAGGGCGTCCGCCGGCACGCGCCGCCGGTCTTGAATACCGCGCATGAAGCTCACCAGATGGGCCATGTCCTGGTCGGTGAGCTGCGGATTCCCGCCCGACGGCGGCATGGGCACCTTCGTCGTGTTGTAGGGGTCGTTGGCGTCCCGCCCGCGGCGCAGGAAGGCAATGAGCCCTCCGTCGGAGAGGGAGGCCACGAATTCGCTTTGGGTAATGTCCTTGCCCAGCCCGGCGACGCCATGCCCCTGGGCTCCATGACAGACGGCGCAGGTCATGGTGAAGAGCGTGCGGCCCTTGAGATAGGCGTTGCTGTCCAGCATCGGTCCAGGAACCGCGCTGAGAATCGAGAGCGGCTGCTCGCGGGCGGGCGCCGCATGCCTCTGCACCCACAATCCGAGAACCGTCGCTCCGGCCATGAGGCCCACGCCGGCTACGACCCCAACGAAGGCGAGCCCGGCGGCAATGAGTTCGCGCCGCAGACCAAGGCTTGTCGAGCCCGTCGCTTGAAAGGCGCTGGTCTGGCTTGCATCGCCTGGATCACCGTTGTGGCGCTCCCTGGTTGGCTTGGTGGATTGGCGGTCCGAGACGAATGGTGCAAGAAAGGTCATGCGTCGCTCCAACCCTCGATATCCGAGGTTGTTTATCTAGATATCGACGACAAGACCGCCGGTCAAGAGCCTCCCTGCAGAAGCTGGCAAGATTTCGAGTCCAATCCTCGAGTGGAGTGACGGGCAGAAGCGCGTAAGCCTCTGCCGCACCGCTAGATGAGGCGTCGCGGCCGTTCCTCGACCGGCGACTCGGTGGATTCCACCGTCATCATGGCCGACGCTGCCATCGAAGGGGACGGACCCAACGTGGCGACGGCCAGTCCCGCCGCGCTTCGTGAGCGAGCGATGGTCGGTCCCTTGCGGGCAGCGGCGGCGGCATCCTGGTCGGTCTCGGGATCAATGCTCAACGACTCGGCCACCATGAGTTCCGCATGCAGCGCTTCACCACAGCGCCACGCCAATCCGACCAGGATGGCGATGGTCGCGCCCGGCACGGCGACATGAGAGAGAAGCGCGCCAAAGGTGAAGGGGTTGCCAGTGGCCCGCAGCGCTTCGGTCTCGGCAATGAGCCCCTCATACGAAAGGAAGAGCCCGGGCCAAGGAACTTGCGGCCAGTATGCACTCCAAGGAAGCACGGTCGCAAAGGCGAGCGCGGCCCACAGAATGCCCGCCATGCTGGCATTGGCCGCGCGCGGCGCGCGCACCAGGGCCGTGATGAACGCAACGATGAGAACGATGGGCAAGAGCGCCAGCGACGCAACGCCGCCGATCGTCGAGATGGCCGTGAGGAAGGCGAGGAAGCGCTCAGCGGTCGAGGCAGTAGGGCCCGCTGACGGCGCGAAGCCCGAGGAGCCTGCATCGGAACCGGTTGGAATGACTGCCGGCGGATTGCTTGCGGACTTGACCGAGACAATGCCGCCCGATCCCTCGGCAGCTGGAGCCTGCTCGGTCGGGGTCACCCGATCCGGATGCGTCACCGCCGTCAGCCCTTGCGAGCGAACCTCGGTGAAGCAGAGCGTCGCCCACACACAGGCGTGGACCACAATGGCAACACCCGCCGCAAGCGAGAGCATCGCCAGCGAGCGGACCAGTCGAGCAAGGACTGGGGCCATGCATGCATCCGGTGAACGGAGCCGATCCATCTCCCGAACCATCGGATTGGTTTGGTTCCCGGTCGAAGAACGGCTCTGGGATCCTCCCCGACGCGCCACTTCCCTGCCGCCCAGCCGGATCAACCGCTACAACCGGCGGTTCTTGGGTAGATGGTCCATCCTGCCCCACAAGGCACCTTTGGTGAAACGTTCCCCCGCGACGGGTTGTTGAAGGGAGCCGGGATCTTCCACCGCCATGCTTGCAGCGTGAATCCGCAACGGGTAGAGCCCCTCCGGCGCGAGCGTCGGAGCACCATCGAATCGTTGTTCCGTACAGGATTGCCGAGAAACTCCGTCGGCAAGGCGCTGCCTGCTACGCTACATCGCTCGCCGCGAAGCCATTGCCCCTTTCAACGCACTGTTATGACGACCACCACCGCCACCGATGTCCTTCCCAGCGCCGTGACCCACACCACCTCGGGACGCGTCTACAACTTCTCCGCCGGACCCGCCTGCCTGCCCGAAGAGGTGCTGAAGCAGGTCCAAGCCGATGTGTGGGACTACCGCAAAACGGGCGTGGGCATCCTCGAGCACAGCCACCGGGCCCCCACCTTCGATCGCATGCTTGAGGAGACCTTCGCGGAGTGCCGTGCAGCGGGCGAGATCCCTGCCGACTTCGAGATCGTCTTCATGCCCGGCGGGGCAACCCAACAGTTCGGGCTCATCCCGATGGCCTGGCTCAAACCCGGCGCGGTCGCGGACTATCCCGACACCGGCGTCTGGGCAGCGAAGTCGATTCAGGAGGCGAAGATCTGGGCAAAGGTGATCGGAGCCCGGATCAACGTGGCCTTTGAGGGAAGCACGTTCAAGTACGACCATGTGCCCGCCGCGGACGAGATCAAGCACTCGCCCGACGCCGCCTACTTCCACTACTGCTCGAACAACACCGTTTACGGCACGCGCTATCCGACCACGCCGGTATCGAAGGCACCGATCATCTGCGACGCGTCGAGTGAAACCTTCGCCCGCCCGCATGAGTGGTCGAAGTTGGCGATGCTCTATGCGGCCGGACAAAAGACGCTCGGACCTGCGGGGATGGTCCTGGTCGTGGTCCGCAAGGAGTTCGTCGCCCAGAGCCGGACCGACCTCCCCAGCATGTTTGACTACCGTACTTTTATCGCCGGCGAGTCGCGGCCGAACACACCGCCCACCTTCGGGATCTACCTCATGGGCGAGATGTTCAAGTGGATCCGAAGACAGGGCGGACCGAGCGGACTCGCGATCAAGAACGCCGAGAAGGCCCAGATCCTCTACGACGTGATGGACCGCTCAGGCGGCTATTACACCGGTCTTGCCCGCAAGGAGTCGCGTTCGCACATGAACGTCTCCTTCCGCCTGCCGACAGAAGATCTCTCCGCGACGTTCGCACGGGAGGCCGCGGCGCATGGGCTCGATTGCCTCAAGGGTCACAAGGATGCGGGCGGAATTCGGGCTTCAATCTATTCAGCCTTCCCAAAGGCCGGCTGCCAGGCGCTCGCCCAGTTCATGGTCGAGTTCCAGCGAACCCGCGGCTAACGAGGATCTCCATTCGGCATGGTTGAGTCGGGATGGAGCTTGTGTCGCCCGCTGGCGAGCTGCTCCTTCAGGATCTCGGTGAGTCGGATCGCCGCTCGAGGGCAAGTGCGGTCCTTGCGCCACGTCATGGCGATCGCCCGTTCAACCCGCGCGCCGCGCACGCGGGCGTAACGCCGACCGGTTCCCCGATCCGATGCCGCGGCCATTTCGGGCACGACTGAGAGACCGACACCGAAGCTGACGAAGGCCAGAATCGTTTCGAGCTGCGTCGTTCGGCAGACGATTTGGGTCGCAATTCGCTTCGCTGTGCAGAACTGCTCCACCTGCTGGCTGAGGCAGTGCATCTCTTCCAGTCGAATGAGCGGCTGATCGCGAAGCTCGGCGAGGGAGACAGCACCATCCACACCAATGGTCGAGTCCGCCGGGACAACGACGATCAGGTCCTCGCGGCCGAGTTCGTCCGCTCGCAGGAGTTCATGGTCGATCGGAAGACTGGTGATGGCGCAGTCGAGTTGGTTGTCCAAGAGCGATTCGACAAGCGAGTCGGTGAAGTCCTCGCGAAGGACCAGTTCGCAAGCCGGAAGTTCCTGGCGGAGCTTTCCCAGCGCTGGAGGCATCAGGTAAGGCGCCATCGTGGGGATTGCCCCGATCGTCAGCACGCCACGCCCCTCGTCCACATCCCGATCGAGGTTCGTCTCGACATCGTGGATCTCGGCAAGGATCCGGCGGGCCCGCGGGAGGAGCGCCCGGCCCGCATCGGTGAGAACGACGCCTCGGGCCTGACGGTCAAAGAGCTCGGCTCCGAGAGTTGTCTCAAGGCGCCGAAGCTGTTGGCTGAGAGAGGGTTGGGCGACATGGCAGCGCAATGCGGCGCGGCTCACGCTTCCCGCCTCAGCGGTCGCAACGAAGTATCGGAGTTGGTGGATTTCCATCGAGGAAGCGAGCCCAAACGGGAAGACGAAGGCGGCCAGCGAGCATCGATGCCCGTGTCGCAGGAGCCCCGGCGAGCGGCACGATAGGGCGAGCCCATAGCTCGGCGCTATCGCAGAAGGTGACACAAAGTATTCGACACGTCTAGGTAAACGGGGTAATTTCTTTCGTCGGGAGCGTTCGTTCCGTTCATCCACACCATCGGTCCTTTCCGGACCTGCCGTGGCCCACGACGAATGCCCCGATTCGGACCTCTCCGAGGGTGCCGCACGGCCCGGGGCGTGTGGGACGCACGTCACACCTCGGCCGCCGCCCGTGCGCGAGCTTGCACGCACAGACAAGCTCGCTGGACCGCACGATCGGCAAAGACTCGACCGCCTCGAGCCAACAGCTCGGGGCGGTCGTTTTTCGTGTGCGCCAGTTCGTCTCTCAGCTGACGGCTGCTCACGCGCCCAAGGCCAAGCGATAGGCCAACAGGTCCGGGAGTCCTGCCCGGCGCATCTGGCGCTGCGCCTCGGCGACGTCGTACTCAATGCGGCGGAGTTCGAACGTGCCTTCCTTCAGGTCGAGCATCGCGTAGCTGGCCCGCGGATCGCCGTCGCGCGGCTGCCCGACCGAGCCCGGATTGAGGATGTGACGGCCGAGCGAACGAAGGCGATAGGGCTCATCTTCATGCAGGATCGTCGCCTCGACATCACAGGGGCCCAACCGATCCTCGCAGCGGTCGCTTTCGGTGTGAAACGCCATCGGCACATGGGTGTGACCGACGAGGCAGACGCGTGCGTCGACACCGCGGAAGGCCAAGCCCGCCGTCAGCGGATCGCCGACGTAGCCGGTCGTGGAGGGCGGGACAGGCGTATCGTGCACACAGATGAGGTACGGCGAGCGATCGAAGACCAATCTGGTCTGGGCGATGCCGCGCAGGTGGTCCGCAGAAAGACGCTTCCGGGTCCACTCCAGAGCTGTGCGGGCAACGGAGTTGAAGTCCTCGGCGACCGTCGCGTCGAAGAGAGCATCCTCGTGATTGCCTCGCACCGAGACCATGCATCGCCCCGCGAGGCGCTCAAGACACGCTTCAGGCTGGCATCCGTATCCGATCACATCGCCGAGGCAGATGATCTCGTGGACACCCGCGCGTTCCATGTCGTCCATGACCGCGCTCAGGGCCGGCAGGTTGCCGTGGATGTCGGAGATGATTGCGATTTGCGCCACGATCGGTACTCCGTCAGCTCCATCATCCCCGCGTCTGCCGTTCCTTGCCACGAGAACACGCTGTCCTCGGGAAGCCCGACACCACCCTGGGCGAGGGCACCTGGGCTTGTGGGCATTTTGATCATGCAGGACATGATCCGCCCGAGCCTCGCGCCCACCACGCCGTCTCAAATCGTTGAAGGTGCCCCCAAAGACCCTGCGATGTGCCTGCGTCGTTGTGAACCAACCGACCGGCAAGAAACCCAACTTACCGTCCAATCAGCCAAGTGAAGCGACCTTACCGGCTGCGGATCAAGCGGTCGTCCGACAATCGGTCAAATTCGAGGCGGTGCGAACGGCAGCTTCGACACTTGTCCCGGCGGCCATCCCACGGACTCGTCGTTGGGAATTCACCAACGACTCTTGATACCTGCGAATGCAGGTCTCGTCGCAGACCATCGAGTTTTGTCGCTCGCAGCGGAACGCTTCGAGCCGACTCCTACAGAGTCCGCTCGAAGAGCCTGCCATCGGTTCAGTCGGTGATTTTCCTCAACAGATCACTTCATCTCCCTTCTCCGGCGGGCCACCCTGCGGCTCGCGCGGCTTCCAACGGTCCGTCCGAAAACCCCACACACGCAGCGCCAGCAGGCCTCACACTGTTGCACAACTGCTTCAGCCTCAAGCATTTCGACAGTCACCTCCCTACCCGCAGGCAACGCCCCCCTTTCCTCGGAAGTTCGCAGGATGACGACAGTGTCGGACGCGCACCGTGACGCTGCCTTCACCAAGTCAGAGTTCACAGCAGCGCTGCCCGCAGCGACTCCCTCGCTTCCCAGTAGCCCTCGTCGTCGCGCCGAACCAGGCCAGCCACCTCAAGAAGGGTGAGTTGTGCGAGCGAATCGCCGGAGTCCAAGCCGTCCTCACGAAACAGTCGCGAGAGCGGTGTGCGCCCGCACTCGACGAGAACTCGGCCGATGCGGCGAGCCTCCTCGGTGAGTGCGATCGGCACGTGACGACCGCGTGACACTCGGTTCGAGAGAGCACCCCGCGAGTTTGTCACATCGACGACTCCATCGGCCGCCACTTGGGGAGCTGCGACAATCGGTCCGAGCGGCGCGACGGGCCCATCGAAGGGGGTTGCGGCTCCTCGCCGTTGGGCACCGCCTGGCGGCGGAATCGCTCGGGCGCCATCGAGGAGTGTCGCAGGCGCACCGGAGTCGCGAATGTGTTGGATTACATCGTCGACGGAGGTCACCAGCGCCGCCCAGCCCTCGCGAATGGCCCGGTGCGAACCTTCGCTGGTCGGACTGTCCACCCTTCCCGGGAGGGCCATCGCCTCGCGCCCATGATCCTCGACCGCCAATCGTGCGGTGATCGCAGCCCCACTGCGCGATCGCGCCTCGATCAGGAGCACCCCGAGAGCCATGCCCGCGATGATGCGGTTCCGGCGCGGGAAGAATGCGCTGCGAGGTTCCGTCGTCGGCGGATGCTCGCTCAGGATCGCACCGCCGCTGGCCACAATCTCGTCGAACAGTCCACGATGTTCCGGCGGATAGGGACACGCCAGGCCTGAACCAAGGACCGCCACCGTTCGGCCCCCTGCCCGCAACGCAGAGCGATGGGCCTCGGCGTCGATTCCCCGGGCTCCGCCGGAGACGATGGTGTGTCCCCGTTGGGCGAGCCCTCGCGCCATGCGTCCCGCTTGATCCAGTCCATACGCGGAGCATCGTCGCGACCCGACGATCGCCAGCGCCCAATCGTCCACTGTGGCAAGTTCTCCGCGGCACCACAGAAGCGGAGGAGGATCGTGAATCACCCGCAGAAGAGCCGGATAGCACGGATCTCCGATGGCCACCAGTTTCGCGCCGATCGACCGTGTGGCAGCGAGCTGCGGCTTCACATCAACCGCTCTCGCTGCATTCATACAACGAGCCGCCCGACACGCTGCGCAACCGAGCGCCGACGCCCATGCGTCGCAGGTCCCGTCTAGCGCCGCAAGCGCTGAACCGAACGCATGAAGGAGTCGCCCGATCGCAACCGGACCGATGCCCTCTACCGCGTTCAGGCGGAGAAGTGCAACGCTCTCCCCATCTCCAATGTCCTCCCACTCCGCTCCCTCGATCATGCCGCGACACTACCGCGCGCCGAAGGCACTTCCTGATTTCTGGCGGCTTTTTCCTAAAGATTGCTCTTCAGGATCGCAGATCGCGTGAGGTAGTGGTCTCATCGTCGTCATCGCCATCCGCTTCGGCAACGAACTCGTCGTCATCCTCGGCATCGTCGGCAACGTCCGCGGGTCCTTCGACCTCATCCTCATCTGCCGCGTGCTCGACCACCTCAACGTCGATGACCTCAGGGCCATCGGGAAGTTCGCACGCGGGTTCCTCGTCCATCGTCGCTGTCGCACATTCGCACGGCTCATCGGTGGCGCCGCAAGAGTCAGCGGCGATCACGCCAAGAGCCGCAAGGCGCCCGCCCGCGACGTCCGCGTCGGTCTGCGACTCGTTCATCGTGGCGTCATGGTCCGCCATCGGATCGGCATCGGCGACGGCCGTCGCCGACCCACTTCCACCGCGTGCATCGTCCGCATCACCCGCCTCGCGTCGCGGCATCACCGGCAACGGGCGAGCCGTGTCCGGACCGAGGAGCATGCCGACGAAGAGAAGGAAGACCGACGCCGCCATGAGCCAGAGGCGATTCGGCCCGACCGCCAGGCGACCAAGCAACGTGTCCGGATAGGGCTCGGGCTGGAGCGTGACCTCGGGGACGCTCTCGTCGATCCACTGAGCCACGCTCTGGTCGAGTCCGGGCGTCAGAAGAAGGGACTGCTCTCCCTTGGGAACCATGTTTAGGTGGGCAATCGCCAGGCGCCTGATCAGGTCCGGTTCATTGGACCGCAAGTCGGTCAGGAATCGGTCGTACGCCTCAAGCCGGGCATAGACCCGCGATTCGCTCGCCTCCACCAGCGCCTGCTGGCCGCGGAGCTCATGAAGTTCCCGCTGGGCCGGAATCAGGATGCCCGCAATGAGAAGCGCAAGCCCCGCCAGCACAAAGGGCCAGCCCGGATCGACGCGAAACAAGGGACGCGATAGGAAGGATTGGGGGGAAGTGAGCTCGGGCACGCGAACGACCTATGCGAAGTAGCGTCGCTCTATCGGCAATCCGAGTGATCCGAAGCCACATTCGATGGGTCGGATGCTCCCGCGTCCTGCGACGAGCGTTCTCCTTGGAACGGCCGCATCCTATCCGTCCGCTGGCCATGGCAGACAGGACCGGGAGAGGGGTTCCACCAGACTCCTGGGAGCGCCGAGCCGCCGACCTCCCCCAAGCCAATGCAAACCACCGAAGCCTGCTCCGCTTTGGGGGAAGGCCTCAACCCACCCCCCGGAGCGGCCGATCCTGCCTTCGATCGGCCAGGGATCGTCCTTTGGGACGCCTGTGGTCGCCCATCCCGGGAGTGCAGTGCCAGTGTCCTTACAAGCATCCATCGACGCAGTCGCCAAGGCTGTCGCCCTGACCGACACGTCCGACCTTCCTGGTCTGGTCGCCCTCCAGGAACTCCTCTTGAAGCTCGCCTCCGACGCTTCCGACGAGCGGATCGATCGGATCTCGGATGTCTCGAAGCAGGCCGCCGAACTCTGCGAGCACATCGTGCTTCGCGAAGTCGAGGACACGACCACCGCTCTCCGCCAGCTCGGCGAGGCCGTTGAGTTTGCCCAACGCGTCCACGAGGCCAATGAACGGGGTGAAGCTCCCAACGGATTCCGTTCGCCCTTCGAACCGACCCCGCAGGCGGCCCCCGCAGCCCGATCGACGACGACCGCCAGCGATTGGCGGAACGAGGTCTCGCTCCTGCGCGAGGGCATCGCCGCCCTTGCCGAGCGGGCCGCGACGAGTTTCGACGACGCCGCCAGCGCCGCGATCCAGAACCTCTTCCTCAAGACCGCCCAATCGAGCGACAGCACGGGTATGAAGGAAGCGGCGGCGGTCTGCCGAAGCGTCGCCGGCACCATCCAGGCGACGCGCGAATCGAAGCGGCCACTTCCACTCCAGTCGGTCCGAACAGCCATGGACTGGCTTTCGACCACGGAGTCGATCCAGACCCAAGCCGCCAACGCATGCGACGCCGACGCCTCCGACTCGACGGCTTGTCCAGACGACAACGAACCCGTCGAGTCCTGCGGGGCCGATGGCGACGAGACCATCAGCGAGTTCCTCACCGAGGCGAAGGAGCACCTTTCAAACGCCGAGTGTGCCGCCCTCCACTTGGAGAAGGCGCCCAACGACAAGGAAGAGATCAACACCGTCTTCCGAGCCTTCCACACCATCAAGGGTGTCGCGGGCTTCATGTCGCT
>JAEUIU010000017.1 GCA_016795065.1 Phycisphaerae bacterium
TGCGTTGCAGCTCGCCGTCAAGCCGTGGCAGGACCGCGTCACGTTGATCCAGCCGCGGGAGCGCCGAGGGCAGCTGGCGAACATGACGCTTGCGATCCGGCACGTGTGCACCGATGACAACAGCATCATCATCACCCTCGACCTTGATGATGCCATCATCGGCCCCAAGGTGCTCGATCGGGTCGCCGAGGCCTATGCCGACGGAGCGCAGGTCACGGTCGGCTCGATGCTCCGCACCGACAAGCAGGTGGAGTATCCGGTCACCTTTGACTCGCCACGCCAGGCTCGCGGTGGCAACGTGTGGCAGCACCTCCGAACGTTCCGCAAGTATCTGTTCGACGCGATCCCAGATCACGATCTGCGTGTCGGCGACCGTTACGCTGACATCGCCGTCGACTGGAGCTTTATGCTGCCGATCGTCGAGATGGCCGAGCGACGGGTCTGGATCCGGGAGCCGCTGTACCTTTACGAACCGTCCGGAATGGGCAAAGGGGGCGATCGGCCAGAACGAGAGTCTCAGATCGCGGCGTTGGTCGCTAAGAGCCCCCGTCGGCCCCGTATCACCAGCGATGCTCTAGTGCCTCTTCCGCCGGAGCGGATCACGAGCGAGATCTGGAGTCACCGCGGCGGCATTCTGTTCGTGCGGCATGGTGAACGGCCCTCCTTCGCCGGATTGAGCGCCGAGCAGAAGGAAGCGGTACACCTCACCGAAAACGGTCACAGAGAGGCGGAGTCACTCGGCTCCAGGCTGGGTCGTGGCATCGCGTTCATGTCGAGTCCCGTGCTGCGGGCCGTGCAGACGGCCAAGGCGGTTGCTCGCGGAGCGGGCAGCGATGAACAGTCGCTGACAGTTCTCGATTCGCTTGTCGACTTCCGCATTGCCGATCGTGAAGTCTATGACATGGTCAAAGCCCGATTGGGTTGGGCGGGACTCATGGGGGCGTGGATGGACGGCTCGCTCATGCCCGGAGTCCTCGTGCCCTGTGACCGGTTGTTTCAGCGAGCCATCCGTGACGTGACCTTCGCTGCTCGTCGGACGGGCGCTCATCGCGCTGTGGCCGTGACGCATGACTACTTCATCAGGGCAGCGCTGGCTTCACTGAGAGGGGTCCGTATCACTGCGGTGCCGTACCTTGGCGGCGTGTTTGTGGCGAGCGACGAGGTCGACCGCTGGTCGTGCGAGGAGGTGCGAGCGTGAAGCCTGCCACAAGCACAATCCCCATTCATCGATCGCCCCTTGACCAGTCACTCCGCGGACTCCTGCGCGAGGTCAGGTACTCGGTTCGTCACTGCCTCGGTCGTTGGAGAGCGCGTCGCGCGGCCTTCCAAGGCAAGAGGCTGAATCTGGGGTGCGGCAAGTACCTCATTCCTGGATGGATCAACGCCGACCTGTATCGACATGCCGACGTGATGTTCGACATCCGTGCCCGCTGGCCTATTCCAGAGGGGCAGTTGTTCAGCGTCCGCCTTGAGCACGTCTTAGAGCACGTCGCCTACCCGGACGAAGCACTGCACGTCCTCGCGGAGTGCTACCGCGTGCTGACCCCAGGTGGCACTGTCCGAGTGGGGGTGCCGGATACAGAGAAGGCCATCCGGGCGTACGTGGAAGGCGAACACGCGGATTACTTTCGCATGGCTCGGGAACGCTGGCATCCGCCGGAGGTCCAGTTGCCGATCGAGCATCTGAACTACCACTTCCGAGACCGTTTCGGCGAGCATTTGTTCGCGTATGACCGTGAGAGCCTGTCGCTCCTTCTCTCCCGCGCGGGATTCACTCACATCGCATCGGCGCCATTCGATCAGGCCATTGACCGGGCGGAACGTGAAGATGGCACACTCCGACTCTCGGGTACCAAGCCGTCAAGACAGGAGCCGCGTCAATGAAATCCGAATCCCGCCGTAAGTTGGTCGCCGTGGTTGGGGACGCCGTGGTCGCCTCCGGTTCACCGAAGGATGTACTCGCCGCGGAGCTTGGCTGTGCACTTGTTGACGCGGGCTACCGAGTGATGACCGGTGGACTGGGCGGCGTCATGGAATCTGCGTGCCGTGGGGCGAAGTCGTCGAGCCGCTACGCCGCAGGCGACACAATTGGGGTATTGCCAGGGCATGACCCCGCCGAGGCCAACCTCCACGTCGACATCGTCATCCCCTCCGGTCTCGATCATGTCCGCAACTCGGTGGTAGCCCACGCGGATGCCTTGATCGCGATCGGTGGTGGCGCGGGCACGATGTCCGAGATCTGTCTCGCGTGGATCTACAAGCGGCTCATCATCGCGATGAGAGTTGACGGGTGGAGTGGCCGTGTTGCGGGGCAACGGATCGACGACCGAATCCGATATGCCGACGAGCCAGACGATCAAGTGTTCGGAGCCGACTCGGCCACGCAAGCGATGGCTTTGCTGACGTCACGACTACCGCGATACGGTGCGCAGCACCACGGCGTCCGACGTCGACAGTGAACCGGCCATTGCCCGTCGCCATGCGGTACCGCCCTCTTAAACCCCCTGTCCACCCGAGGCTCCGGCTTCTGCGTCGCAAGGGGCGGCAGTCGAGGCCCGAAAGCTAGGCGCGATGGGAGCCGGCGAGCGGCCTACTCGCTGTTGAGTGAGTGACATCGAGTGAAGCGACTTGCCGAGACGGCCGCCGCGCGGCGGTGCGGGCGGTGACGCGCGCGAGGGGACGCATCAGGCAGCCCGAGTCACGCTCCGCGCGCAGCGGCAGCCGCGAGTTGCGTTCCGCTCGGAGCCCGCCGCTGTGCGTTCGGGCGAGAAGCGTACGATCTGTCAAGGACCATGCTGGACGTGTGGATCGCTGCGAACGCGCGCCGTCCAGCTCAGCCCGCGCGGCGACCTCCATAGGCGATGATCGACCAGGCGGGATCCCACGCGACCCGCACCCCGTAGTCATCGGAGCGATCGCGAGCGATCCAACGGATCGCCGGCAGCCGGTACTGGGCCGGATCGTCGAAGTCGAAGAACGGAAGCTGACACGAGAGGAGCGTCATCGGCGACGCCTCGGTGCTGAAGGTGTGGACCGTGCCGCGCGAGAAGAGGAAGACGTCGCGCGGGCGGGCCGGGACCGACCGCACGCGCATGCCGGTGAAGCCGTCGGCACTCTCGTCGGTGACGTGGAACATGCCGCGCCCGTCGAGGACGATGATGAACCGGTCGGAGTTGTCGTGGACGTGCATCGGGAGGTCGCGGCGAGCCAAAGGTGCGCAGCGGCGTAAGTTCGCGGTCGAACGTGCTGCGTCAGACGGAGCGGACGATTGACAACTGACCTGATCACGCCAGTGGCTGAATGCCCGGGCGGACGAGGGCTGGCAGCGAGCAAATCGGGCGGCGTTCCGCCACCGCACTCGAGTTCGCTTCCAGCTCCCGGGCGCCTCTGCGCAAACAAGCGGAAGCTCGCCGAAGTCGGCGGTCGCGCCCATGACCTTGTGAACCGACGTACGGGGATGTGCTGGCGGTGAGACCCGCGTACACCTCGATGCGCGCGCCCCGAAGGAACATCACCTTGAGAAACGCCGAGATGTCGAACTCGTCTGTCGTGACGACGACCTTGTCTTCTTCGACCTTCACGGCCACGTCGTAGGCAAACTGCTCCAGTTCATGTGGTCCGATCGCGCCGATGTTCAGGCGTCGCAAGACATCGAGCATCTCCTTGCCGAAGCGCTCCGATGGGCTACCAATGACCAGTGCTCCCGTGCGCTGATCTTCCGCCACCTGCTTCGAGATCGCGTCGATGACTTCCTTGGCCTTGGTCGCTTCGGTCGCGTCCCTGAAATGGCCGATCATTACCAGATTCGCGGAATGCTCAGATCCGTGCTGATACCAGATCTTCATGTGTGGTCCTCCGCGAGGTCATGAGCAAGGCGTTCGAGGCTCATCTGCTGCTCCCCGGAGTTCAGCACCACGCTGAAGACGCGATTCGAGATCTTTTCCGGCACAACCGTCACCCGGACACGCACTGGGGTTGTAATCGTTGGCGATGCAACGACTCTTGACCGGACGGTTAGCACCGGGATGACCAACTCCTGAAGCGTCGGCCCGCCGTGGTGATAGGCGAGATCTCCTCCGGCACGGAACACGCCAAGCCCCGAAGGGAAAACGAAATCTAGGTCTGTGTCATACCCGAGTGCAGAGCCGGCGACCCGCACACATGAGGCCGGCGTACTGCCGCCCCGACCGATCCAGCATCGCCGATGGAGCTCCACGGTCGCGCCACCAGGGGGATCGATCTTCATCGAGTCGTCGCGGTCCGTCGAGTAGAACAGATGGCCGTGATCGGCCGTCACCACCGCATACTCGACACCTGCAGTCGCCAACTTGCGGACACCCCGCGCAAGGTTTGAAATCATCGAGTCCATCACTTGCCGCGCTTGGAAGATGAAGCCGGCCTCCCCTACCTGATCGATCTCCTGCGACCGAACAATGATCACCTGGGCACCGGCGATCTTCTTCGCGAGCTTTGAGGGCTGAAGATTCAGCAGCTCGTCGAGCGGCAAGTCGACGAGCGTCGGAACGCGAGCCCCCGCGTGCTTCTTTCGGGCCGCAAGGTCGGGAAGAAATGCCCCGTCGATACGAGCACCGAGCTTGCCGCCTTGCTCGCACACAGAGAAGCTCGACGACGCGCCTGGCTGGAGAGCCGCCATTCCGATGGGCGTAATACTCGGCAACGAACCTACCGCGGCCCGAAGCGAGACCTCGGCCGTCTTCGCCAACAGCTCGGCGAGCTCGGCCCCCATTTCGAAGCGCATCGCGTCGACCAGGAAGTAGGCAACGGGCTTGGGCTGGTGGACGACAGCCTCGCTCCAGATGCGATTCTGTTGCAACGCGCCCGGAACGGTCCACCCCGCTCGCCCAAGAGCACGTGAGAATCCCGCGGCCATCGCATGACATGCATTCTCGTACGCGCGGCGGACCACCCCAAGCGGGCGTTCGTCGGGCTCCTCATCAAGCTTCGCAATCCATGCCTCGAGCCCGCGCTGAGCGAGGTCAAGACGGTGCCAACCATCCTTGGCCACATAGGCCGCTAGCCACGCATCTGCACCGCCGTCGAACGCGCGAATGTCCCTGAGCACATCGCCTGCAACGTACCCCAATTCTGCCATGCGCCGAGTAGCTTCCCACTGTGCTTTCCGGCCAACTTCACGGTCAATGGCGAGGCTCCGGTCCTTCGCGCACTTGGGCACCACGCGCTCGGGCCAAAGATGTATCGCGAGATGGGCCCAGTCGTACTTACCCTCGCAGAGCGCGTCCCAAGTGGACTTCAGCTCCTTCTGCCAGGACTTGTTCTGCGGAACGACCCGCCTTGAAGGTCTTGGTGTCGAAGAGCGTATGCGATGGCTGCGGCTGCCAGAATCCCGATAGCACCTCCGAATAGAGACGGTGCGAGTCGCCGGGCTTCGGGCCGATGCCGTTGCGGACCCGCTCCCAGTCGTCCTCGGCAGGCGTTGGAATGCGGTAACCGTCGCCGCCGTGACGCACCTGGTGGGCCGCTTCAAGAGCTCGCAGGGCGGCCCTCACCGAGGCGAGTTGCGAGTCCGCGCCTACGCTGCCGTGCACGGCTGACCCCACCCCGTTCCCCGACTCGGGAGAGATACTGGAGCAGATCCTCCGGACGGATCCGAAACGTCCCCGACTCGAAGGCGGGAAAGAGCCAGTTCTGCAGGAAGTCTCGGACGAGAAACTCGTCGCGGGTCATGTGCCAGAGGAGGATTGGCTTCCACTCGTCGAGATCGCAGCCGCTCTGAGCGAGGACGACGAGATTCCGATCGCGGCCTTCAGGATCAAATCGACGGTTGATCACCTTCGCGATGTCGCGAAGCCAGGTCGTGGTGCCGGCTCCGACGAAGTTCTCTTCGCGCAGTCGATCGAGGTTCTGGCGCTTGGTGCGCGAGAAGTCCCACGCCGCGAAGACGCGGTAGGACTCGACGATCATCGCCCCCTTCACGACCGTGAAGGACGAGACCGTGTCGGCTCGCGACTGCTTGGTCATGCGGCGTCCCACCGCGCGTATGGGACCGCGAGCGCACCCGGCTCACCGCGTGCGAAGCCGAGCGCGAGGAGCGTGACGTCGTCAGCCCCGCCGGAGAACAGGCCGGGAAGCGGGACCGCCCGACCCTCGGCAGACCGGCGCAGTTTGGCGTAGCGATCGAGGTCCGCCGCCTGGACGAGATCGAAGGACTTGAGGACAGAGATCAGGTCGCCGCTCTCGATTCGCTGCACCCGCTCGAAGAAGTCAGACCACTCGCTCGCGTGGTCCAGCCAGTGCTCCCACCGCGCGTCGAACTCCTCCTCGGTCGTCTCGGGAAGCCGCCACAGGGTGACCGTTCCCGGGACCTCGAAGATCTCCTCACACCGCTTCGCCGCAACGGCGAAGACCGAACGCGCTTGGCCGAAGTAGTGGGTTCGAGGAAATCCACGCTTAAGGGCGATCGCACCGAGCTTGCCGAGTTGCCCCTTTGTGTTCCACCAACCTGCAAGGTCCATCTCGCCGTAGCGTGCAACGACGACCCGAAGCCGGAGCAGGGTTTCGAGGTCGGTGGTTGGGATGGTTCGGGTCATGGGAACGGTGAGCGAAGGACGCGTGGGATTGTGGCTTGGGGAACGCGGACGTCGGTCGTGACCGCTTGAACGCGACGCCTCACGGGCGGGTCGCTCCGACTGTCCGCCGGAAGGTCGACCATCCGCCGATCCCAAGCTGTGGTACCGGCACGGGATATGGCCCGCCTCCGATGCCAATAATCTACCGGAAGGAGCTCGCAAGCGGTGGGCTTTCTCGCGCCGGATCGCGGCCTGCGACGGGACGCCTGGGGCGGCCCGACGGCTGCTTCAGCCACCTCCCCTCGCACGTCCGAAACTGTCCGCCTAGCTGAATCGCGACCGCATGAACGGTGGCCAGTCAGTCCCGCTGCCCTTCATTTACTCGTCATTCCCGATAGCGTAAGTTCTCGCCATGAGCGATCGGCTTATCGAACCGCCACGTCACGTGCTCGATACGCTTCTGTCCCCGCTGACCGACGGGGAGCGCCGCGTGATCGATTTGTTTGATCGCCGGCTCCCCGCAGGCTGGGAGATCTACGTTCAACCGCATCTCAATGGCCTGCGTCCGGACCTCGTGCTTCTGCATCCGACGGGCGGCGTGGCGGTGTTCGAGGTGAAGGACTGGAACCTGCGAGCTATGGAGTACGCCGCGGAGCGCGATCCTCGCACCGGCGGTCTTCGGCTGTCGGTGCGTGACAAGAGCGGTCGAAAGTTCCTCCGAGAAAATGAGAATCCGATATCGAAGATCCGACTCTACAAGCACGAGCTCTTTGACCTGTATTGCCCTCGCCTCGACAGTAGCGTGGGCCTCGCTGCCATTACCGCCGGTGTCGTCTTCACGAGGGCAACGCGATCGGATGTAGACCGGGTGTTCGGTCCATTCCGGGATGCAGACGACGCGATGAGAAAGGATCCGGCTTACTTCCCCTTGGCCGCCGAAGAGGATTTGGCAGCGGAGGCCATGAATGTGGTCTTTCCCGAGGGGAAGCGAACGTCGTCGAAGTTGATGAACCCGGAACTCGCCGAGGACCTTCGAGGCTGGCTTCGCGAGCCCGCGTTCAGCCGAGAGCAACGACTACCCCTCGAGATGGACGCACGCCAGCGCGAGCTCGCGACGAGCCGCACGCCGACTGGGTATCGCCGAATCAAGGGGCCCGCCGGATCCGGGAAGAGTGTCGTGCTCGCCGCCCGCGCGGCGGAGCTCGCTGCCGAGGGAAAGCGGGTCCTGGTGGTCACCTACAACATCACGCTCCTGAACTACCTCCGCGACTTGGCGGTTCGCCATGCCACCAGTCGCAAAGTCATGCACCGGAAGATTGAGTTTCTCAACTTCCATGCCTGGTGCAGACGGATCTGCATCGACACGGGCAACAAACAGGCCTATCAGGAACTATGGTCCGACCGCTCCGGTGATGGCGAGTCGGGCGCCGAGAATGCAATGAACACCGGACTCGCGCAGCTGGTTGCCGGGATCCTCACGGATCCCGACACCGCGTTCCAGCCATACGACGCTGTTCTCGTTGACGAGGGGCAGGACTTCTATCCCGAATGGTGGCAGACCCTTCGGAAGGCGGTACGACCCGGCGGTGAGCTGATGCTGGTCGCTGACAAGACGCAGAACATCTATTCGACGGCGGCGGCATGGACGGAAGACGTCATGGCCGATGCCGGCTTTCGCGGCGAGTGGGCGAGGCTCCACATCAGCTACCGCCTCCCTCCGACGGTGATCCCCCTGCTTGAGGAGTTCGCAAAGCAGTTCCTCCGTGACGAAGAAGCGGACATCCCAGAGGTCGAGAAGCGATTGAACCAGATGGAGTTTGCCGACCTCTTCCCGGTCACTCTTCGCTGGGTTCAGGTCACCTCGCCCGTCGAATGCGTTTCACGCTGCGTGGAGGAGGTGCGATATTGCCACCGGTCGCGACACGTCGCGAAACCCAACGGTAAGCGTAGAACGCCTCGGCCAACGCCGGGGCGTTCGTGTTTCTACGCGCTGTGGTGAAGGCGATTGCGCGTCCGAGACTGAGCTTGGGTTATGGCTGCGCGCGTCGTCGCACGTGCGCACCATCCCACCGCATCTGTGTGCGGTGCCGCAACCCGCGAATGGTCCTGCGGCGGGTCATCCGCAGCGCAGCGCCGAAGACCCACGTCGCGCGTCGAAGTCGAACTTGGGAACCACCCACCCCCGGGCACGGTCCACCATGAACGCTAGCAGACAATGTCCGTCCGCTCGCTGTCGCCCTGAACATTCACCGATCAGGGGTTCGCTTGGCTGCTGTTTCCGATCCTCCCTTCCATTGCCGCGGCCCTGTTCGCGCGATTCTGAGTCGCGCCACTATCGCCGATGACGTGAAGTCCGATTGCGACCGACCCAACCCAAGATCAGGAAGATCGATCCACTCAGCCCGAAGTAGATCCAGGCGTGCGCATCATCAGCGGCTTGCCCGCGCCCGATGGCGTAGCACGCGGTCGCGACGCCGCCGATGACACTCGCTGCCATCGCCAACTCAACACCGACGATGCCGACCACCTGGCCCAGCGCGTTCCAAAACTTGGGTGATTCTGAGGGTGCCATTCGTACCGCGTGATCGTACTGGGTGCATCCATGCGTGGCTTGACCGGCCAACAATAGTTTCCCGATATATGGGATTTCGCGCGCGCCGTATGGAGTTCTACGTATGTTGGTCCGGCTGCAACATCGCGCGTGCGATTGCGCCATCCTGAACGAGGACAAGATGAACACACGACTGAGCCTCTCGTTTGCGGCAGCGATCGCCGCAATCGGTCCCATCTCCGTCAGCAGTTTTGCAGCGCCGTCCGATCCCGACCCAATCAACTGTCCGGGAAGGTGGCTCGACAATCCGATCGTCGATCCGGAGACCCTCCAGTTGGTGTCGGGACCTCCCGTGCTGAGCGGGATCACGCTTGATCCGGCGGACACGCCGACCGAGACGTGGAACTGGCTGGACTGGGCCTTCGAATGGACGTGGACCCGCTTTGCAAACGCAACGGCGTTCCACGCCGAAACCAAGAACGAGATCCGCGGCCGGGGCGCCGGTTCGTGGGCAAAGACCACCGCTGCCTCGCTCACGACCACCATCATCAATGGATGGGTTTGGGACGAGGGGCATCCGCTCGAGGGCGAGCGGCCGTGCTGTCGTCTGGTCGACATCACTACCACCGGTTCGCTCATCCTCAGCATCGCCGGTACCACCCCCGCAACTGCAGGAAGCAGTTCCACGGCCAGCGCGTCCGGCGGCACCACAGGCGACGCCCCTGGATCGTCGGCCGACCTGACCATCCCGTCCACCGGCATCTCCGGGTCAGCGATGTACTCCGCGGTGACCAATTCTTTCGCGGTCAATGGGGAAGTCGGTCAGTCCCAATCGGCGTCCGGACCGACCTACAGCGGCAGCATCAGTGCCGCGACCTCGATGACGCAGACGGGCACCGGTTCCTTCGCGGGCACCTGCAATCTCCTCGCGGTTCCGAACCTGAACTACACGGTCTACAACAACCTCCCGTATACGCTCACGGCTCAGAACTCTGTCAATACCGCCGTGGCGTGCACCATCGGAGGCGCGTTCCTCCACTGGCTTCGAGGATCCTCGCTTGCCTATGGATCGTCAACGACGAATTTCTCCCGCATTCACAGCGTCCCTGCCCCTTGCCCACCGAATGAAGACTAGCGCACTTGCCGTGTCATCGTCCATGATTTGTGCGTCGCTCATGGCGGTCGTCGTCGCCGGCTCCGGATTCGCACTCGCGCCTCAGGAGTCGGCGGCACCGCTGTCGGGAGTGGCCTCTCAGTTGGCTTCGGATTGGAGGGCTTCGCAGACCGCGCGTCTCCATGCAACCCCTGTTGCCCGATGGGAATCACGGCTTCCCTACGTGGCGGCGCTGGCACTCCCTGCGGAGTTTCGGGCGACGGAGGGCCTCGATCCGCTTCGCTTGCTGCGGTTTGATTTCACGAACAGCAGGCTCGTTGCCACCCTACCGACCGGAGGCGTCTCCCAGGCTCTGGCCGAAATCTCGACGGCTCTCACGCCGCCGCCCGGCCAAGCCATCCAATGGACGACGACCGTTCGAAGCTCCAGCCTGATCGGAAATGTCGAACCTCTCTGCATGGCGTGGCACTGCTACGCCGACCACAGCGGTTGGGGATTCATCGGCGATTGGTCGGAGCCGCCCAACGACCATGAACTGCAGGACTATCCCCTGACGCCCGACACACGAGTGTGGGTCGCGCCGGCAGGGGCTCGATTCGGCCCCGAGGTGTTCGAGGCGGCGCTCGCGGCCTTTCCGCAATACTTTCCGGTCGACCAGCCGCCCGACATGCCCGCGTTCATGCGGGTCCTGGTCTGGCTCAACGGTCACCCGGACGTGACCGCGGACGGCACCACGAGCGCCGACTTCGTGGTCCGGGATGCCGACGGGCGGCCCCGCTCCACGTCGGCGTTCGTGATGGGCGGGGCATCGGTCGATCGCATCGTTGTGACGCTTGAACCGGTGAGCCTCCAGGTCAACGGCGACCTCAACGCCACGATCGACATTCGGGGTGGCGTCGAGAAGGACCGGTCCGTCGTCGTCGCACCGGTGGCCGTCCGCCACGAGATCTTCACGGGACGTCCGGTCGTCACCATCGACTTCGAGAGCCAGCCGGGTTTCGACGGACGCCTGCCCCGTCGACTGACGATGCGTGATCACGGGAACGTGATCATGGCGGTCGAGTACTCCGGGTTCCGCCTGACGCCCGCCTCGGACGATTGGGCAAGCCGCGAGAAGCTGGTGACCTCGCGTCCGAACCAGGGTTCCCTCATCAAGGGATACTTCGAGGCCGAGCAATCCGCCGATCCGTCAGCCCTCGCCGCGGTCGTCGCGCGTCATATCGATGATTGCGCGGCTCTCCAGCTTCCGAGCGACCTGCCGCTTCACGCCATCGAGCTTGCCTGCGTCAACGCGGTCCGGACCCATGCCGCCGCGAATCCGCAGGCGTGCGCCGACTTCATCCGACAGTCGCTCGACGGGGTCTATCGCGAAACCTCGCGACGACTGCCGACCGTGGCCCTGAAGGACAGCTTTCTCAGGGCCGTGTTTCAGATGCGATACGGGCCCGCCAGGGTATTGGCGTCCGAACTGTCAAAGCGTCGCGATCTCTCGCCGAACGAATCCGAATGGCTTCGAAGCCGGATTCCCGTACTCAACTTCTGGGCGAGCTCCCGTAAGTCCCACGATCGCTCCGACCACTACCTCTCGGGGCATCTGCAACGGGAAGTCGACGTCATCGCGGCCACCATTCCACTCCCCTGATCCCAACACATGCGACCGACCTGTATAGCCATTGGTTGCGTTTCGGCCCTGCTCGCCTGCCATGCATGCCATGCAGACGAGGAGCTGTTTGCACGACTCTCCGCGATCGTGTCCAAGGATATTCCCTCCCCTGACCTCCTTCCCTTCCGGCTAGACGCACTGCGTCAGACGGCGGGAACCGCTCCGGACATCGACGGCGCCGTCGCCGACGACATGTGCTCGGACCTGGCACGGGCGCTCGAGATCGAGAACGCCAGTTGGAGTCGCCGCAAAGGCGGATTGGAGCCCCTGGCCGCCGAGATGGACGGCATTCGGTTCGAGGCCCTCGCCCGCGTCGCTCTCCAACTGCCAGCGGAACCCGCTGCGAAGGTCGAAGCGCTTGAGGCGGCCGCCCAAGCGGCACTGAAGGCAATCCGCGAGAGTCTCAGCGGCGCGTTGGGTGCGCAGTCGCCGGATCGGAACGCGATCGTCGCTGAGGTTGCGCGTGACTTCGCTTGGACCACCAGCCGCCGCCTGCACAACCGATGGATCCCCCGTCAAGTTCCGATCCTCCTGGTTTGGGAGCCCGTCGAACCGAGCGCAGCCGCGGAAGCGATGACCAAGTGGCTGGGCGGCCATGCGAAAGTCAGGCTGGAGACGGATGCCGCGTTGCTCGGATTGCGAAGCGCCATCGAGAGTATCGAGAAGCGGACCACTCCCGAGCAGACGTCACCGGTTCTCGACCAGCTTCGGGCGAGGTTCGACGAAGCCTACGCGGATTGCGTCGAACAGGTCTGCGCCGAGGGATGGGCCGAGGTGTTTGGCTTGACGCCCGAGCAACGAGCGGCGCTCCCGGAAGTCCTCCAGGCCATGCCTGCTGACCTCCTGGCAAGGATGCACGAATTGGAGCAGCGGGCCCAAAGCGCACGAGCGGCAGCCGTCGCCGACACCTCTGACGCTTCGTCCGGCAACACATCCGCTCGACCCTCCAGTCCTGTAGACATGACCTTCGAGGAGTTTGCTGAAGGCAGCGGGAGGAGTTTCGTGCGACGGGCTCTGGTTCCATCGCCGACTGCGGCTAAGTGAAGCCTCTGCAAGGCCGATCATGACAACCGCGGCGGCGCTTCCGGGAGGAATCGCCGCCGCGGTTGCATGTCGATCAGGCTGATTGCCCGATCGCTTCACTCAGGACACCGGACAGGGACCCCACGCTCCCAGGAGTGTCGCGAGATCAGCACCGTCGACCGCACCGGAGCGGTCAAAGTCGGCGACGCCCCCGTTTGCCCAGTTGCCGAGCAGCGTCGCGAGATCGGCCCCGTCGACTGCACCGTCCGCGGTGAGGTCCGCGGGACAGGGTGGCGTCGTCGGCCCCGATTCGCCGGCTGCTTCGAGGAAGCCGCCGGCGACCGAGTAGGTCTCGCTCGAGGACGCTCCCGCCTGCCAGACGCCGGTGACACCCACCAGGGCGAAGGAGTTACTCGCACTTCGACCGCCGCCCGAGGCGAACTCGTGCGGACCGAGGGTGAGCCGGCCTCCGACTCCCACGCCTCCCGCCAGGGACGCTGCCGCGAGGAGGCCGGCGGCGAACACGATTCGGGCGAGCGCGGTGCTTCCCTGTGTCGGACCACGGCTCCGTGACTCGTTGCATGTGCATTGCATCGCGCGGCTCACTTTCCGCTGCGCTGGGCAGCCGAGGACAGGTGCTGAACGAGCGACTCAAGGGCATCCAACCGGCTGCGCAGCTCCTCGTTCTCGCCACGCAGGGCGGCGACCTCGTTCGTGAGCGACGCCGTCTCCGAGTCGCGATCGGCCAGACGCGCCTCCATCCCCTTCAGGATCGCGGCCTCCTCGCTGGCCTCGACGCCGACGACGACATTGACAAGTCCCTTGCCGCCGGCCTGGCCTTCCCAAGCCCGACCGACGATGCGGCCGAGGTCTTCGACCGTCAGTTCGTCGGCCGACTTCCCGTAGCCGTACCCAGAGTCTCCCATCGCCACGATGTAGTCGCCCGACTCGACCTCGCCGAGCACCCACGTGAAGACCTGACCCATGAAGGCGACCTTCTCGTTGAGCGACTCCTTCCCTTCGGCAGGCATGTTGCCGAGGACGATCGGAGCCCGCGAAATCACCATCAACTGCTCTGCGCCCTCGGTCCTCGAGGAGATCCTGCCTCCGAAGACGCCGACGATCTGGCCCGGGACCATCGTCTCGTTCGGGTCAAGGCGCGGCAGCCACTCCGCATAGTCGCCGAAGCCAGACTCATACACGATGCCGTTGTCACGGCACGCCATGGCCGTGTTCGCGTTCGCGGCCATGGTCGCAAAGTCGAGAATGCTGGTCGGAATGCCGAGACCGAGTTCGGTGGCGTAGCACATCCAGTCCACCACGTCATCGAGCGAATTGAGTTCGGGCGGGTTCCAGTCGGCGGCGCTCTCGTAGTTGAAGCCCTCGATGCGACCATGAATGGAGGTCTCGTCACAGAACATCATGTAATGGTTGTATCGGGCGTTGTTCTCGTGATCGATCTGAATGACGATGCCCGAACCGTGAAAGTTCCTGTTGCGGAACTTGGCGACATAGTCGGCATCGGATGTTCCGTCGGAGCTGGCGTCGCCCCGGTCGCTATCGACAAGCAGTGGGATGACGCCTCCGCCGCCATCCGGCGAGATGGCGAGGCTTCCGCCGCCATTGATGAACAGGTCGCCGCCGTCGCCAAGAACGAAATTCTTGCCCTCAATAGTCGGGCCTGGCGTCGCTCCCTTGAAGAACGAGAGTCCACCGACCGTGTTCGCGAAAACCGAGTACGTCGCCACGCCCGGGTTCGCCAGGACCAGGCCGGCGCTTCCGGGGAAGCTCTGCGCCGCGGCGTCGCCCTGCACGCGGAGGAAGCGACTGAGCTCGGCCGGGTTGTTGGCGAAGTTGTCGTCGCCCACGCTCACGTTGCCGAGAATGTGCGTGTTGCCAAGCACGTCGAGCGGGGAGCTAGGGCTTGCGACGCCGATGCCGACCGAACCGCCGAGAGGATTCAGCGTGAGCTCGTTGTTCGCGGAGGACGATGGATTGATGGCCTGTATCGAGGCAAGCCCCGCTGCGGCATCCAGTCGAAGCTGCGACAATCCCGTCGAGTTCGTGAATCGAGCGACGTCGGTTGCGCCGGCTATCTTCTTCACCTCAAGGCGCGACGTGGGCGAGGTGGTGCCGATACCCGTGTCGTCCGATGCGAAGAGCTTCGCCGCGAACCGGGCGTCGCCGGCAACATCCAGCGGGAAACTTGCCGTGAGCTTTCCGATGGCGACGTTGCCGCCATCTGGATTGATGGCGAGCGGGTTTGCGACGTCGCTGGAGATATTCCAGGCCTGAAGGTCGCTTGAGCCGCTGGTCCCCGCGCCGGTGACATCGATGCGCAGTTGCGACACTCCGGAGGCGTTCGTGAAGCGGGCCGCGTCAGTCATGCCGGCGGCCTTCTTCACCTCAAAAAGACTCGTCGGTAAGGACGTCCCGATGCCGACGTTGCCGCCCGTGAACGTCATGTCGGAACCGTTCAGACCCCACGGCGAAGACCCTGCAGGACCCGCAGGACCTGTTGGACCGGCCGGCCCAACCGGTCCCTCCGGCCCAACCAGCGTCGCCGTTGTCTGAAGCGTCCCGTCGGGGAACATGATGCCGTCGGTACCGGCGGTGCCACCAAGGTGAAGCCGCGCTGCAGGAGCGCCCGTCGTGCCGATGCCGACACGACCCGTACGCGTGAAGCGCACCCGCTCGGGGAGCAGGCTTGGGTCGGCATTGCCGTTTCCGCCGTAGAAGACGAGATCGGCCTGGTTGGCTCCGTTCTCCGACCGCATCACCGCCCACGTGAAGTTGGCGGTTCCGTTCTGGAAGCGAATGCCCTGGTCGAGCGTGTTGTCGCCGGTCTGGATGGTGATGCCGCCAAAGTCGACGCTGGACTTCGTCGCGAAGATCGATGACGGCGTACTCGTTCCGATGCCGACGTTGCCGTCGTTGTAGTAGGCGATGGTGCCATTGAGCGTCCAGAATGAGTCGCCGCCCGCAGGGCCTTCGGGACCGATGGGTCCCTGCGGGCCGACCGGTCCCTGCAAGCCCTCAGGTCCGGGGATTCCCTGCGGCCCCTGCGGACCGGTCGCGCCCGTGAGGCCGATCGGGCCCTGCGGACCCATCGCACCGTCAGCACCGACCGGACCCTGTGGACCCGCTGGACCCATCGCGCCGTCAGCACCGACCGAACCCTGCGGGCCTGCTGGTCCCATCGGGCCGTCGGCGCCAGCCGGGCCTTGGGGCCCCATCGGCCCCGGATTTCCGTTCAGCGCGTACAGCGCAAGCGGCGCCGGCAACACCGGCTGCCGAGGGGTGAGGATCTCACCGTCGATCTCGATCTCCATCCACCGAGCCGTGGCCACGAACACGCCGTCACCGAAGTCGAGGTCGGCGACGAACATACCGTCGACCACGTCGAGCGCCGGGAAGACCTGCTCCGTCCCGACGAGGCTGCCGTCGACGGCGGCGTCGTAGAGGCGAAAGGACGCATGGATCGGGCCGCTGAAGGGCACCCCGCCCGCCGCGAGACGCCCTTGATAGGTGATAGCGGTGCCGAGCGGAATTCCGCCGGCGGCGACCGGCAGCGTGGTGGCGGCAGCGATCAGGATCGCAGAGGCGAGGAGGGCCTTGCCCCAAGTCGCCGGTCGTTGGGGGAGCGTGAGAGGTGATCCGAATGGCATGGACGAGGTCCTTCCGAAGAGGGGTGAGCGTCTGGACGCGGATGCCTCTCCGAGCCATCGGCGGCTAGCGGAGGCGTGCGTCGGTCACTCCCTGATCGCAAGGCGTTGGCAGAGGGCGCAACTTCTCTCGCACCAATCTTCCCCAGCGGTCTTCGCCTCGAGCTCTTCACCCGTGCCGAGCGGCGAAAGTCCGGTGAAGCCTGAAACGGGGCGTGCGTCCGGCGACTGCCCACCCTTAGAATCGACCGCACGATCGACGCTCATGTCCGACCCCGTGCCTTTCAAGTCAGACCCGCTCACGCCGCCCATCGAGGCGAGGGACGTGACCGCCCTCCTCGGGGCAATGCGGGATGGCGACGCGGCTGCGGGCGAGCGGGTCCTGCAGCTCGTCTACCGCGAACTTCGCGACCGCGCGTCGGCGTGCTTCCGAAACGTCCGCAACGACCACACGCTCCAGCCGACCGCACTGGTGCACGAGGCGTACTTGCGGATCTCCTCCGGCGACATCGCCTGGAAGGATCGATCCCACTTCCTCGCCGTCGCGGCAAAGGCGATGCGATTCGTGCTTGCCGACCATGCCCGGCGCCGGCGGTCCGCGAAGCGCGGCGGCGGCGGCGACGACGCGTGGGAGCGCGTCACCCTCTGCAACATCGGATCGGATGGCGGCGACCGGATCATCGATGCCCTCGATCTTGAGGAGGCGCTCACCGAGTTGGGCGAGGTGAACGAGCGCTTGGCTCGCATCGTGGAGCTTCGCTTCTTCGCCGGTCTGACCGTCGAGGAGGTCGCCGAGCTCCTCGATCTCGCCCCGCGCACGATCGAATTGGATTGGCGCACCGCCCGCGCTTGGCTTCGCAACCGTCTTCACGAGCGTGGCGAGTGACCGTGCCGGGCATCCCGAATCCTGATGGGGGGCCGACCTCCGAGCGACAGCCGGAGGGCGACTCGCGTCGCGCCGAGCGCGAGGCATTCGAGCGGGCCAGGAGCATCTTCGTCGAGCTGTGTGACCTTCCGGAGCGCGAGCGCGTTGCCGCCCTTGAGCGTTCGTGCGGCGAGGACGCTGGGCTTCGGAAGGCGGTCGAGTCGCTTCTTGCCATGGATCGTGTCCACGACGACCTCCTCTCGGACGACGCGGTCAGCGCGGGAATCGCCTTCGGCGTCGACGCCCACCGATACGACGAGGCGATCCCCGAGCGGATCGGCGGCTACCGAATCCTGCGAAAGCTCGGCGACGGCGGCATGGGCACGGTCTACGAGGCCGAACAGCAGGATCCGCAGCGCATCGTCGCGATCAAGACGCTCCAGCGCTGGCACGCCTCGCGTCCGATGATCCGCCGGTTCCGGCAGGAGTCGCAGCTCCTGGGCCGGCTGCAACATCCCGGGATCGCCCATATCTATGAGGCAAGCGTCCACAACGCCGGCGACGGCTCGCCGCCCCTCCCCTTCTTCGCGATGGAACTGGTCCGGGGCGTCCCGCTCCACCGGCACCTCGAACTGCACAGGCTGTCGGTGCGCGATCGTCTGGCCCTCTTCCTTCAGGTCGCGGATGCGATCGCCTACGCCCATCAGCGAGGGATCGTCCACCGCGATCTGAAGCCGGGCAACATCCTCGTGACCGACGAAGGTCAGCCGAAGGTGATCGACTTCGGCATCGCGACCTCGGTGGACCGCGAGGACCTTCGCTCCCGAACCGCCGAGCCGGGACAGTGGACCACGCTTCGCACCTCCCCGGGGCAGCTCGTCGGCACCGTGCCGTACATGAGCCCCGAGCAGTTCGGCGGCGATCCGACGGCAATCGACGTGCGGACCGACGTCTATTCGCTCGGAGTCGTCCTGTACGAGATGCTGGCGGGGAGGCTCCCGCACGACGTGCGATCGCTTTCGCTACCCGATGCGGCGAGGACAATCCGCGACGACAGTCATCCGCGGCTCGGGAGCGTCAGCCGCGATTGCCGCGGGGATCTCGAGACGATCGTCAACAAGGCCCTCGAGAAGGAACCAGGCCGCCGCTATCCCTCGGTCATCGAGTTCGCCGCGGACGTCCGACGCTACCTCGAGCACCAGCCGATCTCCGCCCGCTCCCCGAGCACCTTCGACCAGCTCGCCAAGTTCACGCGACGGAACAAGCCGCTCGTGGGCGGCATCGTCGGCACGTTTCTCGTCCTCATCGCCGGCATCATCAGCACAACCTCCTTCTGGTGGGAGGCTCGCGCGAACTTCCGGTCGCAGCGCTGGGCCACCTATCGCGCCACCATCGAGGCGGCGTCGATGGCCCTTGAGCAGGATGACGTCCGCGGGGCCCGGGAACAGCTTGCCCTCTCGCCGCCGGAACTCCGCGGCTGGGAGTGGAAGTTCCTCTCGCGCGGGCTCGACCAGTGGGAATCGGTGGTCGAATGCGACGGCGAGCTCATTGGAGGCCTCTCGTTCCATGGGGACGGACGAAGCGTCGCCGGCGTCCTCGCCGACGGGCGCGTCTGCGTATGGGACATCGACCGCGGGACGCTGATCAGGTCGTGCACTCTTGGCGCGCCGATCGTCGCCATCGCCGATGCGGTGGCCGGCGATTTCCTAGCCGTGGCGACATCCAGCAACGACGTCGTCCTCGTCAATGTGAGCACCGCCGAGGCCGCCGAGCGCTTCGCCGTCGACGAGCCTCCGCAATCCCTCGCGCTCGACCCCGAGGGCCGTTCGATCGTCGTGGGGACGAACCAGCGTCTGATCGTCTTTGACCGCGCGACGCACGCCGTTCGATGGCAACACGCGGCGAGGTCGCTGAGCCGCGGCGCCGAGAGCGTCGCCCGAGTCGCGGTGGTCCGGACCGCTCACGGCGACCGGCTCCTGGCGTCGATCGCCCGCAGCTCGAGCCGGGCGGAGCAGGTCGTGTGCGATCTCGCGACGGGCGAGGAAACCGGCCGCTTCCGCACCGACGACGGCCGCGTGCCTGCGGCGCTCGCTCCGAACGGAGAGACGCTTGCCATTGGCGCTGCCGCCCGCGATCTTCTTCTCGTCGACCTCCCCTCCTCGGAGATCCGCGCCCGCCCGACCGGCGACCGAAAGTCCACACGGCGAATCCGGTTCGCGCCGGACGGCTCGCTCGTCGCCTCCCTGTCGCGCGACGGGCTGGTCCGGGTTCGCGACGTGGGTGATGGCCGCTCGATCGCAGCCCTGCAACAACCGGTCCCGCCGGCCGGTGTCGACGGACTTGCGTTCGATCGCGAGGGGCGCCGGCTCGCCACGACCGACGGGAGCCGCATCTATGTCTGGCGGATCGGAAGCGAACTGGCGCCGCAGCTGCGTGGGCATCGCGGCTTCGCCTACAGCGCCTCGTTCGCCTCGGATTCGCGCACCATCGCCAGCGGCTCCTTCAACGATCTCACGACGCGACTCTGGGATGCCCTCACCGGCGAGAGCATCGCCGCGTTTCCCGGCGTCAAGGAGGCGCGGGACATCACGTTCACCGACGACGACACGATCGTCGTCGACGGGGCCGCACGGCTCACGATCGACGCCGCGACTGGCGAGATCCGTTCACGAGAGCGGGACGAGCCGTGGCGACGCCCCCGACGCGAATCGGCCATCCGTGCCGACGGCTCGACGCTCGACGCGACCTTCGGTTTCCGGAGAGACGGCGCATTCGGACAGTCGACGCAGGTCCGCGTGACGGCTCGCGTGGGCAACGCGGAACGCGAGGTCGCCCTCCTCGATCATGCGTCGCCGGTCCGCGCCGTCGCGTTCGCTCCTCAGGCCCGACTGCTCGCCGTCGGATGCGACGACGGATTGGTCGATCTGTGGGATCCGAGCGGACCGACGCACATTCGCTCCCTCGAGGGGCACGTCGGCACGGTCTATTCCGTCGCGTTCAGTCCGGATGGAACGCGGCTGGCGACCTGCGGCAACGACGGCGCCCTTCGCCTCTGGGACTGCGACTCCTGGGAGCGCGTGCTCGACCGGCGCGATCATCGCTCCTACGTCCATTCGGTCCGCTTCAGCCCCGACGGCTCGCGCATCGTGACCGCGTCGGGCGACGGAACGCTGCGGCTCTGGGACTCGGTGGGAAAGCCGCAACGGCTTGCCGAGCGCCGCGTTGCCGAGGGGACCCGCGATGCGGCGGTACGTTTGGTCGAGAGCGCCGTGTCCGCACATCCAATCGCCGACGTCGCGCATCACCTCCGCTCCGACGAGGCGCTCGACGGGGCGACGCGCACCGCCGCCCTGCGCGAGATCGCCCGACGGTCGAGCGCACAACGTGGGGACGTACCGTGAAAGCAGTCGCTTCCCTGCTTGCGACCGCCACGATGGCCGCGGTGGCCGCGACGGTCGGCTGCGCAGCGCCGCCGGGTGCCTGGCCTGCCGAGCCCGACGCCGCAACGGCGGTCGCGCCTCAGGGCCGCGCGCCAGAGGACAAGGCGACCGGCAAGGCGACCGGCGCGGCGACCGATGAGGCGATTCAAGGATCGCTCGAGCGAGCCGGCCCCAACCGCCCCGAGATCGAACGATATCTCGACCGCTACGAGAACCACGCAGATGCTGATCAGCGATTGGCCTCGCGCTGGCTCGTCGCCAACATGCCTGGCCACGGTTTTGCCCTGATGGCGCTGCAGCGGCCGGACCGGACGAGGGTCGATTTCGAGGCGACCGATCATCCGAATCTCGCGGCGGCGCAAGCGGAGCTCGATGCCCTCGTCGAGCGCGAAGGCCCGTTGCGATTCGGGCTCGAACGCTTCACCGAGGACCTCACCGTCATCACGGCCGAGGAGCTGATCACGAACCACGAACAGGCGTTCGCGTCCTGGCGCTCGGCGCCATGGTCGTCGTCGGTCTCGCTCCCGACCTTTCTCGAGCACATCCTCCCCTACCGCGGTTCAAGCGAGCCCGTCGATATCGCTTGGCGGGCCGAGGCAAACGCACGGCTCGCCCCCGCGCTCGCGGCGCTCCGCGCATCGCTCGATCGTGAGCCGACGCTTGCGGAGGCTACCCAAGCGGCCCGCAAGGCCGCGAAGAAGTGGGTCCGGTTCCGCCAGCTTTTCTATCTGCATCCGACCGACCAGTCGTGGAGCGAGCTGATGCGCTCGACCGCAGGTCGCTGCGAGGACCAGTCGAACGTCGCCGTCTTCGCGGCCCGTTCGATAGCCGCAGTCGTCGCCGGTGACTTCACCCCGTACTGGGCGGACCGCGACAACAACCACGCCTGGGAGGTCGCGCTCGATGCCAACGGGAAAGGTTCGGCGACGCTCGCCCATCGGCCGGCGAAGGTCTATCGGCGCATGTTCGGCATCCAACCGAATTCGCTCGGAGCGATGCGAGCTCCGGGTGAAGCGATCCCCCCGGGACTCGGCGAGCGAACGCTCCTCGATGTCACCGAACAGTACGTCGAGGTCTCGGATCTCTCGATCGAGGTCGGCTCGCCGCCCGCAGGCCAGCGCTTTGCCTATCTCTGCGTCTTCAACGCCGGAGCGTGGCGACCGGTGCACCACGCCCTCGTCCGCGACGGCGTCGCGCGATTCACCGCGATGGGCCGCGACATCCTGTACCTCCCGGCGTGGCATGCCCCTGATGGTGTTGTTGCCGCCGGTGCTCCCTTTATCCTCACCGGCGATGGAACACGCGAGGTACTGGCACCGAGCCTGGAGCGACAGCCGCTTCTTCTCGATATGGATGGAGCGGCGCGCGGCGATACACGAGAGCTGGACGTCTGGGCATCGTCGTCCGGAGAGTGGACCGCCATCGAATTGCCCTCCCCAACGGCGGGCGAGCCGTCGATCACCGTCGACGTTCCGGCGGGCGGCCTGTTCTGGCTTCATGACCCGCAGGGGCGCGGACTTGAGCGTCCGTTCACGGTGGTGAACGGGCGAATGCGACGGTGGTGAGGGCGGCGTCTCGCAACCGACGCAGGGGATGCTGGGGGTTGCTTGGAATGTGTCGATGCGGCGCCACGCTTCGGGTACCGATGCCTGACGAAAGGAATGCGACGGCCGAAGTGCTACCGAAGCGCGTCAGGCCCGAGGCACACTGGAAGCAGGCCGCCCTCTTGGAGTCGAACGGGCCCCAACTCCCACGAGGTACAGTGCACCGGTCCTCATTGCTCCTGCGGCCCGGGTTTGCCACGTCGCGAACGGGCTCAGCGAGTGACACGCATCGCTCGAGGCCGCTCCATGTCCATGCGAATCCGAATCGTCACGGCGCTCACGCTTCTCGTCACACTCGGCTCGATCCCGCCGGCATTGGCCGCGAGTGTTCACATGACGCCTTCTCCGAGCGAGCCCTCGCCGCGACTCCAGGCCCCTCCCCAAGCTTCGCCACCAGTAACAACGACGGGCAACGCCCTCAGCGCCGTGGACGGCACCTGGATTTTCGTTGAGGATCGGACCGAAGGCCACTCGCCTGAACAGATGGGCCCGCCGATGAGCTCGACGTTCTCGATGCGCGTCGAGCAGGAGGCCGTCATTCTGAACGGCCATGGTTCCGGGCATCGCGATGTGCGTATCGCCCTCGACGGATCGATCACAGAGGTCCCTGAAGCGAACAGGACCGTTCGCTATAACGGATCCTGGAAAGACGGCGTGTTCGCATACGAGGTTGCATTCGAGCGACCGGTGGGCGCGCCCAGCTCCGGGATCCAACTGATCCGAAGGACGTTTCGTCCGACGCCTGAAGGGCTCGTCGTGACCGTTGCGGTGGATCCGCCGACCGGGTCCGAATCGATCGGGCTGTACCGCCACGCGGAGGACATTCCCCTACCCACGCCGGCCAAGGCTGTCATGAGCGACCTGTCGTGGTTGGCTGGCGCGTGGGTCGGAACCCGAAGCTCAGGCTCCTCCATTGAAGAGCGATGGAGCCCCCCATTGGGCGGCGCGATGCTTGCCATCTCCCGCACGGTCAATACGAGCGGCAAGATGGTCGCATTCGAATACCTTCGCATTGTCGAGAAGAACGGCGGGTTGGTCTATGTTGCCCAGCCAGGCGGTGCGAAGGGAACGGAGTTTGTGCTCACCGAGCTGGTCGTCCCGTCGGGAACCGAAACGGGCCCCATGCGCGCGGTGTTTGACAATCCGCGTCACGATTATCCGAAGCGGATCGTGTACGAACTCTCCCCCGAGGGGGTTCTTAGCGCAACAACCGGCTTCCTCAAGGGTGGAACGCCGCGGCGGTACGACTTCAAGCGCGAAGGAAGCTGATGACGTCATCGCCCGGAGACCGCTCGCAAGCCCCCGCGACGGAGGCCGGGGCTCTGGCGCGCGATCGGATCGGGTTCGGTCCGCTCCCGTGCCGATTCGGCCCTCACGCTCAAGGCGGGATCGCCAGCACACCGCCATCCACGCCGATCGACCACGCATCGACACCGCTCGTTGTCCATGTCGAATTCGTCCGAAAACTTCGGGCCGCAACGCTCCGCGATTCGCTAGATTCACTTTCGTCAGGCATGTACCGCAGTGCACTCACGCTCGCAATCAGTTCGCATCGTTCGGCGATGCTCATTTCCAATCGACGCGCGCGAAAGTTGATGTCGCGTTGGTAGGCTGACCTCCGGCGCGACATCGGTCTCGCCACACCACACAAACCGTTCGACTGTCGAAGATGCGACGAGGAGCCGCCGAGATGCGCCATGTGAGGAACGCTGTCGTGACTGCCACGCTGCTCGGATCGCTCCTCGGCGCGACCGGACAGGTCGAGGCTGGAGGCTCCTGTCCCTGTCCGGGTGCCGGTCTCCTGCTCGGTGCTTCCAAGGTCGCTTCGTCGACCGGTGGGTTCAACGGGCCGCTGGACAACTCCGACCTGTTCGGCAGCTCGATCACCTCGATCGGCGACCTTGACGGAGACAGCGTCCCGGATCTCGCCGTCGGCTCGCCCTTCGATGACGACGGCGCAGCGGACCGCGGGGCAGTGTGGATTCTTCTGATGAACGCCAATGGCAGCGTGAAATCCCAGCAGAAGATCTCCGGGACGAGCGGTGGCTTCACCGGAGCGCTCGACGTCTCCGATCTGTTCGGATCAAGCGTCGCGTCACTTGGCGACCTGGACGGCGACGGGACTGTCGATCTTGCCGTTGGTGCCGTGAACGACGACGACGGTGGGGTCGACCGAGGCGCGGTGTGGATCCTGTTCCTCAAGCCGAACGGCACCGTGAAGTCGCATGTCAAGATCGCCAGCAACACGGGTGGCTTCAGCGGAACCCTGCACACCGCGGATGCCTTCGGAGCGAGCATCGCTCCCCTTGCCGACGTGAACGGCGACGGCACTGTCGACCTCGCCGTGGGAGCGACATTCGACGACGACGGCGGCCCTGATCGGGGCGCGGTGTGGATCCTCTTCCTCAATCCCAATGGAACGGTGAGTTCGCAGCAGAAGATCTCCAGCATCATCGGCGGCTTCAGCGGGCAGCTCGACACGTCCGACCACTTTGGTGCGAGCGTCGCCTCGGCAGGCGACCTCGACGGCAACGGGACGGCCGACATCGCCGTCGGCGCTCCGCTCGATGATGACGGCGGAACGGACCGGGGCGCGATGTGGCTCGTCTACCTCACGAGTTCTGGCACCGTTTCCACCCAGAAGAAGATCTCCAGCACCACTGGAGGTTTCACCGGGCAACTGGACAACAATGACTCCTTCGGCATCAGCGTTACCTCGCTGGGTGACATCGACGGTGACCAGGTCGCCGACCTTGCCGTCGGGGCCATGAACGATGACGATGGAGGACCGGATCGAGGCGCGGCGTGGGTGCTCTTTCCGAACGCTGATGGCTCGATGAAGAGCCATCAGAAGATCTCAAGCATCGTCGGCGGCCTGCCCAGACAGCTTCACAACTCCGACGCCTTCGGCGTCAGTGTCGCCCGCCTTGGCGACCTCAATGCCGACGGGACCACCGATCTCGCCGTGGGTGCGAACAGGGACGATCAGGGCGGGCTCGATCGCGGCGCCGTCTGGACGCTTGTGCTGTTGGGCTGCTCGTGGACACCTGCCCCAGTGGGCGACTTCACCAACGACTGCAACGTGGATGGCGCCGATCTCGCCGTTCTGCTTGGCGCGTGGGCCGGACCGGGGGGCGACCTGAATGGCGACGGGACGACCGACGGCGCGGATCTCGCGATCCTTCTTGGGGCATGGACAGGATAAGGCGTTCGGCCGGCGGCGGCGAGCAATGTGCTGATCGCATTCGGACGTGGGCCGCGCGTTGCGACGTGCCAGCGCGCAGCGCGGAAGGCCCATCGGTGGATCGGCCAGACCGCGATCGTACGAGGTGCCGATCGCATCGACTCGGATCGCTCGTCCGCCCCCGCGCCAACATTCGGTGCGTCGTCGTTACCGCCTTCCGCGACCGCCCTGTGGCCGCGATGTCCGTTCACCGCGTTGGGCCTGCTTGGTTCGAGCGGCATTCCGATCGCCCCGATCGCGATTGGCGGCCGCCCGCTCCAGATCGCCCGCCTCCGCTGGGGGCTTCGTTGTCCTCGAAGCCTGCTCGGCAGGTCGCTTCGATCCCTCGGAGGTGCTCGCCGGCACGGCGCGCTCTCCCGTCCACCCGTCGTCCGTGCGCCGATACACCTTCCCGTCCTTGCCCGCATACACATCCCCGTCTCGATCCCGCACAACGGTCACTCCGTTGCCGAAGCGTCCCTCGACGTGGACGACCCCCGCTCCTTCCGACCCCTGCACACCACCGATCGAGCCTCGCTCACCCGACCGGAAGCCACCACGCACCCACTCATCGCCGTTGGAGATCGCTCCGCGTCCCCAAGAACCGTACACGCCCGAACCTCCCGCGCGATAGCCGCCGACTCCGGTCGACGGGTTGTAGGCGGCTCGGTAGCCCGCTGCGCCCCGCGGCCCGTAGGCGTAGCCCCCGCGCGAGTAGGTACCGGTGGCGGGGTTGTACATCGCCCAGCGCCCGGCCCCACCGTAGGGACCGTAGTGGGCCACGCCGCAGACGTACCCGCCGCGGCCTTGCACGTAGATTGCACCGCAGCCGTAGGAGAAGTAGCACGAGCGATAGTGGTAGGCCCAGCAGCAATCGTCATCGTCGTCGATCGCCAGGCCGACCAGCACACCGAGACCGAACATGACGACGCCAGTCGCCGCGACGGTCTCGCCCGAGTATCCCGCGGTGTAGCCGGTCACGACGGTGGTCGGCGTCGATTGGTAGACGGTCACATAGGTGACGTAGTGATGGGGGTCAGAGGCGGGAATGGTGTAGATCGCCGCGGGCACCGCATCACAGACCGCCCACGGCCCCGACGGGGCTGCCGAGACGAACCACACGGCGTCGTAGCAGCAGTAGTACTTGCCGTCCACGCCGAACACCGAGTAGGGGGAGTTGTGGGCGTACGTCACCGTCGTCGCCGTGATCGGTCGAAAGTCGGGCGGACCGTTGTAAGTCACGTTCATCGTGACATCGGCCCGTTGGATGGTGGCCTTGCGCGGGACCGAGGCGAGGATGCTCGCCTCCTGCGCTTGGACCGTTCCCGGGACCGACGCAAGCAGGTGGCCGGCCTCCGATGATTCCGGAATGAGCCTGAAATCGGCGGGCAGATCTTGGCTCGCGGCGGTCCAAGGTCCGGTCATCGCGGGCGCTCGGAACCACCGCCCGGCGGCAAGGAAGTAGTAGTTCCGTTCGCTTGCGTGATAGAGGAGATCGCTGTCGGTGTTGGAGACGAGCAACAGGCCCGTACCCGCGATCGGCGTCATCTCCGGCGCTCCGCGCGTGACGATCAGTTCGGTGGGCTCATGCGCGACGAACACGACGGGCGCCGTCCCCGGCGGGTCGCCGGGTATCGCCTCGCGCACGTCGGCCCAATTCTCGTCCGCGGGGAGTCTTGACAGCGACGTCGGCAGGGCGACCGCTGCCGTCCACGGTCCGCGCTCGATGTCCTCCGTCACCAGCCACGAGCGCTCCTGAAGCAGGTAATACCGCTTGGTCGAGGGATCCAGGAAGAGATCCCAGTTGGTGTTGATCGCAAAGAGGAGGTCGCTGTCCGGAACCGCCTTGAAGCGGGGCGTCCCCATGAAGAGGACCAACACCGCCGGCTTCTCGCTCGCCATGATCCGCGGAGGGGCGACGCTCACTTCCGCGGTACGGACCTCCCCCAGCAGCGGCGCCATCTCTGCGATCAGTCGGTCGAGTGAGATCGTCTGCGGCCGCGCCGCAGGCATCGCGGCCCGGACCGTCTCTCCCAACCGCTTCGCGACCGCCGCGTCGACGTCAGGAAACTCGACCGATTCGATCGTCCGGTTGGTGAGGACGACGAGCCGTTCGTCGAAGGCGATCTCCGTATCGGCGCTCGCCCTCACGATCCCGTAGGTTCGGTCCGTTCCGTCCTTTGCCCCGACCGCCAAGGCGGCACGGAACGTGATGCGCCCGAACTTCGGCCAGGCCTCGAGCTGCGGCTGGTAGATGCGGACCACCTGCCCATCAGCCTCGAACTCGCGGGGCCACCCGCGGTCCTCAGCCCCCGGCACCGCGTGCCGCTCGGCCGTCGCTGCCGCCTCGCCTGCCCCGCTCCCGGAGCCGGGCTTCGGCGACTGGGCCGTCGCCCCCGGATTCATGAGGACAACGCCGGCCAGGAGAGGAAGCGATCGGAGAAACGTCATCGGTGCGGAAATCGATCTGGTCATGTCGAGGATCCCAATCGTCATCATCTGTCTTGTCGCCGGTGGAGCGGACGACGTGGCTCAGAACCGCAGCGCAAAGCCGAGGATGGGCCCATGCTGCACCACATCCCAGATGAACTCATTCGCCCCGCTTCCCTCGGAGTAGTCCTGGCCAATGGCTCGATAGCCGGCGTACGCCGTTGCCCCGGCGGAACCGATGTGGAAGTCATAACCAAGCACCGCTGTCGACGACCACGTGAAATCCGAACCGGCGCCGAAGCCACCGATGTCGCCGTTCACCGCAAGGTGCCACCGCTCGCAAAGCGGAAGGACGAACTTGGCGCCCACGATTGGATCGAACCAGCTCACCGACTGGGTGCGATCCGGGAGGCTCGCCGGATCGATCGTGAGGTCGAGGTCGGTGTAGCGCGCACCTGCGTAGAGGTCGAGCGTCGTGTCGTGGATGTTCCTCGCCGCGTCACCCGACGGCTTCCACTCCCCCAATCGGTACATGATTCCGAAGTCGATCATCACGGTCTCGAAGTCAATGTCGATGTCAGCGACGCCGAGCGGTCCGGACTGGTCATCGACTCCGAGCTTCGAATACATGCCGTCGATGAAGCCGCCGAACGCGCCATACCCGGCCTCGACGCGGCCCGAGATCGCGAAGATCGAGTCCGCCGCCTCCAGCAGGTCGCCGAAGCTCGCGTCCACATCCGCCCGTTGGCCGCGTGCGCCGACCGTTCCATCCATGGCAACCACCCAAAGCCACGTGTTGAGGTCGAAGCGCCAGGGGTTCTCCGCCTCGATGGACTCGGCTGCCTTCTGGGCGTCGCCCGAGACGGATGGGGCGGATGGGGCGGCGCTTGCGGCGGCACGGTCCGCGCTGTCGGGTGCGGGCTTGGATTCCTGAGCGAGGCACGCGGATGAAAGCGCCATCGCAAGCGGAATGGCCATTCGGAGCGAGTGAGTCATGGGTCGTCCTTTCGGGGATAGGCGATGCGCCAGGAAGGTGGACATCGATCGCCTGGGTTCGAGAGTGGGTGCGTAGAGCCGCGTCGACACGCCGGTGCGAACGCGTTCGAATCAGTGGGCCGGGCGCTCCGCCTCGCCGAAGCCCTCTTCGATGGGCATGACAGGCTCGCCCTTCATGTTCTTCATCACGACCTTGAACTGGTCGATCAGGAACAGCGGCTTGGCAGCGTCCTTTGCAAGCGCGTCCAGACGTCGTTGCATGTCAGCGACCCTTGCCGGATGCTCGGACGCGAGATTGCGCGCTTCCGATGGATCGTCGACGAGGTTGTACAGGTCAACGCTCGACGGAAGCATCGTTCGCCAGATGAGCTTCCACTGCCCTTGGCGAACGGCGCCCCGGAAGGGCTCCACGTTGTAGACGATCTCGTTGCGGGGCGACGGCTTGCCCTTGGAGATGGTGTCCCACACGTTCACGCCGTCGAGCGGCTTGCACTGCGACGTGGGAGCTCCGGCGAGCGATGCGATCGTCGGGAAGAGGTCGACCGCATGCAGCAGCCCCGGCACCGACTGCGGCTGGATCTGCCCGGGCCAGTTGGCGAGGGCACACACACGCGTGCCGCCCTCAAAGAGCGTCCCCTTCCCCTCGCGGTAGGGACCGTTGTCGCAGGGCAGCGTCACCTTTGACATGTCGGCCATCACGCCGCTGAACATCGCGTTGCGGGTGCCGCCGTTGTCGCTGTGGAAGAGGATCAGCGTGTTTCCCCGCATGTTCTTCGCTTCCAGGGCCTGGATCACCCGGCCGATCTCATCGTCGAGGCAGGCGACCATGCCCGCGTAGGTGCGCCGGGTCGGATCGGCGATCGAGGCGTACCGATCGATGTACTCCTTCGGCGCCTGGTATGGCGTATGCGGCGCGTTGAACGTGAGATAGAGGTAGAACGGCTTGGAAGGGTCCTGCGACGAGATGAACCTGGCCGCGTCCATGCCGATGAGTGTCGTGGTGTAGCCCTCCTCGCGCACCGGTTCGTTGTCGCGGAACCAGTCGAGTACCCCATGCTCATCATGAGTGAAGTAATCGAGCTCCCCGATCATCGCTCCGTACTGGTAATCGAAGCCACGCTGCCTCGGCCAGTACTTCTTGTCGGCGTGGCCGAGATGCCATTTCCCGATGATGGCGGTCGTGTAGCCAGCCTCCTTGAGGCACTGCGGCAACAGCACCTCGGATGTGTCGAGGCCGTACTCCGAGACCGACGGGATCACCGCCGTCTGAAGGCCATACCGATAGGGGTAACGTCCAGTCATGAGACATGCCCGGGTCGGCGTGCACATCGGCTGGACGTAGAACTCGGTCAGTTTCGCTCCCCCGGCGGCGAGCTTGTCGATGTTGGGCGTCTTGATGTCGGTGCAACCGTTGAAGCCAACATCCTTCCAACCCAGATCGTCGGCAACGATGTGAACGATGTTGGGTCGGCCGGCGGGGGCGGACATGGGCACCGATGCCGGTGCGGAAACCGGTTCGCTGCCTCTCGCTCCGGCGACCATCGTCATCGCCCCGACCACGAGTGACATGCCGATCAAAGCAATCGAAATCCTCATTGAACGAACTCCTTGAAGCTCACCCTGTTTAGCTGGACCGTTTGCGTGACAACCCTGTGTTCGGGGCGGCGCCCCGAGCCGACTTCGCTCGCACCGGCCTGTCGCGGCATGGTCCAAAGCTGCCACGACGAGGCATCGGCGCCCATCGCCCTTCCGAGTTCGGCGAGCGACTCCATCGTTTCCTTCCTGAAATCGCCCTCGACCGGCGGGCGCCAGTGATCGGGAATCGACACGACCCTCACTTCGATATCCGTGCCCCACGTCGCGTTGACATAGTCGGCCTGGGCGGCAAGCCAACGAACCTCCGCGATCGTTGCGGATCGGATCGCCGTGGAGAGGCTCGGCGCGACGACGGAGGGCCACGTCGACTGGACCGTCTTCGGCGGCTGGTGAATCTGGTTGTTGATGACAACCCAGTAGCGGATCTTCGGAAGCGGCTTCCCGGGATGGGCGGCCTTCCATTGGGGAAGCAATGCGTCTGGCGATCGGACGTCCAGGCGCAGGAAGACGTTCGCGGTGACGCCGCCGTCGGCATAGAGCGCATCGTCCAGCTCGATCGCCGGAAAGACCGCGGGGATGGCCGCCGACGCGAGGAGAATGTCCTGCACGCGGGCGACGTCGCCGTTCGAGACGGCCGCCTCGGCCTCGCGGCCGACATCCCAGAAGCGCTGCCGACCGAGGTCCAAGTCCGTTGCGCTGATGGCCAGGATCTTGCCCTTGGCCGACTCCTCGGCGAGCCGCTCGACGAACGCACGGTCGACGGTGGAGCGAATGTCGCGTTCGAGCCCTGGAATCGTCATGAACGAGGGGTTCGACGGAAGGAAGAAGAGAAGCCCCCGGTCCTGGATCCAATCGTCCTTCGGACTGCGATAGAACCGCTCGACATGGTTGCACGACGCATCGGTTCCGATGTACGCGAACGGTGCCAGGAGGGCCCCGGTGCTCACACCGGTGACCGCGTCGAAATCGGGACGTGCCCAGCCGCTCGGCGCTTCGCTCCAGCCGATCAGGAGGCCAGCGCCGAAAGCGCCGTAGTCGCCGCCGCCGGAAAGTGCCAGGAAGTCGACGGTCGGAATGAAGCCGTCAGCGCCCGAATCGCATTCCCGAGCCATCCGTTCGACGAGACGGGCGATGGCGGCCCGAAAGACCGCCTCGCTGCGCTCGGCATCGGCCGCCGCCCGGACTTGAAGCTCTGCGTCGCTGCGCTGGACCCTCATCGACCCGGCGCCACAGCCCGCAGCGAGCAGCGCGAGCAGCAGAGCCGGGAGCAGCACTGGCGTTCGACGAGGCAACCGTGGGTATCTATGGCGCATGCGCATGGTCCATTCGCTATCGCTCCTGTCGATGACGGAAGGCCGCACTCACGTTCCGGAACCGCGCAACTCCACAAGCCGCTCTCCGGCTGTCGTCACCCACTGGTCGATGACGTTTTTGACGTCAGCGACCGTACTGAAGTTGCCCAGCGTGAACTGACTGCCCACGCCTGATTGCACCAAGCCTGCGAGCTGGTCACCCGTGACCGAGTCGATGATCTCGCCTTCCATCGCCGCACCAGCCCGGCCGGCGCCGGCGAGACTCGATCCCGGATGCAGCTTCATCCACCAGGTGGCATCCCGAACATCCGTCAGGGCGACACGAATGCGCGCCGTACGGTTGCCTGCACGATTCGTGACGTGGAAGCCTCGGTCCCCCAGTTCCTTCACAAGCGAGGCGTGAAAGTAGTTCGCAACTTCGGCGCGATCGCCGGGATCGAGGCCGCCGCGCTGCGTACGCACTTGGATCGGATCGACCAGGAAGGAGGAATACCCGGCGAGCTCGGGCGCGACGAATCGCAGTCGGGTATCGCTCATCGGCTCGAGCCGCGAGTAGTCGCTGAGGAATCCCGACCTCGTCGGGTTCGGTGCTGACGAACAGCCCCCGACAAGGGCCAAGGCTGACAACATGATCGGAAGGGCGATGGAACGAAGTGGCGACATGGAGAAAGAGCGCTCCGGGATCGAAAGGTCTACTGGCCGCGACGAGCTGGCTCCGCGCCGGGCTGGTTGGTGCGATCGGGGTTTTCCTGTGTGGCAACCGAGAGGACGCAGCGGAATCCCAAGTGCTGCATGGCGTTGTCCGGCGGAGACGCCATGCGGGCACTGGGTCGGTAGCTCGCGCAGTAGCGGTCGCTGCAAAGGAACGAGCCCCCGCGGTGCACGCGACTCTCCGGGGCGTGGGGATTGCGCGGGTCACTCGAATTCGGTGGTCCCTTCGGGTCTGCGACAACGGCACCTTGGCCGGCCGCTTCGACTCGGCGGGAGTACTCATCCGCGCGGAAGCGGTCGGCACACCACTCCCAGACGTTGCCAGCCATGTCGTAGAGGCCGTAACCGTTTGGGGGGAAGCTTCGAACCGGCGCGGCTCCAACGAACCCGTCCTCGCGCGTGTTGTGATCGGGAAAGTGACCTTGCCAGGTGTTGGCTCGCGTGTGGTCGACCGGTTCGTTACCCCACACATTGACCGCCTGATCAAGGCCGCCTCGGGCCGCGAACTCCCACTCGGCCTCGGTCGGAAGCCGCTTGCCGGCCCACGCGCAGTAGGCGACGGCGTCATCCCAGGAGACGTGAACGACCGGGTGGTCGTCCTTCCCCTCCAGCGTTGTATGGGGACCTGAGGGATGGCGCCAGCTTGCACCGGGCGTCCACGTCCACCACTGGCGGAAGTCAGCGAGATCGACCTGTCCGCTCGGCGGCGTGAAGACGGAGGCTCCAGGCTGGAGCATGTCCTCGGGAGGCCGCGGCGTGCCGGGGGGAAGCTGCCTCTTCAGTTCCTCCCAGTCCACGGCTCGTTCCGCAGTCGTGACATATCCGGTCGCCTCAACGAATCGGCGAAACTCGGCGTTGGTGACCTCGGTGGAGTCCATCCAGAAGCCGGCGACCCGTACCCGATGCAACGGTTGCTCATCCGGGCGTGCCAAGCGATCGACACCCCCCATCGTGAACTCCCCGCCGGGAATCCAGACCATGCCGCGGAGCGCTTCGTCGGACGGGCGCCCTTTCCGCACATCCACCGCTGCGGGCGAGGCGCTCGGGCGAAGGGCCGGCGGCCCACTGCTTCGTGAGCCCGAGCAACAGGAACCTGATGGCGACACCACTTCGTCCGAGGCCACGGCGTGAGCTCGAACGGTCACCGCGACGGTCGCGAGGGTCCAGGCAGCGAACCGGAGTCCACCGCTCCGGCGCTGCCGCGACGAGATCAGGCACATCGGAGAGCCTCCTGGATCGTGTCGACCAAGTGCTGCCCGTCAATGGGTTTGCGTAAGAACGCCGAGATGCCGCGGTGATCGATTCGCTCCCTCGCCTCTGGCTTCTCGTAGCCGGTGATGATGATGACCGGGAGGCGAAGCGAGCTCCGGGCCAGCTCCTCGAGGACGGCAAAACCGTCCACGTTCGGCATATGGAGGTCGAGGATGATGCAGTCGGGTCTTCGTCCGGCAAGGGAGTCAAGAAACTCCTGTCCCGACGGGAAGAGGGCCGTCTGGTAGCCGGCCGATCCCAGCAGCCGGCGAAGCGCCCGGCGCACCGGTTCTTCGTCGTCGACCACGGCAATCATGACTGGGGCCTCACTCACGAAGCGAACGGTAGGGCCTGCATATCTGCCGACAATGGGACTTTGGTCCTACGTAGCTTGCGACGCGCCAGCACCCTCACCGGTCCCTACACCAAGACGCTCAGTCATGCGGACAAGCTCGGCGAGCGATTCGGCCTGCATCTTCTCCATCACCCGGGCACGATGCACCTTGATCGTCTTTTCGGCTGCCCCGAGTTCGCTTGCCACTTGCTTGTTCAGCAAGCCGCTCACCACATGGGCCATCACTTCCCGTTCCCGCGGCGTCAGCGTGTTCATTCGAGCGCGGAGCTCGTCTAGCTCCGATCTCTCGCGATGGGCGTCGCGATCTCGTTCCAAGGCCCTATTCACCGCTTCGATCAGCACCAGGTCGTCCACGGGCTTGGTAAGAAAGTCCGCAGCGCCTCGCTTCATGGCTCGCACGGCAACCGGAACGTCCGCCCGGCCGGTGAGAAAGATGATGGGCAGCCGTATGCCGCGCTCTATGAGCGCCCCTTGCATCTCGAGGCCGCCCATGCCCGGCATCGCAAGGTCAAGCACAAGGCAGCCGCGTGCCTGGTCCGTGTGCGCCTCGAGAAACGCCGACGCCGAACCAAAGACGACCGTGCGAAAGCCGGCTGCCCGAAGCACACGCGACACGGCCGTCAAAACCGGCTGTTCGTCATCCACGAGATAGACCCTTGGCTCGCCCTCGCTCATGCCTCGGCTCCGTCAAAGGTAGGAATCGTGAAATGAAAACTGGCGCCCACGTCGTCGTTGTTGGTCGCCCAGATCTCGCAGGCGTGGGATGTGACGATGGTTCGACAGACCGCGAGTCCCAGTCCCATGCCCGTCCCCTTCGTGGTGAAGAACGGCTCGAAAATCCGCTCGGCGAATCCCGCCGGGATGCCGCTTCCCGAGTCGCGCACCGTTACCCGCACCCGATTGGGATCCTGACGCGCCGTCCTGACCACGAGCCGACGCTCTCCGCTGGGCATCCGATCCAGGCAATCGCAGGCATTCATCACCAGGTTCAAGAGCACCTGCTGAAGCTGAATGCGATCGCCCAGGACGCGCGGCAGCCCAGCCTCGAGTTGAGCCTCGACGCTGACGCCGTGGTTGATCAGATCGCTTCGGGCCAGCTTCAGGACTTCGTTCACGACCTCGTCCACCGATAGCGCCTCGTGGTTGACCTCTCCCTTCCTCAGCAGCGTCCGCAAACGGTGAATCACCTCGCCGGCCCGCTTGTTCTGCTCCACGATGTCATCGAGGATCTCGCGGACCTCCCCCAGGTCCACGTCGTCACGCTGCATGAAGCGTTGGGCTGCCTGGGCATTGCTGAGGATCGCGGTGAGCGGCTGGTTGAGTTCGTGGGCGATCGACCCCGAGAGCTCTCCCAGCAGGTTGACGCGCGAGAGGTGGGCCACCTCGTTTCGCTGCCTCGCGGACTCAAGCTCAGCACGCTTGCGGGCGCTGATGTCGCTGATCGAAGCCAACACCAGTCGACCGGCCTCCGCATCAATTGGGTTGAGTCCGATCTCGATCGGGAACTCCACTCCATCGCGACGCCGACCGAGCGGCTCCCCGCCGATTGTCGTGGCGTCCATGGCCTGCCCCGAGAGACACACGTGGCGGATCGCGGCATGCACCGCCGCGAACTTCTCGGGCAGAAGGAGACGAATGCTCCGACCGACCAGCTCGTCACGTGCGTACCCGAACGATCGCTCGGCTTGGGCGTTCAGGAGCACGATGCGTCCCTCGCCGTCGAGCATCACCATGCCACTCGCCGACGCCTCGAGAGCCAGTCGGAAGCGGTTCCCGGCGCGTCGTCGCCCGCGCTGACGAAGCCGTGCGATCCACCACGCCGAGGCGGCCCCCCCACTCACCAGGAGGGTTGCAGCGCCCACCTGGAACCAGGCGGTTTGCCATACGAACGGCTGCACGTCCAAGGTCAGGCTTGCCTCTTCCGTACTCCACACACCGTCGTTGTTCGCGGCTCGAACACGGAAGACGTGGAGCCCCGGATCAAGTCGCCCGTAGGCGATCGCGCGCCTATTGCCCGCGTCGACCCAATCATGGTCGACACCGCTCATCTTCACCTTGAAGCGAACGGTGGCTGGATCCGTAAAGGACAGCGCCGCATAGAGGATCTCGATGCCCTTACTGCCCGGCGGAATCGGCAGCGCATCGTCGGCCGATGCGAACGCCTGTCGCAACGAGAAACTCGTCTCGCCGCTGGCCGAGGTGTAGTTCACCGCCTCGATGCGGACAGGTGGTGGCACCTCATTTCGGCGAAAGGTCGATGGATCGACCATCGTCACGCCCTTACGCGTGGCGAACCAGAGGCGACCGCGCGTGTCCTTTGCGGACACGGGTTGCCTTCCGCCTGAACATTCGACCGTTGCCATTCCGTCCATGAGACCGAGCCGCAAGACGTCGACGTGGGTCTCCTTCCCGTCCGCGACCGCATCGAGTTGGCGGAACGACGCCCGGGCCAACCCGAGCCTCGTCGACAGCCACCAATTCCCCACGTCGTCCTTCAGAATTCCCAGCACCGAGCCTCCGACGGATTCCAACTGCTCCGCGAGATCGGCGATGCGACCTGCCCGCCAGCGCCTGAGGCCCTTGTGTCGCGATCCCATCCACATCGTTCCGCCCGTCTCGGCGGTAAGGCAACCGACCCCCGACAGGGCGTTGCCGTTCTCGTCGCGCACCTCGACGAAGGAATCGCCCTCAAGGCGATAGACCCCGACCAGATTTGACAACCACAGCCGTCCCTCTTCATCCTCGGCAAACGCGCAGACCTCCGAGCGAGGCAGTCCCTGCGCCTCTCCGTACTCGCGCCAGGCTTCGCCCTCGAAGGCCGCGATCGCCTGGCCGCCGGAGACCCAGATGCGCCCCTTCGTGTCCTCGAAAATCGCTAGCACATTTGCGCCGCCAGTCAGTTCCCCGGACACTTGGCGAACGCCGCTGGCGTCCTTCACGAACAGCCCGTCACCGAAAGAGCCGATCCACACGCGTCCCGTTCGATCGGAAAGCATGCTCTGGACATATCCGCCAATTCGCCCCAACCGTATGGCTGACGCGACTCCATCCTTCAGTTGAAAAGGTCCGTGGCCATAGGTACCGACAAGCACACCCCCCTCACCATCCGAGGAAACAGAATTCACGATGGGCTCGGCGATCCCGCCTTCGACACCGATCGTGTGGCAACGACGTGATGTCAAGCGAAGCAAACCTCCGCCACTCGTGCCTACCCAGATATTGCCTTCACGATCCTCGGACACGAATCGAACACCGTTATAGGTAAGTCCGTTCTCCGTGGTCCAGTGCGACATCGTTCCATCCGGCGCGATGCGAAACAGGCCATGATCGTGTGTGCAGGCCCAGACGTTTCCTGCGGAGTCCTCGAAGGCACTCCACATGCCGCGCATGTCAACGCCAAGTTCGCGGCGCTCGAACTCCGTCGGAGAACGATACTTGACCAGAGCTCGACGATAAACCACCCAGATGCCGCCATCACGCGCCGGAGCGCAGACCGCCGACGCCGCCTCGCCCTCTCGTGCGCCCTCGACCTCGATCCACTCCGCGCCATTCCACACTCCGAAGAAACCAGGCTGGACGATCCACCATCGCCCGGTCGCGTCGCAGGCCGCCACCGGGCCACGCTCGAGCCGCGGGCGAAGTGGTACGGGTTCGAATCGACCATTGCCGAATGACAGGACATGCCCATCGAACGTCGTGAACAACAGACGTCCGTCAGGCGCCTCGGCAACCGAACGCACGACGTCGCCCTCCCAGCCGTCAGCCGGTCCGAAGGCACGCCACACCTCGCCCTCGCGCATCGCCAGCCCCTGCACGGTTCCCACCCAAAGACGCTCGCTTCGGTCCAGATGCAGATGAACGACGCCCGATGCGGGCAATGCGGGTGTGGTTTCAGGATTGAGAACCTGAAACTGCACGCCGTCGAACCGCACGAGCCCGTCAAACGTGCCGAACCAATGGTATCCATCGGCTGTCGTCACCATGGATGTCGCCGAGTTCTCGGGCAGGCCGTCCTCCACCTGCCACGAGCGGATGTAGTAGTCGTCGTGAGCCGTGGAGACGAGTGTCGCTCCCGCCATCGAAGCGCCCATGGCAAGGACGATCGCCGCGATGATCCCGCCCAGCCGCCGCGCGAGCACGCACAATCCGGTCCCCATTCCCATCCGGAGGGGCTGTGTGAGGGGTGGCTTGCTCGTGGCGGCCTGCATCGATCTGCCATGCTAACGAAGGGCCGGCGTCACAGCGATGGGGCGCAGATCCGCTCGGACTCGGAGGTTTCAAGCGAAGGAACCCGTTCGCGGATATCGCGAGCCCAGGCCGTCCAACCCTGCCTCACGAACCGAACGGCAACATCGGATCCCATCGTCGATGTGACCGTCGGCAACGAGGCACGTTGGCGTTCATCATGACGGGCAAGCGCCCCAAGCCCCGAGCACCAGAGCAAGGTCAGCTCCGTCGACCGCTCCACTCGCGTCGAAGTCTGCTCCTCCGATCGATCCCCATTGCCCCAGAAGGAGTGCAAGGTCCGCTCCATTGACAACGCCATCGGCGTTCAAGTCCGCCACGCAAGGCGAGGACGTCACCACGAAGCTCACCGGCGTCGATGCGATGCCGTTTGCTACGACCGCGAGCGAATAGCTTCCTGGAGCGAGCGATGGGGGCAGGGTCATGGACGTCGTGGTGGGAAGTGACCCCGTTGCCACACCGGTGCTGTTCCAGTTGCTGGTGCGGGCATATCGCACCATCTTCCCGTTCGCCGACGTGAGCCGGGCAATCGGGTAGTTCGTGTTCATCTGCCAGTCATCACCGTAGGAAGCGCCCTCCGAAATGCCGTTGAATCCCGTTCCGCTCAATTGGTACGTCGAGGCAGCGGTCTTCACGACGCCGGAAAGAACGGGCCTCCCCACCGCCAGCGGCGCAGCATTGGACACCCACACGTAATAGGTCGGAGAGTCCTGCTGCGTGCAGAGAATCCCGCCGTCAGGCAGCACGAGAAAGCAGAACACATACGACGGCGCGTCGATCGAGTTGCCACCACCCGGTGCAGGGATCTGCGTGAAGGCGTTTGTCATCGCGTCGTAGAGATAGAACGAGGTCGGGCTCGGAAAGTGGTTCGCCGGCGTCGGGGCCGGGGAGAGTGCGGCGAGTACCTTGCCGTCCACCATCATCGCCACCGGCGCGTCAGGGGCACCGCTGCCGTTGGGGAGGACTGGGCCCGCCGTCCACGATCCCGGCAGTCCACCCACCCCGGGCACGTAAAACGCCGAGGTGCTCAGCGAGCCGATGAAGAAGCCTCGCCCGTCAGGCAGGCGCAGGGCCCCGCCGGTCTCCAAACCCCACGGGTCATAGAGTTGAACCGGCGTTACGCCAGCGCTCTGCCAGGCATTGAGCGAAGGGATGTACCGCTCGGAGGTCGTCGCCCCCCGATCGACGAAGAGAATGCTGTCGTCTGCGAGCTTCATCCAGACCGACTCGTTGTGGATGCCGAGGCACTCGGGCCCGTTGCTGAAGGCGTTGGTGACGGGGTTGTAGATCCGGGTCTTGGTCAGCGTCCCTGTCACCAGCGCCTGCAAGACACGACCGTCGGGGAGCATTTCGGAGTTCGCGTCACTCACCGTTCCACCGGGATCCGGCGCGGCACTCCAAACGTTGGTCAGCGGGTTGTACACCTCCGCCTTCGCCTTCCCCGTGCCATATTCGCCGCCTGCCACATACACCCGACCGTCCATGAGCACTTGCGAAGAGAAGTACTCACGCGTGTTCAGCATCGGCGCGATCCCACTCCACGTTCCGTTCACATAGCTCCCGTGCGCGTCGGGCGTCAGCTTGTGCCACGTGTCACCGATGTCGTCGTTTCCGGTCGCGTCGGACAGGGCGAGCACGGTCCCGTCCGAGAGGAGAAGCGCGACTCCAGCATTCGACGCTGGAGCGTCGGCGGTCACACGCACCCACTCCATGGCGTGACCGCGAGAGGCGACGAAGAGGACGGACGCGATACCGGAAGTGAGGACCAGTCGTCGGAGCATGGTGCGTGGAGCGTACGGAAACGGACTGATCGAAACAAGTATGAATCGACATGATGCGATTCGACGTGCGCCTTCCGGGGGATGACGCGATCGTGCCGGCCAGCGCACCACCGTCGGAGCGACCTCGTCAGGCCGTTGCCTTACAGTGCTTCCATGAGTTGGACTCTCCACCGGCACGCCAAGGGCAATCCGTATCTTGGGCTGACAACCGCCCTTCACTCAGAGAGCAAAGAACCACACGTTGTCTATCGCTGCCTTTACGCGAATGACCTGTGCCAGGACTGGATTCGTCCGCAGGCAATGTTTGAGGGCGTCAACGAGCGAGGAGAGCGTCGGTTCGAGCCGATCGCACGCATGCGCATCGTCCAACCGGAAGAGGTGGCGACCGTTTTGGCCTTTGGCTTCGACGCGTGGGGAGACGGTGACGACCTAACGACATTCGTCGCCCGTTACGACGACAACCCGAATCACCTGCGCGGCACCCGCTATCTTCTCGAGACGTTCGACGGCGAGATCCTCTGCAACCTGAACACCCTGCGATTCCAGCGCGGTCTGATGGGAATCGCCTCCGTCGCCACGGCGCCGCATCATCGCCGCCAGGGTTGGGCGAGCCTCCTCCTGCGAGCGGTGATGGAACTGCTAAGGCTCCAGGAACAGGGACCGATGCGGTTCCTCCTCTTTTCGGAAGTCGACCCGGCGATCTACAGGGCCTGCGGCTTTCGGGAACTTCCCGAAGGAAATCAGCACTTCAAGCCCTCGATCGCGATGGCGACCGGCGACTTTCCGCTGCCGAGCGACGAGGTGCGGTTCGTGACGCGCTACTTTTAATCGGCCTCCCGACCGAAGCAGCCCGCCGGCGCCGGGTCGATTGCACGATTGTCCGATTCCGTGGACACTGCTCGCCCTACCGAAAGGCACCATGGCACCACTGGACGGCGCAACCGACGATTGGGATGTCATCACCAAGGACTCCAACGGCAACGTCCTCCAGGACGGCGACTCGGTCGTCGTCATCAAGGACCTTGACGTGAAGGGCGCGAAGACCACCATCAAGCGCGGCACCACCTACAAGAAGATCCGCACGACGTCGAATCCGGAAGAGATCGAGGTCCGTGAAGGCAAGTCGGTCTGGGTGCTGAAGACCTGCTTCGTGAAGAAGAGCTGAAGCACCCCGAAGTGCCGCAAGCTCAAGGCAGCATCAGCCGGTCCAGGCCCCGAGCAGGATCGCGAGATCGCTTGCCGCGACAACGCCGTCGGCATCGAGGTCCCCAAGACCGTTGGTGCCGCCTGAGGTGCCCCACGCCCCCAACAGGAGCCCGAGATCCGCGGCGTTGACGGCACCGTCGCCGTTCAGGTCCGCGGCCACCGCGATCGGCGCCGCAACCACTTCGAAGAACGCGTAGGCGGGAAAATCGAGGTCGGACATGCTCATCGACACGAGCACGAGTCCCGTTGATGTCGGGGCGAAAACCATCTCCACGCGACCATCGTCGTCGGTGAAGATCACGCTCGTTTCGCCGTCGTCGCTGCGTTCACCGCGAGCGAATTCCACTCCCCCGGCGAGCCGACGGAAGGTGATCGGCAGTCCGCTGAGCGGTACGAACTCATGTTCAAGGGTCGCCGTGACGCTGGGAAGCGAATCGAGAGCCACTTCCAGCGGCGGCGTTTCCACGGCATGCAACTGATCCGCGTTCTCGGGGCATGTCACCGACCCCGCCACGGCGCCGTTCTCATCCTGGGCGGCAATGGCATGGGCCATGACCGCCGGAACGTCGGCCGGGAACGGAACATCACCTGTGAATCCGCCATCGCCGTCAAGCGTGCCGGTGAAGATCACACGGTCATCGACCAGCACGTCAAACGATGCATTCGGAGTGAGGCCTGCTATCGAGATCGGATACGCGGCGCCCGGCGTCGGCACGCCATTTCCATAGGTCGTGAATGATGGCCGTTCCATCCACTCGCGCAGGTGATACTCCATCATCGTCATCGCCGCTGGTGCTCCCGTCGGCAGGACTGCCAACCCGACGGGAACGACGCTCGGTGACATGATCGACAGCTCCGGCGGAAGGCCGACAAGAGCCTTCGGCAGTTCGACGGCCAATCGCGCCGCGATGGGCGTGTGCAGAAGGTCTCCCTCCGAGAGCGGGACGATCTCTTCAATTGTGGCCCCTTCAATGGGTGAGACCGACCCGTTCGAGGTGTCACGCACCTGGGCGCTCAGGTCGTACCGACCTGCGTTTCCCGTCGCGTGCAGTTCCAGAACGTTGTCCACGCCGCTCATGCCCTCCCATTCGACACCCGTCGTCGGGTCATCGTCGCTGTCGAACGCGAACACGTAGAGCACATCGACCTCACCCACAAAGGGATCGGCCAAGAGCATCTCGCAACGCATGGCCGCGTCGCCGTCATCGCTGGCGATCAAGGCGTCGTCCAGCGTCAGGTATCCCGGCTGATCGGCGAATCCGCCGCCCGTCGACGTCGGAGCTGCCCGCTGCTGAGGCAACGCCCCGCCCGGATAGTTCTTGTCGAACTGGGCCGCACAATCGCCGACGCGATGCCTGTTCCGCCGCACAGCCGCTGCCTGCGACGTCGTGAGGTTGTAGCTGTCGGAAGTGACGGTTGGAGTCAGCACATTGTGGGGATGGGTCGCGGGATCCACATGGCCGCCGCTGTCGGCAACCCCCGGGTTCCCGGGCGTCGCCGGGTCCACGCGGTGGCCCGGCCCCAATCCCAGCGCGTGATAGGTCTCATGGGCGAGGAGCGCCCCCGTTTGGGCCGGGTCGTACCCGCCCTCCCCATCGCTCTGTCGCTCCACGATGGCGACGGGAACTCCCACCGCCGCTGCGCCGTCGGTTGTCGTCCAGGTTCCGTCCGTCTCCTGAACCTCGACTTCCTTGACGAAGGAGATCTTGAATCCCTTGCCTCCCGCGAGCTTCTCTTTGATTTCCTTTCTTCCGGCCTTGAGAAACTCCTCAAACTCCCCGTTGGCCGCGTTCGGGATCTTGACGACGCCATCCCCGCCGGCGTCTCCGCCGGTTGCCGGCGCCGGATCGACGACGACGTGCATCTCAATGCCAGCGCGGGATCGCCTGAAAATCTTGTTCGCGGCTTTCACAGCCTCCTTTGCCTGGGCCGGCGTCACGTTGCATCCCGGGTAGAGATTCACGATGACCGGGACGTGCGTGCGAAGCGCTCGCACGCCGGTGAGATTCGGCACCGCGGCATTCGCGCCGACGCTGAGTGCGCCGGTTGCCAGAAGACTCGTCGATAGGAGCGCTGTGTTTCCAACGGCGCGGACCGGGCGACGATCGCCACTCACGTCGGTTCGCCGACGCCGATGCGGCCGAAGGAGAGCGGCAGCGACGAGTGCGACGGCGATCGCTCCCGGCGTCGGCGTCCCGAAGGCCTTCGAACTGATCGTCTCGTCGAATCCGGTTCCGGTGCTACCTGGTGGCAGCAGGCTCGCGAGCGGCCCAGGCAGATTCGCGCCATCCGCCAGCCCGATCCCGAAGCCGTTGTTGGCGCTTCCATACGACGCTGTGAAGGGCGCGTTGAAACTGCCGGACGCCGTGGTGATCTGCAGCATCATCGTGTCGATGGCGAAGTAGCCATCGCCGGTATCCGTCAGCACGCCGGCAAGTCCGATGTTCCCAGCCGCCAACACCCCGAAGAACGAAGGGTCGATCGTGGCGCTCAACCACCCGGTCCCAAAGCTGCCCTGGTCGACCAGCGGCACGTTTGGCCAGATCGCCAGGCCGAACAACTGATCGGAGAGATCGAAGGACTGCCCCATGTTGTCGGCATGGAAAAGCCTCAGCGTGTTGACCTCGTGACCGAGGACGGTGCGATGGGCCGTGAATCCAGCCGTATCCAAGACGAACGAGGCCGACAGGATTGGCTCTCCGATGGGCGCGTAGACAAAGCTCGCTCGCGCGGCGGAAGAGGCAAACGCCGCGATCGTCGCGCTCGCCAACGCCACCGGCACTGACACCACGCCAACGACATCGCCCGTCCATCTGAAGGAGTGACGATTGCTCATGGATGTCCCCTTTCGAATCTCAGCTCACCGACTGCTCACGGACGGGCTGGCACGATGTCGGCCAAGCGTGGGCTGTCGGCTGCAGGGCCTCACGAGAGACGATAGCACGACGATGGGCGTGACACACCGACTCGTCCACTCCTCGCCAATGGCGAATGCGGACAATGGATCGGCTTCTGTGCCGGAGCCGCCGCATCAACGACTTCGTTGCAATCTCGCACCGCGATCTTCGCGTCCTCGTCAATCTTTCCCATGGTGACGCGGGAGAGGCGCACCAGTCGGCGCGCCGTGGTTCACAGGCCCTTGCCCACCACCGAGTTGCGGCGCGGTGCGGATGGCCGCGCGGACGTACTCGCGAGCCAAGGCGACGGCGGTCACGAGCTCCTCACCGCGCGCCAACCGAGCCGTGATCGCGGCTGAGAGCGTGCAGCCGGTGCCGTGCGTACTGGTCGACAGGATCCGTTGGCCTGCGAAAGCCGTCACCCGACCCTCCGACCAAAGGAGGTCCATGGCGTCGCTCGACCGATGCCCTGCCTTGATGAGAACGTGCCGCGGCCCCATCGCCGCGATGCCTTCGGCTGCCCGCTCCATCGCGCTCCGCGAATCGACCGGGAAGCCAACCAACCGCGAGGCCTCGGCGAGATTGGGCGTCACAAGGAACGCATGCGGAAGGAGGCGCCTCACGAGCGCCTCGACGGCGCTGTCGGCAAGAAGCGCCACACCGTGCTTACTGATCATGACCGGGTCGACGACGAGCGGGAACGGGAATCTCGCAGCGCGCGACGCCAGGGCCTCGATGATGTCCGCGCGTCCGAGCGCTCCGGTCTTGGCGGCGTTTGGCGGGATGTCCTCGAGAACCGCATCCAACTGGGCGAGGATGAACGGCGGCGCAACGAACTCCAGCGCGGAAACCGTGCGCGTGTTCTGCACGGTGAGGAGCGTGACCACGCTCTCTCCATAAACCTGATGCTGCTGGAATGTCTTGAGGTCAGCCTGAAGTCCGGCGCCGCCGGAGGGATCGGAGCCTGCGATGGTGAGTGCGACGGCTTGCATGGGGACTTCCGTTAGCGTCCCCTCCTGCCGGAAAGATCGCGAAGGCGCACGTTTCGAAACTGGATCTTCATGGCCGGCCCGGTGTGCAACTGGAAGGCGATGACGCCCCGCGTGCGCGCTCCCTTCGCCCCGGGTTCGGTCACAACAGCGTCGTTGTCGACCGCCTCGGTCATGGTGACGCCGTTGATGGTGTGGCTCAGCCGGTTGCCTTGCATGCGAACACGGTAGCTGTTCCATCCGTCCCGACCGTTGATCCGCGCGGCAAGGTCCCCCGCTTCGCCGAGTGAGCCTGTCACCTTCGGCGCTCCACCGGGCTCGATCGTGACCTGCTGCCCACGCAACGCGAGGATGCCGCGATCGCGTTCACCGTAAACGATGCCCGTGTAGGTCACCGGCTCGTCGATGTCGGCCTGGTAGCCACCAACGATCCATCGCCCGTCGTCATTTGCAGCCGGCATTTCGAAGCTTCGATACTGCACGCCGGAGTTCGCCCGCTCCGAACGGATGACGTAATCGAACTCCAGTTCAAAGTCGCCAACATCCGCCCCTCGATAGATCATGAACGTGTTGCGGGCCAGCGGGCTCGCATCCGTCGTCTCGCCGGTGAGGCAGCCCTCCTCGACGCGCCAATAGCGCGGGTCGCCATCCCAGCCGGTCAAGTCGACGCCATTGAAGATCAGGCCATGGTCAACGGTCGCGGCGCTCTGGCTGGGGGCAGCGCAGCCGCCAGTCCACGCGACCACTGCCATGAGGACCGCCATCGCTCCGCCGCGGACAGTTCGGACCGACATTCCGTGCATTCTTGCCATCTCGTCACTCCGTGGTTGGACCGTCGATCCCGCCTCGCACGCACAGCCCGACGATCATCGCTCACGCCAGTCGACGCCGGTCTCTTCCCATCGGGACGACTTCGCGCTGCGAAGAATCGCATCGCATACCTTGCCGGTCTGAAGGGCATCGCGGAAGGTCGGATGGGCGGGAGCGCCGGTCTCCAGCGAACCGAGAAAATCGGCGAGCTGGTGAATGAAGGAGTGCTCGTAACCGATCGCCAAGCCAGGCACCCACCACTGCTTCATGTAGGGGTGATCGCCGTCGGTCACGTGCACCGAATGCCATCCGCGGATGATTCCCTCATCGCGATGATCGAAATACTGAAGGCGGTGAAGGTCATGAAGATCCCAGGCGACCGAAGCGTTCTCGCCGTTGATCTCGAAGGTGTACTTCGCCTTGTGGCCGCGGGCATAGCGGGTCGACTCGAAATTGCCGAGCGAACCGTTCGTGAAGTCGCACAGGACCTCGCAGGCATCATCGATGCCGACATCCTCGACCTTCCCGGTCAGGACGTGCATGCGCCGCCTGATGAACGTCTCGGTGCGGGCGACCACGCGGGAGATGCCGCCATTGAGCCACTGGGCGGTGTCAATGCAGTGGGCTAACAAGTCGCCCGTGACGCCCGAACCCGCTGCCCCTGCGTCGAGGCGCCAGAGCCCCGTGCCTCCCTGCGGAAGGTCGGCGCTGATCGTCCAGTCCTGGAGGAACTGGGCCCGGAAATGGAAAATCCGGCCGAGCCTTCCCTCGGCAACGAGCTGCTTGGCCAGCGTTACCGCAGGGATGCGACGATAGTTATACCAAACGGTATTCGCGACACCGGCCGACTCCACCGCGCGCACCATGCGCTCGCCTTCGGCGGCATTGATCGAAAGCGGCTTCTCGCAGAGGACCATCTTGCCCGCATTCGCTGCGGCGATGGCGATCTCCGCATGCAGATCGTTCGGCGTGCAGATGTCGATCGCGTCGACATCGGAACGGTTCACCACGTCCCGCCAGTCGCCCACCACGTGGCGATAGCCCCAGGTCTCGGCGAACTCCTTGGCCTTCGCCGAATCACGGGCGCAGAGGACCTGCAACACCGGGCGGTGCTTGCGCGGAAAGAAGTTGTTGACGGTTCGATAGGCGTGCGAATGGGTCTTGCCCATGAAGCCGTAACCGATCATGGCGATGCGGAGATCTTGGGTCATGCGTATCTCATGAGGCGCTGCGAGGTCGCTGGGGCACTCTGGTCACCACGGAAGGCCATGGGCGTCGCGCACCCGGATGAGCGTTGCGAGAATGTCATTCCAGGTCTTCGGCCGCGACAGGACCTTGTTTGCGAACATGCAACCGTCCCAGCAGATGTGACTGAAACGGGCCATCGGGCGACCGCCTTCGGTGAGCCAGTATCCCGCGGCCTTGACGATATCGAGCTTGCCGGCAGGATCGGTCGCGAGGCAGTGACGTCCGGTCTTGTCATGGGTGCCGGATCCGTGCACGGTGCCGTCGTTCTGGGCGATGTGGACGTCGAAGGTCCACGGCCGAAGCGCATCGGTCAGCGTCTGATAGGCCTTCCAGAACTGGGCCTGGGTGTGCTTGGGCTTGAGGAGAGCCTGCTCCGGCGCGTTCCATCCGAGAAGATAGAGGTACGTATGGGCGAGGTCCGCCTGGAATCCGAGCGTCTCGGGCATGCCAACGCCCTCGAGAATCTCGAGCATCGACTTCCAACCGTGCATCCCCGCCCAGCAGATCTCCCCTTCCGCGGCGAGCCGCTCACCGTGGTCCGCGGCGACCTTCGCGGCCTCCCGGAACGTGGCCACGATGCGCTTCGTGTTGCCCTTCGGGTCGTTCAGCCAGTTCGCAGGGCTGTCCGCCGAGTCGATGCGCACGACGCCGCCCTGCCGCACGCCGAGGTCACGGAACGTGCGAGCGATGACGCAACTCTTCCGAACCTGGGTGACGAACTTCGCCCGATCGGACCTCGACCCCATGGCCGAGCCACCGCCGAGGCCACCCCACACCGGGGCAACCAGCGAACCGATCGCGAGTCCGCGCTTGGCGACCTTTGCGGCGATGCGCTTCAGCGCATCAGGCCGTGCGTTGATGTCGATGTGCGGCGCCGCGAGGATCACGTCCACGCCGTCGAAGCGCATGCCGCCGACCGAGGCCTTCGCCGTCCAGTCGAGCATGGTGTCGAAGGGAATGAGGGGCTCGGCGCCGGGCGAGCCCTTGCCGACGAGTCCGGGCCAGAGGGCGTTGTGCAGTCGTGGAAGCTGGTTAGCCATGTGTCCTGATCACCGGGGCTTGGGGGTTGACTTCGGGGCCGAAGTAACGAAGGACCACCAGATCCTCCGTGGCACTCGTGTTTCGATAGGTGACGCCGGCGCGAGCGGCGGGCTCGGTGACGAAGACCTCGTCCTCGGTCAGCTCGCCAAAGCGGATGAGCTTTGGGCAGGTGAGGCGCAGGCCGTTGATCGCCCCCTCGCCTTGCACAACGATGATCGAGTTCGCGCCGCGATCGCGCACCGTGATGCTCCCGCCCGGACGGACGGTGAGCTCCTTGGCCGTGAAGTACTGCACCTTCTTGATGCGACCGTAGACGATCCAGCGATCCGTATGGGCGTCGTCCTTCGTGTCGACGACCGGCACAAGGAAGTGATTCAACTTGAAGTGCGGATCGACGTTGCCTTCCCAATCGAGCTGGTCGACGATGAAGTCGATGTCCCGGTGCCGCGACTTGGGCATGTCCTTGACCAGGAGTTGCCAAGGAACCTCACGGCCCTCGACCAGGTTCTGGTACATCGCGAAGACGTCACTGCCCCACTGCGGCTCATAGGTGCAGAGCGATCCCGGTGCGTGCAGGATGCCCGGGGGAATCAGCCAGCCGGTGCCGGTCTCGAGGGCGTAGGCGCGACTCAGGGTGGTGATCCGGTTGTCGCCCTTGTTCCAGTCGGCGATGGCCTTTCGAACCTGCTCGCGCGTGGTACCCGGCTCAAGGCCCATGAACGTATAGGGGAAGCTGTTACCGACGTTGTTGTGTTGCGGAGGAAAGTAATAGGCCTCGGGCTTGCATTCGCGACCGACGAGCTTCGCCGCCTTCGCGTCCTGATGCATGTGGTGCGGGATCGGCCCCATGTTGTCGAAGAACTTCGAGTACACCGGCCATCGGCGGTACTTCTTCCAGATTGCGCTGCCGACGATCTCGGCGCCAAGGGCTTCGATCGCATCGCGCAGGAGAAATCGCCGAGTCCCGTGGACGGCGTAGCTCAGCCCTTCGTCGGGCGTCCGACCGTCGTTCGCGGCCTCGGTCGTCGAACCGAACCAACGCTCATCGATTCCCCCGCGGCTGAGTCCAAACGCATAGAGGTCGTCGGGATGAAGCTTCAGGCGGCGACCGGGCTGGAGGAACGATCTCGGCACCCACGTTGGCGCGAGCCGGAGAAGTCCTTCACCGGCCTCAAGCGCCGCTTCGGCGGCCTTCCCCACGTTCCTGTTCACCGTCGTCAGTTGCGAGACGGCCCGGGCCTCGGACGTTGGCATGTCGTGTTCCGCCGTTGGAGCGTCGCCCCAAGGTTGGGCGTCCACGGTGTTCTACCCCGATGCCTCCTGGCGGGCAACAGCGCCCCCGACATTCAGCGCCGTTGACCGGGCAGGCGGATGCCGACCAGCGCGCACATGCTGTCAGTCGGGCGTTCCCTTCGCGTTCCCCATTCCGGACTGATCGACGATTCTCTTCACCCGCATCACAGGACGCCCTTCGGCACGCGACGCCTGCATGTCTGCCTCGCCCTCGATGTACCACTCCCTCGAGTCTTCGGGATCGAGGATCCACTGTCGGACGGCGCCCGCGTTCAGGTCGATTTCGATGAGCTCGGGCCCCCGCGCATCTGCGGTGAGGACGACCGTGTCGAAACGTTCCCAATAGGGCTCGAATTGGGCCTTCGCCGCCTCAGCCGACAGCGCGTCTGACGCAAGGGCCGCGTAGTCCCCGCGCTGCAGTGCCTGCACCCAGGTGAAGGCTTGGCTGCGCATCATGCGTCGGAGAAGACCATCGAGCCGCACGGCCGACGCCCGGGCTGTCGCCCGCTCCGCGACAGCGTTCATTCCAGCGGTGATCGCGTCCGGGGCAAGGCCATGCCGCGCCCACTCCTCGGAGACGCTTGAATCGATCGTTTCGACGAGGGCCCCGAGATCCTCGAGGAGACGTTCGATCGCCTCACGGCGCGCCACGGCCTTGGCCTTCGCCGCGTCATCCTGCCCGCCCTGCATGTCCGGGTCGGTTACGGCGAGGGCGCGACTCATGATCTTCTGAACGTCGCTCAGATAGTAATAGAGCGTCTGCTCATGATGGATGAGGCCGTAGTCGCGAATGTACTCGGCGAACGACATGCCTCGCTCTAACAGTTCTCTTGCCACCGCCTTTGGGCTTGGGTGGCGATCGGCGATGAAGGGATGCTTCGCGTCCCAATGCTTGAACCAGACCTCGAGTTCCTCCGCCATCGGCTTGGGGTGGGTGATGGCGTCCAGTTCGTCGCGCATCGCCCCCGTTTCCTCCAGCGACATCCCCGGCACCCAGAGCTCCTGCCGCTTCTGGTCCTGAAGACGACGGCGCTGGGCGTTCAGAACCTCGCTCGGATCGTCGACGATCGACTCGACGATCGTCAGCACATCGAGGTCGTGGTTCGGATCGGAGATCTCTAACTGTTCGATCGCGAATCGGACAAAGGGCACCAGCGGTCGGTCGAAGGATTCAATGCACTCGACCGCCGCGGAGAGGTCGTAGAGGCAGCCTCGCTCGTCAGACTGCTCGCGTCGTCGTGCCAACCCCGCTTCTTCGAACGCGCCGAGGATCTTCGCTGCCGTCTCGCGGTACTCCGCTTCCTTCGCCCCGACCGACGCGATGAGGCGCTCCAACGCCTCGCGGCCATCGCCACTTCGGCGGAGGATTTGGAGGACCAGCGGACCGGTGACGGCGAAGCGCGGGACGAGGCGATCGATCGGCGCGTCGCGAAGCCGCTCCAGCGTCTTCTCGTTCCAGCCCTTGAAACCGGGCGGCGGACTCTCGGCATGGAACTTCTTCCCGGAGGTCGCGCTCTTCCGCTTCCTGCGAAGGTTGTTCACCTCATGCTCGGGCGCCTGAACGATCACCGTCCCCATGGTGTCGTGGCCCTTGCGGCCGGCGCGGCCGGCGATCTGCCGGAACTCCCCGGGCTTCAGGTGATGCATGCCCGCCGGCCCACCACCCTTGGAGAGCTGGGTGAAGATCACGCTGCGGATCGGCATGTTGACGCCGACGCCTAACGTGTCGGTGCCGCTGATGACCGAGATGAGCCCCTTCGTGGCCAGGCGCTCGACCAGCCGGCGGTACTTCGGGAGCATGCCGCCGTGATGGATCGCGAGTCCGTGCGGAAGGAGCTCGCGCAACGTCTTTCCGAAGGGCGTGTCGAGGCGGTGTCGCTCGAGTTCGGCGTGGATGATCGTGCGCCGCTCACGGGCCTTCTCATCGAGCGCCGTGCTGCGGAGTTTCGGGGCGAGTTCCGCCGCGTCGCGCCGCCGGAATGAGACGACATAGACCGGCACCAGCCCATCGCGGAGGACTTCCTCGAGGGTCTCCATGAGGAGCCGATCCTCCTTGTAGCGGAACTCAAGCGGAACCGGCCGTTCCTTCGAGCTGACCGCGACCGCTTCGGCGCCGGTGCGACGGCGAAGGTCTTCGCACAGCGCTTCCGGTTCGAAGTCGTGTAGCGTGGCCGACATCAGGAGGAACCGAGCGTCGGTGAGTTCGAGAAGCGGCACCAGCCACGCCGAGCCGCGTTCGGGATCGGAGAAGTAGTGGAACTCGTCCATCACCACCCAGCCAAACGGAGATCGCTTCCCCTCGCGTAACGCGATGCTCTCGAGGATCTCCGCCGTACAGCAGATGATCGCGGCGGTCGGATTGACGGTCGCATCGCCGGTCATGAGGCCGACGTTGGTCGCGCCGAAGGCATCACAGAGATTGAAGAACTTCTCGTTGACGAGGGCCTTGGTCGGCGCGGTATAGACCGATCGGCGCAGGTGATCTGGGATCGTCGGATCGAGACCCGCGGCCCCGCGCCAATAGGCGGCGAAGTGGGCGGCGAGAGCGACCAGCGACTTGCCTGATCCGGTCGGCGTGGCGAGGACGACGCTCTTGTGCTCGAAGATCGCCTCGAAGGCGGCGACTTGGGCCGGGTAGGGCTCGACCTTCGACGCCTCGCAGTAGGACAGGAAGGCGAGGAAGCAGTCACTTGCCTCGGCGGACTGGGGGCGGTGTTCAAGGAGCGGCGCTACGGGGGTCACGAGCGACACCATACGGGATGTTGCCGGGGTGAGGCGGGCGGCGAGTGGAGCGTGCCTGAGTGCGCCGTCGATTCTTCGCGAGTGCGAGTGCCAGGAAGGCGCGACCGCAACGCGCGACCTGCAGCAACCTCCCGAGACGGATGAATGTCGAGAGTTATTCGTTTCGCATTTCGCTCTCTGCTCGCTCGAATCCACATGCATACCAAATGCACGCATCTTGCTCGTTGCCGTCAAGCGTTGGCGGCGAGCGACTCCAGCGTGGCCAGCGCACGCTGCGCACTCGAGCTTCGCCGAGCGGCACCCCGACGAGGTTTGATGCAATCCCCGGAATGACGATCCCGAATCCGGACTTCCGACTCACAGCTTCTTTGGTCAGCGGCGCGCCACCTCGCACTATCCTGCGAGTGTGGCTGTCGAAGGCACCCTTCGGCAGCGAAGACCATTCGCGTTGCGAAGGTGGACCCATCATGAACAGCTCCTATCGAATGGCGGCTTGCGCCGCGATCGTGTTATGCATGTCGTCAACCAGTTCGGGCCAACTCGTCGCCGATGACGGCTTTGGCGGCGGAGTGATTGGAGACCTCGATGGCAGGGCAGGAGGCTCGGGATGGTCGTCATCGTGGCTGTCGATCGGGGCCTCACCCACGATCGTGACAGCGACAGGTCTCATCTATCCTGGCCTTGCGACGACAGAGGGCGCGGCAGTGACTCCCGCCGCAGCGAGGCGTTCGCCGAACTCGATCTATGAGCGATCCTATCCGCCGCTGGCGACCGGGCATGTCCTCTATGTCTCGTTCCTGCTTCGGCCCGACGTCGATGCGGGAGCGTGGGGCGGCATCTCCTTCGGTACAGCGCCGGACAAGGCGAGCATCGGACTGCCGATCGGAGCGGCCGGCTTCGGCATCGCTCTGAGCGATGGGACGAGCGACATTACGACCATGACGCCCATCGAGGGAGAGACGAGCCTATTCGTTGTTCGTATCAACGACTTCGCCATGCCGGATCTCCTCTCGTTCAAGGTCTACATCAATCCCGTGGTCGGAGAAGCAGAACCCGGTTGGCCGGACGCGAGTCTCTGGCAATTGGGACCGATGCCGCTTCCGACAACGGTTGCGATCGACAACGGCACGGGCTGGACCACGGACGAGATCCGGATCGGCACGACGTGGGCGTCGGTGCTGCCTACCCCGCCGAGTTGCGCTGCCGACTTCGACGGCTCGGGGGCGGTTGACGGCGCGGACCTGGCGATCCTCCTCGGCGCCTGGGGCGGCTCCGCTGGAGACCTCACCGGCGACAGCCTGACCGACGGTGCCGATCTCGCGGTGCTGCTCGGCGCATGGGGCCCCTGCCTCTGACGCCGATTGCGGCAGCGTGCCGTAGGATGCGTCCTTTGGGATCCCATCCGTGACGCACTCCTGCATGAAGTCACCCGTGACGCGTCGGCCCCTGGGCGACGACAACCCTGCCGATGCCCTTCAGCCGATGGTCGGGCGCACGCCGCTTCTTGAGATTCACTACGAATCACGAGGGCGGCCTCGGACGCTTTACGCGAAGTACGAGCAGAAGAACATGACCGGGAGCGTCAAGGACCGCATGGCGCTCTGGATCATCAGGGAGGCATACGAGCGCGGCGACCTTCGACCGGGCGACACGATTGCTGAGGCCACCAGCGGAAACACCGGCATTTCGTTCGCGGCGATCGGGCGGGCCCTCGGACATCCGGTGCGCATCTACATGCCCGACTGGATGAGCCGGGAGCGCGTCGCCCTGATCATGAGCTTTGGGGCCGACGTCATACCCGTCTCCCGCGAGGAGGGCGGCTTCCGGGCAAGCATCGCCCTCGCGGACGCCTACGCACGCGAACATCCCGCGGTCTTCCTGCCGCACCAGTTCGACAATCCGGCCAACGTGACGGCCCACGAGCGAACGACCGGCCCGGAGCTGATTGCCCAGATCGAATCGTTAGGTCGCGCGGTCGACGCCTTCGTCGCCGGCGTCGGAACGGGCGGCACGGTGATGGGCGTGGGCCGGGCGCTCCGGGCCCGCTGGAGCGCCTCGAAGATCCACCCGCTCGAGCCAGCGAACTCGCCGACGCTGCGGGCGGGCAACAAGGTCGGCTCGCACCGGATCCAGGGCATCTCCGATGAGTTCGTGCCCAGCATCGTGCGGCTGGACCAACTCGACCCGGTCATCGACGTCTGGGACGGCGACGCGATCCTGATGGCCCAGGCCCTCGGCCAGGTTGGTCTCGCGGTCGGCATCTCCTCGGGAGCGAACTTCCTTGGCGCCGATCTCCTGCTCGACGAGCACGGGGACGGGGCGACGGTCGCAACGCTCTTCGCCGACAGCAACAAGAAGTACCTCTCGACGGACCTCTATCGTCCGGAGCCGATCCGCGACGGGTACGCCACGCCGCACATCCGCATTCTCTCGTGGCGGGCGATCGGCTGCGAACCCTGTTGCGGACGAGCGTCCTGTTAGGGACGGGGCCGCAGGGCCTCGATCGCCCGGGCAAGTTCCTCTCGAACCATCGCCTGACGCTCCTGGGCGAGGGCCCGTTCGAGCGCCTCGCGATTGGACGGCACGGGAGGCCGATCCGCCAGCAGGAACGCCGCTTCACGGCGAACGTATCGCGAGCTGTCGCCGAGCGCCGCGACAAGCAGGTCGTTGATGGTTGAGTCCCCAGCAACCGAAGGGCTGTCCTGGCGCCCCGCAAGCGACCGCAAGGCGGTGAGGCGCACCCCCTCCTCCGAATCGCTCATGAAGCCCGCAACGGTCGCCACGTCACGACGGCGAAGTTCGTTGATGCCACGTTGCTGCACCTCCATCGATCGAGACGCCAGAAATCCACGTAGGTCCGTCAGCGTGCTGGCGGACGAGGGCGGTCGTGAGATCGCCAGGAAGAGAACGAGCGAACCGATTGGCACCGCGACCAGCAGCAGCGTGAGGAGAGGGCGCAGTGGATGGGTACCGGGCGTCGACCGAGAAGCCTCGTCTCTCGAAGGCAGGCACCAACGGACCCAAGCCAACCCCACCAGAGCTCCCGCTATCGTCGCCGGCAGCGTCGCCATAGGTTGCCAAAACTGACTCCATGGCAGAGCAGCAACCATGGCCGGGGCGAACACGGCGAGCCCGGCCCCGCAGGCGTTCTTGCCGCGAGCTGCCCAGAGGAAGCCCGGGGCGACGACGACACCCACCGTGAACCCCACCACCACCCCAACGATGACCCCGACCGGAGCGAGTCCGCTCCGGCCCGCGGCACATCCGCCCACGATCGCGCCGCAGGCGATCGCGGCACCAATCGCCGCACCGACCCGGCCGAGGGGCGCCTCACGGGCACGGTCGTTCGCTGTTTTCTCGACGTGGAGCACCGTCAACACACGATAGCCCTCGCCGTCCGGATCGGCCATCGCTACGCGGCACGCGCCGTCATCGTTCGCAGCCGCATCGCCGCCTGACAGGCACTGATCAACGCGGCCCGGTCAATGGGCTTGGTCGCATAGGCATTGCAGCCGGCCTCGATGCACTTCTCAGCATCCCCTTCCATCGCATGGGCAGTGAGGGCGATGATCGAACCCGACCAGCCACGGGCGCGGAGGGTTCGTGCGAAAGCGTATCCGTCCACCTCGGGCATTTGCATATCCGTCAGGATCAGATCGATATCGGTCCGCAACGGCGATTCGCCAGCGGCCGTCGTCGGAAGCGTCAGCGCCTCCAGGGCGATGCGGCCGTTCGCGCAGACGGTCACCTCGGCACCGGCCTTCCTGAGATGGAAGGAGATGAGCCGTTGGTTGTCGGGTCCGTCCTCGGCCAGCAAGATCCGGCATCCCTTCAGCGGAGAGGCGCCCTGACCGGTGTCGCTTCGATGGTGTTGCTCCAACCGGAAGGCTCGCAGCTCCGACGGCGATGTCATCGCCACGCCGTCGAGGGAACCGGTGGCGATCGTCGCCGTGAAAACGCTTCCCCTGCCGAGCTCGCTGGCGACCGTCACGTCGCCGCCGAGCATCCCGGCGAGGGTCCTGCTGATCCGAAGGCCAAGGCCGGTGCCACCGAACTTCCGCGTCGTGGAAGAATCCGCCTGCTGGAATGCCTCGAACAGGCGGGTCACCTGCTCTTCCGTCATGCCAATGCCGGTGTCCTTGATGCGAAAGCGCAGGACCGGCCCGCCGGGGGCGTCCGGCACGAATCCGACTGACAGCGTGACGCCACCCAGTTCGGTGAACTTGATCGCGTTGCCGACGAGGTTCACGAGGATCTGCCGCAGGCGTACCGGATCGCTCTGGATCGTTGCCGGCAGGTCGCTCTCCTGCTCCAACGTGAGCGCAATCCCCTTCGCCTTGACCTTGACGCTCATCAGCGATTCGATGCCAAGGATGAGTCCCCGCACGTCGACGGGCACCCGCTCCATGGTCATCTTTCCGGCTTCGATCTTGGAGAGATCGAGGATGTCGTTGATGATCGCGAGGAGATGCTCGCCGTTGCGCTTGATCGTCTCGATATGCGCCTGTCGCTCCGCATCACCTAACGCTTTGCCGGGCTGTTCGGTGAGAAGGTCCGCGTAGCCGAGAATCGCGGTCATCGGCGTGCGGATCTCATGACTCATGTTCGCGAGGAACTCGCTCTTGGCGCGATTGGCTGCCTCGGCTGCCGCCTGGGCCCGCAACCTCTCGTCGGCGGCGAGCTTCTGGGCAGTGATGTCGAAACGCATCGAGACGTATCGCTCAACCCGCCCGTCCTTTCCGACATAAGGAACGATCGTGCTGTCAACCCAGTAGTTTGAGCCGTCTTTGCTACGGTTGCACACTTCTCCGCGCCACGCTTGACCGGACGCGATCTGCCGCCAGACGTCGACCCAGAACGACTTCGGGTGTACCCCAGAGTTGAGGATCCGGTGGTCGCGTCCGACGAGCTCGTCGCGCGTGTAGCCGCTGATCGTGCAGAAACCCGAGTTGACTTCCTTGATGCGACCATGGGCGTCCGCGACCGAGACAATCGAGTGCCGGTCCAGCGCCGTCCAAAACGCTCGGATCTCACCGAGGGCGTGTTCAAGGCCCTCCCGGGCGCGGTGTGTCTCCTGTCGGTGCAGGTTGAACGTTGCGGCAAGCGTGCCGATCTCGTCGTCGGCGAGCACGTTGGCCTCACGGTCCTCGGTGATCGCCTGCATCATGGCGTGCATCGGATGAAGAAGAACGCGGTGCATGAGGAACCAGAGGCCGCCGAATGTCGCCATCGCGAGCAGTAGCGCGCCTCCACCCACAATGCGCGAGAGATTCGCCGCTGATATGTCAACCGGTCGGGCGTCGATGTGTGCCACCACCGCGCCATTGCCAAGCAGCGACTCCGATTGGCTTCGCAGGAGCGGGATTGAGCAGCCGATCTCGTTGGGACTCGTGTGTCGCGAGAAGCTCTGCTGACGGGTGCGCATTGCATCCTTGAGGGCCTCAACGATGTGCGGTGAGGGCAATCCGTCGATGGGCAGGCCATTCCACGCGTTGTGTGTGCTGGCAATCACCTGCGGCGGATCGCCTCCGACGGCGACCAATACGGTGACATCGGGCTCACCGCCAAGCGAGTTGACCAGCCGTTGCAGGTCCTCTCGGCTTCGAATGGTTTCGGCCGCATACGTGACGCTTCTGGCGACGACAGCGGCTCGCCGCTCGAGGCGCTGATAGGCCTCCGCCCTCGCGAGCCAGCCCGTCACGAACGAGGCCACGACGACCATGAGCGAGAACCCGATCGCCACCGGGGCGAGGAGCTTCAGCTCAAGGGATCGGGCAAATCGAGCAACGAGCATCGTCTGCATCGGCTACTCCGGTGAGACCATCACGGTGCGCGGCAGCTCTCGATCACCGTCGCGCAACTGGCCGAGCGAGCGCAGATCGTCTCGCGTCGTCCGCACCACCTCCACGAGCGAACCCGATGGCCCGAGATAGGTCGCCTGTTCGGTGGAACCAACCAAGCGAATGCCCTCATGCAGAGCCTCGGCGAACTCCTCGGCCGTGATCCCTTCGCGCGCAGCCATCAACGCATACGCCTCGTCGGGGTGCGTCAGGGCGAACTCCTGTGCCCGAAAGAACGCCCGCTGAAACGCCGCCACATCGGCTGAGCGATCCTTGATGGTGGCGGAGTCGAAGGCGAGGACATCCGCGATGACGCCCGGGATGGCCTTGCTTGAGTAGATGACTCCCGCCCCGCTCTTCACGATCTCAATCGATGTCGGCGGATAGCACACCGCCGCATCGATTCTCCCCTCGACGAAGGACCGCGCCATGTCCAGTTGCGGCTCATACACCGGCGTGACCTCGGAGCTGTCCATGCCCTCGCCTGCAAGCGCGCGGGCCAGTACGACCACATTGATCGATCCGCTTTCGACGGCGACTCGCTTGCCGCGCAGGCCTGCGATATCAGGAATGCCCTGTCGCGCGACAATGACGTCGGCACCGTCGGAGTAATCGACCAGCATCGTGATGATGGGACGGCGGTCTCCCTGGTCACCGGAGAGAAGAACCTCGACGACCGTGCCGAAGAACCCGTCGACCTGCCCTCGCTCGTATGCTCGACGGCTGTCTCCGAGCGAACTGAGTTCGATCAGCCGAACGTCGACACCCTCCTCGGCGAAGTAGCCCTTCGCTTGGGCGAGCGTGGCGAACTCATACCCAGGCCATGGGTTGATCGCAACCCGAATGGGCGGCTTGTAGCCAGCATCAATGATCCACCAGAGGATCAGGAATGCGGTAGCGGCGAAGCCCAAGAGCACGCCGCTCCAACGGGCTGCACGTTGGGCTGACGATCCTGTCGAGTGGGACGGCGCCGGCAGCGCTATCGACGGCGACCGTGGCGGCTCCGGCGCGAGCGTCGCGGTCCGCCCGTCCCCAAGTTGGCGGTGATCGGTCCTTCGAATTGACATGTCCACTCCAGTTCCGATCGCTCATCGGCCCGATGCGGGGCAACCTCTCATGGGCTTGGCCTCGACGCGAGCTAAAGACGCCAATCGACCTGTTGGAGCGGCCTGTGTCGGGTCCCATAGTGTGAATTGGGTAACTCCCACTACACTGACTACTCGTCTGCCATCATGCGCTCGACGGTGCGACAGCCGGTCGGGGCGTGGCTCCGCTGAACCTCCCGGCTTCCCCCGATGACGTAGATCGCATCGCGGAATCGAACTGCCCGCGCGAAGCTCCGGGCGGTGGGCATGGGTGATTCTGTGCACCAACGATCGCTCTTCATGTCCCAGTGGAGGACATCGGCGAGGACGCACGCGGATGCTTGGGACTCGCCTCCGAGAACGTAGATCCCACCATCGCCAGCGACCGCACCGGATGTGCCGCGCGGAGTGATCGCGGGACCTTCGCTCCAGGTCGCCGTAGCGGGCTCCCAGCGGTAGACACGGCCGAAGTCCGACGACCCGCTTCGCCCGCCGATGACATACCGCTCACCGTCGGCAACCACGGCGGCGGGACTACCTATGGACCGAGGCAGCGGCGTGGTGTCGTGCCATTGTCCCGTTCGCGAGTCGTAGACCGAGTGCGTCGCCAGCGTCGTGCGTTCGTTGCCTCCGCCAACGACGTGCAAGGTTCCATCGAGCACGGCGACGGCGTGGCCTCCGCGAGGCGATGGCAGCGCCGTCTCGCGCCTCCAACCCTCCTCAGGCCTCGATGCATCGAATGCGAGGACCTGGTCGGTCGGCACGTTGGTCGTCGTTTCAAACCCACCGACCAGCAGGATCCGATCACCGATGGCGGCGGCGGCTGGCGCATTGAGTCCGTCGCCGGGCAGCATCGCCACGATGCTCCAAGTGGAGCCGTCGAAGCGCTCGACCTCCCGCACCGGCAGACCCTGCTCGTCGGTCCCACCAGCCACAAAGATCGCTTGGGAGGTCGCCACGACCGCATGGGCGGCGCGGGCCCGCAGCAACGGAGCGGAACTGGTCCAACGGTGAAGCTCCCCGTGCGACGCCGTTCCTCCGCTGCCGGTCGGGCTACACCCGACGACCCCGGACAAGGCGGACGCGATCAGGAAGCTCCAGACGCAGTAGTCCCTGCGGATGCGAACGGTCATGTCCATTCGTACCGCTGGCTTGCCTCGCCGGTGCATCCGTTGCGCGCGATCCGCCAGGGTCCCTTCCAGCCAAGAAGCGCGCCGGCGTCGACGCTGGACTCGAGCGCCGGCGCGCCGGGTGGACGGTGTGGGTCAGGTGTACGAAGGCACCCACTGGGTTTCGGCGATGCGGCGAGCGAGCTCCTCGCGTTCCATCGGCGGAGCGTGTCCCTCGCGCATCGCTTGCAGGGCGACCGCGGTGGCGATATGGCGAGCGACCGCCCGCAGCTCCCGAAGGTTCGGCAGGAGCGAGGCGTTACGGTCCTTCAGGGCCGGCGACTTCTCGCCCAGCGCCCGGGCCGCCGCGAGGAGCATGCCGTCGGTCACGCGGCGGGCTTTCGAAGCGGCCAGAGCCAAGCCGATCGACGGGAAGATGTACACGTTGTTGCACTGGGCGATCGTCACGGTCTGCGATCCGTCGCTGACCGGCGCGAAAGGCGAACCGGTCGCGATCAGGGCGCGACCCTCGGTCCATTTCAGCAGGTCAACCGGAGTCGCTTCGGCCTTCGAGGTCGGGTTGGAGAGCGGGAAGATGATCGGCCGTGGCGTCTTCCTGGCCATTTCGCGAACGATCGGTTCGGTGAAGGCGTTGGGAAGCGTCGAGAGACCGATGAGAATCGTGGCCGACGTTGCCTTAATCACTTCCTCCAGGCCGACGATGCCCGCCGCCGAATGCGGAATCGCGGCGATCCGTTCGGTCGCCTGGGCGAAGGCCCGCTGCTCGGCAGAGAGGTCGCTGCGCCCTGTGTGCAGAACGCCGCCGCGGTTGATGATCCAGAATCGCGATCGGGCCTCGGCCTCGGGAAGGCCGTCCTCGACCATTGCCCGGCAGAGATAGTCGGCGACGCCGATGCCCGCCGAACCTGCACCGAGGATCACCACCGTCTGATCCCGCAACGGACGACCGGTGACACTGATCGCACCCAGGATCGCACCTAACGTGACGGCCGCGGTGCCCTGAATGTCGTCGTTGAAGCTGAGGATCTGATCACGGTAGGTGTTGAGCAGCGTGTACGCGATCGAGTTGGGGAAGTCCTCCCACTGCACGCAGGCGTTGGGCAGTTCACGCTTCACGGCCCGGATGAACAGCTCAACGAAGTCAAAGTACTCTTGCCCCGTCAGGCGCTCATGTCGCCAGCCAAGGTAGAGCGGATCGCGCAGCCGTTCCGCGTTGTTAGTGCCGACGTCCAGCACGATCGGAAGGGTGCGGTCTGGTCGGATCCCGCCGATGAGGGTGTACAGCGAGAGCTTCCCGATCGGGATGCCCAGGCCGCCAACGCCCTGGTCGCCGATGCCGAGGATGCGACCGCCGTCTGTCACGACGATGACATCGGTATCCCGTCCATAACGATTCGCCAGGATCTCGGGGATCTGGTCACGCAGCGGATAGGAGACAAACAGCCCGCGCGGGCGGCGATAGATGTGCGAGAACTGCTCGCAAGCCGCGGCGACCGTCGGCGTGTAGACGATCGGCATCATCTCCTCGACATGGTCAAGGAGCAGCCGGTAGAAGAGCACCTCGTTGGTGTCCTGGAGGGCTCGCAGATAGATGTGCTTGTCGAGCGGCGACGCCCGCGTCTGGAAGGCTTCGTAGGCGCGTTCGGTCTGCTGTTCGAGGGTCTCGACTTGCGGGGGCAGGAGGCCAAGCAGGCAGAATTCGCGTCGTTCCTCGTCGGTGTACGCGGTGCCCTTGGTGCGAAGCGGATTATCCAGTAACGCATGCCCGCGTCGCGTGGCGGCGGGCTTCGCATGCTGAGTCGTGATCATGGCGATGACCTTTCGGAGTGGTCTCGCCCATCGAATGGTGGCAGGCCGCCAGAGTGCCCGAGGTGGGCCAGCAGGGTGTGGGAAACGTGCTCCGATTGTGTGCGAGACGTTTGCCGCAGGCTGCCCTGGGCGGGACCGCATGCAGTGTACTTCGATCGACCTTGTCCACCGACACTCACCTTATTCGCGAACTCGACGCATCGTTCCGAGTTGGTCTCGACACCCCAACGTGTCCGCGTTCAAGTCGCAGGAGAAACTCCTTTCGTCGCAGGCCGCCGCCATAGCCACCCAGACCTCCGTCCTTGCCGATGACCCGATGACATGGAACGAGAATCGCGACGCGGTTGAGGCCATTGGCGTGCCCCACGGCTCGAATGGCGCTCGGCATGCCGATTCGCTCGGCGAGCTCCTGGTACGAGCAGGTGTGGCCAAAGGGAATGCGACGCAGTTCCTCCCACACGCGCTGCTGAAAGGGAGTGCCGGGCGTCGAGAGCGGAACGTCAAACTGTCGGCGCCGGCCCGCGAAGTACTCGTCGAGCTCATGCTTGAGCCGCTCGATGTGAATGTGGTCACCGGGTGCGATCGGCATGCGGAATCGTTGGGCAAGCGTACGGAACTGGGCTTCCATCATGCGGCGATCGGTGAACTCGAGAAAGCAAATGCCCTGCTCGCAAGCGCCGGCGACAAGGGGCCCAAGTGGCGATTGGATCCACGCCATGCGGACCCAGTCGGCGTCGCAACCCTGGACCTTGCCAGGCGCCCGACCGAAGGCCCTGGCAAACGCATCGCGAAAGCCGCTGTGCGAGAGGTAGCCGCTTTCGAACACGGCGTCATCGATTGACTCGCCTTCGCGAATGCTGGAGAACGCCGCACTCAGGCGACGGAATCGTGCATAGGACTGGAAGGTCATTCCGTACTCGCGCTGAAAGTGTCGCCGTACGGTGGCCGGGTCGAGTCCGTGCTGGCGGAGGTCACGCTCGCGGATCCGCTGCAGCGGATCGCTATCGATCCTCGCCATGAGTTCGGCTGCCCACGCCGGCTGGTCGGCGCCCGCCATCGGCCGACATCGCTTGCAGGGTCGATACCCTGCGGCGAGCGCCTCGCGTGGCGATGGGTAGTACTCAACGTTCTTGGGGAGCGGGCTACGGACCCGACAGGTAGGACGACAGAAAACGCCCGTGGTACGCACCGCCACAATGAAGATCCCCTCATAGGCGGGATCGCGACGGAGGTACGCCTGTTCCATTTCGGCGGCAGGGGGAAGGCCGTTCGTCGTTGCGTTCAGGTGCATGGGGACGTGATATCGCGGGCCCACCGATGGTCGCCACCGAAAAGCGGGCGCGATCATCGGACCGGTGTCCGCTCAGCGAACGCGGCGATAGATGGCCTGCATGAACGGATGCCATTCGCCCTTCTCATCCTGATACTGCGAACGGAGTTCGCGCGTGCCGTCCGGGTGCAGCTCGATCGTGTCCTGGAACCGGGCCATCGCCCCGTCCGTCCCGAAGCCCGGCCCATTCGTGTCAAGCGTCAGGATGGTTCGGCCGGCGTCCAGCCCGCCGTCATATACCCAGAGATGCGTCATCATGGATCCGATATAGGTTCCGACGAAGCGCCCGGTGCGCGGGTCGAAGCCCAGCGTCATGACGGTTCGGGCGGTGCTTCCGTCGGACATCTCGCTCGTCCCCTCGCAGAGGATCCAAAGCCCCCGGAGTGACCGAACGCTTTCCTGCCAAGTGAAGGTCAATTCCGGCTGGTCGGGGCCCATGCGGCAGCGGACCTCACTGGTCCACTCGCCGACGAGTTGCTCAAGCCACTGGTGTTCGCTCCGCTGCTCTTCCTGCATGCCATCGCTCCGATCCCGATTCGGGTGGTTCAACGTATCCCCTCGCATGCTCCGCGCGTTCGAGGCGACCGTCGAGCGTATCTCAGCCGGAGATCCGGAGCATCTCGGCGAACGCACAAGGGCGACCGACTGAGCACGCAGCACAGGCTGTCGTGTTAGGGACGCGGCCCCTGGCCATGGAGGGCGAGCCACTGGCCCATCGCCTTGCGATCTGCCTTCGTGAAGCGAGACGCAAACATGTGGGCGTGAATGGCCGCCCAGGCCTTGGTCTTGCGCCCATCGAGCTCCCAATACGCTGCCCGCTCTTCCTCGGTGATCGTGCCGGCGGCGAATTGCTCGTCGTAGGGGCGCATCTGGGCAACGACCTCGAGGTAGGGCTTCGCCAGCGTGCGGAACTCGCTGAAGCGGGGATCGGCAAGCGCCTTGGTCGCCTCTGCAAGCACCTCGCGCTCTCGCTCCGCGCGGGTGACCGGAGACGTTCGCGCATCCGGCGCCGGCGACGCATCCGCTGAATGCGATGGATCTGCCGCAGGGGGCACCGCACCAGCCTCGGGCCGGGTCACGGACGTCGTCGGCCTCTCGACCGCGCCGGTCTCCATCAGGTCTCCCACCGTCGGCCGATGCGCGTGCGTCGCTTCAGGAGAGACCGGCACGGGGGCGTTCCGCACGTCGCTCGTGCCACCTCCGCCGCAGCTCGCGCCCGAGAGGACGAGGGTGGCCATCACAATTCGCGCGGGCATGATCACCAGTCGATCCCCGGAAAGAGATGCAGGGTGATCCAATCGTAGTCGGGCGTTTCAAAGTAGATGTTGTTCGCAGCGAGCGTGAAATAGTAATCCACGTCTTCCTGCGGCGAGACGAATCGATAGGCATCGACGTGCCCATCGACGAAGGCGAAGTTGAAGTGACGCGGATTCCAGTTGCAGAGCTTGTCGACCCAGATGTAGCTGCCGTTGCCCATCACGCCCCAACTGTTGATGTTGTAGCCGCGGTGGTCATACTCAACGACGGTCGCGATCATGTCCGCTGGCCGCCGAATGCGCGAATAGCCGCTGACCAGGGCATCAGGCGGTCCCGCCCATTGGTCTCCGGCGCTGTCGGCGAGGAACCCGCTGAAGGAGTAGCTTCGGATCCGCTGGGCGGGCGTGAACGGGTCATAAGGTGACTTGTACGCTCGCTTGTCCGCGACGTACGCCCAAAGCGTTCCGGTGGTGACACCCGTGTCCTTTTCAAGACCGTGCAAGTCCAGGCAGTTCGTGCTCTGCACCCAGTCGTGCTTGTGAATGCCCGTGTCAGTGCCCGCGAAGCGACCAAGATTGTCGGCCGAGTAGGCGAAGAACGCGGTCACGAGCGATCGCTGGTTCTGAAGGCAACCGACATTGCGGGCGCCCTCACGTATCCACCGGCCGACGAAGAAAAGAAGCGACATCACCAAGGCGGTGATGGCCACGACCACGAGCAATTCGATGAGCGTGAAGCCTCGCTGCCGCCGACCAGGACAATCCATGATCCGAGAGTACCGGAGTCCGGCGAGATCGCAAGTGCACAGGCGCCAATTGCGCCGCTGATCGCCGTTGCTCGCGGGTCACGCGTGGGGCACTTACCCGCCGGACATGACTGGCTCGGTGGAACGAATTCCAATCACGCTGGCGAGATAGCGTTCCATTGCCTGCATATCAAAACCAAGTCCGGCAAGTCCGACGTGACCATCAGGGCGGAGCACGTATACGGCCGGCCCGTGGATGCCGACTCGGCCAAGCTCCTCGCGGTTCGCGCCGTCGAGTTCGATGGGGTGGAATCGAACCAGGTCTTCAGCGCCCTTCGGTGCGGCCTCGGTCGCGGCCTGCCCGATCACGAGGACGTTGAACTTGGTGTCGTCGAGCCGACCAAAGAGATCGTCGGCCATCGGCTCGCCGCGGAAGCGAACCCGAATCCAGGGAAAGCGGTCGCCAGGCTTCGGTGCGCCCCGCGGCACGGGCCCTTCCTGTCGAGAGAGCGGACTGGTCGGATAGCCGATGCCGATCTGAGAGATGGTGCGGAACGCAAACTGGCGCGATGCGGAGCGACCCATCGCAAAGGCAAGGAGTCGCGGGAGGAGGAGCATGCGAAACGCGCGGGCAAACCACCGCTCCGAAACGACGACGGAGAATGCCCGATCGGTCGTACTCAACAGGCGATCGGCAACCGGTTCGCGCTCAAGGGCATAGCTGTCCAGAAGCGAGGGGGTCGCTCGATGCGACGTCACCAAGGCGAGCTTCCAGGCCAAGTTGTAGGCGTCCTGCAAGCCAGTGTTCATGCCTTGGGCGCCGACCGGGCTGTGGATGTGGGCGGCGTCGCCCAGCAGCAGGCAACGGCCCTCGCGGAAGCGCGCCGCGCGGCGGTGGTGAATGCGATAGGTCGCATACCACCGACACTCGGGAAACTCGAGGCCCCCGCCGACCTCTCTGCGGATCGACGGTGAAACGTCATCGAAGGTGAGGTCCGTCCGGTCGCGCATTGACTTCGGCAGGATGCCCGCGACCCGCCAATGATCGGTGCCGCGCATCGGGAAGAAGAGGTGAAACCCGCCGCGCCAGAGGAAGATGTTGAGTTGCTCCGGCGTCATCGGCCCGCGCGCTACCGTGTCGGCGACGTAGAAGACGTGTTCATACGGCGCACCGAGGAAGTCGATGCCGCAGAGGTGCCGCACGGCGCTGTGGGCGCCGTCACAACCTGCCACCCAATCGGCAATCACCGTCTCCTCGCCGCCATCCGGTCTGCGCAGGGTCGCGGTCACGTGGTCGGCGGCCTGTCGCAATCCGATGAGTTCGGTTCGCCAGCGGACGGGAATCTCGTGTCCTGCGAGGGCTTCACCCAACAACCGCTCGTTGTCATCCTGGCCAAGAATCAGGAGGAATGGGAAAGCGCTCAGGTCTCGACCGATATCACCTAACGGGACGTTCGCCGCCCTGCGTCCCGAGACCCACATCGTCGCACCGGTCGCCCGCTTGCCCAGCTCGAGGGCCCGCTCGGCGATTCCGAGGTGACGGTAGATCTCCAGGGTGCGGGCCTGGACCCCAAGCGCCTTGGTGCGCAGCGAAGGGACATCGTTGCGCTCGATGACGATCGGCGAGGCGCCGCGGCGGGCTAGCTGGTTGGCGAGCATCAGCCCGGTGGGGCCTGCGCCCACAATCAGGATGCTGGTCTGTGTGGCCATGACTCTTCTCTCGGGCTGTCCTCAGCAGGATGTCCGACGTCGACGCGGGAGCCTAACACTTCGTCAGCGGCGCCCCTCGCCCAAACCGTCGAGTTCGACGACCTCGTGGCGCACCTGCCAGAAGCCGCCCCGGGTATCGTGGTGGCATGCTCGACCCCCTCTGGTCCGCCGTTGATCAATCACTCACGGAGCAACTCGTCTTCGAGGATGCGGGCCTCGCCGATGCGGTCCGATCGATGACCGAGGCGGGACTTCCGACCATCCAAGTCACGCCGACCCAGGGGAAGTTTCTCCACCTCCTGGCTCGGGCGATTCGGGCAACCCGCATCCTTGAGATCGGCACGCTCGCCGGCTACAGCACCATCTGGCTTGCCCGGGCCCTGCCCGCAGGCGGCTCCCTGACCACGCTGGAGATCGATCCGGCCCGCGCCGCGATCGCTCGCGCCAACGTCGATTCTGCGGGCGTCGGCGCCCTGGTCGACATTCGCGTCGGCAAGGCCATGGACACGCTCAAGGCGTTCGAGATCGATCGACCTTTGCCCTTCGATCTCGTCTTCATTGATGCCGACAAGGCCCATGTCGCCGAGTACACCGAACGAAGCGCGGCATTGTGCCGGCCGGGCGCGATCATCCTCGTCGACAACGTCGTCCGCAACGGACGCATCCTCGAGAGCGAGTCCGATGACCCAAGCGTGGTTGGCGTGCGCTCCCTCTTCGATCGCGTCGCCGCAAACATGCGATTGCCGGCAACCGTTGTCCAGACGGTCGGGTCAAAGGGTCACGACGGCTTCCTCATGACGGTCGTTGGCGCATAGAAAAGGCCGGCGACCGAATCGCTCCGGTCGCCGGCACTTCACGAGTGGACTCAGGTTCGGAAGGCCGAAGGCCTTACGGGCAGAAGCCCCAAGCCCCCAGCAGGATCCCCAGGTCAGCGGCGTTCACGACGCCGTCGCCGTTGAGATCCCATGTCGCGGTGCCCCATGCCCCGAGCAGGACGGCGAGGTCAGCGGCATTCACAACGTTGTCAAAGTTGAGATCGCCGATGCACACCTGGCAGTTCTGGTTGGCCTCGGACACGCAGAGGCTATCCCACTGGTTGGTGCAGCAGTAGGAGTCCAGAGTGCAGACGATCTGGCAGCAATCCGCGTCGTTGCACGCCGGGGCGCCATGCGTCTGGAAGCAGGATCCGGCCTGTGGGCTTCCACAGCCATAGCAGAGCTCAAACGCCTCTTCCACGCAGAGCGAATCCCAATGGGAGTTGCAGCAGTAGCTGTCAATCGCACAGACCGAGGTGCAGCAGCTTCCAACGTTGCAGTATGGGGTGGTGTGGGAAGCAAAGCAGCTGCCCGCATCGGAGTCGCCGCAGAATGCGACCTCGACTTCGGCGACGGCGTAGTTTTCCCAGAAGCTGTACGCCGTGATGTCATTCCACGTCCCGATGGTCGGGTACATCTCAGCGTAATCCTCGCCGTTGAGATCGTTGGGCTCACCCGGCGCCCACTTGGCGTATCCGAGCGCTTCGCCGGTCACCCACTTGTAGGTGCCTTCGGTCGCCGAATCGCCCAGACCGATCCAGACGTTGCGGGCGACGCCGCCGTAGTTGGCGAGATTCGCACGCACCCATTCGTTCTCGGTCGAGGTCAGGATGGTGACAAGGTGCCCACCGAGCGAGGCGGCCTTCTCGGCGGCGTTGGTGACAGACGCGATGCTCAGCAGATAATACTTATTGCCGTTGGTTGGATGGGTGATTGGCCCCGCCAGTACGTCAACTTCGCAGAAGTCCAACGCCTCGCGCACGCAAATCGAATCCCATTGCGTGTTGCAGCAGTACGTATCGAACGCACAGATCGTGTCGCAGCAGGCATCGTTGTCGCAGTGCGGCTTCGCGTGTGTCTGGAAGCAGGAGCCGGTCAATGCGCTCCCGCAGCTGTTGCAAAGGTCGTTCGATTCGGTGACGCAGAACGCGTCCCAGTGGTTGTTGCAGCAGTATGAGTCCACCGCGCAGACGGCATCGCAGCAGGCCTGCTCGTCACAGTGCGGCGTGTCGTGAACCACGTAGCAGCTCTGGGTCGAGACGCCACCGCAGCCGTAGCACAAGTCCTGCGCCTCGGCCACACAGACGTTGTCCCACTGGTTGTTGCAGCAGTACGAGTCGTCGACGCAGACGGTCTCGCAGCACGTAGCGTCCTCGCAGCCTGCCGTTGCATGGGCGACGATGCACAAACCGATCGCCGGGCACGGAAGCACCGGCTCATCAAGCCAGCCTTGCAGCTTGGCCATGATCCAGCAGTGCATGCGAGCTGCTTGATCGGTGGTGAAAAGCGACCAGCAGGTTGGACCGGCGTAACCCATGTAGTTCTCGGCTTGCTCGCCCCAGGCGATGCCGGAGCAGGGGTCCGTGCCGCCAGTGCCGTTGCAGTCGCCCGTCGACTCAGTCGGGGTTGGGGGCGTATCGGCACAGAAGTCGCCGGTCAGGTCGTTGCCGGAGGGAACCTCGTAGCAGTCGCTGCAGGTACTCACCTCGGAGACGCCGTGATGGGTATGCCAGAGGCCGATGCAGTGCCCGACCTCGTGGGTCACCACCTCGTTCGTGGCGTCCCAATAGTCCTTGTCGATGATGATGCCGCCGGAGTTGGTCAGGGCCACCGGATCCCACGGGAAGGTGCCGAGACCGGCGTAGCAGCAGGTCGTATCCACGATGTAGATGTTGAGTTGTGACGCCGGCGACTCGGCGTAGGTGCCCTTCATGCCCGCATCCTCAACACCCGGCGAGAAGACGCGATAGGTCGAGTTGTTGATGATGTGGGCCGTGTGCACGAACTGGATGCGGTGCGGCGCAAAGTCGGTATTCAGCTTGGCGATCTGTTGCGTCGTTTCGGCAAGCGATGACGCCGGATCGGATCCATCGGAGTTGGCGAAGATGTGGACGCGCAGACGGATCGTCTTGATTGGGGTCGATGCGTTCGGCACAAAAAGATCGCGCACGGTCGGATTGTCACAATCACCCTTGAGTGGGCAGCCACCGGCGACGCCTTCTTCGGCATCCTCCGGGTTGTTGGCGACCCACGTCTCAAAGGTCCCGCAAAGCGGCTTCGTGCCGTCTTCGAGGATCTGTGGCGGGGCTACATCGGGCTTCACGGGTTTGTCATTGGCGAGGGCGATGCCGCCGCCACACAACGCAACCGCGAGCGCGATCACGCTTGAAGTCTTGAGCAGATTCATCTGAGTCTCCTTCGAGGGAGCGGTGCTGGTTCCGATCGAGCACTGATGATCGGTCCGCACCGTCACGGTAGCGACTTAGGTGAGGGAATGCTGCTCGCCCGAACGCGCCGATGACAAAGCTAGGAGAAGGGCGAGCAGGTGATGATCAAGCTCCTCACGTCGTACACCAATCACGAACTCGGCTCTTGAATCGGAATGAGCGCATTCAAGCGCCAGACGCGAATGCAAGCACGTGACCATCGAGGTCCAAGGAGTACGCAACCCGATCGCCCCAGTCGCGCAGCGCCAGCGAGCTTAGCTCGCGAGCACCACTCGCAAGAGCTCGCCCATGAAAGGTCGCCGGGTCGGGCACGTAGAGATAGACCTCTGCCTTCGGTGCGCATCGCTCGTCACAACCGATCGTGCCGCTTGGCCAGGCGTCGCCAAGCAGTCTTCGTATGCCCGCGACCGGCATGAGGCCAAGGACCGCTTCGCCGTTGCCGCCGGGAGGAATGTCGAACTCGGTCATTCCAGGCACATGCAACCGCGGCGCGACGGCCAGCGTGACTCGATAGAACTCGGTGGCTCGCTCCTGATCGCTGACATACAGGATGAAATGTGCACGTGGGCGCATGGTGGTGTCGCACGGTAACAGGGCGCGAACTCACCGAGCTGACTCGCCATCGCTCCAGCTGACGGTCATGCCGCCGCGCGACGACCCGCAAGCCGACCGCGCAGCGCGTCAACGCAAAGACGGACCACCGTCGCCCGGTCGATGGGCTTGGTCGCGTAGTCGCTGCAGCCGGCCATCATGCACTTCTCGCGATCACCGCTCATCGCATGGGCCGTGAGGGCGATCACCGGCAATTGGCAGCCCTTTTCTCGCAGGAGCCGCGTCGCCACATAGCCGTCCATTTCGGGCATCTGCATGTCGCTCAGGACGATGTCAAAGGGCGGCGGATCGAGAAGCGGCCCGTCGACCGTCCCATCGACCGTGAGTGCCTCGATGGCCAGCCGGCCGTTCTCGACGGTGTGCATCTTCGCTCCGGCCTTTCCGAGGTGGAAGCAGATCAGCCGCTGATTGTCGATGCCATCTTCAGCCAGGAGGATCCGGGCACCGGCGAGCGGCCGCTCGTCAACCTGTTGCGATGTCGCTCGGGGGGGAAGGACGCCAATGACCGAGGGCGTGAGTGCTGGCGGCGGTTCGGTCGAACCCGTTTCTGGCGCCGCTTCCCGGACCGGGCCAGCGGTCGGAACGCCCGGCGCTTCGACGGACGCCTGCTCGTCCACGGAACTCTCAGGCACGATGACGTCGCCGGGGCGAAGCGACGGGATGCCTTCGATAGCGCCGGTCGCGATGACGAGCGAGAAGACGCTCCCCTTTCCGGGCTCGCTGGTCACGGTGATGTTGCCGCCGAGCATCTCCGCGAGTCGACTGCTGATCCGCAGGCCGAGGCCCGTGCCGCCAAAACGTCGCGTGGTCGAGGAGTCGGCCTGCACAAAGGCGTCGAAGAGATTCGTCATCTGCTTCGCATCAAGGCCGATCCCGGTGTCGATCACGTCGAAACGGATGCGGGGAACGCCGTCGTTGACGAACGCCACCTCGAGCCGAACGCTTCCGACATCGGTGAATTTGATGGCATTGCCGATCAGGTTGACGAGGATCTGTCGAAGCCGCACGGGATCGGAGCTGATGACCGCAGGGACTTCGTTCAGGACTCGGCCGCCGAGGCGGATTCCCTTGGCATGTGCCTTGACCGCCATGAGCAGCAGGACGTTGGCGACGATGGCTTCGGTACGGATCGGAATCGTCTCCACCGTCATCCGACCTGCCTCGATCTTCGAGACGTCGAGGATGTCGTTGATGATGGCCAGGAGATGCTCGCCGTTGCGGCGAATCGTCTCGATGTACTCGAGCCGCTCGGGTGGCGCCGAACTGCGCACGCCGCTTTCGGCCAGCAGGTCCGCATAGCCCAGGATCGCAGTCATGGGTGTGCGGATCTCATGACTCATGTTGGCGAGGAACTCGCTCTTACTCTGACTGGCAGCTTCGGCGTGCTGGCGGGCGTCGCGGAGCTCTGCCTCGCGCTCGACCTCGGCGGTGACATCCATGGCCGTTCCGAAGATGGTCGCGATGCGCCCGTCCGCGCTGCGTCGCACACGGGCCTCGGCACGCACATGCCGAGCCGCGGCGCCGGCTCGGGTGCGCAAGACCAGCGAGAAGGGCTCGCCATCCGAAAGTGCCCGCTCGACATGGCCGCGCAGGCGCGGCACGTCGCGAGGGTCGTAAAGATCGATCGCCTCGGCGAGCGGGGGCTCGCCTAACGACTCGTCGCGATCGAAGAGCCGAAAGACCTGCTTGGACCAGGTCAGACGGGCCCTGGCAACGTCGTATGCCCAACTGCCCAGCTTGCCAAGGCTCTGGGCTTCCTCAAGGTCGGCGGTCGCAGCCCGGAGGCTCTCCTCGGCGCGCTTGCGATCGGTGATGTCCAACTGCACGCCGTCCACGTGCCGCGGCTCGCCGGTGCGCTCGTCGCAGAGGACCTGACCATGCTCGGAGACCCAGCGAACATCGCCCGAGCGATGCATCACCCGATACTCGATCGTGTAACTCGCCCGCTCGGCGATGGCCTTGGCGAACGCTGCGTCGACCATGGCCCTGTCGTCCGGATGGGTGACGCTCGCGTCGTCGCGCACGGCATTCCCGACGAAGTCCGAGGCGGGATAGCCGGTGATCCGTTCGACGCCGTCGCTGATGAACTCGTTCGTCCCGTCGACGCCGACGCGGAATGCAACGCCCGGGATGTTGTTCACCAGCGAGCGGAAGCGGGCCTCGCTTTCGCCCAGCTCGCGCTCGATCTCGCGCTGCCGCGTCACGTCGGTCTCGATGGCCATGAACCCGGTGACGGCTCCATCCGGCGAACGGATCGGCTCGATCTCGATCCGAACGATGTAGCGCCGTCCGTCCTTGGCGTAGTTCACGAGCTCGGCGACGCAGAAGCTCCCGGTCTTGACCGCCTCGGACATGCGGGCGGTTTCGGCGGCATCGGTTTCGGGACCACACAGGAGCGACCCCGGCGTGCGCCCGAGCATCTCCTCGAGGGCATAACCCGAAAGGCGCATGAAGCCCTCGTTCGCCCAGACGACCTTCCCCTGGGCATCGGTGACGACCGCGCCGTTGCGTGTCCGACGGACGACCTCGGCCAGCATGCGGTTCTCGGCTTCGGCGGCCCGCTGATGGGTGATGTCGCGCGTCACCGCGAGCACCAGGCGCTGTCCGCCCGCGGTGCTGTCGCCATTCAAACGCACCGCCCGCTGTTCCATCCGGCGTCGCGTTCCCCGACAGCCCAGGATCTCGAACTCAAGCAGGCTGTGCCCGAACTCGATGGCGTCGCGCAGGGCCGTGCGATACGCCTCGCGCCACTCGGGGGCGATCAGGGCGAGAGAGCTTCGGCCGCGGATCTCCTCGATCGATTCTGCTTCGATTGCGTTGAGGCCCGCGGCGTTGATGTCCATCACCACACCGTCGGCATCGACGATCTTCACGCAATGAGGCTCCTGATGGAAGATCTCCCGCGACGTCACCAGGGCCCGCTCCGTCTCGCGCTTGGCCTGCATCAGTTCGGCCGCGATGCGCTCAGCCTCGGCGCCAAGGCGGACGGCCTCGCGTTCGGCATCGCGACGGTCGGTGATGTCCACCAGGGTGTTGGTCGCCCCCAGCACCCCGCCGTCCCGGCCGATCACGGGACAGGCATGGGCGAGGACCCAACGGCGGGATCCGTCGGGACGTCGGAGAACCACTTCACGGCGCAGGTACGGTGTGCGCTCGCGGACGGCGGCAGCCATCGCACAATCAGCGTGGCTGATCGGCGTTCCGTCGGGCATCTCGAGACCAAGCGATCCGCACCAGCGATCCGCTGGGTGGTTGCGGGCGGGCGTGCGCCCCCACATCTCCTCGGCGGCGCGATTGAAGGCGATGATCAGTCCGTCGGCATCGCAGGCGTAGGCCGCAACGGGCAGGAGTTCGATCGCGAAGAGGAAGGCGGCGAACGAGCCTTCGTCGGTCAGCAATCGAGGCGCGGAGATCCCCATCGCGCTCTCACCTTGGTTCCGAGGTGCCGAGGTCATGTCTTCCCGGTATCGGCCTCGGGTGAAGGGCGGCTCAGATGGTGTTTCCGCCTTCGTCAGACTTTTGCGGTCGCCTACGCAAGGACGCCTCCCGAGTGGAGCCGACTCGATACGCTTCCCGGCATGGGTAGGACAGGCACTTCCGCACCGGCGAACCGACCGGAAGTTCTCATCCAGAGCGTGCACAAGGCGTTTGGCGGCAAGCCCGTACTCTCGGGGATCGACCTCTCGATTGGGCGCGGGGAGCTGGTCGCCATCGTCGGGGGGTCCGGCTGCGGGAAGACCGTTTTGCTGAAGCACATGACCGGCTACTTCACCCCCGATTCCGGACGGGTCCTGGTGGCCGACCACGGCAGCGAGCCCGACGCCAACGGCGAGCCGCCGCTGCGGAACATCAACGAACTCTCCGAGGGCGAACTTGATCGAATTCGCGAGCATTGGGCGGTCGTCTTCCAACGAAACGCGTTGCTGACCGGCACCGTCTTCCACAACCTCGCGATGATGCCTCGGGAACTGAAGGGGCTCACCGACGAGGAGATCACGCCGCGAGCGAAGAAGGCCCTTCTCGACGTCGGACTGGATCCGGAGTTGGTGCTCCACCGCGACCGGGAGGCGCTCTCGGGGGGCATGGCAAAACGCGTTGCGATCGCTCGCGCCCTGGTGATGGATCCGGTTCTCATCGTCTACGACGAACCGACCTCCGGCTTGGATCCGGAGATGTGCGTGCAGATCCATGAACTCATCCGGTCGACGCACGAGGCCCAACCGGCCCTTGCGGGAAGCCGGGCGGGCGTCGTGCGCACGTCGGTGGTGGTCACGCATGACACCGGACTCCTCCATCGGCTCATGCCGCGCGTGGTCATGCTCAGCGCGGGCAAGGTCCGGTTCGACGGGAGCTACTCCGAGTTCATCGCCAGCGACGACGAGCACATCCGACCCTACCTCGGCGAGATGGCAATCCTGCAGGGCAGGCGTCACGAGTAGGCACGGTCGGACGGATCACGTCGAAAACAGACAAGGCGTCGCATCCCTTTCGGAGGCGACGCCTTGTCCTTTCTACCTGTCTCACGCGCGGCAACGGCTCGACCGCACTGAATTGGTCACTTCGCGCCGATCACGTCGCGACCGCGAATGCCATCGGTGGTCAGGATGTGATAGGAGGTATCGACCATGAAGTCGTAGCTCTGGGCGCCCCAGTAGCCGTTGACACCGAACGGTGACCCCCGGTGCCAGAGTCCCTTCTCGGCGAGGGTCGGATCGGCGGTGACCGTCGCTCTCGCGTCGGCTTCCATCGCATCGGCAACGCCGGTCACGGCGACATGCCCGTCGAAGTACATCGTGGCCGGGGCGGAGTTGTAGCCGTGGTTGAAGTACCAAGGCTCGGGCACGCCCGTCTCGCCGTTGGGTCCCTGCATCGAGAAGTTCGAGTTCACCATCGACTCCGAATTCTGAAGCCAAGCGTGCTCCAGCATGCGGGTCTTGAGGTCGGGATACTGGGCCTGACCCACTGCCGGGCTCCGATATCCGCCGGGAAGCGTGTTCGGGTCCTTGAAGCCCTTCCTGCTAAAGACGTCGGGAGTCCACATCGCGGCGGGGCTGAAGCAATAGGAACTGAATGCGCTGATCGAGCCGTCCCAGGTGAACTGGTCGGCAAGGCCGAAGTACTTCTCGGCGCCGCCGATGGAGATCTTGTCCTTGGGCGCCCAGAAGACGGGGTCGTAGTAGCGGCTGTTGACGTAGCCGTTGAAGGCCTTCACGTTCGGAAGGCGGAAGGAACCGAACCCCTTGTCGACGCCATTGAATTCGATTGGCTTGTAGACGGCCCAGTTCTCGGCGCAACTGCCGGGATAGCCCGCGCACTTGCCGGTTCCGATGAAGTAGCCCCACATCGCCCCGTTCGCCGCCCAGCCGACAAGTTGCTGGGGCGGACAGGCGATAGTGGTCGTGTACGTGACGCAATTGCCGTTCACCAACCCGACGTCGTCGGGGCAGGCGGTGAACTGCCGATCGCTCCAGTCGGCACCATACGCGGAGTTCGCTGCCACAAGATTGCGGAGGTTCCCCATGCTTTGGGTGAGGAGAGCCGCATCCCGAGCCTTGCCGATCGCCGGCAGGAGGATGGCGATGAGAAGCGCGATGATCGAAACCACCACAAGCAACTCGACGATGGTGAACGCGCGACGAGCCGACGCTTGGCGCCCACTCGAACCGGACCCGATCGGACCTCGACGATGCATAACGCCCCCGTGCGGCACATGCCGCGCGAATGCTGAGGCCCCCGTCCATGGAATCGCAACGCGATGTCCAAAGCCAAGTGAATGGCGCCCACACACAGATGAACACGATGTGTCGACGTGATCGACCGGGCCAGGTGGCCTGAAGGTCCCCAAGACATGCGCCGAACCTTCGGACGTCGGGCAGCTTCAATGCTGTCGGCAAGGACATTCTGCCCCAGCTTTCCACGAGTGTGCAATGGCGCGCCAGATATTTCATGTCCGGATGGGGCGAATTCTGGCCATTCACTCCCGACGTCATGATCCCTGGCAACACGAGAATCTGCCTTGCTATGACGCTCGCGGACAGGGGCAGGTAGCATCCCACCCATGGCCAAGCCGGCGGTCCTCCTCGTCACCAATGTTTCGCGTCCAGGGGTCACGGGTCGACTTGACGATGCCATCGCGGTCATTCGGTCGTACGCGGATCTTCGCTCGACGATCGAAACCGACGAAGAGCCAGCGGTCGAGGCTCCGCCGTTCGACATGGCCGTGGTGTTAGGTGGCGACGGCACCATCCTCAGCGCCGCCCGGTGGCTTCTTGAGCGGCGCAAGCCCATCATCGGCGTCAACTTCGGTCGGCTCGGCTTCCTGGCCGAATTCGACTGGGAGTCCTTCGCCCACCACGCCCCGTCGATCTTCAACGGCACCCCAATCATCCGCGAGCGGATGGTCCTCTGTGCGAAGGTCGCTTCGGCCAATGGCGATGCCCGCTACCTCTCCTGCGCGCTCAACGACTGCGTCATCGCGGCCGGCCCCCCCTACCGGATGATCGAGCTTCGGATTCGGACCGAAGGCGCCTCCGGCACCTGGTTCGGCGACGGCGGGCCCGACCTCACCGGCGACGGCGTGATCATCTCGACGCCGATCGGCTCAACCGCCTACAACGTGAGCGCGGGCGGCCCGATCCTCCACCCCGACGTCGATGCCGTCGTCCTCACGCCGAACGCGGCCCACTCCTTGGCCTTCCGGCCGATCGTCCTGCCCGGGGCGTCGGAACTCATGATCACCGTGGCCCGGGCCAATGAAGGAACGGCTCTGGTCCTCGACGGTCAGGCGACCCATCCGCTCCGCCAAGGCGACGTCGTCCACATCTGCCGCCATCCGGTGCGGGCCCGACTCGTCGGCAATCCGTCCAGCTCGTACTGGAACACGCTGTTGGAGAAGATGCGCTGGGCGGCGCCGCCGAACTATCGCGATCGCGGGCCGTAAGCGATTCCCGTCGCGATGGCATCACCCCTTGCCATTCTGGTTGCGATCGAGCTGGCGATCCTCGCTGCGCTTCTCTTTGCCCGGTGGATCATCGGTCAGCCGAGCCGGTCGAGCGCCGCCTGTCGGCGGTGCGGCACGACAACCGATCCTCGCGTCTGGACCGAACCGCCGGCGTGCCGCGCATGCAAGGCGTCGCTTGGCTCGGCCGGTGCCGTCAGCATCCGTGGACGCGTCCGTTCACGTCGGCTTGTGGTGGTCGCACTCTCGCTCCTCGCAACCTCCGGCGCGTTGGCTCTCGCCGATCGGATGATCGCCGCGCGCGGGATGCGCTGGGACGCGATGATCGTGCCGGTCTCGGTGGACCTCGACACGCTCCGTCGTTCGCCGGCCGAGTCCGAAGCGGCTACCGATCGCCTGTATCTCCGTTGCCTCCGCCAGCGCCTCACTCCACCCCAGGCCCGAGCCTGTGCGGACATCCTGCTGGCCCTGGCCGATTCGCAATGGTCGCCCGCGTTCGAGCCGCTTCTCGAACTGGTACTCCTTCGGGCCGATCGCTTGCCCAGCGTCGCTGCCGAAAGGCGCCTGAAGCTATGGATACCGCCGGTCTATCCGCCGGCGGGCTCGCGCCGTCCCGGCGACCGATTCCTGTTCGATTGTTCGCACCCGGAAGGGAACACGCCCTGGGGCACGGCATGGCTGGTGAAGAGCGTCACCCTCGGCGGCGTCCCGCTCGAGGTGCGCGAAGGCCGTCGCTACGACGAGGGGACACTCATCGAGCATCTCGACTCCTGCTCGTTCGAGGTACCCGAGTTGCCATGGGGCGTCTACGAGTTGGAGCTCGTCGCCGACCATGTCCGCTTCCCCTCGGCGGCAAAGCCACTGCTCCTTCACTCCACGCACCCGACGTCGCTCGGATCGCTCGGCGTTCGAATCTTGTTCTCACCCGCCGGCTCCCGTACCGCGCTCGCCCTCCTTCCCGATGCCGTCCCTCAGAAGCGCGACTACTCCTCCGTGCTCGGACCCAACACGTTCCTGTCGTTCCCGTCGTTCGGAACTGACTCTCCGGCACCGCCCTGGGGCGCCTGGCTCGCACGGAATGACCGGCTTCAGGTCATCACGCTCGCGTCGATCTTCGTGGCCCTGATTTTCTTCCCACTCTGGCTCGGGTCGGTTTACGTGGCCCGCGGAAAGCCCACACTCGTCCGTCCGCGCTGCGCCCGATGCAAGGGCCTCTTGCATGCCGCCACGACGACCCGCTGTTCGGAGTGCGGAGCGAATCTGACCTTGCCGCAGGGCATCGTAGCGCTCCGATTCCAGTGGCAGGCTCTCGATGTCCTGGCGGGCAGCCTTCTCCTGCTGATGGTCGCTCCGTGTGCTGTCGGGGCCGCCTGGTGGATGGCCAACTGCGACATCGAGTACTTCAACGATCGCACCCGTCTGATCGAGCGTCTCGAATCCCAGGTGGCTGCTCTTGACGCGCAGCCATCTGACGCGGGCATCACTCCGCGCGACGCTCGTGCCATCAAGTCCACGCTGGTCCTCCTCCAGAACAGGTTCGGATTCGACGCCCTCACCGCTCCAGGAAGCGACTCGTCTAACGAGGCGGAACCGGAGGCTCGCGTCACCCGTGCGATCACGCGCGTCCTCGAGCGCATGGCGGCTTTCGACGGCCCGCCGCCGTCCGAGATGGACTCGCAGGAGGCCCGACTCTTCGCATTCATCGTGGACGAGTGGGATGTCTCGAGCTTCGACGAGTCGCTCCGCCTCGAAGCGTTCCGGCGCTCCACTCCGCCGCCCGTCCTGAACGCGAGCCGATATCGCGCGGGTGAATGGGCGAGGTTGGAGCTTCTCTTCCAGGAGAACTTCTATTCCAGCCCGAGCAGCCGGTTCGGCGTCCCGGTCGACGACCATGTTCCCGCGAAGTTCCTGGTGCCCGACGTGCCGGGACCGTTCGAGGTCGAGATCCACTACGAGACCGAGCTCTCGATGGACGTCATCGACGGACCGGTCTCCGCCAAGTTCACGCTCGAATCGGTGTGCCCCGGCGAGCCGCTCTGCCGCATGGTCACCGAGCCAGCCGCGTCGCCCTTTGGCCGCCCTCCGCGACTGCTGTTGCATGAGTGGGACATGACGGCCGACGGAGGCTCACGATGGTTCGCCGAACTGCGATGTCGCCTCGCACCGACCTCCACGTATGCCCTTGGCCGCTGGCTCATCGACCTGCCCAGCGGCAGCGTTCCTATCGACGAGTCGATGCCCATTCCCGTCGACGTGAGGAGTTTCGACGGCGGTCCGGTCACGATTCGCTTCGTACCGTCCACCGCGTCCGAGGTCGATCCGGAGGCCGCCATCGACTGGTGGGGCCGCGAAGAGTCGTGGCAGGTCGTACCGCGTCGCGTGCCGCTCGGGTCTGGCTCGTAAGTGACATCGTGAGCGACCCGTCCACCTCCGCCTGAAGGTTGTCCGCTCCCGTACAATCGCTGCCTAGCGCCATGATTGACATCAAGCAACTTCGTGAGACCCCCGACCGCTTCCGCAACGGCTGCCGCGACAAGGGCATGCCCGTGGATATCGATCGCCTCCTTGCCCTCGATGAGCAGCGCCGTTCGGTCCTGACCAGGCTCGAGGAGGCCCGGGCCGAGCAGAATCGCCTCGGCAAGGAAGTCGGGCCACAGCTTGGGAAGCTCAAGGGCCAGCTCAAGAGTGCCGACGCCCAGGCGAAGGCCGGCATCGAGCGGCAGATCGCCGAGCTCGAGGCGAAGCCGGTCGCCCTCAAGGCCGTGGCCCAGCAGTGCGAGAGCGAGATCGCGGTGATCGAGCCGGAACTCAGGAGCCTTCTGCTTCAGGTTCCGCAGCCGCCCGCACCGGACGTCCCCAAGGGCGCTTCAAGCGATGACAACGTCGAGATTCGCCGGTGGAATCCGCCGACCTTCGACACCTCGAAGAGTTTCGAGGCCAACCGCGGCTTCAAGCCCAAGACCCACATCGAACTGGTCCGCGACCTGAAGCTCGTCGACTTCGAACGCGGCGTGAAGATGGCCGGCACCCGCAGCTACATCCTGACCGGCATGGGGGCGCGACTCCATCAGGCGGTGCTCCGTTACGCGGTCGACTTCATGGTCGATCGCCGAGGCTTCACCGCCATCACTGTGCCAGTCCTGGTGCGCGAAGAATGCATGGTCGGCACCGGCTTCTTCCCGGCCGGCCGCGAGCAGGCCTACCAAGTCGAGGAGTCACGTCGCGGCGGCACGCATGACCTCTTCCTCACCGGCACCGGCGAGGTCGGTCTCATGGGCATCCATGCCGACGAGATCCTCTCACACGAGCAGCTTCCGCTGAAGTACACGACCTGTTCGACCTGCTTCCGACGCGAAGCCGGCGCTGCGGGCAAGGATACGGCGGGCCTCTACCGGATCCACCAGTTCGACAAGGTCGAGCAAGTCGTGGTTTGCAAGGCCGATGACGCCGAGAGCCGTCAGTGGCACAAGACGATGCTTGAGTCGGTCGAGCTTCTGCTCCAATCGTTAGGGATTCCCTATCGCCTGCTCCAGTGCTGCACAGGCGACCTCGGCGTCAAGAACGAGGACATGATCGACATCGAGAGCTGGATGCCAGGCCGCGGCGAGCTCGACAAGGGCGGCGTGCCGAGCGGCGCGTATGGCGAGACCCATTCGGCTAGCCGGCTTGCCGACTACCAGTGCCGTCGATTGAATCTTCGCTACAAGGACGAGAACGGGAAGTCCGTCTTCGCCTATGCCCTCAACAACACAGTCATCGCCAGCCCGCGTGTCCTGATCCCGATCCTTGAGATCCACCAGAACGCCGATGGCACGGTCACCATCCCGGCGCCGCTGCGACCCTACATGGGTGGCGCGGATCGCATCGGCTGATGCCAGAATGGCCTGCCGGCAAGCGCGAACGGCCCGCGCGTTAGCATGCGCCCCATGCGGACCCGGCAGCACCAGTCGCGACGAGTGGCCATGCAGGTCATCGGCCTCTGCTCGCTGGCGGGACTCTTCGCCACCGGTTGCTCGAAGGACGTGCCTCCTGCGAGTATCACGATCTTCGCCGCCGCAAGCGCGGGCGAGGCCTTGCGCGAGATCGCCGATCGCTACCGCGAGGTCACCGGTCAGCAGGTCATGATCAACGCCGCGGCGACATCCACGCTCGCGAAGCAACTGATCGAAGGCGCTCCGGGCGACCTCTTTCTTTCCGCCGACGAGAGCTGGATGGACAAGGTCGAGGCGGCCGGCCAGCTTCGTCCGGGCTCGCGACACGACCTTCTCGGCAACGATCTCGTTGTGGTCGGCGCGAAGAACGCCGCACCGTTTGACCTCAAGGCGGGTGATCCACCTGCATCGCTTCTGGCCGCCAAGCGCATTGCGGTGGCCGACCCAGCCCACGTCCCGGCTGGCCGCTACGCCACCGAAGCTCTTCGCTCGATGGGATGGCTCGACGTGGTGGCGCCCAAACTTCTCTCGGCACCGGACGTGCGGGCGGCGCTGAGATTAGTGGAGATGGGCGAGGCGGACCTTGGCATCGTCTACCTGACCGATTCGAGGGGTTCCGAGACAACCGCCCTGCTCGCACGGTTCCCGGCGGAAAGCCACTCCCCGATTCTCTATCCGGTCGCCATCACCAAGACTGCCCGAGAGGGAAGCGAGGCCTTCCTCACCTTCCTGACCGGCGATGTCGCCAGAGGGATCTTCGCGAAGGCCGGATTCCGGGTGCTCGAAACACCGTGATGCTCTCACCAGAGGAACTTTCGGCCCTCTGGCTTTCGATTCGCGTGGCGCTCGTCGGCGTGGCGGTGTCGATTCCGCCAGGAGTCGCACTCGCATGGCTTCTCGCCCGACGCCCTTTTGTCGGAAAGTCGCTCGTCGACGCCCTCGTCCATCTGCCGCTGGTCCTTCCCCCGGTCGCCGTCGGCTACCTCCTCCTTACGTTCCTTGGCCGACGCTCCCTGATCGGCGGCTTCTTGAGCGAATCGCTCGGAATCGACCTGGCCTTCACCTGGAAGGCCGCTGCCATCGCGTCGGCGGTCATGGGCTTTCCGCTTCTCGTGCGCTCGACGCGCTTGGCGATCGAACTGGTGGACCGCCGCACCGAAGAGGCGGCTCGCACGCTGGGCGCGGGTCCCGGCCGCGTGGCATGGACGATCACGCTTCCGCTGGCCTTACCCGGGATCCTCGCGGGGATCACCCTCGCCTTCGCCCGAAGCCTGGGTGAGTTCGGGGCGACGATCACCTTCGCCGGCAACATCGAGGGCGAGACGCGCACGCTGCCCGCGGCAATCTACACCTACACCCAACTTCCGGATGGCGACGGACCGGCGACGCGGCTTCTCGCGATCTCGATCGTCGTCGCCTTCGCGGCGCTGGTCGCTTCCGAGTTCCTCGCTCGGCGCAGCCA
>JAEUIU010000040.1 GCA_016795065.1 Phycisphaerae bacterium
GCTTCGCAACAACGACGACATCAACGTCTACGGGACGATTCAGAACCAGGGCACGATCGCGATGGAGTCGGTCGGCAACTTCAGCGACTTCCGCATCGACACGCTCGACAGCTCCCCGACGACGCTCGCCGGCGACGGCGAACTGATTCTCGGCGGCCATTTCAACAACCGGGTCTACGGCATCAATGGCGTGCGTGAACTCGTCAACGGTTCGCAACACACGATTCGCGGCGGCGGTCAGATCGGCGTGAACAGCAACTTGAACTTGACCAACCACGGAACGCTGTTGGCGGATGGCAACCTCACCATCGACATCACCAACACGTTCCTCAACGACGGCACGTTCCGCGTGACAGGCGCTGGCAATGCGACCATCGGGGACGGGGCCTTCATCAACGAAGGGGACTTCATCGTCGACGCGACCCGCGCCGCGACGCGAACCGGCAGCATGAACCAGCAGGATGGGCAGACCCGCGTGGATGGCACATTGACCATGAGCCCAGGCGCGAGTGTCCTCTGCTCGGGCGGCTTGGTCTCGGGCGACGGCACGATCAACGGGAAGGTTGAGATCAGCGGCGGCTCGGCCTCACCGTCGCATGCCAGCGGCGGCGCCATCGGTTCCCTGCAAGTGAATGGGCCCTATGTTCAGAGCAATGATGGCGGGTTTGTCGTTGACCTCGGCCTCAGCGGCAATGACCTCCTGAGCGTGAATGGCACCGTCAACCTTGGCGGAGCGCTGCAAGTTCGGCTCGACGGCGGGTTCGTCCCGATGCCCGGACAGGAGTTCACCATTCTCACCGCGACGAACATCAACGGCTTCTTCGGATGCGTCGAGTTTCCCAACGCTCCGGTCGGCTACTTCACGGTGGTCTACTCGCCGACGACGGTGAAGCTGCTCGTGGATGTCGCCCCGGTGCAGGAGTCAGATCTCAACTTCGACGGCGTCGTCGGAGCGGCCGACCTGTCCGTGCTCCTGGGCGCGTGGGGCGATGACCCCTGCAACAACGCCATCTGCTGCCCGGCCGACTTGAATGGCGACGGGAAGGTGAATGCAATGGACCTGGCGATCCTGCTCGGGGATTGGAGCTGAGAATCGTTCGTGCTCTGGCGTGTGCGTTGAATCCGCCCCTACTTCGCCGCCTTCTCGTAGAGTTGGATTCCCGTCGCGGACATGGCGATGACGGCCTTGATCATGGACTCGCCGGCGATGAGGCCGGAGGCAATCGGAACGTTGTAGGTCTCTTCGGTCTTCTTCGAGAGCTTGCCCCACGTGAAGGCGATGATCGCGCCGATCGTGAAGGAGAGGGCATTGGAGAAGAAGACAACGCCGCCGAGGCCCAGGCCCATGGCACTCGGTACGAACTTGCGGGCGGAGGCCGGAAGGTTCTTCGAGATGATCGGCAGGGCGATGCCGATGAAGGCGCCGATGAGAGCTGCGTAACGGGCCGAGACGGGCAGGGAGTCGATGCCCTGCGAGAGCACCTTCGCCACCGCTTCCCAGGTGCGTGTTGCAGGAAGCGGATACTTCTCAAGGGCCTCGACGTCGGGGATCATCAGGTACCACGCGGGGACGACCGCGAGCGTGCCGAAGAAGATCCCGATGAACTGGGCGATGAACTGCTTGCGAGGATTCGCGCCAAGCAGGTAGCCGCTCTTGAGGTCGGTCAGGAGGTCGGCCGACGAGGAGGCGCTGTTGGCGGCGATGCCCGCCGAGACAAGGTTCGGGATCACTTGCTTGGGCATCAACAGGGCGAAGGTGAGCTGCATGACCTTGCCCATCGCACCGATCGGGGTCGTATCGGTTTCGCCGGTTGCCCGGCAGGCCACCAGCGACAACACGAAGGAAAGCCCGACGGCAATGATGCCCGCCCACCAGTGGATGCTGAACGCGAGCGCCTGGATCACGACCATGCCGATCGCAATGGGAATGATGCCTGCGATCAGCCAGGTCGTCGGCACCTCGATCGCGTTCATCTTCCGCTGGACCTCGGCGTCGTTGGCCGCTGTCTCACCGCGGCGGAGCATCGTGAAGGAACGGGAGATCGTCTTCCACTGAAGGGCCAGCGAGGTGAGGCTCGCGAAGACCATGATCGCGGTGCCGCCCCACAGGCCCCAGCGCGGCGGGTGGTAAAGCGTTCCGTTGCCGATCAGCGGGATCGAGGTGACCCAACTCGTGTCACCGGCGTGTTGGGCGTCGATACCCGCAAGCATCGGCGTCAGCACGAAGTAGATGAGCCCCGACGACGCGAGCATGGCCAGCGAGACGGGAAGCCCGACGATCATGCCGGCGGCGATGAGCAGCACGCTCGGCTCGAAGCCGAAACCGACCAGCGGCTTCTTCTCGACCAGCATGAACCCGTCGGCGGGAACCTGTTCCGGCAGTCGGATCGGAAAGAGGTTGGTCTTGAACCAGTCGAAGAACCGGTCGAGGAAATGCAGCGTTCCCTCGCCGGTGTTGAGAATGCCGATCACCACGCCAAACGCGAGGCCGGCGATGAGCGCGTAGGCCTTGCGGACCGCTTCGACGCCTTCGCTGTAGAGACTCTTGAGGGTGGTCGCCGCGGCGATGCCCGAGGGGAACGGCAGGCGTTCCTGGTTAATCATCTGCCGCTTCATCGGAATGGCGAGGAAGACGCCCATCGCGCCCGTGAGCAACGTGAACGAGGCGACGATCACCCAGGGCTGGTGGCGATGCTCGGGGTCAAGCAGCATCATGGCCCCGAAGCAAGTGGCAATGGTCGAGCCGGTCGAATAGCCGGCGGCCGAGGCCGTCGAGGCCATGCAGTTGTTCTCAAGGATCGACATCTGCGAGAGATGCCCGCCGGTGAGGGCCCGCAGGGCGTTCCAGAGAACATAGGAGAGAACGCATGCGGTGATCGCGACACCGAACGCCCAGCCCAGCTTCATCGTCGTGTAGAGGTTCGAGACGCTGGTGAGCATCCCGATGAGCGCGCCGACAAGCACCGCTCGCACGGTGAGCTGTGGCATCTTGTCGCCCTGGTACACGTGGGTGTACCAATGGAGGTCCTTCTCTTCCGGCGTCGCGTCCTCGGGGAGGATCGGGATGTTCGAGTCAAGGAAGGGATTGACGGGTGAACCGCCGCTCTGTTCGGACATGGGTTGAGGACCTCGGGATTGCCGCGCGACAGGTCCTGCCCCGCGACGTACTCCAAGGTACTTCGATCCCAGACGACAAGCCACCGAGCGAGTCGCGGCAAGGGGAGTGGGGTGAATGCATACTTGGATTCGGAGGGTCGAGCGGAAGAGGGTGACCGCTACGATGCCGGGCATGCGTTCCGTGATGGCCCTGCTCGTTCTTTGCGTCGGTCAAGCGGCCCCGTCGAAGCCCCCAACGAATAGCCCGTCACAAGGGTCTCCGACGAATCTGCCGGCAGCCGAAGCGCGTCGCGAACGAGCGGGAAACCCGGTGTTTCCGGGGTGGTACGCCGATCCGGAAGCGGCGGTCTTCGGCGATCGATACTGGGTCTATCCGACGTTTTCCGCGCCGTACGACCAGCAGACCCATTTCGATGCCTTCAGCTCGAGCGACCTGGTCCACTGGACCAAGCACGAGCGGGTGCTCGAGGCGACGTCTGTCGCCTGGGCGAAGCGGGCGATGTGGGCGCCCTCGGTCGTCGAGAAGGACGGCAGGTACTACTTCTTCTTCTCGGCCAATGACATTCAGCGCGACGGCGAGGTCGGAGGGATCGGCGTCGCCGTCGGCGCCTCGCCCGGCGGGCCCTTTACCGATCTTCTCGGCAAGCCGCTCATCGATCGCTTCCATCATGGGGCCCAGCCGATCGACCAGTTCGTCTTTCGCGATGCCGACGGCCAGTACCTCATGCTCTATGGCGGGTGGGGGCATTGCATGATGGCCCGACTCGCTCCCGACTTCCGCTCGCTTCTGCCCTTCGACGACGGCAAGCTCGTCCGCGAGATCACTCCCGAAGGGTACGTCGAGGGTCCGTTCCTCTTTCGCCGCAAGGACACCTACTACTTCATGTGGTCCGAGGGCGGCTGGACCGGCCCGAACTACTCGGTGGCATACGCGACGGGGCCGTCACCGGAAGGGCCCTTCACCAAGCGCGGCACGATTCTCAAACAGGACCCTAAGATCGCGACGGGAGCGGGGCACCACAGCGTGCTGACGGTGCCTGTGGGACCCGCCAAAGGCGGCGCCGACGAGGAACACTACATCGTCTATCACCGCCGACCCCTTGGCGAGACCGACGGGAACCATCGCGTGGTGTGCATCGATCGCCTGCGCTTCGCCGCCGACGGCTCGATCGAGCCGGTGCGGATGACGCAGGACGGCGTTGCCCCGGTCGCGTCGCCCGCTACACCTTGAATTGCGAGACGCTGTCCCGCAGCATGCTGGCCTGTGACGAAGTCTCCTCGGCTGCCGAGGCAAGTTCCTCCGAACTCGCCGCGGTGCTCTGCACGGTGGTGTTCAGCTCGTTCACGCCGATCGAGATCTGACTGATCGCACCAGCCTGTTCGGCACTCGCCGCCGCGATCCGCTCCAGGAGCGAGCCGACCTGTTCGGCGCCCATGGTGATCTCGGTGAGGGCGCCGGCGGCACGCTGGGCGACTTCGGCGCCGCGGGTCGCGCGGCTGACCGACGACTCGATCAGGTCCGCGGTGCTCTTCGCGGCCTCGGCCGAACGCTGGGCGAGGTTGCGGACTTCCTCCGCAACGACTGCGAAGCCCTTGCCTGCCTCGCCGGCGCGAGCCGCTTCGACCGCCGCGTTGAGGGCCAGCAGGTTGGTCTGAAAGGCGATCTCATCGATGACCTTGATGATCTTCGAGATCTCGCTGGAACTCTTCTGGATCTCGCCCATCGCGCTGGTGAGGAGGTTCATCTCCTCGTTTCCGCGATTGGCACTGCTGCGAGCACCTTCGGCCACCTCAGCGGCCGTCTTGGCGTCGTTGGCGTTGCGATCGGTGCGCGAGGTCAGCTCCTGAAGGCTCGCCGAAATCTCCTGAATGCTGGCAGCCTGTTCGCTGGCGCCGGAAGCGAGTAGCGACGAGGTATCGGCGATCTGCTTGCTGCCGGCGTCGATCTCGATACTCGCCTGATGGACGCCCGAGATCGACTGGCCTAACGCGACGCTCATGCGGTTGATGCTCTCGATGAGGACCGCGGTCTCGCCGCTTGTGGCGAGCGTCACCGGCTTGCCGGTGAGGTCGCCGTTCGCCACGGCCGCCGCCCGTTCGCTGGCAAGCTGAATCGGCGCGACGAGGGAGCGCACGACGAAGGCGCCGCCGATCGCCGCGAGCAGAAGGCCTACCAAGGAGCCGGCTGCCGAGACGACGATCCCATGATCCAGAACGCCCGCGATCTCGTTCCCGGCGCGATCCTGTTCGGTTTCGATGGCGGAGATGAGGCGTTCGTTCTCCTCCTCGAGTCGGTTCATGACTGTGGCGATCTCGCCGTTGACGAGTTCGTGCCGCCGCTTCGAGAGAGTCGTGAGGTCGTGGGCCCGCTCATCCCACCATGCCAACGCTTGACCCGCTTCCGCGAGCCATCGCTTTCGGATGGGATTGGTGATTTCCTGCTCAAGCTGGTCGCGCGTCGCCATCGCCTCATCGGCCAGCCGCGTCGCCTCATCGACGTCGGTCGCGTTGCCGCTTTCCTGGAAGCGAGCAAGAGCGTAATTCGCGGTGGTGAAGGTCGTCACGAGGCTCGCTGCGACGTGCGACGCCTCTCGGTCGCCGTCGGCCAGAGCCGTGGCATCCACCTCGTGCAAGAGGGCCACGATGCGCCGCTCGACGCTGCCGAGAGCGGCGGCCGTGGCTCGGGTCTTGGCGATGGTGGTGATGAGGTCGCTGCCCGACCGGTCCAACACGGCCAGATCGGCCTTGACCCGTCGGAGCATCTCACCGAGACCTGGTGCGTCGATTTCGCTCTCGCACTCGGTGAGCCACGCGCTTGCAGACGCGGAGAAATCCGAGAACGACTTCGCCGAAGCGGCGTCGCCCTCGATCAGGTGATCCTTGAGGGCGACCGTCATCCCCTCCATGTGCGTGTGGGTGTGATGCAGCAGGTCGCCGTCGAGCTCGAACTCGTTGAGCCGAACATTAGCAAGCCCCGCGTCGGACTGCTCGTAGGCGTTGATGCAGGCCGTTCCCAACATGATCACGGTGAGTCCGCCGAAGCCCGTGGTGAGGCGTGCCCCGACCGAGAAGCCGCGACACGCCTTGCCGTTCACGTCGAGCATGCTCGACTGCCGCCACGCGATGGCGAGTCCCGCGGCGATGGTGGCGAGCGTGACGCCGAACGCGATCCAGGGAAGCCGTTCGAGCCAGAGGGTCGAGGTGTGCACGCGGTGCGGCGGCGCAGAAGCGGTGCCGTGGGCGGCTCCGACACTCTGGGAGGGGGCGGCGATCGAGGGTGCCGTGAAGGTGCCGGTGGAGGTGAGCTCCGAAGCCTCCGCGGCTGAGACGATGGCGCCGGGTCTCTCGTCGGCGGGGGGCTCAGGCAGCCGGAGGCGAGCATCCGCGTTGGCCGAACAGAGAAGAACAAGGGACGCCAACGCCGCGCCTCGGGAGGCGCGAGAGAGTGTCAGGCCGATCACGGGAAGCTCCTACGGGGACCGCAGCGGGCAGGAGCGCACGCTTCGGTAGCAGGAGAATCGGGCGTGGACGCCGTGATCTTCAGCACAGTCGCTGAAGTGACGAGGGGCAACCGGCCAAAGCAAAATACGGATTGATCGGAAGTAATCTGGTGGAGGGTTCGTCTGCGTGAATGCACGCAACCGCAGCCTCCTCAAGCGACCGCTCACTTCATGATCGGCAACCGGATCTTCTTCTCCATCTCATGCGTCGGCTGGGCAATCAGGTCGTAGCCATCGCTGTCGACGATGGTGCAACGGACGAGTTCGCCCGGGGCGAGCTCTTCGGCCGCATGGATGTAGGTGAGGGAATCGATCTGCGGCGCCTGGAAGTAGGTTCGGCCGGTGTAGAGCTGTCCGCCCTTCGAGACGCCGGTGGTCGCCCGGCCCTTGGTCTTGCCGGCGGCCTTGGCGTCGATCAGGACGTCGAACTGGCACTTCTGTTCGGCGACGTACTTGGCCTGCTCGAAGGCGACCTCCTGTTGGGCGAGCATGAGCTCCGCCTCGCGTTCGGCCTTCACCTCGTCGGGCACATGCAGCGCGGGATCACGGTCCATCGTGCCGGCGGGCGTGCCTTCCTCCGGGGAATACCGGAAGACGCCCATCATGTCGAAGCCGAATTCGCTCACGACCTCAAGCAGCTCCTCGTGGTCTTCTTGCGTTTCGCCAGGGAAGCCGGTGATGAAGGTGGTGCGGATCGCGATGCCGGGGATTCGCTCGCGCAGCTTCTCGAGCAGGGCCAACTGGTCCTCCTTCGAGATGTTGCGGCGCATCATGTCCAGCATGCGCGTACTCATGTGCTGGAGCGGGATGTCGATGTACTTGACGATGTGCTCCAGCCGGGCCATGGCGTCGATCATCGCGTCATCGAACTTGGTCGGATAGGCGTACATCAGCCGCATCCAGCCGCCGCCCTGCTCGCGGGCCACCTGGTCTAACGATTCGAGCATGCCGACGAGGCCCGGCCCGTAGCCGATGTCCATGCCGAAGCTCGTCGTGTCCTGCCCGATGAGGTTGAGTTCGAACGCCCCGTCGGCCATGAGGGCCCGGGCCTCGCTGACGATCGTCTCGACGGGCTTGGAGCGCATCTTGCCGCGGATCGAGGGAATGGTGCAGAAGGCGCAGCGCTGGTTGCAGCCTTCGCTGACCCGCAGGTACGCCCAGTGCCGCGGCGTGAGCCGATAGCGGTTGCTGTCGTCCTCGAAGTAGCCGACGCCCTTGCCGTCGAGACCGTTCACGGTGAGACCGACGACGTCCCGCCCGCGCTCCTTCGCGGCCTGGAGGGCATTGCCGGCGATCCAGTAGCGGGGGCGTTCGCCCTCCTCTCCTAACGCCTCGCGCGCGCTGCCGCGAACGGCGTCAAGGATGTGATCGCGATCGAAGACGCCGATCATCGCGTCGATGCCGGGGGCCCATTCGAGCAACTTCGCCCGGTGTCGCTGGACCAGGCATCCCGCCACGACGACCCGCTTCAGCTCGCCGCGGCCCTTGCGCTCGATCGCGTCGCGGATGACGTCTAACGATTCGTCCTTGCTGGCCTCGAGGAAGCCGCAGGTGTTGATGACGATCGCGTCCGAGCCCTCGTCCTCGTTCACGAGGGTCAGTCCGCTCTGGTGTAGGACGCCGAGCATCTTCTCGCTGTCGACGAGGTTCTTCGGGCAGCCGAGGCTGACGAAGCTGACCCGCTCGACGCCGGGCGACGGCTTGTCCGATCCCTTGACGGGGCGGCGGCTCATGGTTGTCCCAGCGCTGCGCGGAGTTCCGGCGGAAGGAGCTGCGGCAGGAGGAGGACGATCACGACGTCGGTGATGTTCCTCACCAAGGCGATGACCCCGATGATCACGCCAAGCCTGGCCAGGTCACGCGACGCGGGGGTCGACCGCGAGAAGGCGACGATCCCAAGGCCCAGACCAAAGGGGGTCGTCGCACAACAGCAGGCCAACCCGCCGAGGCTCAACCCAATCGACCAGTAGGCGAAGGCCAAGGCCGAGGTGTTGTTGGCGGCAGGTGTGTTCGGTTGCGGCTGATGGCCAGGCTGCGGCACCGGCGAGAGCGTCGGGCTGCCAACACCGAATCCGGCGCCCGTTCCAGATCCCATCACGGCCGACACCGGCGTCCACGTTGTCTCCCCATCGGCCCGGATCATGTCACTGGCGATGATGTTGCCAGTGGCGAGGTACTCATGGACCTGGTCGCCGGAATAGGGGCCAAAGACCTCCTGTCCGCGGGCAATCCAATAGTTGACGGTGGGTTCGAGGGGCATGGAGGGCGGACCGGGGGCAACACAATAGCGGCTTCAAGAGGTGGACGTCGGCTCGTCGCGCAACGGATACAAGCCGTGCGAACGCAGGTAGCGAAGGACCTCGGGGTCGAGGTCGACCGGGTCCAGCCCCCGGGCGAGTTCTCGGCGGGCGGCGGTGGCGCTGACGTCGGTCGGCGAAATGGGCAAGATCCGCCCGATCCAACGGTCGGCGTCGGGACCGAATCGCTCCCGCAGGAGCGCTGGCAGGGTCGCCGCCGCGTGCGGAGGTCGCACGACGATGGCAGGCGGAGCGAGATGTTCCACGCGTTCCCACGCCCGCCACGAGCGGAAGTTGACCGCCTGATCGCTTCCGATCAGGAGTCGCATGGGTCCCTCGCCGCGTGCGGCCAGCTCCTCGACGGTGTGAATCGTGAAGGAGGGGCCGGCACGATGCACCTCGAGGTCGAGAATCTGGGCTCGCGGCTCGTCTCGGAAGGCGATGCGGCACATCGCGAGGCGATGGTGCGGTAGGGCGAGAGGATGCGCATGGATGCGCTGCGGGTTGATCGCCGCCGGGATGACGAGGATCGCTCGGGCGTCGAGGGCATCGGCCGCTTGGCGGGCCATGGCCACGTGCGTCCGGTGTGGCGGATCGAAGGTGCCGCCGAAGACCAGGGTCGGGCGGTTGGTCATCGAGATGACTCCAGGACGAGTCGAACCAATACGGCTGCCGCGTCCATCGATCGACCCGTCTGGCGTGCGAGTTGGCGAAGCGGTCCGAGAGCCCGCGGTTGACGGGCCAAAAGCGAGAGGGCTGCAGTGACGCGCGTGCGGCCGTGGCGATCGACCAGTGTCTCCACGCCATCAGGCATCGTGTCGTGGGGCCCGTCCGAGATCCCACGGATGATCGCGAAGCGGCGCCCGCTTCGCCGCGCCGCGACGACGAACGCGGCCGACTCCATGTCGACGATCTCGGCGCCCGAACGTGCTGCCAGGGCCTGCTTGGCTTGCGGCGTGGAAACGGGGGCGTCGACCGAGACGACGCACCACGGTGCACCACCGAACCCCGCCGGGACAAAGGGCTCAGCAAGCAGTCGACCATCTGCGGCGACGACGCGGCCGACGAACGAGGCCTCCCCCGGCCGAGCTCGTTCGACGAGGCCTCCCGCGACGCCGACCAAGACTACCGTGTTCGTTTGGTCACGCTCGCGAAACCACATCTCGACGGCTGCTCCACCGGGCCCGATCACGGCGACCTCGATCTCGCTGCCAAGGGCTGCTAGGCCCCGCCACGATGGACTGCGAACGAGGGCGGTTCGCTCGGCCTCCAACGGGCAAAGAAGGGTCAGGGCGGGGGATCCCATGCGGATTGGGACGGTAGCAGACGAGCCCCATGGGACGACACGGGCGGGTTGAACTCAGGACTCCCGTCGCTATACTTCGCCCTTCGCCAACGTGAGAACGGAGGCGATCGAACTTCTTCGGAAGGTCGATCGCCGCCGCTGTTGGGCCACACGGCCCTATCGTCTAGCCTGGTTCAGGACACATCCCTCTCACGGATGGAACAGGGGTTCGAATCCCCTTAGGGTCATTGACGCCCCGGTGGCAACGCCGGGGCGTCGGCGTTTTTGAGCGCTCCGTAGCGCCCTCCGGGCGCACACTCGCTTTTTGTGGGTCGGGCTTTTCGAGCGCTCCGTAGCGCCCACCGGCCGCACACTCGCTTCTTTGGAGATCGTGCGGGGTGACTGCTCTCCTGGCGGAGACGCTCTGTGGGGGTCGCCCGAGGTGAGGTCACGGGTCATGACGCGGAAGCCCCCGCTGCACGACTCTGGTTAGAGTTTGCACATGGCACTCTCCGCGTGCATCGACTCGCTCCTCTCGCTCGACGCCTTCTCGCTTGCCGCAATCGATATTCAATCGACCAAGTGGACCCTCACGCCGACGCGGTTCCTCGGTCGGCTGCATCCGATTCTCGTTCACTTCCCCATCGGCCTGATCACCATGGCCGCGCTCGCCGAAGTGTGGCGCCTCCTTCGCCGCCTCCACGGCCTGAGCCCGATCACGGTGCCGTTGGTGATCGTCTCTGCGCTCGCCGCCGTGGCCGCCAGCGGCGCTGGCTGGCTCAACGCGGCTTGGGAACATGACGGCGACGGCGGCATCCTGCTTGATCGACACCGTTGGCTCGGCACGATCATCAGTGCGGTCCTCGTTGCCTTGGCCATCTTTGCATGGCGACAGCGGCACGCTCGGGAACTCGATTCGTCAAGCCTGGCTGTTCGCCTTGGCACGATCCTCTGCGCTGCCATCGTGGGGCTCGTCGGGCACATCGGCGGCGAACTCGTCTATGGCGAGGGCTACCTCTGGAAGGGGCTGCTGGCCGAGGCTCGCCGGGCCGACCAGCGGGCGACAGCGCCAGCGGCCGTGACGGGCACGCCAGAGGAGATCTTCTTCCTGACTCGCGTGAAGCCAATCATCACCGAGCGCTGCGCCGAATGCCACGGTGCCGAGAAGCAGAAGGGCGGCTTGCGTCTTGACCCGATCGGCTTGGCCTTCGACGGCCCTGCGGACGCGTGGTCGATCGTCGCCGGCTTCCCGGAAGACAGCGAACTCATCGTGCGCCTTCAACTCCCGCGCGATGACCCCGACGCCATGCCGCCGAAGGGTGACGGCCTCACGGACGCGGACATCAGCCTCCTCCAACAGTGGATCCGCAACGGCGCGGTCGTGCCTCCCAGCGAACGCACGGCGGAAAGCGCCCAGACAAGTACCAAAGCGCCGCCACAGCCTCCGGCCGAGGCGGTCCTCCGTTCGATCGAGCAATGCACGCTCTGCGGGGCGATCGCGACCCCGATGTTCAGCGGATCGAATCTCTTCTCGGTGAACGCCAGCATGGCGAATCCGCCGTGGTCCGACGCCCAGCTGGCGGTCGTGGCCGAGGCCGCATCGGCGATCGTCGCGCTCAATCTCGCCCGCAGCCAGGTGAGCGACTCGGGGCTCGCATCGCTTCCCCCGATGCCCGCCCTCGAGATCCTGCGCCTCGACGACACGGCGATCGGTGACGCGGGCCTCGCCCCAATTCTCTCAAGCGAACGGCTTGCCTCGGCGAACCTCGTCGGCACCCGGGTCTCCGACGAGGGGCTCGCCCGACTCCTGGCCTTGCCGTCGCTGCGGCAGGTCTACGTCTGGCGTACGCAGGTCACCGAAGCGGGCATCGCCAAGGCTCGCCAACAACGACCCGACGTACAGGTGGTCGGGGCGGAACCCCCGCCTGGAAAGTGACCGGCGATCGTCGCTGTGGGCCCCTTCGCGGCAGGAGCGGTGTTAGCCTGCATGCATGAGCCACCAACAGCGCGTACCGGCCGGGTCCGATCCCTCGCGACGCCTCTTTGTTCGCACCGCCGTCGGCGCCATGGCGGCGATGCCGTTGGCCGCGCTCCTCGGTCAGCAGGCCGGCGCCGCCGAGCCGCTCCTCACGGGAAGCGGCGACCAAACCTATCGCGTCGAGCATGATTGGCTGAAGCCGCCGGCCGGGCTCGCGTGGGGCGACACGCATGGCCTCGCCCAGGACAGTGCCGGGCGGATCTATGTTTCGCACACCGTGCACGCGTCCAGCGAGAAGAAGGACGCGATCCTCGTCTTCGATCGCGACGGGAAGTTCATTGCAAGCTGGGGCGACCGGTTCGCCGGCGGCGGCCACGGGCTCGATGTCCGCAAGGAAGGCGCCGAGGAGTTCCTCTATCACTGCGACGTGAACCGTCGGCGCCTGGCCAAGACGAAACTCGATGGCACGCTCGTCTGGGAAGTCGGCGCGCCGGTCGCGGCCAAACTCGGACAAACGAACTGTTATGCCAACGAGAACGACTGGAACCCTACGAACGTCGCCTTTGCTCCGGCGGGGGATGGCGATGTCTTCGTCGGTGACGGCTACGGAAAGAGTTTTGTCCACCGCTTCAACAAGGACGGCGAATGGAAGTCGACGCTGGCCGGGCCGGGCGCCGACAAGGGTCAGGTGAGCTGCCCACACGGCCTCTGGCTCGACGAGCGGGGCAGCGTGGCGAAGGAGCCGGTCCTCGCCGTCGCCGACCGCGCCAACCGCAGGATCCAGCACTTCTCGCTCGACGGAAAGCACCTTGGCTTCGTCACCGCCGGCATGCGACAGCCCTGCCACTTCAAGACGCGCGGCGACCTTCTCCTGGTGCCGGATCTCTCCAGTGTCGTGACGATTCTCGACAAGTCGAATGCCGTCGTCACCCACCTTGGTGATGGTGACCCGACGAACCTCCGCGACGCACCGCGGGAGAAGTTCATCCCCGGCAAGTTCGTCCATCCGCATACGGCGATCTGGCTCGACGACGGCTCGATCCTCGTCGCGGAATGGGTCCCGATTGGGCGCATCACGCGACTGGTGCGGACGAAGCGTTAGGCAGCGCGGCGCAACGTGTTCGCCTCGGGCGGACACGCCGCCTCACCGGCCTCGCGCACCTTGCGGAAGGCGTCCTGCTGCCGGCAGAAGGACTGGACGAGCATGGGGTCGAAGTGGCTTCCGGAGCCCTCGACAATGATGCTCATGGCCACCTGATGCGGGAGAGCGTTCTTGTAGACACGCTTCGAGGTGAGGGCGTCGTAGACGTCGGCGATGGCCATGATGCGGGCCGCGAGCGGGATCTTCTCGAGTGACTTCCCGTGCGGGTAGCCGCCGCCGTCCCAGCGCTCGTGATGCGACTCGACGATCTGCAGGGCGATGCGGAGGAACCGCGACTCGGGGCAGGTCTTCAGGCACTCCGAGATCGTCTCGGCCCCGATCGTGGTGTGCGTCTTCATCGTGGCGAACTCCTCATCGGTCAGGCGACCGGGCTTGAGGAGGACGCTGTCGGGGACGCCAGTCTTGCCGATGTCATGGAGCGGGCTGGCCAGCCACATCAGGCGCACGAATTCGCCATCGACCTCCATCGGGGCGAGGCCGTTCTTGCGAAGGTCATCGGCCAACAGGTGGCAGTAGGCGCGGCAGCGCTCGAGGTGTCGCGATGTCTCCGGATCGCGGCTCTCGCAGAGCTTCGCCATCGCAAAGAGGAGCGCGTCGCGGGCCTCGACCGACTCGAGCCGTTCGCCGGTGAGCAGGCGGGCCCGCAGTTCATCAACGTCGATCGGTCGGCTGAGGAACTCGTCCACGCCCGCTCCGGTGCTTGCCTCGAAGGGCTTGGGACCGCAATCGGGCAGGAGCAACATCGTGTAGGTGTAGCCGTCCTGACGCTTGGTCCGGATCCAGTGGCAGAGCGAGATGCCGTCGAGGTCGGGCAGGGCCGCATCGACGATGACGACCCGCAGGGCGGGATCGTTGGTCAGCCGCTCGGCCGCCTCGGTACCCGAGCGCACGATTTCGCACTCCCGGCCAAGGGAGCGGAGGGCCTGTTCAACCTGTTCGGAGGCGGTCGTATCGTGGACGGCGACAAGGACGCGACGGGACATTCGGACTCCCCCGAAAACGGACGAGACGTGAAGCGGCAGCCGACGGGCGGCGTGCCTGGACGGGCCGAGAACGGCCCACGGCCCTTCGTCGGCGAACGGCCGCGGGCACTCCCTTCGCGCTTGCCGGAAGGGGCGACGGCGTCCGGCCGGAACTCCTTGTGCGTGCCGGGTATTCGGCCTGTGCGGGTGAGTACGATCAGGACATGGCCAACGTCGTCGTTCTCGGAGCAGGCATGGTGGGGTCGGTGATCGCCGCGGATCTGGTGGCCGGAAAGGGCACCCGGGTCTCGGTCGCCGACCGTTCCCCGGAATCGCTCGCCCGGGCGAAGGAGCGCTGTCGAGGTCGCGTCCGCACGGTCGAGGCCGATCTTGCTTCGCGGGCGGAGGTCGAGCGGGCGATTGCCGATGCCGATCTCGTGATCGGGGCGTTGCCGAGCGTCCTGGGACTGGCCACGCTCGAGACGGTTGCGGCCAAGGGGATGCGCTACTGCGACATCTCGTTCATGCCCGAGGACTTTCTCGCCGTCGACGCCTTGGCTCGCCGGACCGGGGCGATCTGCGTCGCCGATTGCGGCGTCGCCCCCGGCATGTCCAACATGCTTGCGGCGTGGGGAGCCCTCAAGCTCGACGAGCCCGAGCGCATCGACATCATGGTCGGCGGCATCCCTCGTCATCGCCATTGGCCGTTTGAATACAAGGCGGGCTTCTCCCCGGGGGATGTCCTTGAGGAGTACGTGCGGCCCGCCCGGATCGTCGAGCAGGGACGGGTCGTCGTGCGCGAGGCGCTCTCCGAACCGGAGCTCATCGACTTCGAGGGCGTCGGCACGCTTGAGGTCTTCAACACCGACGGCCTTCGCAGCCTGATCGATACCCTCCAGGTGCCCAACATGCGCGAGCGCACCATGCGCTACCCCGGGCACATCGAACTGATGCGGGTCTTCCGCGAGACGGGTCTCTTCTCGCTCGAGCCGACCGAGGTCAAGGGGGTCACGGTCCGACCTCGCGACCTGCTGGCGAAACTCCTCTTCCCGAAGTGGACGTATGCCGAAGGCGAAGAGGACATCACGGTCATGCGGGTGATCGCGGAAGGGAAGCTGGACGGCGAGCCGACTCGCCTCACCTGGGATCTTCTCGACGCGTCCGACCCGAAGACCGGTTTCTCGAGCATGAGCCGCACCACGGCGTTCCCCTGCGCGAGCGTCGCCCGCATGCTGCTTGACCGGACGATTCGCGAGCCGGGCGTCCATGCCCCCGAGGGACTCGTGCCGATGCGCGGCGTGCTCGATCGGGTACTGAAGGACATGGAGTCCAGGAGCGTCGCCTATCGGGCCCGGGTCGAGCGCTTCGAGGGGAGCTCCCTACCGCGACGTACGCGGCGCACGGCGCGACAGGTCGCCACGAAGAAGGGCAAACGCTAACGCGGCGTTCGACGTCATGGGCGAAACGTTAGACCATCAGGCGCTCAAGCGATTGGCGGTGGCCTGGCTCTGGAGGCTCGGCTGTCGCGTCGTCGCCACCGAGGTGCAGTGCCCCATCGCCCGCTATCGCATCGACGTGGCCGGCTGGTTTGACCGCGAGATCGACGGGCTGTTGCAGCGTGGGGCGTCGGGCGCCGGCCCGCTCTTCTGGTCGGAGGACGGCGGCAGGCGCCGCGCCGCCGCGGGGAAGGGACACGCCACGATCATCATCGAGTGCAAGCAGTCGCGGGCCGACTTCCTTCGCGACGGCGACGACCCGAGCGAGCTTCTTGCGGCCCGCGAGCGACTCCTGCGCCGCAAGGCCGAGATCGAAGAGACCAAGGTCAAGCGCTACGAGCCGACCCTCCGCCGTGAGGGGAGCTCGCTCTTTGACGGGCTGGACGAATGGGACTTCTCGAAGAGCCGGCTCGCCAGCTATCGAACGGTCCTCCGCGAGTTGCAGCGGGTGGACGAGGCGATCTACGGGCAGACCAAGTTCGCCCGCTTCGCCCGCTATCGCCTGGCGGATCGGCTGATTCTCTTCACGCCGGCGGGCATGGTCCGTCCGCGCGAGCTGCCCGAGCATTGGGGCCTGGTCGAGTGCCACCGTCGGCCCCTGCGACGGGAGAAGGCGGAGATGGCCAACGGCGTCGATCCACTCGCGGACCTTCCGCTGCGTGAGGCCGTGCCCCCCACGGCGCTCTCAGCTGATCCGCGCCGGCGCGAACGGCTCTTTCGCACGATTGCGATGGCTGCAAGCCGCGAGGCCGTGCGTCGCCTGGTGCCCGAGGCCCGAGCCATGCCGCAGCGTGCGGACGCGCAGCCGATCGCTCCCGATCAGCTCGCGGACGAGCGACGGGTGAGTGGCGAGAGCGACGCGACGATCCGGTAGAGTTCGCCGGTGCGCTCGGCGCGGCCCTCTTGGACAAGTTCCCGCATGCGTCGCATGAGTTCGTAGACGGCCCGCCGCCGCCGCTCGTCGAGCCAGGTGACCTCAAAGGCGAAGGAAAGCGGCGTGGCCGGATCGCCCAGGAGCGGACGGTGACCTTCCTTCAGGGCGACGCGAACGTCGCGTGACGCCGAGCGGAACGCCCGTTCCACCATGCGGCCCACGTGGAGATGGACTTGGGCAGGGCCGTCGCTGCTGTTTCCTACCGATCGGGCGGTTGCCATCGGCCCCAAGGCATAGACGGCTTCGAACCGGCGACCTGCCCGACGCCGCTCGATGGCAACGAGGAACTTGGCCTTCTCGAGGGAGGCGATGTGCCGGTAGAGGCTCGAGGCCCTGCGCCCGGAAAGGCGGGCGAGGTCCGAGATCGAGCAAGGGGCAGCGCCTTCGGCCAGGGTGAAGAGTTCGAAGCGGGCAGGGGAGTGGAGCGCCTTCCACTGGGCGGAACCCCAAACCGGACCCTGCGGTGCGGAGGAAGATTTTGGTTTGGTTTTTCTCGTCACGGCAAAAAAGAGAATATCATCCGCCGGCCGGTCGCGTCCGCAACCTTTGGACGTTTCTCCCGAACAAGTTCCTCCCCAAGCGGGCCCACCGTGACGTTCCGTCGGGAACGGCCCCGCCAGCCAGGACCATCCCCATGAGCGAATCCTCGCGCGAACTCTCGCGTGGCCTTTCCATCCGCGGCCTCGTCAAGATCTACCCCGGACCCGTCGCCGCCCTGCGTGGCGTCGACCTCTCCATCAGCGACGGTCTGTTCGGGCTTTTGGGACCCAACGGGGCAGGCAAGAGCACGCTGATGAACGTGGTCGCCTCGCTCATCGAACCGACGGCCGGAACGGTGCTTCTCGACGGCCAAGACATCGTGAAGGACCCGCGGGTCATGCGGACCAGGCTCGGCTACCTGCCGCAGGACTTCGGCTTCCACCCCGACCTCACCGGGCGGGCGATGCTGGAACTTCTGCTCACCCTGAAGGGCGTGAACGGGCCGAAGGGCCGACGGTCGCTCGCGGAAGAACTGCTCGAACGCGTGAACCTGACCAGCGCCATGAAGCGGAAGGTCGGCGGCTACTCCGGCGGCATGCGACAGCGGCTTGGGCTGGCCCAAGCGATCGCCGGCGATCCGCGCGTCCTGATCGTCGACGAACCGACCGCGGGCCTCGATCCCGAGGAGCGTCACCGCTTCTACCGACTCATCGCCGAGATGGGCGCGAAGCGCATCGTCCTTCTCTCAACGCACATCGTCGAGGACGTCGCCACGCTCTGCCCGCGACTGGCCGTGATCCGAGGCGGCGAGCTGCTGGCCGATACGACGCCTCGCCAGGCCCGCGCGGCGATCGATGGGCAGATCTTCGAAGGCTATGTGGATGACGCTGGGCTTGCCGCGCTTGCCTCGGGCGCCTCGACGACCACCCGCGTCCTCGCGGCCGTTCTCGTCGAGGGCCACACGAATCGCGTTCGGCTGCACGTGCGCGACGGAGCGCCGCCGCCTGGATTCGCCGAGGTGCCGGCAACGCTCGAAGACGCCTACCTCGTCGTGATGCGGACTCCGGCGGATGAGATTCCCGCCCGACTCCGCAAAGCGAGCGCCGACGTCGCCGCGGCGGAGGTGGCGGCGTGATTGGCACCCACAACGCAAACGCAGGTTCCGGTGTCGGTCGGATTGCCGCTCTCGTTCTCAGCGAGGTGCGCCTCGCGTGGAAGCGCCCCCTTGCCATCGTCCTCTTTCTGATCATGTCCCTCAGCTCGTTCGGGCTGGTGGCTGGCGGGCTGACCATCTCGACGGGTTCGGCGGACACGTCGGGCATGAAGGCGTGGCTGAACTCCGAGTTCAACATTGCCTTCGTCGACATTCTTCTTCTCTCCCTCATCATGCCCTTCTTCGTCTCGGTCGCATGCGGAACCGCTGCGACGGCCGACGAGGAACGAAAGTTCGACCGCATCCTGCACGCGACGCCGCTCTCGGCGGTCGAGTACGTCGCCGCCCGCTTCTTTGGCGGTCTGCTTCCGGTCCTGCTCGCCCTCGCTGCCTGGAAGCTCGTTCAGGTCGGGCTCTATGAGTGGTATCCGATCGCCGACCCGGAGAAATCGCGCGGGCCCTTCTCGCTGATGGCCTACCTGCGCCCGGCGCTCTACCTCTCGCTTCCGCTGGCGCTCTTCATGGGCGGCGGCGCGTTCTTCCTCGGAACGCTGACCCGCCAAGCGGCGCTCGTCTTTGCCCTCCCGACGATCCTCTTCCTGCTGGGCGTCTTCTTCCTGTGGAGCTTCAGCCCGGAGTGGCTAAGCGAACCGGTCAATATCGCGATGCAATGGGTGGATCCGTCGGGATTCCGATGGATGAGCGAGACGTACCTCAATGAGGACCGCGGCGCGTCCTATTACAACGCGACCCCAATCCAGCTTGACGTTGCGTTCGGCGTGACGCGAATGGCCTTCGCCATCTTCGGGTTTGTCGCCGTCTTCGCGACGGCCGCCATCATCCAGCGGCGGGTGCGCGGCAGTTCGCCGGCGGTGCGGCTTGGGGCCCTGCCTCGTACAGCGACGACTCCCGTTCCCGCGCCGATCGGGGGAGGCGCTCCGCTTCCGGCGATGACCCAAGGCGAACCGGGCCTACTGGCCACGACCTGGGTGGTCCTGCGGAAGGAAATCCGTTGGCTTCTCCGTTCGCCGGGGATCTACATCTTCGGGCCGCTCATACTCCTTCAAGTGGTCGGTTCCGGACTCATGCGACCAGGGCCGCTCGACACGCTCATCCTCCAGACCTCGGGCTCCGTCGCGGCGTCGTCCTTCAACACGCTCACGCTGCTTCTGGTCCTGCTGACGCTCTACTACACGGTCGAGAGCCTCTCCCGCGAGGAACGCCGCAATATCGGGCGCATCGTCAGTTCCAGCGCCGCGCCGACGGCGGGCATGCTCGCGGGCAAAGTCCTCGCCAACGTCCTCATGGGGGCCGTGATCGTCGGCGCGGCGTTCGTCGCCGCTGTGATCATCCTGTTGGTGCAGGGTCTGGTGACGCCCATCGAGCCCGCCGTCTTCCTGCTGATCTGGGGGGTGATCCTCGCACCGACCCTCATCCTCTGGGCGTCCTTCGTCACCTTCCTTCAGGCCGTGCTGCGCAATCGCTATGCGACGTATGTCATCGCACTTGGCGTCCTGATCTTCACCGGATTCATGACCCAGTTTGGATACATCAACTGGGCATCGCGATGGCACATGTGGAGCGGTGTCCTCTGGTCGGATCTCGATCGCCTCTCGCTGCATTGGGAAGCAATCGCGTGGAACCGGGCGGTGGCCTTGGGGCTCTCGGTGACGTTCATCGTCCTTGCCCTGCGCATTTGGCCGCGACGCTCCTGGGACATCCGGTCCGTGGGCGACCGAATGCGGCCAGCGCGGTTGCTGCGGGCGTCGATCGTCCCCGTGATCGCAGCGCTTCCGCCAGCGGTCATCATCATCGGCATGCTGGTCGCAATGCGCGCCGGGCGCGACGGCGGCCCGTCGGAGCGCGAAGCGAAGGACTACTGGCGACAGAACAGCGCGACGTGGGAGGACGCGCCGGTGCCGGCACTCGAGAAGCTCGTCATCGATATCGATCTTCAGCCCACGACGCGATCGCTGTCGGCCAAAGGTGAGATGACGGTGAGCAACCGGAGCGACCGGCCGATGGAGGCGATCCCGCTGAGTGTGCGCGAGCATCTCACCGTGACGTCATGGACGCTTGACGGCGAGGCGATCACGCCAGTGGAGGTGTGGGACCGCGTCACGCGTCCGTCGATCGAAGATCGTTCTGGGTTGTTCCTCTTCCGGAAGGCCGACCCGCTGCCTCCAGGGGGGAGCGTCACGATCGCCTTTGAGCTGAGTGGTTCGCTCCCCTTCGGTTGGAGTAAGGCTCCCTCGGGCGCTTCGGAATTCGTGCTCGCGTCGGGTGTGGTGCTGACCAGCTTCAGCGGGTCGTTCCTGCCGGTGGTCGGCTTCGCCGAAGGAGTGGGTGTCGACGAGAAGAACCAGCGCGAGACCCGCGATCTCGGCGCGGAGTACTGGCGCGAGCGCGTCGATCCGCTTTTCGGCCCGGCGTGGTCGACGGACGTGACGATGACCGTTACCGGCCCGGCGGATTGGACGATCAACTGCATCGGCGTGCCGGGCGAGGAGCGTGTGGACGGGGCACGCAAGACGACACACTGGACCAGCGACCATCCGGTGCGGTTCTTCAACATCGTCGGCGGACCGCTGCTGGCGAGGAAGGGGGAGTCGACGGTCGTCTACCACAGCGAGCGACACCAGGCGAACGTCGAGCGCATGGTGAAGACGCTGGATGCGGCCCGTCAACACTACTCCGAGTGGTTCCATCCCTATCCGTGGCGCGACCTCAAGCTGACCGAGTTCCCGGGTCTCGCGACCTACGCCCAGGGGTTCCCTGGCAACATCACCTTCTCGGAGGGCATCGGGTTCCTCACCCAGGATGCCGACGAGTCCGAGGCCGACGTGGTGACCTTTGTCGTCGCCCACGAGTCCGCACATCAGTGGTGGGGGAACATTCTCATGCCCGGTAGGGGGCCAGGCGGCAACGTCCTCAGCGAAGGCATGGCCAACTTCAGCGCAGCGATGCTCATTGATCGCCTCGAAGGCGAGGCCAAGCGAGAGTCGCTCCTTCGCAAGTACGAGGACCAGTACGCGAACACAAGACGACCCGACAACGAGCGTTCGCTCAATCGAGTGGACGGGTCGAGGCCGGGCGATACGACGGTGATGTACGACCGCGGCGGTTTCGTCTTCTGGATGATGAAGGAGATGATGGGCGAAGAGCGGATGCTCGCCGGATTGCGAGACTTCATCGGGCGATTCAAGGATGGACCTGACTTTCCGGTGGTCGAGGATTTCGTGGCCGTGCTGCGCAATCACGCCGAGGACACCGAACGCTACGACCGCTTCGTGGCCCAATGGGTGACGGGTACCGTGGCCCCGCAGTTTGAGTTCGAGAACGTGTCGAGCGAGAAGCGAGACAACGAGTACGTCGTGACCGGCACCGTGAAGAACGTCGGCACCGGCAGCGTCGAACTGGACGTGGCAGCGCTCCTTGAGAAGGGCAAGCCCGACGGCGAGCGCGTGGTCACGACGGTGCACCTGGATCCAGGCGGCAGTGCGGCGTTCACGCTCGTCGCAACCTTCAACCCAAGCGAGGTCGCCGTCGACCCCGACGTCAAGGTCCTCCAAATCGGCCGCAAGCGGGCCGTCGCAGAGGTCAAGTGATCGGCGAATTCAACGGCGCCCGAGCCGAGACGCACGAGGCCGAAGGAACGCCGAGGCCGTTGCTACACTTCCCCTCAGCGGCACGGACGGCTCCCGCCCCGCGCCGTCAGGGTCCCGGTAGCTCAGTTGGATAGAGCAGCCGCCTTCTAAGCGGCAGGTCGCGCGTTCGAGTCGCGCCCGGGGCGTTGGCGAGCCTGAAATGGTACTTCACCGCAGAGGGCGCAGGGCCAGCACAGACTCGACCATCTGCTCTCCCCCGCGAAAGCGGGGGAGATGTCCGCGCAGCGGACAGAGGGGGCGGTCACGCACCAAGCGTCCGTAGTGGGATGCCCCCTCAGTCAGCAGCACCGACACCTTCCCCGCTTCGCCGGGAGAGGGCGTCGTCGTCGAAGCAGGCCATGCAGGGCACAGAGGGCGCCGGGAGCGCATAGGGATGGCTAGAGACCTGGCATGTCGAAGAGCTGTCGGTGCCTCTCTTGGTGCGACGAGGACCGTCGCCGGCGGAGCGAGTTCGACTTGCGAGGGCTCGCCTCCGCGGTTCCATCAGGGACGCCCACAACTCCTCGATCGCGCTCGGCGCTTGGCGGTCCAGCTCGCGAACTGTCCGCGAGTGTCATTGTGCATCGGCTCGATGGCACACTGGGGTATGTGACATTCGTCGCCTCGCGCTTCGCCGCGTCAAGTGGAATCACCCTCGTCAGTCGGTGATATCGATTGCGTGGCACCAGCTTGAACCGTGCGGCACGAAGCCGTAGCGTGCGGCAACAGGGGCAAGTGCATGCTAACGAGGCAACTGACGGCATCGATTGTGAGCTGTGTGGCGATGGTTCGGACCGCGGCAGCGGAGCCGCCCCTCAAGCTCATTCACTGGGGATCTCCAACGCCAGTGTTTCTAGTGCCTCCAGAGGACTTGCCACCGCTTTATGACATCGAAGCGGGAGGAGGCTTTGTCGTTGGACGAGATGCCAACGGACTGGTTCACGGTTGGGGGATTTTCGGAAGCAACGTTCCCTACTGGACCCCCGAAGGTCTCGGACCCACGAGATTGGTCAGGGCCGGCTCTGGCGTCGTTCTCGCCGTCGACATCCAGAACAAGATCTGGGTTTGGGGCGGACAGGTGGGTTTGCCTCTTCTTGCTCCCCCCTCCGGCCTCCTGCCAATTGTCGATGCCGCAGTCCACACCAACGCGGCAATCGTCCTCTTGGAGGACGGAACGGTCGTTGCGTGGGGCCTCGGGCAAGTTGTTACGCAAGTTCCGAGAGGGCTGAGCGGTGTCGTTGACGTCTCGCTCGGAGCCGAGCGCGCGATGGCCGTGCTTGGTGACGGCGATGCCATTTGCTGGGGCGTGCTGGATTCCTCTATCTGCCCCGTTCCGGCGGAGGTGCAAGGGCAACTCGTAGAAGTGGAGCATTCGGCTTCAATGGCGGTCGCGCTGCGTGAAGACGGTTCGGTGACGAGCTGGGGCATGGACAGGCCTCCCCTTCCTTCGCCATCTCCTTCCGACCTGCAGGGTTGCTCGGAGGTCGTTTCAAGCGTCGGCGGCGAGTTGGTGGGGGCGGTCACTGCAGCAGGCACACCTTACATTTGGGGGAACGGCCTCGCGTCGCTGCTCCCGCCCGCGACGCTTCCTGGCCCGGTCAAGCACATGGCAATCTCGGGAACAAGAGCATTCGCCCTCATCGACGAGTTCACCGACTGCAACGCCAACGGCCTCGACGACTCCGCCGAGATCGAAGCCGGCACCGCCCTCGACTGCAATGGTGACTGGATTCCCGACTCGTGCCAGTTCGCCTCAGGCGTCGTTGAGGACTGCAACGGCAACGGTCTCGCAGACGCCTGCGAGAAGTCGGCCCCGTTCAGCGCAGAGTCAAGCGAGCTCGGACCGCTCGGTTACGGCTCGCCGCAGTCGTGGACCGTTCAGAACGCTCCGGCCGCGGCGACGCATGTCACGCTCTCTCTCTCGGCAATGGGTGACTTCTCATCGGTGAGCGAATACGCCATCGTCCGGCTGAACGACGAAGCGATCGGCGTGGCCTTCGTCAACGGCACCGACTGCACCGAGACCGGGCCCGAGGACTTCACCATTCTCGCGTCCACCTTCAACACGCTGGTCGATGCCGGCGGCGACGCGACGATCTCCATCGAGCCGACCATCGCAGTGAACGCCGACTCGTGTCCCGCAGGCTCGTGGGTCAAGGTATCGATGAGCTACAACAGGGCGACGGACCTCGACTGCAACGCGAACGGTCTCCTCGACCAATGCGAGATCGCGGAAGGCTACGCCGAGGACTGCAACCTCGACGGCATCCCGGACTCCTGCCAGGAAACCGACGCGGACTGCAACGCCAACGGTGCATGGGACGCCTGCGACATCGCCTCCGGTGCCGCGGTTGACTGCAACGCGAACGGCGTACCCGACTCTTGCGACATCGGGGCGACAGGCGAGGGGGACTGCAACGGAAACGGCCAGTTCGACGCGTGCGAAATCGCAAACGGCACGGAAGAAGATTGCGATGACAACGGTGTGCCGGACGCATGCGACGTCAAGTCCGGTAGGGCACTCGATTGCAACGGCAACGGTCTTCCGGATTCGTGCGACATTGCCTCAGGCACGCCGGACTGCAACAAGAACGGCGTGCCCGACTCGTGCGACATCGGTGCAGGCACCGCCAGCGATATCAACAACAACGGCGTCCCGGACGAATGTGAGGGGCTCGAATGCCCAGGCGACCTGACCGGCGACCATCTCGTGAACGGCGCCGACCTCGCCGTTCTCCTCGGCTTCTGGGGTCCGGTCGGTTCATTTGCCTCGGCCGACATCGACGGAAGCGGGACCGTCGATGCTGGCGATCTCGCAATCCTGCTTGGAGGGTGGGGGACTTGCCAGTGAAACGAATCTTCCAATCAGCTGCTTTCGTGATCTCCCTCTTTGTAGGACGAGCTGTCAGCGCTGGCGATGTGTATGTGGTCGGCGATCGGATCGTCCATCCCGATGCGGATGAGTGGCGATATTCATCGATGGCAATTGGTGATGAGGGCGCCTGCGCCGCGCTCATTCGCGAGACTGGGGAGCTGCTCGTGTGGGGTGGGTTCGACTTCTCTGGGCTGGCTGCCTCGTGGGGCATGACATCGGCGGATGGGGTTGACGTGGAGGCAGTGTCCCTTGGCGGTGCCCACGGCGTGTTGCTGCATACGGATGGCTCGGTGCGCTGCTGGGGCTTGAACTTCGCGGGTCAGTGCGACGTTCCCGCTGGCCTGGCCCCGTGTTCCCGGGTCGTTGCGGGGAGGTACCACAACCTTGCGCTCACGGAGACAGGCGCGGTCGTGTCCTGGGGCCAAGCCGCGCCGCCGCCGGAGTGGCTTGGAACTTGCGTGAGAATCGCAGCGGCGGCGAACCTGTCGGGAAGCGCGGCGATCCAGGCCGACGGAACCTTGGTGTTCTGGGGCAGCTTCCTTGAGAGCATGCTCCAGATACCCCAGGATCTTGGCGCTTGCAGTGATGTCGCATTCGGTCCAACGCACGTTGTCGCTTTGCGAAGTGACGGGACCGTCGCCTGCTGGGGAGCGCCATCGCCCGCAGCGAATCCGCCTCCAGGCCTGTTAGGCTGTGTAAGTGTCGCGGCTGGTCAATACTTCTCAGCGGCTCTGCGATCCGACGGCACGGTTGTCCTTTGGGGACAAGCCCCTCATGGCGCTGCGGAGGCCGGGCTTGCAGGCAGCGCGATCGCGATATCCGCAAAGGGGAACATCATCGCCTTCCTTCGCGCGAACGGTGAGGTTGTCAGCTTTGGCGATGGCCCGGGATCGTGGCTACCGGTGGACATCGGACCGTGCAAGGAATTGGCGGTGGATTACCAGGGAGGGGACAGGCTGCTTGCGCTGTCCGAAACCGGTTCGCTGACCTGCTTCGAGGGGAACTCCTCCTGGGTCTGCTTCGACCCCGAGATTGAGGGCAACATCCTCGATGTTTCGCCCCGGGCGATTCTGCTTGAGAATGGCGAAGCGCGATGCACGTTTGGGTCTGTGTGCCCGGATCCTGACGACCTTCCAGCACTGAATCAAGTGGATTCGTACTACCTCACCTTGGCACGAACGACGAACGGGGCTCTGATTGCCTGGGGAATTGGCGGAGAACAGTTTTACGTTTCGCCGTTCTCGGGGGTCACGGACTTTGCCGCTGGTTTAACTCACGGGGTCGCCGCGCTCGCGAACGGCTCGGTGGCCTTGTGGGACGTCATGCAATCTCCCGGTTCCTACAGCACGATTGTGCCTCCGGGACCGCCCATTCTGAACATCTCGACCGGCGAGTACCACTCGTTGGCGGTACAGGAGCCGGGGCAGGTCTTGGCATGGGGCGCGAACGACTACGGTCAGTGCGATGTTCCGGGCGACCTACCTTCAGGAGTCAAGGACGTGGCGAACGGTTGGGCCCATTCTGCCGCCGCTGGGACCGGATGGATCCGGCAATGGGGGGCCGCTCCGCACCTCGTGTTGCCCGAAGGAACGGTCGAGTACTTGGGAGCGAGCAAAAACAGCACGGTTGTGGTCTTGGATAGAGACCAGGACGATGACGGCATATTGGATGGCGTTGACAACTGCGACTCGTTTCCGAATCCGGGCCAAACTGACTGCAACGCGGATGGGACGGGCGACGCCTGCGATCTTCTCGAGCCGGGCAGCGACTGCGACTCGGACGGAGTGCCTGACGCGTGTGAGATCGCCGCCAGCCCGAGTCTCGACATGAATGGCGACGGTGTCCTAGACGCGTGCGTTCCGCGACCGTGCGTCGGTGATGTATCCGGCAACGGCTTCGTCGATGGCGTCGACCTCGCAGCGATGCTCGGGGCGTGGGGTACCACCGGGCAGGGGGAGTTCATTTGTGACGTCACCAACGACGGCACGGTGGACGGGGCGGACCTGGCGGTTCTGCTCGGCGACTGGGGGGCGTGCTGACGATTCGGGCGCAGGAAAGGCGGCGATGATCTATCAGAGGAGACTAAGGATGCGTGTGTCACCTGTCGTGATGTCCATGGCCATTGTTGTGAAATCCGCAACCGCAGGAGACGTGTATGCGGTCGGCGAGAAGATCCTGCATCCTGACGCAGATACATGGCAATACTCGGCGCTGGAGGTCGGGCCCTTGGCCGGAGCTCTGGTGACGACAGACGGAAAGCTGCTGTGTTGGGGGCAATTCGATGTGTGGCCAACCGGGGTGAGTGCGGCTCTCGGCGATGTGGCAGTTGCTGATGCGAAGGCCGTGTCCATCGGTGGGCTGCATGCCGCATGCATCAGACGCGATGGCAGCGTGCTTTGCTGGGGAAGCAACGACAGCGGCCAATGCAATGTGCCCTTCGAACTCGCTCCGTTCAAGCAGGTCGTAGCCGGCCGATTTGGGACACTCGCGCTCACCGAGTCCGGTCAAGTGGTCGGATGGGGGAGTTTTCCCGAAGTGCCCAACGATCTTGGTCCCTCGGCGAAGATCGCGATGGTGTCGGGCAGATGTGCCGCCATTGGCGCAAATGGGAGCTTGCGAGAGTGGGGCTATGGATGGGCCTGCGAACATGGAGCATGTGAGCCGCCGGCGAACCTCGGCGCGTGCCTCGACGTTGCGCTCGGCTACTTTCACTGCGTTGCGCTTCGAGCCGACGGTACGGTGGCATGCTGGGGACTTGACGTCGCTGGTTCGACGGTCCCGCCGGCCGGTCTGTCCGACTGCATTGCGGTCGCTGCGGCTGACGCCTTCTCGTGTGCAATCCGTTCGGACGGTAGTCTGGTCCTATGGGGTGCGGTGCCTCCCGAAGTGCTGGCGCTTCAGTCCCAAGGGCCCTTCACTCAGATCGCAGCGGAGTCGGTGAGCATTGGCTTGTTGCGCACGGACGGGAAGTTCGTAGGCTATTCGCCCGCCCTGGATCAGTCGGGACCAACAGATGTCGGTCGTTGTTCGAAGGTCGTTTGGGGTGTGAAGAACACCCTCGCCCTGAGAGAGGACGGGACGATTGTGTGTTATGGCAGCGATGAGTGGGGGCAGCTCGACGTTCCGAATGAACTCGGGCCATTCATTGACGTCGCCATGTGGGATCGTGCGGCCGTTGCGATTACGGCAGGCGGCGATCTTCTGTGCTGGGGTGGGCCCTATCCGTGCTCATTCCCACATGGCCTGGCGCCGATGAAGCGGATCGAGCACATGAACTCCATATTGGTCGCCCTTGATGCGACCGGCGGCTTGCACGTGGGCGATCCGTTGAAGTTCCCATCGGACCCATTCACCACCGACGTCCATGAGATCGCGGTGGGCACAAACCACTGGATCGCGTTGCTTGATTCAGGCGAAGTCATCGGATCGGGTGACGATCCATGCGGTGAAGCTGGCCCTCCCTCGTCGACATTGGTGTTTCAGGGCATCGGCACTGGGGAAGATCATTCGCTCGCTCACGCCTCGCTAGCGGTGACCGCATGGGGTTGCAATTTGACTGGACAGCTTGACGTCCCGCACGACCTCCCGCACGACATTCTCTACCTTGCTGGTGGCAAAGAGCATTCCGTTGCGGCGGGCACCCACTGGGTTCGCCAATGGGGGTTGTTCCCGCACCTCGACATCCCGGCAGGGCGAATCGAGTTCATGGGTGCTCGTCGTTTCGGGACCGTAGTCATAGTCGATACTGACTCGGACGACGACGGAGTTCCTGACGACATTGACAACTGCGACGAAGCAGCAAATCCCGGCCAAGCCGATTGCAATGGGGATGGGACGGGCGACGCCTGCGATCTTCTCGAGCCAGGCAACGACTGCGACTCGGATGGTGTTCCTGACAACTGCGAGATTGCGGCCAATCCTTCGCTCGACTTGAACAGCGACGGCGTCTTGGATGCATGTGTGCCAGCGCCGTGCCTCGGCGACGTCACTGGCAATGGCGTCGTCGACGGCGTCGATCTCGCGGCGATGCTTGGCGCTTGGGGAACGGCAGGACAGGGGCAGTTTGACTGTGACGTGAACGACGACAAAACGGTTGACGGTGCAGACTTGGCGATGCTGCTCGGGGACTGGGGAACCTGCAGTTGAAAGAGGCGAAAGCAAGGCATCTCGAACTGGAGTTTGAGAGGAGCCTCGGTGATGCGGGGTCACCCGACTTTGGGATGACAACGCAGAAGTGTCTTGACATCCTCTCGAGCCAAGCGAGCTTGAGCGTTCAGGGTTGCACGTGGAGAGGAGTTGCTCGTTGCTATGCTGGCGCGCACCTCAACGCCACCGTTGACGGCTGTCGTTGCCCAGCTCGGAACGCGACTTCATCAAAGTGCGTTCGTTCCGAGCGATGGATGAATGGGCAATGCGAGCTCCTGAGTGACCGATCGCAACGGGGTCCCTATGAAAAACTACTATCGCGTCATGCTCGGCAAGAAGGGGTACCATCTCGACCAGTGTGTCGCCGGGGGCTTTCTCGGAACCGACTACGACGTCGACGAGGATCTGACTGGCAAGCTGCCAGACAACTGGCGAGACTTCAACCGGCGCTTCATTCCGGTCATACTCGCGGCGAACCCTGGGAAATCGAAGATCGGAGCTGGGCTTGCCTGCGGGGCACTGTGGACCGCTTCCAAGGGGATGCAAATCGGAGACATCGTTCTGTCGCCTGATGGCTGCGGGAAGTACCGTGTCGGCGAGGTGACCAGTGACTACTTCTTTGCGAAGGGTCAGTCTCTTCCCCATAGGCGGAGCGTGCGATGGCTTGACCGGTCCATCGATCGGCTTGCCATGAGCGAGTCACTTCGGGGTTCGACCGCGGCGACGGGGACAGTCGTGTGGATTTCGCGCCACGGAGAGGAGATCGAACGCCTTCTGGGCGGAAGTGTGTCGGTTTCTTGTCCGACCGTTCAGGTGGTGGCAGTCGGAGCGATAGACGTTGAAGATCCGGTCGCGTTCGCAATGGAGAAGCACCTCGAGGATTTCCTCGTTCAGAACTGGAAGCAGACCGACCTCAACAGGGAGTTCTCCATTTTCGAAGAAGACGGAGAGTTGGTGGGACAGCAGTACGCGACCGACGCCGGGCCGATCGACATCCTCGCCGTGAGCAAGGACCGACAAAGGCTACTGGTTGTAGAGCTGAAGCGAGGAAGGGCGAGTGACGCAGTCGTTGGCCAGATCCTCCGATACATGGGCTTCGTCAAGGACCAGATCGCCGAGCCGGGCCAGACGGTGGAGGGAGTCATCATCGCGCTCACTGATGATCAGAAGCTCCGATGGGCGATCAGTGCGGTTCCGTCAATCACTTTCTATCGGTACGAGGTCAGCTTCAAGCTTGTGAAGGGATGAGAAGGGCACCGTTCGAGGTGCGAGGGCTCGCAGGGTCGGGCCTCACTTTGGCACCTGGTCGTCTCATAGAGAACCCGCGAATCTGAGTGGCCAGCCTGATTGGGTGGTCACTTGTGCATCACGGAGCTCTCTTCGCAAACCGAGTGGCGCCATGGCCAAGCTTGGCACGAATCAACCCTCTGTTCGCCGACCTCCCTTCCGAATTGCGGGGACTACCCCAAGTCTTGGTGGCGCTTGCGTCTGTGTTTGGGATTGCGAGCCTGCGCGCGGTACGTTGGTCTTGCCGACGACGCATGGTTTGGTCGGCTTCGGTTGGCCGATGCGTTCGGTCACGCCGACTGGCCACGGCCTCGGCACTGTGAGGCGCCGACGTTTCTGACGTCCGGTCGCTCCTTGTCGGAGATCTCTGATGTCCCTCTTCCTACGTTCTACCGTCGCCTTGTGCGGCGTGAGTTTGCTGTCCGCCGCGCCCTCGGTGTTTGCGCAGTCGTCGACGTGGGTCGCGTGGGACGGCAACTGGAATGTTGCCGCGAACTGGTCGAACGGCGTTCCGGGCCTCGGCGGGGCTAACGAGGCGGTGTTTCCACCGCCCCCGCGCTTTGGGCAGTACAACGTCTACGTCAACGTGTCGCCGACGCTCTCGTGGCTTTCGATCGGGCAAGGCGTCTACCTTGCCCAGGAGAACAACATCGATGTCACGATTGGAAACGTTGAGAGGAACGGGACGTGGTTTGTGACGTCGACGGGCGCGTCGACGGACATTCGCCTGAGCGGTGATGCGATCATCTCCGGCGGTGGTGCGATCGTCATGAGCGGTTCCGCGAGCCGCATTCTCGGCGTTGGGGGTACGAGGCAGCTCACGCTCACCGGCGGCATCATTGAGGGCTCCGGCCAGGTTGGTGTGAACAGCCTCGTACTCGTCAATGAGGCCATCGTGGGTGGCGGTGGGCTCGATGGACTTGTCCTTGACCTCGCGCCTGCGCCGATGTCGGTCAATCGTGGCACCCTGGCCGCGTACCAGAGCAGCAAGCTGACCATTCTCTCAAGCGAAATCGACAACACGGACGGCACCATTCTGGCCACGCCTCAGGGAACCGTTCTCTTCCGATCGTCGGTGATCCACGGCGGAACCATCGAGGTCCAGCCGGGCGGCAGCGCCGAAGGGACCTTTGAGGCCACGACCTTTGACGGCATCACGCTCAAGGGCACCTTCACGCAGCCGAACAACGCCGATAGCGCCGTGGTAGGGACCATCGTCAACGAGGGCATCTGGTCCCTTGAGGCGATCAACGCTGGAACGGAGGTGCGCATCGGCAGCGATGTCGTCGTCTTCGACGGACCTGGCAAGCTCCTCTGCTCCAACTCAGATACGAACAAGATCATCACATCCGTCGTCGGGCGTACGTTCGTGAACGGTCCTCTTCACACCGTGAGCGGCGCCGCTCAGATCGGAGCCGGCGGATTGGTCCTTCACAACCTGGGACTCATCGAGGCAACCCAGTCGGCGGGACTCACCGTGGATGCCGTGGCGACGCCGGCCTCAACCAACAGCGGCACGATCCTGGCCCGCGCGGGAGCGCCGCTTCTCATTGTCGGCACGCCGCTTGACAACACCGATGGCGTCATCCGCGCCGAGGAACAAGGCGACCTGACACTCCAGACCTCCACTATCTCCGGAGGTCGGATCGAGACCGACGCGACCGGCGAGATCCACGGATCGGTCTATCCGCCGACCCTTGTCGATCTCTCCATCGACGGAACGGTTCGCCAGGTCGAGGGTGCCGACTTCTATCTCTCTGGGACGATCATTCATGACGGCAATTGGTGGCTTGAAGGAGAGTCGACCCCCTGCGAGATTCTCCTGACCAGCGATGTGGTCACGGTTGAAGGCGGAGGCCAATGGATCCTTGCGGGCGCCGAACTGAACAATCGGATTCACAGCTCGGGTGGAACGAGCACGCTGGTCAACGGACCGAATCACGTCATCCGCGGCGGAGGCGCCGTCGGTGTGGGTGACACGATCCTTGTCAATCACGGATCGATCTTCGCCGACGCCAGTCTCGTGATCGATACCGTCGATGCGCCGGCCTCACTCAACACAGGCACGATCACGGCGGAGCAGGGCGGCATCCTCGAGATCTACCGCTCGAATCTCGTGAACGAGGGCACCATCTACGCCGGGGAATACGGCACGGTGTTCATCACGGGCAGCACGATCACGGGCGGCACGATCGCCGGGCTCACCGACGGCGAGGATAATCCGCTGGTGGTTGTCCAAGATACGAATACCGTCTCTCGGTTCGATTCACTCACGTTTGATGCAAATGGATTGATTGCGAATGGAGCCGAGCTTCGCGTTCGTTCGCACCTCACCAACCACCATGATCTGCTGATGCTCTCGATGGGAAGCGACACGAGACTCGCACTTGAGCCAGGCGACGATGGCACGGTGACGATCGACGGGATGGGCGTCTTCAGGATGTCCGACAACCCAAACAACCGCATCAGCTCGGCCGCTGGGGTCATGACCCTCATCCATGGCAGTGACCATACGATCGAAGGCTCCGGATCCATCGGCAACTCCCAGATTGCTATCGCGAACTACGGCAAGATCGTCTCCACACACGCCCAGCCGCTGCTGGTAAAGACTCCGAGTGCAAGCATCGGTCTCGCGAATCACGGACACGTCCTCGCGGCAAGCACAGGCGAGTTCCGCGTGGAGGGCGGCGCTTTCACCAACGACGGCATCGTCGAGTCCGGGCCCAACTGCAGCCTGGTGCGGATAGGCTCGCTGCTCCAGACGTCGGGCATGACCAAGGCCGATGGGGGGCTCACGGTCACCGGGACGTACACGCAGACAGGCGGGCTACTCACCGGTGACGGCATGCTGAACGGCAACGCGTGGATCGAGGGTGGCTCGACCTCCGCTTCGGGAAGCGACGGGAGCGCCGTCGGTTCGCTTTCGGTCCACGGAAACTATGGTCAGACGCTCGACGGCGGCCTCATCGTCGACCTCGGCGCCGGCGGCAACGACGTCCTGTCGGTCACCGGTATGGTCACGCTGGGCGGCGCTCTCCAGATTCGACTGGTGGATCCGTTCATCCCGATGCCGGGCCAGGAGTTCACGATTCTGACCGCGACGAACATCTCCGGCACCTTCGGCTGCATCGAGTACCCGTTAGGCAACGCGTTCTTCCACGTCGTCTATACGCCGCAAGCCGTCAAGCTCGTGGTCGATTCGATTCCGGTGGTCGAAGCCGACCTCAACTTCGACGGGGTCGTCGGGGCACAAGATTTGGCCATTCTGCTCGGCGCTTGGGGCGAGGAGCCGTGCAGCAACGCGATCTGCTGCCCGGCCGACCTCAACGGTGACGGCAAGGTGAACGCGCCTGATCTGGCAACGCTGTTGGGCGAGTGGAGTTGAGAGTGTTGACGACGCGGGCCGTCGCCGCGTTTTCCAATTTGAGCAGTCCGTAGCGCCCTCCAGGCGCACACTCCTTCTGGCGGCCTACCGAATCGGCATCACTCGGCGACGATCCGCCCGTCGGCGATGCGCACCACGCGATCGGCCATCGAGGCGATCGAGCTGTCGTGGGTCACCATCAATATGGTCAGGCCCTCGCCGTGCAGCTCGCGGATCACCTCAAGGATCTCGCCGCCGGTCTTCGCGTCGAGGTTTCCCGTCGGCTCGTCGGCCAGCAGCACCTTCGGTCCGTTGACCAGGGCCCTGGCGATGGCGGTCCGCTGACGCTCGCCGCCGGAGAGTTCGTTCGGCCGGTGCTTGAGGCGATGGCCGAGCCCGAACCGATCGAGCAGCCGCTTGGCCTTCGCTCGTGAGGCGTCGGCGTTCAGCCACGCCAGCGGGGTGCGCCCGGTCATGGCGGGGAGCATCGCGTTCTCGAGGACCGTCAGCTCAGGAAGCAAATGATAAAACTGAAAGACGAAGCCCACCGAGTGCGCCCGATAGCGATTGAGCCCCGCCGCCCCGAGATCGGTGACGCAGGTCGACTCGAAGTGAATCGTGCCTCCGCGCTGGTTTGGCGCGGTCCGGCCCGGCTGGCGATCCGGCCGGTCGAGTCCACCTAACAAGTGGAGCAGCGTGCTCTTCCCCGAACCGGAGAGGCCGACCACGGCGACCCACTCGCCACGTTCGACCTCGATCGACGCCTCGCGCAGCACCGGCACCGTGACGCGACCCATGTGATAGGTCTTGCTCAGGCGGTTGGCGACGAGGATGGGCGTCGAACTGGACATGCAATCGCTGGACTGGAATTCGTCGGGGCTATTCGTAGCGCAGGCTGCGCACGGGATCGGTGTCGGCGGCGCGGGCGGCCGGCACCGCGGCCCCGATGACGCTGAAGAGCACCGCAAAGCCCATCGTCGAAAGGGCGTTGGTCATGTCGACGTGGTTGGGGATGCGGCTGAAGTAGTAGACGCTCGGGTCCCAGATGAGGACGCCCTTGTGGAGCATGAGGAGGACGGCGACACCCGCAAGGATGATCGCGATGACCGACCAGAGCAGGGTGAAGAGGGCCGAGTCGCGCAGGATCGAGAGGATTGCACCGATCACCGCGCCGCCGCAGAGAACGAAGACGCTCGCCCAAAGAAGGAGCGGCGCGGGCTGCCCGATCGCGGTGTGGATCTCGTTGATGTAATGAATGATCAGGGACGCGAGACCGAACCCCACCACGGAGCCGACCACGCCGACCGAAAGCCCATAGGCGAGAAAGATCGCGAGGATGCCGCTGCGGGAGGCGCCGACCGAACGAAGGACGCCGATGTCCCGGGTCTTCTCGTGCACGATCGACCAGAAGATCGCCAGGACGAGACCCGCGCAAACGATGTAGACCAGCGAGAAGAGGATCTGCATCAGGCCGCGCTCCTTCTCGACAGGGCCGATCAGGTCACGCATGCGCTCTTCCCACGTCAGGATCTCGACGCCACGTGGCATGCGGGCGGCCTCGGGGTCATCCGCCTTCAGGCTCTCGAACCGCAGGAACGCTGCTTTCACGGCGTTCCGCAGGTCCTCCGGCGAGACTCCCGGTGCGCCCTTCACCAGGATCGTCGTGACCCGGCTCGGCACCGATCCGATCCGCTTGGGCGAACCGTCGGGACCAACCTCGTTGAGTGAATAGCGCGGCGCTTCGTCCATGCCGAAGAGTTCCTGGCCGAAGCCCAGCGGGATGAAGATCCGGTGGGAGTCGATCTGGAAGACGCCGGTCTGGAACTCGTTCACGATGTCCAGTTGGGCCCGCACTTCTTTGTCGGCAGCGCCGGTCGAACTGTTCGGGACGACCGTGAGCCGCACCTCGTATTGGGGCATCCAGTGGGCCCGGTCCTGAGCCGAGCGGGAGTGGTCGTGGGTTCGGTAGGAGCCGTCGCGCTCGCGGTGGTTGAAAGGGGAAATCTCAATGCCCAGGATCGCCCCTGGCTTTTCGGATCCTCCCCGTTGCATCGCCATCGCCGCGGGCCACCGGTCGTAGCCTGGGTCAAGCCGCGGGTCGTCTTGGGCGAGCACCGCCGCTTCGCTCTCCGTCGGCGCCTTCCAATAGATCAGCCGGTGATAGTCAAGCACCTTCGCAAGCGACTCAGGCTCGATCGCCCACACTTGCACCTGCTCGGTCGTGCCGGCACCGCCTGGGCCATAGGGCATCTGAAGAAGCCCGTAGTTCTCGATGACCGGTGTCGCCGCTTCGGCCTCGTCGAGGGCCTCGATGTCGGCGATCAGCTCACGGTAATAGGGAAACCCGACGACCGGCATGTGCACGATCACGTCGCCGACCAGTCGCTTCCCCGAGTCGCGAAGCATGTCGAGGAAACCGGTCATCACGCTGACCACCACGATGACCAGCGTCACGCACAACGCCACCGCGAGCACCGCGATGATCGGCATGATCCGGGTGGTCAGAAAGCGAATGACGAGGAGGATCTGGTACATCAGCCGGGAGGAGCGGCCACACGGGATTGGGCCGGACGCGGGGGAGGGCGGATCATACGGGCATGATCGATCACGGGGGAGCGCCAAGTGGCACGGGAGCGATTGACACTGACGGTTCGACGACGGCTGTCGCGTACGCTGCTCGAACCATGCCCCAGTCGAGTCGGGAGCCGCTGGAACTCACCCGCGCCGCCGCGCGGGCGTTGGACGAGGCCGCGCAGCAGCGGTTTGGTATTCCGGGCATCGTGCTCATGGAGAATGCCGCCCGCGGATTGGCCGACCTCGTCGCATCCATGACCAGAGGCGAGAGCGGCACGATCGGGATCGTCTGTGGATCGGGGAACAACGGCGGCGATGGCTATGCGATGGCGAGACACCTCGCCAACCGGGGGTTTGCCGTCGAACTGATAGCGGTGCGCCCCTCGCGGCCGGGCAGCGATGCGTTCACCAACGCCGAGACCTGCCGGCGCATGGGCATCCCGTTTCGGGCTTGGCCTGAGCGGGCCGGCGATACGGCGCTTCTGGTCGATGCGATCTTCGGCACCGGACTCGACCGTCCGCCCGCGGGTCCTGAGCTCGAGGCGATTCAGGCCATGAACGCGAGTGGCCTTCCGATCGTCGCCGTTGACCTTCCCTCGGGCGTTGACAACGACCGGGGCGAACCGCTCGGCGAATCGGTTCGGGCAACCGCAACCGGGGTGACCGTCGCGCCGCGCCCGGCGATGCGCCTCGCGCCGGCGTGCGAGCGATTCGGGCGCGTGACGATCATCGATATCGGCTCGCCAGCTGTACTCCTCCGGGAGTTTGGCCAAGCCAGTAGACTGTCCGAATGACGGTCGGCGCGATCATCGCCATCCTTCTTGCCTCGCTTGCGGCCTCCTATTGGGGGCTCGTCCTCTTCACGATGACGGTGCTTCTGCCCAAGGTGCCGCGGGCCCGCGACGGCCTTCGCCTGCCGCCGCCGTCGACGTGGCCGAAGCTTTCGATCATCGTGCCCGCCCACAACGAGCAGCGGGTCATCGAGACCTGTGCCCGGACCCTCCTGGCCAGTGACTATCCCAACTTCGACGTCCTCTTCGTTCTGGACCGCTGCACCGACCGGACCCGCGAGTTGCTGCGTCCCTTCGAGGCTCGCGACCCCCGGGTGCGCGTCCACGAGAATGCTTCCTGCCCCGAAGGCTGGGCGGGGAAGTGCAACGTCGCCCGCGTGGGTGCGGAGCTCGTCGATGGCGAGTACGTCCTCTTCACCGATGCCGATGTCGAGTTCGATCCGACGGTGGTTCGCGCCGCCATGCTTTTGATGCTTCATCAGAAGCGGGGCCTGGTCTCGCTCCTCCCGACCCTCACCGCCAACACCTGGTACGAGCGGCTGGTCCAGCCGACGGCGGTCATGGGACTTCTGCGTCTCTATCCGATCGACAAGGTCAATCGCGAGAGCGACCGGCGTCCCTTCGCCAACGGGCAGTTTCTTCTGTTCAATCGGGCGATCTACGACGCGGTCGGCGGACATGCCGCCGTCAAGGACGACTTGTTGGAGGACATCGCCTTCGCCCGCGTGATCGAGAACCATGGCTCGCGCGGCTCGCTGGCGGTGGCCGACGGCATGCTCATCGTGAACATGTACGGCACCTTCTTCGCGATGCGCGAGGGTTGGAAGCGCATCTACGTCGAGGCCTGCAAGCGAAAGGT